>NZ_BAAHBG010000021.1:0-131338 GCF_054776855.1 Spirosoma migulaei | reverse complement strand
TAGCTAAACGTACCCGAAACTGTATTGGCTGCTGGGAGGGTCAGCGTTCTGGGCTGAGAAAGGGCGGCCGATGTAATAGTGAGTGTCCCACTGGTGGGCACGTTGGTGGCGTTAATGGTTCCCGATAAGACATAGCTGTTCGTTGCCGACTGGCATAGACCGGGTGTAACAACCATAGACAGACCACAGGGAGCTACAGTACAGGAAACGGGTGCGGTGTAGGTTACACTCGCCGTTTTGGTTGCGAAGCTGGCAGTAACCGTATGCAACCCTGTTCCAGAGTTCAATCCAGTGAGGGCATAGGGTACAGAGGTAGCGCCTGCTGAGACGGATACCGTGGTTGATTTCGTGCCATCGGTGATGGTCGCGATACCGGCTGGTGCATTGGTCAGGCTGAGGGTTCCGGTGATGTCATACTGATTCGTGGCGGATTGACAGACACCGGGCGTGACAGTCAGGGCTACAGCTACTGTACAGGACGCAGGAGCAGTGTACGTCACACTTGCAGTTTTGCTGGCATAACTCACCGTTACGGTATGTGACCCCGTTCCGGAATTAAGCCCAGTTAGGGTATAAGACACGGAGGTGGCCCCTGCCGAAACCGAGACAGTAGTGGTGCTAATTCCATCAGTGATGGTAGCGGTACCGGCCACAGCATTAGTCAGCGAGAGAGTGCCAGAAATACTGTACTGATTGGTAGCGGTTTGGCATAGTCCTGGAGTTACTGTTACCGCTACACCCACGACACAGGCGGCTGGAGCCGTGTAGGTTACACTGGTATTTCCACAATCACTCAACGATGCTGTAACTGTATGTGTGCTTGTTCCGCTGGTCAGTCCCGTTAATGAGAAACTGGCTGAGGTCTGTCCTGCCGTTACAGAAATAGTGGTTGTATTGATGCCATCTGTAATGGTTAATGTACCAGCCAGCGCATTTGTAAAACTGGCTGTACCACTAATTGAATACTGATTTGTGGCCGTGTTACAAGTACCTGGTGTGACCACTGCGGTTAGTAAGCAGGGTGGCGCAAATCCAAAATCGAACAAGTGATTGTTTTCGCCTGGCCCACCCGTTTGAAAAGCTGTTTTTACGAAATTGCCAGTCAATACTTCACCATCCGAATCGCGCGTATCCTTTGCATTTGACGATACATTTGCCAGCGTTGGTGTGTAGCCAGCGAGTGGTCCACCAGCCGTAAAATCACTGGCCTTGTTTATGACAATTACATATTTTGTGTCATACTTCAAGCCGTCTGCCCGGTCGAAATAATACTGGCCGCTGGCATTTGTTGTTGTGGAGGCAACAACGGTTTCGTTTGGAAGGCCATCCTCGTTGGTATCTTCAACCAGTGATACGGTTACGCCTGCCAGCGGCAGATCGGAAGGATCTTGTAGACCATTCTTATTCACGTCGATAAACACGTAGTTACCTACCTCTAGTGGGGCCGGGTCCAGAAGGGCTTCTACTTCGCCCCACAGGTTAGCTTTATAAACAGCATCACGTGGAGGAGTACCACTGTTTGTCAGACTGCCCAGCAGAAGGATATCCCGCGTTCGGGATCCATTACTACGATTCTACTACGATTCAGGAACATAATCCCACTATTGCCACCCGATTTTACGTTATCAACCGCGCCAAGCGCCAGCTCGGTAAAGCCTGGAATTGCAATAATATTTCCGGTTCCATTGGTTCCTTCAGAGCCATGCGTATTGAAGAATACGCCATTTCCATTTCGAGCAGAAAACCAGGCAAGTGCGAGTGAGTTAGCCGTTGTTCGGCTACCAGCAACCCCATTGGATTCCAGTGTCCAGCTACTGCCATTTTGAGCAGACAACCAAAGGCCCTGTCCGTGTGTAATACGACTGCCTGATGTGGCGTCCATATAGCGGTTACGCCCACCCACGATCATGAAGGTAGTGCCATCCGGTTGAATATCGAAGACAATATCGCCCATCCAGGCATGGTCTGAGTACGTATTCGTAACAATGGCATCGTTTGCCGTTGGGCTCCAGGCCTCATTCGATGTGGTGGCATACGAACCTTCCGTTCCATCGTTGCCACTTTGAAAGCTAATATTGAGTGGAATCTGAAGTTCTTCGGTAAAGGTTGTGACAGCTGCTGTTGGATCAAACGAATAAATATAGCCTCTCAAATTAGTTGTACTATTGGGTCCTGTGCAAGTAACGGCGCAGTATATACGTCCTGTTTCAGGATGGACACCTAGCCCGAGCAGGGCATTGTACGGACGTGCACCAGCTGGGGTAGCCGGATCGGTAAAACTACCACTAGCACAGGGATTGGTAGGGGTATAGGTTTTGATAGCTGCCGTATTCGGTGTGCCATTGGCATTAACGGGTATACCGTAAATCTGCTTGGAAAAGAGGTTGACGACAAATACGGTCTTCCCATCCGCAGAAAACTCTAAATCGCCTAAACTGATATGCCCTATTTTGTTATGTTCAAAACGGGATATGGTTGTAGGATTGCTATTTACGAAAGTCAGGTTAGGCGTGATGGCCGGGTCTGTGCCCGCTACCCCGGCAGATAGGGCAGTTTCTAAATCAAGCCACAGACTAGTGCTGGCAGCCGAACCATTCGTGTTAAATGTAGTGACGTATAATTTACCTTCACCTCCTGTCCCATTAGGGCCAATACCTGTATAGGCCCGCTCAAACGCGCTGGTTAGCAGTCGATTCCGACGTTTATCATACGCTACCCCATATACCGTACCCGTTTGGCCAAAAGTAGTTAGTATGGTCTTGCTTGTTATGGGAGGGTATTCGGTAGTGGAATAGTAGTTCTGACCGGTTCCGCTGATAGCATTGCGAGTTCCATTTGTCAGGGGGCCACCATTGATGTAAGGAAACCGAATGACCATCGGTTCGCTGGAGCCAGGGTTGCCCGTGGTGTTACTGGGATTGGGCAAGGCAAAGCAGGCTAAAGCCAGATCAGGGCTATCCTGGGCGTGCTCGGAGCCCAGACCAAAGGTGAAATTTACGTTTGTGGCCGTCTTTGCTACTTTCGCTATCGTGGTACTGTTATCCGTTCCATGAGGGCCTGTCTGTAGAAAGGCAAGACTAACAGGTGGTTTACACTCCACCAACACCTGTGTACCCGTATAAGTATTTGGAATGGTTAAAGACCAGCTACCCGTTGAGGATGAGGTAGTTGTTCCCAGAACAAGTTCGTTATCGCCATATACCGTTATAGATGCCCCCGGGAGTCCAACCTCAGCTAGACGGGTTGTAATAGAGGTGGCGTTACCGTTGGCTACATCATGAAAGGAATTGCTGACAGCTGCATCTGCTATTCCATTCATATTAAACTCCCGAACGACTTTGCCACTTATCTGAGCAGAGCTTGTTGTGTAGCCAACTACTAATACCAGAAAAAGTAGCGAGCCTTTAAGTGTCCATTTTAATTTACTGTGTAACAATTGTTTATTGTTATCACTTGAAGCTAATTTGGAATAAAAAAAGAGCGAGGATATCTGTTTCATGAACAATGCGATCATAGTGAAATTGGTTTTTGGAAGACTAAAATCGTGCCATTAAATAAGAAAATTTGCTTACGTATACTTGTAACCGTTATTATATTTTTTTAATTAACATATTGACAATTAAATGTTTATGAAAATATATTTATGGTAACACTATTTGGCGTCTCGAATATTAATAGTATTCATATATGAAGATTGGCATAGTTTATGACAAAGGCCGAATTTTCTGTGCCGTAGGTTAATTAGCCCTCTATGAATTGTACGTTTTTTTGTACAGACCAGGTAACCAGTGGCCATATTGGGTGGGAATTAGCTTGTTGGGAATGTCAGCGAATACGAGCTTCCACTGGTCAACCACGTCAGGCTATAGGCATAGCCGATAGCCACCGTGTCGCTTGTAGAACTGGAGAAGTAATATTCACTGACAGCGTTGGTTGTTACCCTAACGGGTGTGGCCAGACCTGGGCCGGTAGCGTAACTTTTATGCCAGCGAGTGGAGCTTCGCCCGGATACTGAAACCGTTGTCGTTGGCATTGACCCATGCCCGGTTGCCAATTTCGATAGGCGCGTTATTGCAGAAGATTTCTAAATCACCCAGGCTGGCGGCTTTTCCAAAAGTTGCTGCCCGTTGAGTCGCCGGGAGTCCTCCATCCTGGGTTAATGCCTGATACTGGGTAGATGTGTCTGTTAGCTTATCAAAATAAGGTGCTCCGGCAGCCTGGAAGTTTGTAAAAGGGTCAAAGACTGTTGCTACGACCTGGCCTTGGCCTGGCAAAACGGTCAATCCACTTACTACTTCCTGGTGGCCACCATCCGCCGTTGTTGTGAAATCCTGGAAGACCGTACCTGGTATGGTCTGTTCTAGAACTGGTAGTGAACTCCCTACAATACCAATGCTGAATAGCAGAAGCCTGCTAAATATTTTAGTGAAAATGGACATATAAGATGGATCTGTAAATGCATTACTTTCTTGTTTACAGACTTGTCAAAAAATATGCCGCTGGCCCAATAGAGGCTATAAAAAAGATACGATAAAGGATTTTTGTAAATTAAAAGTAATATTATTATGTATTACCTATATATAATTATATTTTGTCGTATAATAACAATTTGTATACCAATAATTAATTTTATTTGTAGATAAAATCAATATTATTGTATTTATATATAGTATAGTTTTTAATTTAAAGTTATACGTACGTTTTTATTGTTATTCTTATTTTATTTACTTATTAAGTAATCGTTTATGTTGTATAGTTGATTAATTGTCAATTAAAAAGAGCTCTTTTCTTTTCCATCTCCAATCCTGTACCTTGCAATACCGACTCATGATCAACAACGGATTCGGGTTTGCCTATGACAAATGAACAGAAATCCCTCAGTTCAGAACGTTCACTAGTTGGTATAGCTCCGCAGGCAGATATACACTATATTAACGTATCTTCTGAAATTGGTGCACTTAAGCGACTACTCATTCATAGCCCTGATCGGGGGTTGGGTAAAGTTGTACCATCGAAGGCACAAGACTGGCTGTTTGAAGATATCGTGCATCTGGATATGATGCGCCGGGATGAATATGATTACTACGTTAAGATTCTGTTGTATTTTTTGGACCCCGATAAAATACGAGGCAAACTAGCCGCTATTGGGCCTGATTCGGATCGCTCATTCTTCAAACCCGATCATGCTAATTATTTCAGATCGGATAAAGTCATTGATATTCAGTCGCTTCTGGCTGATATTCTGGCCGATGAAACTATCCGGATCCGTCTGATTGCCGCTATTTGTGGTATCGAACGAACGTCGTTTAAAACCCAACAACAGCTGAGTCAGTATCAACCTGCGGAGCTGGCTAAAATTATGATTTCGGGGTCGTTGCCTGATCTGACCATGTTATTTGCGCCTTTACCGAATTTCATTTTTACACGTGACATCGGCATTGTTATCAATGATCATATTCTGCTCAATAAGCCGGCTAAACTGGCTCGTACCCGCGAGGCTCTACTGGCGCAATATATTTTCTTTCATCACCCGCTATTTGTTAACTATCAGGATAAAATCATTGAAATTCCAGATAATGAACATGCCTTTTTACTGCCCGATGTAGATGTGAATCGGGATATAACCCGCTCAACACTTGAGGGTGGTGATGTTATGATGATTGCGAAGCGACATCTTATGGTTGGGGTTAGCGAACGTACGACGCTATACGCGGCCCAGCAAGTGATGCGATTAGTATTCAGTAAGAATCTGGTTGATAAGGTAACGGTTATTAAAATTCCGAAGAAGCGGGATTATATGCATATCGATACCGTGTTCACGCAGGTGAAGCGGAATATATGGGTACTATTAGGAACGCTGGCCCGTACGGGCGATGAAGCGAAGCAGCGGGATGTTATTCACTTTTTTGCCCCAAAAGACGTTTCCGAAGATTTGAAAATCCTTCAGTTTAGTAAAGGACTGGAACACAAGCCCATTGAGATCGAAAACCTCGAAGACTTACTGGCCGATATTAGTAAAAACGATCTCGGCGCTACTGAGCCTGTCCAGTTCATCTATTCGGGAAATAACGAATTCCCATTTGGTGCGCGTGAGCAATGGACGGATTCCTGCAACCTGTTAGCGTTGAAAGATGGTGTGGTAGTGGGGTACGACAGAAACGAAAAAACGGCTGACGCCTTTCGTGCCGCCGGTTTTGATGTCGTTGGGGCAAGCAAACTGCTGGAGCGATTTGAACGGGGCGAATCATCGCCCGAAACCATCGAAAATACGTTTATTATGCTTCCGTCGGCCGAGTTAAGCCGGGCGCGGGGAGGGTCTCACTGCATGAGTCTGCCGTTGTTAAGAGAGGATGTTTAAGAAATAGTTGGGCGGGCAACATAGGACTCTTTACTTAAATCGTTGAACAATTGATGCATCGGTGCTAATTTGCTGACAGATTCAGTGATACGGACTAACCGATTCACTGGCTAACTGACTCACAGACTATTATGCAATCGCAGGCTACTTCCCGTATTTTAATGATTCGTCCTGTTCGCTTCGGGTTTAACGAGCAAACCGCCGGATCCAACGCATTTCAGGATAGCAAACTGGCTGTGCAACCGAACGATGTAGCTCAGGAAGACGCCCAAAAGGAGTTCGATGAAATGGCGCGCCAGCTACAAGCCATGGGTGTCGATGTGATGGTGTACGATGATACCGTAGAGCCTCATACACCCGATTCTATTTTTCCAAATAACTGGGTCTCTTTTCATGCGAGCGGTAGAGTTGTGCTCTATCCTATGCAGGCAGAAAACCGTCGGCTTGAGCGTCGGCAAGATATAATTGACGACCTGGCCAGGAATTTTCACGTTGATAAAATTATCGACTTAACCCACTTTGAGCAGGAGGGCAAATTTCTGGAAGGTACCGGGAGCCTGGTGCTTGACCGCATGAATCGGGTTGCCTTCGCCAGCCTGTCGCCCCGGACACATCCAGATGTGCTGGCTGAATTTAGTCGCCAAACGGGTTATCGTATGGTTGTTTTCAGTGCGGCCGATGCCAGCGGGCAAGCTGTTTATCATACCAATGTGCTCATGTGTATAGCCGATTCATGTGCGGTTGTGTGTCTGGCCGCTATCACCGATCCCGATGAACGGCTTATGGTTCGCCAGGAACTGGAAAACCTGAATAAACGGATAATCGAGATTTCGCTGGAGCAAATGGCCAGTTTTGCCGGTAATATGCTGATGGTGAAAACGAAAAAAGGCCAGAAGCTATTAGTGATGTCGACTCGTGCTTTAGAATCCCTCACCCCAAAGCAGATCGATCAGTTGGACGATTATGCTACGCTGGTCCACTTCGATCTGTCAACGATTGAAGCCAATGGCGGAGGGTCGGCCCGCTGCATGATGGCCGAGGTTCATCTACCGAGGAAGTGATTTGGTGCGTACGTGAACTGAGTGGAGTAGGTGAAGTGAGTCGAACAGTACTGACCTCACTCCACCTACTCCACTCAGTTCACGTACGCACTTTCTACTTTTTTTAAATATTGTTTGCACATACAAATATCATTGTCTACCTTTGTTCACACAATAGGGAAACGAATTATGAATAACCTGGAAGTTGCCGTAGCCGAAGATGATCAGTCAGTATCTCGTTACAGTGCTTGTTTGTTGTTTTCGGCCAATGCATTAGCGCGTGCCATTACAGCAATTGGTGATGAAGAATTTGGTCGCTTTGGGATGTGTTACTCACATGCCTATATGTTATGCGAAGTAGTTGCTCAACCAGGAATAACCCCATCGGAACTGAGTGAAACGCTTTGCCTGACTCCATCGACGATTACACGATTAGTGGAAAAACTGGAGCAGAAGCGCTTCGTTCGGCGGGAGTCGGAAGGAAAACGAACCCTGATTTATGCAACAGTAGAGGGTGAAGCTATTCAACCCGAAATTTCGCAGGCATGGGACCGGGTAGGAGCGCGCTATTCGCAGGTTATTGGCGAAACGGATGTTTGCCAGCTAACCAAGCAGATCGTTAAAGCGACGAAGGCGTTAGGAGAGCCAGTTTAAAAAAATTTATCGAAAAATTTGTTTGCACATACAATAAACCTTGAACGCCATGAAAACCAACGAAACCACAATAGGATTAGTAGCAGGTAACGTAAACGAAACCACTAAAAGCATTTGCCGATCGTTGGCAGAAAAAGGTATTTCGTCCATTGTCGTGCAAAAGGAAGGGCGTAAGCTCGAAGCAGTTGAAACTGCGCCTGCGGCAGATCAACATAATTGGTCTGGCCAGCCTGGGAAAGACCTGTTTTTCAACGGCTGGAAACTGTTATTTTAATTTGTGATTAGTGAAGTCGTGGAGTGAGTGAAGTATGTAGAGTGAGTTTGCCAGTCCTGACCTCACTCCACTTACTTCACTCATTTTACTACTTCATCTACCCCACCATACATGAAAACAGCCTTGATTACAGGCGCGAACGCTGGTATTGGCCTGGCAACCGCAAAGTCGCTGGCACGGCGAGGATTCAATCTAATTCTTCTTTGTCGGAACAAAGAGAAAGGGGAGGCAGCGTTGGCTACTGTAAAACGGATTAATCCGGCTGTAACTGTCGAATTGCTGTTGGCTGATCTGACGGATATGGACTCGGTACGCCGGGCAGCTCACCAGATTAGCCGTACGCACAAAAAACTGGATGTGCTGATAAACAATGCCGGGTACTCACCCGACCGAATGGAGTTTATTAACAACATTGAGAAATCGTTTTATGCCAATCACATTGGCCATTTTGTGCTGACCTACCACCTGATGGAGCTACTCAAAGCGGCTGGTGAGGCTCGTGTGATTAACGTGTCCTCAATGGCTTATGCCTTAGGGAACGCATCTCGCTTTTTTCAGCGCAACGAAAACCTATCCATTCTGTCTGCCTATGGCGATGGAAAACTTGCCAATCTGTTATTTACTAAAGAATTAGCTAAGCGCTACGCTGCTTCGGGAATTACTGCCTATGCAGTACACCCCGGCGTAGTGGACTCGGGGTTCGGTACCAATTTCACGGGCGCTTATGGGTTCATGATGACGTTGGCGCGGCCCTTCATGCGAACTCCAGAACGGGGAGCCGAAACGTCGGTTTATTTAGCTACAGCTCCAGTGTCTGTGTTAACGAAGATGAATGGTAAAGCAGGTGGCTCAGGTGGATTCTTTGCTGATTCGAAACCGAAATCCATAAAACATAGCGATACTACAAACCGACAGGCGGCTGATTTATGGACAAAAAGCCTTGCCTTTGTATAAACCGATCTGACCTGGTTATTACTAAAAAAAGCGTTCGCCAGCGAACGCTTTTTTTATGCCGTACTGCTTTTTGATGGGCGTAACCAGTCAATAAGGATATACGACAACAGCCAGTTACTCAGTAAACCTTTGCTATCTTTCATGACGGAAGCAACGTTCATTTCGGAACGGTATCCTTACTTTGTACGCACGATGTAAAACTCAATTTTTGACGCATGAAAACTATAAAAACAGCCCTGGCCATTGCTCTATCGGTTGTAGTAAGTCAGGGAGTCTATGCCCAGAATTCAATCGTTGGCAATGGTCAACTTGTAAAGCAGCAACGTACCATTAGCCGTTTCGATAAATTAAAGGTTCGGGTTGGCATGCGCGTGCGAATTGAAGCAGGTAATGCCGGAGTGGCCGAACTGGAGGGTGAGAGCAATATTCTTGAACACGTAGTAACAGAGGTGAAAAACGGTGAATTAACGGTGATGCTGTCGCAAAGCAAAACCTTCAGTAACACCAAAGGTGTAACGGTAACCATTCATGTAGCGAACCTGAATCAGGTTGACGTCAGCACAGGCTGTTCGGTCGAATCAGATTTACCTATTCAGGCAACTACACTAACCGCTACAGTTGAAACCGGCAGCCGACTCATAGCCCCTATTTCGGCTAAGAATCTGAAACTGACGGTGCAGGAGGGTTCGCAGGCCCGTTTGCGGGGAACGGCTACCGAAGCGGATATTCGGATGTCGGGGGCGGGTAAACTAATTGCTGATGAGTTGACGATTGTCCATGCTACGCTCCATCTCGACGGCGCTAGCCGGGCCGATGTTCGTGTTACTGAAACCTTATCTGCTTCGGCTGATGGAGTAAGTACGATCAACTACTTTGGTAACCCAACGATAAAGTCAAAGGAGATGTCGGGCCTATCGAAAATTCGGAAACAGGGTTAATCACGAGAGAATCTATTTTGGACTACTACGAGTGGTGAGGAAACAAAAATGGCGACACCCAAGTGGTTGTCGCCATTCTAAAAACCCACTCTATGAGAAAGTTTTTTTAGTATCGGCCTCCGAGCGGAAATACATAACCCAGTGTTCCCTGCCCGAAGATTATCTTGGAATCTGTGTTGAAGCCGCCGTCTATATCACCCAATTGGTATAGCCCTCGAACTTCAATCGTAACGTGGCCAGGTCCAGCTTTCAGCGCTGCTCCAAGACCTGCTCCTGCACCAAAGCCAAAGCGGCCTTTGGTACCATCGAGCGATATTTTCTTCCCATCCTGACTTGCACTCAGTGCATAGGTTGCGTAAGGCCCTACATTCACGAAAAAGCGGCTACCAGCATAGGTTCCAGTGGAGAATTTCAGAAACAAAGGCACTTCAAGGGCATCTATAGCATTGGTATAGGTGCCAAAATTGGTTACTTTATTAGTATAGCGTGCATAATTGACTTCAGGTTGAAATGAAACGTGCCGCGCTCCAAAATTAAACGTCAGGCCACCAACAAAGCCAATAGCTGGATCAACACTTGTCATTGTTTCGGTAAAAACGGGGTACGTAACCCCACCCCGAATCCCAATCCGAACACCAGATGCACTACCTGCTGGAGCTGCCCGCTCTGGTCTATTTACAGTTGCTGTTGGCTCAGAAGGCGTAATCGCTACAGGTGGATCTACTTTTTTTGTCTTTGCAGATTTTTTCATTAACTGCTGCTCATCAACGCGGTTGACGGTTGATGTAGGCGGAACAGGAGCCGCGGTTGTTGAGGCCGTCGACGGTTTTTTTGTAATGCCGTGGTACTGGTCGTAGAGTTCCTGCTGGCGATTGGGTGAAGCAGTTGTTGAAACTGGTTTTGAGCTACTAGCCGAACCCGTTTGAGCCAACGCCCAACCGACGGATAAAAGGATAAGTGTCAAAACAAAATAAAACGATTTCATTGGGAGCTGGTCAATAATTCAGTAAGTAAGAATAGTTGCTAAACTACTAAATTTCATGACAGCACTTAGGAAACGGTCAATGACTTGAGCTTACGGTTGATTTTTTGCAAACATTTTGGAGTAGAAGAGATTTAGTGTATATGAAAACTCACCACCAGCGAACAGCCCTGATTACGGGGGCCAATAAAGGAATCGGAAAAGAAATTGCCCGTCAGCTTGCCCAACACGGTTTTGCCGTATTTATTGGTGCCCGCGACATAGCTAAAGGTCGTGAAGCTGCCGAAGAATTATGTCAGGCAGGTTACGAAGCCACCTTTGTGCATCTTGATGTAACAGACCCGGTCAGTATCCGGACGGCTTGTGGCACGTTTTCCCAAAAGGCAGATCATCTCGATGTACTCGTCAACAATGCGGGTGTACTCGAAGATCATGGCGAGGATATCTTGAATCTGAACACTGAAATGCTCGACCGGACCTTAAAAGCTAATGTGACGGGTCCTATCTTAGTCATTCAGGATTTTCTTGAACACTTGCAAAAAAGTACGTCTGGTGCTCGTATTATTAACGTATCGAGTGGAGCGGGCGCACTTAATGATATGACCACCTACGCTCCTGCCTATAGCATCTCAAAAACTGCCCTTAATGCAGTAACGAAGCAATTTGCCGGGGCGCTTAAAGGACAGAACATAGCGGTTAACTGCGTTGATCCGGGTTGGGTACGTACAGATATGGGTGGCTCAAATGCCAGCCGACCCGTTGAAAAAGGGGCTGAAACCATCGTCTGGCTGGCTACCGAAGCGCCACAATCCGAAACGGGTAAATTCTGGCATGATAAGAAAGAAGTTGCCTGGTAGTGAGTGGAATAGGTGGAGTGAGTGGAGTAGGTGGAGTGAGGGCAGTACTAATCAAATTACTCCACTTATTCCACTCACTTTACTTCCATCGCCATTTTCACGGCTTCATAGGCATTGAGTAGACCGCCTGAGCGGCTTAGGTTTTTAAATGGCACTTGTTGAGCTGAACGGCCTGGTTTACGAACCGTAACGTCGGGCTGGTAACTACTTCGCATCAGGATTTCTTTAACCTGAACAGCGGTTAGCTTCGGGAAATACGAACGAAGTAAAGCCGCCACACCTGCCGTCATGGGCGATGCCATACTGGTGCCTGATAAACTAGCGTAGCGATTATGAGGCAGGGTTGACAGAATAGCGGTGCCAGGTGCAAACACATCTACGGTTTGCGCTCCATAATTTGAGGAACGACTTGGTAAATCCTGGCCAACGCGCCACGTACTATTACCAACTACCAGAACATTCCTGGCTAGTTCGCCATTCTCGTACCGTGCCGACGGAAAGGCGGGGAGCGAGTCATAATTTTCGCCGTTGTTACCAGCGGCATGAACAATCAGCACATCGTGCTCCTCCGCAAATCGAATCGCAGCATCGACCTGTTCTTTAAAGGGCGACAGGCGCTTGCCAAAACTCATGTTAATCACTTTAGCGCCATTCTCAACGGCATACAGAATACCATTGGCAACGTCTTTATCCCTCTCGTCGCCATTGGATGGCACAACCGATACCGGCATAATGCGAACGTTGTCCGCAACACCATCAATACCCCGCCCATTGCCACGTTTGGCCGCAATAATACCTGCTACGTGGCTGCCATGCATGGCTAACTGCTGCGATTGGCCGATCAACATGGTAGGGCTTCCGTAATAACGCTCCATAGGATTGGCAGGATTATCACCAACGGTTTTTCGAGGGTTGTAATCTGGATTGTACGCAATATCAGCCTCGCTGCCCATGATCTGCCGAAATCGCGTCCAATTTTTGCGAACCAGACCAACGTAGGAACTGAACGGGCCATATTGAGGAAGATAGGCCTCTGCTAAAATAGTTTGCACCGCAACGGCTACTGAATCCGTTCCGAAGTCGATAGCACGAATGGCTGCTGAGGTCGTGACTGTAGTTGGTAATTTGGACTCGATTTGTTGAGTGATTCGCCAGAATTGTGCTGTGTCTGCAAAGGCCAGGTATTTCGGTAAGTTAGTCTTGTAGCGCTGTAGAAACTGTTTTTTTGCGGTTTGGTAAGTCTCGTATTGTCGTTTTTCGTTTGGGGGGACAGTAGCAGACGTAAGCTTGTCGTATTTATTTCTCAGGATAACATAAGTCTGCGTGATTTCCGGCTGATCGTACTCATAGGTTGTGCCGTCTTTGGCGCCCATGAAATTCCAGCCGTTCAGGTCATCGGTATAGCCATTCTTGTCATCGTCAATCGAATTGCCAGGAATTTCTTTCGGGTTTACCCAAACTACGTCCCGCAAGTCTTCATGCGTGAGATCGACACCCGAATCCAGTACGCCCACTACTACCGGAACGGACTTACGGCCAGCCAATAACTCATACGCCCGATACAGGCTGATGCCCGCTACGGAGTCGTTCTTGGGATCGAGATAAGGCCAGTTTCGTGGAGGTTGATTCGTTGGGTTAGGGCGTAAACGAACAAATGATGCGGTCGAGCTGAAGGCTTCCTGACGTTGCGGGCAATTGTCGCTCAATAGCTGTAGCTGGAATCCCTCGCCGTTGTTAGTATAGATAAGTCGATACGTACCTACTGATGTGGTATTACAGGAGCTTTGCCCTTCAATTTTCTGCAAGCTAAGCGTATCGCCAGTTTGGTCGTACTGCATTGTTTCCACCGAACGATGATCGGTTTCGGTACTAATAACCATTGTGTCATCGCGGAAACTTAACAGAACGTTCAGTGCGTCTGGAGTAAGTATAATCCCTTTCCATTGCGTACCCCGAATCGGCAATTGTGCCTGTGCAGTCGTAAGTATGGACAGAAAAGCAGGAATAAATAGCTGTACGATTTTTCGTAAATGCATGGTTGATGCCAGTAACTTTTCTCTAAAATACACATTTGTTAGACCAATACCGCTGAAAATCAAAAAGCCCTCCAATTGCTCAGAGGGCTTTTTAATAAACTTTAGTTTACTAGATAAATCAGGCCACAATACGTACCCGAACCGGTTCTGGAACGATTTGGGTGCCATCGTCCAACGTGACCAGAAACAGAAACTGGATTTCGGTGTAGTTGGGTAAGGCCACCGGCGTCGTAGCCACCGTTGGGTACTTTGTTTTGAAGGCAGCAAGTGTTGTAGTAAACACGGCCGTTGTGCCGGTACCTGCTATGGGCGCTGCATTGTAGGCGCTGGTGGCTGTGGCCGCATTCAATGTAGCGACGTTGATACCCGTTGCCCCTCCCACAATCTTGGTGATCTCCTTAATCGTACGACCACTTGACGCTGGAATCGATAAAGTGAACTCAATAGGGCCACCACCTGCTATCGAGGTAGTAATAAAGGGGTTGAATCCGTAGGTTGTTGTGCCCGGAAACGTTACAGGAATTGCCGGGCGGTTATCGCGCACCAGATCGCTGTAGATGTAGTCGTCCTTGCAGGAGAAGCTACTACCAACCAGCAGGGCCAGCAGTAAACTTTGTATTATATATTTTTTCATTCAATTGCGTGTTTGAAGTCGTTAACAATTAGTCAATATCCCACCAAACGCGGACGTTTGACTGCGGGGCTGGATTGGTGAAATTCGGATTACGCTGAATTTCGTTGTTGATGTAAACAGCCCGAACAGGACGTGTTCCATCGATACCCGCTGCATTCTGGGAGGGTTGCAGAACCGGGTAGCCCGTCCGACGATAGTCGTTCCAGGATTCCAGTCCATTCCCCGTAAAGGCGATGTATTTCTGGGTGATCACCTGCGCAATTTTCTCTTCCGTGGTTCCAGCCAGGGTAGCCACGGTTGGGTTAGCGGTGAAGTAAGCCGCGATTTGATCGGCGGTAAGGCCAGCCAGGGTCATGGACGCGGTAATGCCTTCTTTGTAAAGTGCTTGTGGATCGCCAGGTGTACCCAAACGAAGAGCGGCTTCGGCCAGAATAAAGGCCCGCTGGAAGTTGGTGATTAAGCGAACCGGTCCTTCTCCGCTGTTGCCCGTTACATATTTATTGTAGCGCGACCAGTTGGCTACAGGGGTTGGCAATGTACCCCGGAAACCATTGTCAAGGGTTACGTAGTTAGCCCCTGGTTTGGTAAAGAAGATCGGCAGGCGTGGATCATTCAGAGCCGTAAGCAGATTCAGGTACCGAGTACTCAAAATCAGATCATCCTTGAATGTGCTGAGGTTCGTGTACACGTAAATGGGTGCCTGGCTGTTTACACTGGCTCCAAATGTTACATTCGCATCTACGTTGTTGGCGTTTATAAAGTTGTTCCCTGTAATTACTTCATTGATTACGCTGGTAGCCAGAGCAGGCTCTTTGCGACTAATGGTCATGGCAAATTTCAACAGCAGTGTATTGCCTGCCCGTTTCCATTTGGCCAGATCGCCACCGTAGATCAAATCGTCAGCACCGGGCTTCGTCACCGATGCCGCGTCGAGATCCTTGATACCTTCGCGCACCAGATCGAACAGGCTTTGAATGCCCAGCGACGCGTTGCCTTTGTAGATATCTTCCTGCTTATCAATACGGGGGGTTGTAAAGGCTTCGCCCTGTAAGGCCTGGGAGTAAGGTACATCACCCCACACATCGGTAGCAATGCTGAAGGTATACGCCTTCATGATCTTGGCAATACCGGAATAGGCTTTCGAGTTCGTTGCGTCGCCTAACTCGATCAACTTCTGGTAGTTGACCAATGCACCGTTGTAGAGTTCACCACTCCACTGGTTGCCAAAGTCGGCTCCATTGGTCTGATAAACATCGTAGTTGGCTGGGTTGTTGGCAGCGCCAGTCAATTGTTGGACCAATACTGATGCAAAGCGGTTCAATTCATTAGAATTGGCGAATGCAGAACCAGCTTGAGCACCTGGCAACAACACCGCCGGTGTTACCGATGTCGGGTTGTTGGGGGTTACGTTAACGTCCAGGTATTTGCTACAGGCCCCCATCCCTAAAAAGACAGGAATCAGCAGGTAGCTTTTGGGAATTATAAATTTCATAAGTAAATCGAATGAATAAGGTGATTAGAACGTAAGCCGAATGTTACCCCCGAAGTTGCGGGTGTTTGGCGGACCGTTCAGGTCAAGTCCCTGAATGTTACCAGCGCCCTGTGTATTGGTTTCAGGATCTGCTGTGAAGTTAGGTGCGTAGAAATATAAATTACGACCACTAACACCTATTGAAATAGCACCGAATGGGGTTTTACTCAACAAGCTCTTTGGTAACGTATAGTTCAGCGCTACTTCGCGTAGACGATAAACTGTAGCATCAAATACGGCTCCTTCTGAAGCTAAACCACCCAGTCCTTGCCAATACGTCTGTGCTGGCAGTTGAATGTTGTTAGGCCGGAACGTACCGTCGGTATTCTGAATAACACCGGGTAAAATTCGGGGCTGGTCACGGTCTAGACCCGTTACATACAAAGTACCATTCGACCGGACATCTACAGCATTGAATGAGTAGAGCTGACCACCTTGCCGCGTATCAACTAACACCGACAAAGCAATACCTTTATAGGAGAAGGTATTGGTCAAACCTGCTGTGTAGTTAGGCTGTGGGTTTGAAATGACCGAGTTAGCAATACCGGGTGCAAACTGGCCAGAGGTTCCGTTAATGATGTATTGGCCCGCATACTGGCCTGTTGCATCATAGTATAGCCCTTTGGGATCCGAACTCTGCGCACGAGCGTTGGCCGTACCAACGATTACACCATACGGGAATCCTTCGTAAATAGATGGTGCGATACCAACAAACGAGTTACCCGTGATGTTAGACGAAACAACACCGGGTGCAATGGACACGACCTTATTTCGAATGAGGGTATAGTTCAGGGTTGCATCCCATTTGAAGCCACCTGCCCGTATGGGCGTAGCATTCAGAACTACTTCAACACCCTGGTTACGCAATTCCCCAACGTTGGTTGTGCGGGTGTCATAACCCGATGAGTTCGATACCGCTACGTTGAAAATCTGCTGCGTACTACGAGAATCGAAGTAGGTAGCATCAATGCTCAACCGGTTTTTAAAGAATCCGAGGTTAATACCGGCTTCGTAAGATGTAACAAACTCAGGTTTGAGGCTATTACTGCCAATCCGGCTGCTGATACCAAAGCCCGGAATACTGGCACCATTGACAGACAATGGGAAGGCGATACTGGCCACGTTATTACCATAGCCTGAAGTTACATACACCGAATTCAACAGATACGGATCGGCATCACGGCCTACACGGGCAGCACTAGCCCGAACTTTCGCATACGATAATACATCTGAGTTTACCTTGAACGCATCGGTTGGTACGAAACTGACGGATGCCGACGGATAGAAGTAGGTGTTGTTCGCCTGAGGTAAGGTAGAGGACTGGTCAGCACGTCCTGATAATTCTACAAATATGTAGTTGTTATAATTCAGGGATAATTGACCATAGTAACCAACTAACCGACGCTGTGTGCTCGTTTCGCCACTGCCCGTAAATACCGTTCCGTTATTAATATTATAATAACCTGGAATGGTTAGTGAGGCTCCGTCTGCTATCACTTCCTGCGTTTTGCGCTGGTTAATATTATTGCCTAACAATAAGTTGGCATTAAGACCTTCCAGAAATAAATTGTCTTTGCGGGCTGTAATCAATAAATCCCCGTTCAATTCATTCCGGAAGAAATTATCCTGCTGTACCTGACCTAAAGGTGCACGACCTGCGCCAATCGGTAAGGTCAATTTACGACGATCCGTATACGTATCACCCGTTACCCGGTAGGCTACGTTCAGCCACTTAGCAATGTCGTAGCTGATTTGGAAGTTACCGAAAAAGCGGTCTACTTGGCTATCGAGCCGTTCGTTATTTACACTCCATTGTGGATTGACCGATGTCGTAGAATAATAAATACTTTTTCCATTGGCATCCTGATAAGGCTCGCCGGCCAGGTTGTAGCTACGAGGAATACGGGTAATCTGCCCAAAGGCGCTCGCTCCATTACCACCTGGAATACCTGTCGATACCGTCTGGACGTAAGTGCCTGTACCGCTGATCTTCAGGCCATTTTGCAGACGTGATTCCCCCCCAAGCTGGACGTTGGTCCGGTTAAACTTCGAGTTTTGTACAACTCCGTTCTGGAGGGTATTTCCAATGGCAATAATGTAGTTGCGATTGGCATCCCCCGAAGCAATATTGACCGAGTTCTGGATGATGCTTCCTTGCTTATAGAAATCCTTGACGTTGTTTGGATACGCCTGATAGGGCACAACCAACCCCTGTGTATTCGTTACCGACGTAGGACCTCCTGCGAAAGCCGGTCCCCAAGAGTTGGCTGAATTAGCCGTAAACAGGTTATTGGCTCCCTGACCGTAGTCATTCTGGAATTTCGGTATACCATATACGTTCTGGACGTTATAGGATGAATTGACCGTCACTTCCGTCTTATTATTCTGGTTACGACCCGATTTGGTAGTGATGACAATAGCGCCCGCCGAAGCCCGCGATCCATATAATACAGCAGCTGCAGGTCCTTTCAGTACGTTGACGGACTCGATGCTTTCTGGATTAATATCGGCCAGTCGGTTAGAGGGCTGGGTACCAAAGAGGGTGTTCTGCGTGTTGTTAACATCATTGCTGAAGATAATCCCATCAACAACGATCAGCGGTTGGTTACTACCGTTGAACGACGTAATCCCCCGGATGTTGATGTTGGTTGATGCACCTGGCGCACCACTGGAACCGGTAATGCTAACCCCGGCAAGTTTACCCTGGAGTGCATTAAGCAGGTTCGGTTCAGAGCGTTGAGCCAGAATGTTGCCGCCTACTTCCTGCGTTGCATACCCCAGCGACCGCTTGTCCCGTTCAATACCCTGAGCGGTTACCACAATCTCATCCAGACTCTGGGAGCCTGCCACAAGCACTACGTTGACGGTCGTTTTATTGCCGACGGCAACCTCCTGACCTGTATAGCCAATGAAACTGAATACAAGTCTGGCGTTGGCTGGTACGTTGATTGAGTAATTCCCGCTGGCATCGGTTATGGCACCACGGGTTGTTCCTTTTACCTGTACGCTCACACCCGGTAGGGCAGAGCCGTCGTCTGATGAAGTGACGCGACCACTAACAGCAATGTCTTGTGCCAACACAGGTAGGCAGAAGAGCAAGCAAAGCAGCCAGCTTCCTAATAAAATTTTCCTCATTTGTGAGTAAAGATTAAATTGTCATTTAAAAAAATTGCAATTAAAGACAAATGTACTACCTGAAATTTTTATTTTTCATTATTTCATGGCACTTTTTTTGCCTTTTTTATAATAAAAGGCGACTACTCCGATCGGAGTAATCGCCTTTTTGAAGATAGAACCCTTTTATTAGTTAGTTATCTGTAGCGAGATTATTCAACGCCAGTTCTGAAGCCGAAATAGGCCAGATATAATTTGGCTCCGTAGGCGCTTTAGCCGGTACCGTTCCTTTAGCCGGAATCGTTTGGAGCAGACGCATCAGGTCGTTATTTCGTAGACCTTCTCCCAGGAATTCGATTCTACGCTCCAGCAAAATGGCATTGGCCAGATCAGCTGACGCGGCGAAATTGGCTGCCGTAAAGGTCGTTGCCGCATCGGATCGGTTACGAACGGCATTCAGTAGCGCAACAGCCTGCTCATCTACCGTATTGGTGCTGCGAACTTTTGCTTCTGCCAGGTTCAGCAATACTTCCGAATACCGTATTACAGGAACCCAATCCGTATATGGGCTTGCTGTTTTGTACTTATTCAACCAGTTTTTAACTGTTGCACCTGTACCAGATTGCTTGATGAACGACCGCCGTTTGTCGGTAGCCGTCCAGGTTGGTTCAGCAACAATTCCTTTTGGATTCAGTGAATATTCACCGTTTCCAACGCCACCATTTGCTGTATTAGGCGAGAAATAATAAGCTAACTGATTCTGCGTGCCGGGGAAATCGCCAGTTGTGGAGGTCATCGGCATCGAGAAGATAGATTCCGGGTTAGCATAGGTTGTGAACACGGTTGTAATGTCCGATTGCAACTGATGCGGAACACCCGTAGGTGCTTTGAACGGAGCTGTTGCGCTCACAATCTTGTTCGCTTCCGTAATAACACTGGCGTAATTCTGCATGGTTAAATACACCCGTGTTTTTAAGGCAATGGCCGTATTTTTATGCGCCCGGGTCGTATTGTCAGACGCAGCCGTGTAAGTTGAGGGCAAACCGGTTTCGGCATCGTTCAAATCTTTCAGGATTTGCGTATACACTTCGGCAACGGTACTCCGTGCCAGATTCGACTGACCAACCCCTTTGATTCCATTCAACCGAAGCGGAACGCCTGGCTTGCTGCCATTGCCATCTGCATACGGACGAGCATAGTACTGAAGCAAGCTGTAATAGCTCAGCGCCCGAATCAATTTAGCTTCAGCAATGTACTTTGCCGACGCATCTGCACCAACAACCGTGGTACCACCAGCGGCCATCCCATCAATAAAGATATTGCATTTGTTGATGGCCAGATAAGCGAAATACCACAGGTTTACAACAGCAGTAGCACCGTTTGTGGCGTTTAACCCCCATACGTCCGAGCCTGTAACCAGGTTAGAGGTTTCGTTAATGAACTCTTCACCCCGAATATCGCCATAAATCACATAGCGTCCACCGTAGAAGTTACCATCTTTCAGCGCTCCGTACAACGATAGAAGCTGAGTTTGTACCCGGGTTGTGGTACTGAAGGCCGATGCATCGGATACCGATGTCTGCGGAATTGGAGTAAGCAAATCCCGATTGCATGAACTGGCGCCTAGCAGAACCAGGCCCAAAACTGCGGAATACTTTCCTATATTTTTCATTTGTTAGTTCTTCTTTCTTGATTAAAAACCGGCTTTCAGACCAACGGTGATCGTACGGGCATTACCGATCGTATTTCTGTCGACACCCTGTCCACCATTGACAGTCGATCCGTTAGAGGATACTTCTGGATCTGGACCAGGGTATTTCGTGAGTACACCTAAATTCTGACCGCTCACATAGAGACGCAGGCTACTGATTCTAGCTTTCGACAGCAACGATGCGGGGAGCGTGTAACCAAAGGTTACTGACCGAACTTTCAGGAAATCACCTTTGAATACGTTGATGTCCATTGGGAAGGCTGAGCCATTGGAGGTGTTGTCATTGAAAACAGGCTTCGCGTATTTCTTGCCCGTATCCCCTTCTTTCTGCCAGGCATCGGTCAAAACATCGGTTGCATTATTCCAGAAACGTTGGTCATGCAGACCCGCGTTGGTACCATAGTAAACCGAGAAACCTAATTGGTAGGTAAGCAGAACGCCCAGATCGAAGTTTTTGAATTTGAAGTTGTTATCAAAACCACCATATACTTTTGGGATCACGTTTGCGTACATAACGGCGTCCGTAGCCTGGGTAATGGATGTACCGCCGGTTGGGCTAACGTATCTCGTTTTTCCGTCGGGCGTGGTTGAGTAGTTAAACTCGCCTGATGGAGCGTAGAACTGATAATACACATTCTGTCCGGCTGAATTAACGAAAATCCGTTTGCCCGTTGCTGGGTCAACACCATTGGTGCGAACAACCCACAACTGACCTAGCGAATAACCTGGAGCCGTCTGGTTTACCGTTTCCAGACCCGATGTACCAGTTTGGAGTACATTTAAACCAGGAGCCAGCGCTGTAACTTCATTTTTATTAAAGGTAATGTTGAAGTTCGAGCTCCACTGGAAACTCTTGGTGTTGACAACCCGAGCGTTGAGCGAAACCTCAAGACCTTTGTTGTACATTGTTCCAACGTTCTGGGGTGGATAAGCAACACCAGACAGTGTACCTGGAATACCCGTAGATGGCGATTGAGCTACGTTGAGGATCAGGTTGTCGATATCATTTTTGTAGTAGGCAACCTCCCCCGTAATCCGATTGTTGAACAGACCAAAGTTAAAGCCAATATCTGTTTTGGTACTGGTTTCCCACTTAAGTGATGGGTTACCCACAACCGAGAAAAACAAGGTTGAAGCACCACCATATAAACCGGAACCATAGAGCGAATATGGCGAATAGTCATTAATACTGCCAATATTCCCTACTTTACCATAACTACCCCGGATTTTGAAACTGCTGAAGATGTTATCCAGCGAAGCGGCTTTCCAGAAGCCTTCCTGGGTGATTTCCCAACCCGCAGAAAGACCGTAGAACGTTCCTTTTTTCTGGCCCAACGCCGAATACTCATCCTGGCGTAAGTTGCCACTCAGGAAGTACTTCTCTTTATAGTTATAGTTCAGACGACCAAAAGCCGACAGTAAATAGTTTTCACCATAAGCTAGCCCGGCTGTATTCGTCGTTACATAACCTGCCTGAATAACGGTGTAGTTCGGATCTGATAGTGTCTGACGATTGATACCATACCCTAACGTAGTTGACCGTTGTTGTTCCTGACCCAATAGCAAACTAAAGTTGTGGGCTGCACCGAACGAACGATCAAACTGCGCTGTATTGGTCCACAACCACGTTTTTAACTTACGGAAATTGCTCGTCGCATTACCATTTGAGCTATAGCCATCACTAGTGATAGGTGCCTGGAATATATCGTTATCAATCAGCAGATAATCAATACCATATGTACTTTTCAGCGTGATCCAATCCAATGGCTTGAATTGAATGTAGGCATTCGACTGAATGTGATTGTTCTCCGTATTTGACCGGTTCAAATCTAATGTAGGTACTGGGTTTGGATAAGAAACCGAGGTGCCTGCTATGTTATTGGCTACACCAATAGCCGACCCGTTTACATTATACGTACCATCGTTGTTGTAAGGCGAAAGAATTGGAGGCAGTACAAGACCAACCCGGCCCAGGCCACTCGTATTAAAGGCTTCACCATTCAACGAGCCCGACGTACCGGCGGCCAGGTTACGCTCATTCGAAATCGCTATTTTACCGCCAATGGTAAACAGTTTGCTAAGCTTGCTGTCTACATTAAACAGCGCGTTCATCCGGTTAAAATCATTTTTCTGGAGAACACCCTTCTGGTTTGTATAGCCTACTGAGAAGTAGTAGTTCGTATTCTCACTGCCACCCGAAACGTTCAGGTTATGGCTATGCGAAACGCCCTGGCGGTAGATATAATCATACCATTTGGTGTCGATCGGATTGCCGTTGGCATCGTTGGTTTGCGTGAACTTTACCGCCGAAGCCGTGGGGTTATTGGCAGCCGCTTGCGTCTTAAAATTAATATACTGGCTGGCATTCAACATCTCCGGTAACCGGTAGGTGTTTGAGAAGCCTACCCAGCCATCGTAGTTCACCCGGACTTTACCTGACTTACCCCGTTTGGTGGTAATAAAGACAACGCCATTAGCCGCGCGACTACCGTAGATAGCCGTAGCAGCTGCATCTTTAGCTACGTCCATACTTTCAATATCATTTGGGTTGATACTGGCCAGTGGGTTACTGGGGGCATTAGTCGATCCCTGATCACCGGTGAAAGTTGGGACACCATCCACAATGATCAACGGATACGAGCTAAGCGAAATAGAGTTTGTTCCCCGTATCCGGAAAACCGGTGGGTTGTTAAGAACGCCGTTCGGAACCGTGATCTGAACCCCGGCCGACCGGCCAGCCAGACCTGATTCGAAGCTCTGGATAGGCATCTGAGCAATAGTACCCCCTTTAACGGATGAAATGCTACCTGTAGCATCCTGACGGGTCTGCGTACCATATCCAATAACGACTACCTCGTTCAGTTGCTGAGAATCACCCTTCAATCCGACGTTGATGGTTGATTGTCTGTTAACAACAACTTCTTGTGATAGATACCCAATAAAACTGAACACTAACGTACTGTTAGCCGAAGCAGTTATGCGATAATTGCCCTGTGCATCGGTGTTTGTACCCCGGTTGGCACCTTTTACCTGTACAGTCACCCCTGGCAGGAGTGACCCGTCGTCTGATGAAGTAACTTGGCCACTTACCACTACATCCTGTGCTAAAACGGGTAGACAGAACAATACTGTAAGTATCCAACTTCCAAATAAAATTTTCTTCATTTGTAAGTAGCGATTAATTTATACTAAACGTGCTAAAAATTGGGAAACAAAGTTAATGTATAGAATACAAATTCCATACCTATTGTCGAAAGGTTTTTTTGTAATATTCCGATAATTCCCAAAATTGAGAACATAGAATAGAGTAGACATTTAGAACAGTAGAAATAATTCATGATCGAACAGGAATAAGCGGAGAAAGCCACTTATTTGCAAACTCGTTTAGGAGTGCCTGGAAAATTCTATTTGTAGTTGGAAGGGCTATTTATAATGACTAGCTTTTTATAATATGCCCTATAAATTATTGAGTATTTATACTTAACGTTCTCATTATTAGCTTCTTTTTTGTTTAAATAAGGCTATTATTTGGATTTGATTAAGTGAGTATACCCGCGCTTATATACTTATTAAAAATAGAGAATAATGTTAAATTTCCCGAATTCATAAGTGCTAAATATGATCTTTAGGTAAAATAATAATTAAATATTTTAGGTAATATCAGTATTAAATATTGTATTTTTTGTGAAAAGTAAAATTTAGTTTGTTTGACTCTTGATTGTACAATTCCGTGAAACTACTTAGGTCATATCCTTTTGCTAAGACAGCTAATTTGCGATAAAATAGGGTAAGATGGCAGGATGCTGGAAATGCCTTAAGTCAACGATTCTCTAAGGTTAATAGCAGAATTAATGGGTATCAATACGGCCTGGAGAATTTCACTTTCTTAAGTATGAGGGGCATTTTAGTCCCTTTATAACACTACCCTAAAAGAAGCTGGTAAGGGGTTTAGCTATAGGCCAGATGGCTGTGGGTAGTTGATACTAATTGCCTGTAAATAAAAACACCGGCCTAATAAAGCCAGTGTTTTTACTCATTTTTATAACAATAAATTGTGGTTTTAATGAAAAAAGAAATAGCCTAAGGCTATACCTGCTATAACCCCCATTAAATCGGCAAATAAGCCGAATGGAATGGCATACCGGGAGTTTCGAATACCAACCGAGCCGAAATACAAAGCCACTATATAAAACGTAGTATCGGCGGCTCCCTGAAACATGCAGGCTAATCGGCCAACAAATGAGTCAGGGCCAAATTGCTTCATGGCGTCAATCATCAGCGCTCGCGACCCCGAACCGCTCAATGGGCGCATAAGAGCAACAGGCAACGCGTCCGTAAACTCTGTGTTCATACCAGTCAGGCTGAACATGTATTTCAGGCCATCAATAACGTAGTCCATAGAGCCGGAATTTCGGAACGCACTAATGGCGACCAACATGCCGACTAGATAAGGAATAATGCGTACAGACGTTTCAAAGCCACCTTTTGCCCCTTCAATGAACGCGTCGAAAATGTCTACCTTTTTGCGCATTGCTCCCAGAAGAAACGAGACCACAATCAGCATCAGAATTAGGTTGCCTGTTACTTTCGAAATGACTTCAATTTCTTCTTTGGTTTTTGTTGACAAGAACCATAACGCCAGCGCAATCAGGCTTGTAATGCCACCCAACCAGCTTAGCACAGTGCTGTTCAACAAGTTGATCCGTTGTTTTATCGCTACAGCAATCATGCTTACTACGGTAGCAACGTAGGTAGCAATCAGGCAGGGGATAAAAATATCGGAGGGATCTTTTGCTCCCAGAATAGCTCGCTGTGCCATGATGCTTAGCGGAATAATGGTCAGTCCCGAGGTGTGCAACACCAGAAACATAATTTGGGCATTCGAAGCCGTTTCTTTGGTTGGGTTCAATTCCTGCAAACTGGCCATTGCACGTAGGCCAAAAGGAGTAGCGGCATTGTCTAACCCAAGCATATTCGCGGAGAAGTTCATAATCATCTGCCCATTGGCGGGGTGATCTTTGGGTACTTCCGGGAACAGCTTGTGAAAGAATGGCCCAATGATACGGGCTAAGAAATTGATTGCGCCTGCTTTTTCGCCTATATTCAGCAACCCCAGAAAAAACGTCATGACACCCGCCAGGGGCAAGGCTATATCCATGACGGCTACCTTGGATGAATCGAAAAGACCTTCGACAATGATTTTGAAGATTTCGGTATCGCCCAGAAAAATCAGTTTGACCAGCGCCACTAAAAACGCAATTACGAAGAAAGCAACCCAGATGTAGTTAAGAGCCATGCCGCTAATAAGGGGATAATGAAGCAAAGTAGCGTGTTTTGGCGTTATTTGCGTTATGATGATGTATAAAAAAGTTATGTCACAGAGATCCACAAAGATGCGCAACGATGTACACAGATTCTCCGTCTATCTCTGTGTCTTCTGTGTGTATCTCTGTGTCGCAACGCTGAGTGCCCAGCCCAAAGTCGAGCAGGCTATGGTTAAACAGGGCTTAGTCGACATACAAAACATTGACCCCACAATTCTTGTGGAACTGAAGTATTCAACAACCGATAATTTCGTCGGGAAAGACGTGTATGGGGATCTCACACGGGCTTATATGCAACCCATGGCGGCTCACAAACTAGCGGAAGCCAGTAAATACCTGCAAGCTCATTACCCTAACCTACGGTTACTGGTATACGATGCCGCCCGGCCTCGTTCGGCGCAATGGAATCTCTGGAATGCACTACCTAACCTCTCAGAGCGGGAACGCCGGAAGTATGTAGCTGATCCACGTCAGGGCTCTATTCACAACTACGGCTGTGCTGTTGACTTAACGGTTGCCACCAAAGAGGGAAGGTCCGGCGTATCGGAGCCATTAGATATGGGTACGAAGTACGATTTCTTTGGCGAGTTGGCTTATCCATCACGAGAGAATGAAATGCTGAAAGCTGGCAAGCTCACTCAAAAGCAGATCGATAATCGCAAGATTCTGCGCACAGCCATGCGCCAAGGGGGTTTTAGTCCCATCGAATACGAGTGGTGGCATTTTAACGCCCTCTCGCGGGCAAAGGCTAAAATGGCCTTTCGGATTGTGGATTAACAAGTATACAGGTAAACTATTTTCCGCAGTTTGCTTACATTGGCTGCCACGTTTAAACTAGCCAATTACAGTATGTGCATCCCGATGTTGAGCAAGTTATTGCCTATGCTTATTATCGTTATAACTACGCTTTCTCAGGCGTATGCTCAACCAGATATTTCTCAAGTTTCAGTGTCGTCCTCGTTATTAAGAAAACATGTTTTCTTCCTGGCTTCCGACAGTTTAAGTGGACGTGAAACAGGTACCAAGGGACAATTACAAGCGGCTTTTTATTGTTCACGGGAATTCAGGGAAAGTCATTTGATCGCGCCATTTCGGCTTGATTCAATTCGAGGCTCTTTTCGACAAACGTTCCATTTTACTATCAGTGAGGTTGCTTTGTTTGGAGGCATGCGTACCTATGGAACGAATTCAACCACCTACAAGCGACATGAACTTGTTCCAATACCGCTCACGGCTACAGATAGCAGTAAGGTTTTATTGGGCGACAATGTAAGTGGACTGATCATAGGAACCGATTTAAAAAAAGAAGTGGTCGTTGTGTCTGCTCATTATGATCATTTAGGGCGAGTTGGAGGACGGACGTTTCATGGTGCCGACGACAATGCATCCGGTACGGCAACAGTGCTGAGTATGGCTGCTCTAGTTGATAGTTTAGCGCAACAAGGAATCAGGCCCCGCAGAAGTATCTTGTTCGTCCTGCTTTCGGGTGAGGAAGGAGGCTTATTAGGCTCTAACTATTTCGTTTATAACAGCCCACTTCCTCTAAATCAGTTTGTGTGCGATCTTAATGTGGATATGGTGGGCCGTATAGATGAGGCACATCGGAAGAAACCCAATTACTGTTACCTGATTACAGATGCACAGGGCAAAGAACTACAAAAAGCCGCTGAGGTTGCGAATCGGCAATCGGTAAATCTAGTCTTAAATCGGGGCGGGTACGATGTTGAAAATGATCCCAAACAATACTTTTACCGCTCAGACCACTACAATTTTGCCAAACAGGGCATCCCAGCTCTGTTCTTTACAAGTGGAGAACATGCTGATTACCACAAGCCTTCCGACACAGCCGATAAAATAGCCTATGAGATTCTACAGAAACGGGCTACGTTAATTTTTCAAACGGCCTGGCGCGTAGCAAACCAGGAATAGTAACCCTGTCAAAACGCCTATTTAGTGGTGTTGTACCGTTGACCCAATAGATCAAATTCATCCATGATGAGATGGCGTTGTGGATGCTTCCAGCGAAAGATAAGCGATACTTAGTAAGTAATGTTATTGACGTCGGGGAAGTTTGCATCAATTTTCATTATTGCGTTGTTTCAATCGGGTGATAGCTCTTTGAACCTCCGGGTCGGTTGCAAAGGCTTCCCGCATTTGTCGCTTTGTTTCGCGCTTTTCAGCGGCCAGCCGACGCAGTAGTGCAATGGTTTCGTTAGGTGCTTCCTGAGTGGTCGTTGGTTTCATAGTTTTTGTTGGTTTCTACTGTAAAGATAGTCGTTTACCCCCTAAAACACCAGATTGTCAATCAGTCTGACGTTGCCTAAGTGGGCTGCTAAACAAATGGCTGTTTGCCCCGGTGCCAGTACTTCACTGGCTTGCTGGAGCGTATCAGCATTCACTACTTCGACGTACTCTAACCGAAAATGAGGATTGGCCGCAAATAAACTTGTTACAGCTACTTTCGCCTGCACAGTGCCCTGACCTTCCATTAGCAAGTCATGGGCCAGCGTTAGTGCCTTAAACAGAGTTGGCGCCTGTTCCCGCTCGGTGCTTGTTAGGTTGCGGTTGCGTGACGACATGGCTAGCCCATCGGCTTCACGGACGGTTGGGCAGCGGATGAGTTCAACGGGGAAATTCAGGTCGCGGATGAGCCGCCGGATGACGGCCACTTGCTGTAAGTCTTTCTGACCAAAATAAGCACGTGTCGGCTGAACAATGTTGAACAGTTTAGAAACCACAATCCCCACCCCGTTAAAATGTCCGGGTCGAAAAGCACCTTCCAGTACGGTTTCCAACTCCCCGAAATTCAGTCGAATGGCCGGTGGTTCAGGATACATTTCGGCAACGGAAGGGGCAAAAACTAAATCGCAGCCAGCTGCTTCGAGTTGCTGGCTATCTTCTTCGAGGGTACGCGGATAACGGGCCAGATCGTCGGGATTGTTGAACTGAACGGGATTGACAAAGATGCTGCTGATAACGATGTCATTTTCCTGGCGGGCAGTTTCAATTAGTTTTATATGTCCTTCATGAAGTGCGCCCATAGTGGGAACAAAACCAATCGTTTTTTCGGGCCTTAGGGTGGCTAGATACGGACGAAGACTATCAATTGTCTCAAAACGAGTCATAATGGGTAATTGTACGATTTTCGGCTGTAATGATACGGGAACCGCATCTTTTTTGGATAAAACATATTGAAATACGGGAAAAATTTGTATAATTTTGCAAGTTTTTTGGTTCTCTCAAGACAACACACGCTTCCCTACTTATGAGCAAATTACGCATCCTTTACGTCGCCAGCGAAATCAATCCTTTCTTGAAAACGTCTGATGTCGCTGACTTCGTCCGCAAACTGCCGCAGGCCATGCAGGAGCGTGGGATGGAAATCAGAATTTTGGTGCCGCGCTTTGGGCTGATTAATGAGCGCAAAAATCGGTTGCACGAAGTAGTACGGTTGTCGGGTATTAATATCGCCGTAGGTGATGATGAAAAGCCGCTGATTATAAAAGTGGCGTCAATACCGACTGCGAAATTGCAGGTGTATTTTATTGATAATGAAGACTATTTCCAACGGAAATATGTATTCCACGATAAAGAGAATCGCTTCTACGACGACAATGACGAACGGGCTATTTTCTTCTGCAAAGGTGTACTGGAAACAGTTAAGAAACTCGGATGGGCTCCCGATATCGTTCACTGTAACGATTGGATGACGGCACTTATTCCGCTCTATCTGAAAACGACCTACAAAAACGACCCCATGTTTAAGGACACCAAGTCGGTTTTTACGGTGTATAACAATTCATTTGAACACCGTTTTCAGGGAGATATCATTGAGAAAGCTCGTATGATGGACATTGATGATGAGATGTTATCTGAATTAAAGACGGCTGATTTTCAGGGCTTTATTCGTATTGGTTCTGCCTATGCTGACGCCGTAGTGCGGGCCGAAGAAGAATCGAGCGAAAGCCTGAATGCCATCCTGAACGATTTACCCGAACACAAATTCGAGACAGTTGAAGATGAAGACGTAACCGATCGGTATTACAATCTTTATACGCAGCTGGCTGGGTAAACTTTACTTGCTTGGGTTCTTATGGAAGAACAAATAAGTTTTAATACGACGAACGCACCGCGCATGAACCCGGTGTTTCCGCAGGCCGTCATTGCCGGTAACTTTATTTTTCTTTCAGGTACACCGGGTCTAAGTCTTGAGTCTGGTCAGGTTGTTAGCGATAGGTTTGAAGACCAAACCAGACAGGCTTTTTTGAACATCAAGCAAATCCTGGAAGATGCTGGAAGCAGTCTGAGTAAGGTTGTAAAAACAACTGTCTTTATGGTAACGGGTAATGATTTCGGTATTCTCAATAAAGTGTACGCTGAATTTTTTCCAACTAATGCTCCTGCACGCAGTACTCCTCAAGTCATGCCTTTTCCGGCAGGAATTCTGGTTTCAATTGAGTGTATTGCGCTTTTATAACTATTAAGGCATCAGATTTTTAAGAAAGATTTACATCAACTTCGTTCGCAAAAAGCCGGAATGCCCGGCTTTTTGCATTTATTTTACTCCCGAAATAAGTTTATCTTTCTTCATCCCACCCAACGGATAACTGATAACTATAACCGGTACTAGATTATGTGTGGTATTGTAGCCTATGTAGGGCACCGAGAAGCGTGTCCATTAGTGATAAAAGGGTTAAAGCGTCTGGAATACCGAGGCTACGATAGCGCGGGTGTAGCGCTGATGAATAGCCAGGGGCTGAAGGTTTATAAGAAGAAAGGCAAAGTAGTTGCGCTGGAACACGAACTGGAGGGCAAAGACACCCACTCGACCATAGGTATGGGTCATACCCGTTGGGCTACTCACGGCGAGCCTAACGATGTGAATGCACACCCGCACTACTCGTTCCATAAAAAACTAGCCATTATTCATAATGGCATTATTGAGAACTACGCAGCCATTAAGCAGGCGTTACTCAAAAAGGGCCATACGTTCTCTAGTGAAACAGATACGGAAGTATTAGGTCAATTTATCGAAGACATTTGGGAGAATAATGCCGGGGCGTCGCACGCCGGTACGCTCGAAGAAGCGGTACGACTGGCCTTGCAGGAGGTTGTAGGGGCCTACGCAATTGTGATCATGAATGAAGCTGATCCCACTCAACTGATTGCCGCTCGGAAAGGATCTCCGCTGGTGATTGGTGTTGGCGAAAATGAATTCTTTCTGGCATCCGATGCGACACCGATTGTAGAGTATACCAAAGACGTGATTTATCTCAATGATTATGAAGTTGCAGTGATCAAAGATGGCGTCTTAAAAGTGGTTACGCTCGATAATGCCACCACAACGCCCTACGTCCACAAGGTTGAACTCGAATTGGAAGCGATTGAAAAAGGTGGCTTCGACCATTTTATGCTCAAGGAAATTTTTGAGCAGCCTCGCTCCATTGCCGACTCCATGCGGGGCCGCGTCAGGGCCGATGAAGGAACACTGCAACTCGGGGGCTTGCGCGATTACCTCGACAAACTGGCGAAGTCGAAACGGATCGTGATTATTGGATGCGGAACCTCCTGGCACGCGGGTTTAGTAGCCGAATACATTTTTGAAGAACTGGCCCGGATTCCGGTCGAAGTGGAATATGCATCGGAGTTTCGGTATCGGAATCCGATTATCAAAGAAGGAGATATTGTAATTGCCATTTCGCAATCGGGTGAAACGGCCGATACCCTGGCAGCTATTGAGTTGGCCAAATCGAAAGGAGCAACTATTTTCGGGGTTTGTAACGTGGTAGGTTCGTCCATTGCCCGGGCAACGCATGCCGGGGCCTTTACGCATGCCGGTCCGGAAATTGGCGTAGCCAGTACGAAAGCATTCACCGCACAGGTAACGGTGCTCACCTTGATGGCCCTTGCGGCTGCCAAACGGAAAGGCACAATTTCAGATTCTCTGTTCCGGCAATTGCTTGCTGAATTGGAAAGTATCCCGGCGAAAGTGGAAAAGGTATTACAGGCGGCCGATAAGATTAAGGAGATCGCGTACATCTTTACCTACGCCCGTAATTTCATCTACCTCGGCCGGGGTTTAAACTTCCCTGTAGCGCTCGAAGGAGCCCTCAAGCTGAAAGAAATAAGCTATATCCATGCAGAGGGTTATCCAGCCGCCGAAATGAAGCACGGGCCAATTGCGCTCATCGACGAAGACATGCCGGTAGTTGTGATTGCCACCAAAGATAGTTCGTACGAGAAAGTTGTCTCGAACATTCAGGAAGTGAAAGCTCGCAAAGGCCGCGTTATTGCCATCACAACAGAAGGCGATACGAGCCTGCCTGGCATGGTCGATTTTACAATTGAAATTCCGAAAGTTCATGAGATGCTGATGCCGCTGGTATCGGTTGTACCGCTTCAACTACTGGCCTACGATATTGCTGTCATGCGTGGGCGTAACGTTGACCAGCCGAGAAATCTGGCGAAGTCGGTAACGGTGGAATAGGAGAGTAGTTATTCGATAAAAAGCGCGATAGGGTGGCCTTATCGCGCTTTTTGCGTTGTTGTCATATCGGTTGAAATTTGCCAGACTAGCTATTCCTTCACCCGTTTGTATTTTTCGATAATCACCCGATCAATTCCCAGTTTATCGACTTTTTCAACGCCTTTCTGGATCAGCGTATCACCGGAAATTTTCACCACGAACTCGAATTTATTGTTTTCCCAGGCTTTGTCCGTGAAATACTCCAGATTCTCCGTGTAAGCACTATCTGCTAATGTATATTTCCCGCCACCCGCACTAAACCGAGTCGCCGACGAGTCGTTTTTTGAGACAGCATGATTCAGGAATGCGAAATGCGTGGGGTTAATGATTTTTATCATTTTATGGGTCGGATCAAACGTAGAAAAGCTGGTGTCTTTTTCTATCGTCGTCGCTGAAACTAACTCCCAGGTGCCAATGATAGGTGGTGCGGATTCTTTTTTAGCGCAGCTGGACAAAGCAGAGATGGCTGCTATGAAAAGTAGGGTAGTTTTTAAGTTCATTGTTAGGGTTTAAGGTTTGGTTTAGGAAGTTATTGGTTATAGAAATTGTTATTAATTTACTATCTCACTTCTCCCCCGGATGGTACGTCTTCTCAACGTGCTTTTGAATGTCTTCAGGGTAGAATAACACGTCTTTAAACTTGCCGTCGCAGTAGAGCGGGGCCTGGTCGGTGAAGTGCTGGGCACCGGGTTGGCTGCTTTGGCCACCGGTCACGACCGAGCGGGCTTTTACACGCTTACCGAACTCCACAACGGCTACAAAACTGTTCCCAACGCTACCATAGCGTTTTTTGGTGCCGGGATACGTTCGTGCCGCAAAAGCCGCCAGCGACCCCCAGGCCGAAGAGGTAAAGCCAACGGGAATGCTTGGTTTTAAGTCGTCATAGCTTTCCTGAATCTTGCCGGTTAAGCGTTGATAGCGGTTAATGTCGCCCCAGGGTGTTTTCCAGGTGCCAAAGTCGCGGGTGAGGTCAGTCAGGACTTCGGCCAGGGCTTTTACCTTCTCCTGGGGCGAGGTATCGCTGATGATGTAGGCGGTAAGCGACAGGTTGTCGAATCGCTGATCGCCAGCCGCACGGCTCCGGGCTAGCTTCTGTATTTTCTCACCCCAGAAAATGGCCAGAGTCTGCCCAATCGATGTTTTACCATACGATTTATCCCAGGCTTTTAGTACGCCAATGGCTTCGGCCAGATCTTTTGATTGGTTTGCTGCCTCGGCCGAAACGGTTTGATAAGCGGCCAATAACGGAGGTAACAGTTCATCGAACGCGGTCAAATGTGGGTCATCGGCGGCAGCGATCAGAGTATCGAGCGTGAAAATGGACTTTTGACTTAAGACCCGAGCGGCATTGATACCCCGGTAGTTTTGGGCGTCGGGTGCCATGTAGGCTGGGTACTTACTTTTGTCGGGACTACTGCTGCCCGAAACCGTAAACGGCGTGGAGTTGCAGTTCTGAATCCAGCCACTGGCGGGGTTGCGTATCTGCACAATCTCATCGACTGCGTGTAGACCTTTCCAGTCCGTTTCGGGGTTGCTGCCATCTACGGGTTGTTCCCAGTCAAATTTGGGGTCGCGTTTGGGCATAAAGTTGCCGTGCCAATAGGCAATTGTCCCGTTCTTATCGGCAAAGATGGTGTTGTTAGATGCGTTACCGTTCAACTTCATTACCTCTTTGAAACTGTCGTAGCCGGTAGCCTTAGTCCGCAGATACGATTGCGAGAGCGCATTCAGGGGCGTATTCATCATATCGATGGCGATCCATTTGCCATCTTTCTCTCCCGCAATAGGGCCGTGCTGGGTGAAATACATCGTGAAGTCTTTGTGCTGCATCCCACTGGCCGTTTTGTATGGAATTCGTACAGTCTGGGTACGAACCGGCTTAAGGTCTTTTCCATGCTTGTAATACAGGGCGTTTCCTTTCTCCTCGATGGTTTCCAGATACTCATCCATCGAATCGGCATAGCTGGTGGTATGCATCCAGCCGCAGTTTTCGTTGAACCCCTGATAGATGAAAAACTGCCCCCAGGTCACGGCCCCGTAGGTGTTCAAACCTGCCTGGCTAATCATGTGTACCTCCGACCGAAAGTAAAACGAGGTATGTGGGTTAATGAGCAGTAGCGCGTTTTTGGTGGCACTTTTGGACGGAGCAATGGCAAAACCATTGGAACCAATAGACTCCCGTTCGTAATGATCTCCGTGGTCGATATAAGAGGTTGATTTACGCTGCTCGTAGAATGCTTTCAGCCGTTCGGTGGATACTACGCTGATATTTCCGCCAATGCTACCTTCGCTGAACATGAGCGGCATCCAGGGCTGGAAACGCTTCAGGAGTCGGGGCTTCACGTCGGGGTGCGTATAGAGGTAATAGTTTGTGCCATCGGCAAAAGCGTCCAGCAGGCTTTTCATCCAAATCGGGCTCTTTTTATAAATGGCAATGGCCTGGGTCGTGTCCAGAAACAACCGCGCCCGTAGGTCATGGTAGATCGCCGATTCGCCTTCTACTTCGGCTAGTCGGCCGGTAGAGGTAATATAATTTTCTTCAACCCGGCCGAAGTCGTCTTCGCATTGCGTAAACAGCAAGCCAAACACCACGTCTGCATCTGTTTTTCCGTAGATATGCGGAACGCCCCAGGTATCACGCGTGATAGTCACCTGTTTGGCTTTCTGTTGCCAACGGGCTATTTCGGCTTTGGTAAAGGTTTGAGCTTGAAGGACATACCCATCCAGAAAGGTGAGTAAACTTAATAACAGGAAGATTGACGGCAGCGAGGATCGGTTCATTGATGATAAATTTGATGTAATAAGGGAATGTAGTTTATCCGGGCCAAACTCAGGCTTGGCCAGATAACCATAATTTATTGGCCAAGAGCCACAAATTGCTTTGGCGCTGCACGATGATGCGTTGCCTGTTCATAACCGTAGATGAGACGAATTAAGGTTGGCTCGGCGAACATACGCCCCAAAAACTGAATACCAGCCGGTAAATTACCCGTGGTGAAACCCATCGGAATTGTAAAGGCGGGCTGTCCTGTTGACGGAGCAATCAACTGACTGTTATCTCCTTTGTATCCCTTCGCATCGCCCACCTGGGCGGGTGGGTAATTCCAGCTTGGGTAAATGAGTGCATCAACATGCAGCCGATCCATTTCGGCTTCAACAGCTTTGCGATAAGCAATACGAAGGGGGTCGGTGAAGGCGTCACCACAAGGGATTTCGGGATGGTTGGCACGGCCCGAATGGGTTTGCTGCGTAATAAGTCGGTTACGAACAATGTCGGAATAACCACCAATGCGGATAATATCTTCCAGCGTTTTCAGGGTATCGCGTTTAACAAAGGTCTGCAGGTAATTTTCTATATCGACTCTAAAGTCGGCGCACCACTGATTGGCCCGTAACGAGTCGAAATTTGGGATGGTCACATCAACAACCTGCGCGCCCGACCGCGTCATATCGGCGATTGCCTGATCGAAAAGCTGTTTGATTTCTGGATGAATGTTGGTAGCGGTCAATTGGCGTATTACGCCAATGCGAGCGCCCTTCAACCCATCTTTCCGTAAAAACTGGGTATAGTTTTTGGGTACTTTCCCCTGGCTGTTTTTCGTGATCGGATCATGTGGATCGTAACCTGCTGTGGCTTCCAGCACCCGTACGGCATCTTCGACCGTGCGGCACATAGGCCCACCCACGTCGTTTCGGGTATAAAGCGGAATAATACCGTACCGACTCACCAGCCCCAATGATGTTCGGAAGCCCACGAGTGCATTGTGCGACGATGGCCCCCGGATTGAATTTCCCGTATCAGACCCCAAACCGATAGCCCCCAGATTAGCCGCTACGGCTGCCGCCGTTCCGCCACTCGAACCGGCGGGCACGTAGGCTAAATTGTAGGGATTCAGGGTTTCGCCCGCCATTGAGCTTTGCGAGTGCATGGGCGTAAACGCCCACTCGGCCATATTTGATTTGGCTAGTACGATAGCGCCAGCCTCACGCAGTTTCTGAACCTGCCAGGCATCTTCGGTAGGTATAAACCCTTTCAGCGCAATTGAGCCACCTGTTGTCTGCAACCCCTTTGTGTTGAAATTATCTTTTACAATAACCGGAATGCCATGTAGTGAGCGGAGTTTGCCCGTTTTCTTAAACTCAGCATCCAGCGCACGCGCCGTAGCAATGGCTTCCGGATTGACGAGAATTATTGAATTGAGTTTGGTCGGCTGATCGTAGGCTTGAATGCGTGCCAGGTAAGCCTTGACCAGCTGTTCGCTCGTCAGCGAGCCATTTCGGAACGCCCGATGAATGTCGCTGATTGTCGTTTCAAGTAAGTCGAATCTACTAGAAGAGGCTGCTGTCTTTGGCTGTGCATAAGCCGCAGCCAGCCAGAATGGGCTTAGAAGTACTAAACAGAAATTAATGCGTAGTTGATGAAGAAGACGAATAGGTCGCGGCATACGGTATAGTGGCGAACGGTATAATCGTATGGCAAAAATAGTCTTTCTTGATAGGAATTAGCGTATGGATTGGCGGACGAGCCTTATTTATATTGATAGTAGGGTAAATGACGAAATAAATAGAGCGTGTATTTGGCGTGGTGTCGGTTAGTAGTAACCGACACCACTGGAACTTGATCTAGCTGAATGTTATCGCAACACGTATGCTTTACGATAAGCTCTTCAAATACGTATCCAGGCTAATGGGTTCTCTGCCCAGTAAGTCTTTCAGCGTTGACGAAGGCACGTTGAATTCATTCTGTTTGATGCCTTCAGCCATGCCTGCATAAATCTTGGCTACTACGGGCGGTAAGTGCTTCACTAATTCCGCTTCGTAAGCGCTGCCCGGTATGTCAATGTAATCTACTGTCTTGTCGGCACTACTCAAGCTAGCTGCAATATCACTGAACGACGAGGCTGAAGGTGTACCAATGTCGTATACTTTATTGGCGTGCCCTTCGCTGGTTAGCGCGTTGGCTAGCCCTTCGGCAATGTCTGTCCGTAGAACAAAATTGACCTTCCCATCACCGGCTGGATAATAGAGTTTCCCCGATTGGGCTGCATCGCCAATAACCATTGGTAATATATCCAGATAGAGGTTGTTACGGAAAAACGTGTACGTCAACCCGGATTCTAAAATTAGATTTTCGGTACGAAAGTGGTCGATAGCCGGAGCGAAGAGCGCAGTTGGGGATGGATTCGGCGCACTGGTATAGAAAATATGCTTCACCCCAACTTCCTTGGCTGCATTAATGACATTGCTGTGCTGGTTAACCCGCTCATCACCTAATACAGCACTGGAAATCAGAAGTAGCGTATCTACCCCGGCCAAGCTTGTTACGAACGACGCCTTGTCCGTATAGTCGCCCTGCCGAACGGTCACTCCTTTATCCGCAAACTCGGCAATTTTCTGCGGGTCGCGTACGATAGCAACGATTGATTCTGGACTTGTTTTAGTAAGCAGGAATTCGAGTGTGGCTTTGCCTAGATGGCCAGAGGCTCCGGTTATTGCAATCATGAGTCTATTGTTTTTTTTAGTTCCTTGGTTACTTTTGGTAACTCAAAGGTATTTGGTAATCAGAGTGCCCACAAGAGGGCATTTTTTAATTCGTCAGGCACATGGACATAACTATTGTTGATAATCAGAGAGATCGGTTGGAAGAAAAATTGCAGAAAATTTTAGGAAACGTAGAATCAGAAGGGGGCACATGCCCAATTCGCCATATTCTGGCCCGATTCAGCGATAAATGGTCGACCTTATCTATTTTTCATCTTGGCGATGCAGGCACGTTGCGATTCAATGAATTGAAAAAACGGATCGATGGTGTTTCACAGCGGATGCTCACTGTAACGCTTCGTACACTGGAGCGCGATGGCCTGGTGACGCGCCGGATTTACGCTGAAATTCCCCCTCGGGTTGAGTATCAATTGACGGATTTAGGCCGAAGTCTGTTAGTACAGATCATCGAGCTAGGTGATTGGGCCAGTAATCACAGTAATCAAATTGTGGAAGCTCGAAAACGGTTTGATGCCCGGGAGCACGGGGTTGTTGATTCGACTCTGGTTTAGATAAGTTTTGACAGGATTTACAGGATAAGATAGGATTATGGATTAGATAAAATCCTGTCAAAAAGGGAATATGAACGGATTTTTCAAGAATGTGTATCCCGGATTAAAGCTAGCGGTGGGGTTCTAATTATGTTTGTGTTACGTCTTTGTAATCAGCGGGTTATTGTGTATATTTACCTCCCCGATTTTATAACAGACAACCATACTAATGGGCCGGATTTTGGAATAAAAATCAGTATCTGGCTACTCAATCCGAATGAAAAAAGGACGCTCGAATCCAAACCAGCTCCAGATCGACTTTCTGGCCGCTTTTCGCCAAATACTCATCAGTCTCGGCAATCCCGATAACCTGCCCGTTAACGAGAGCCTGTTCATGCGTATGACCGATCAATGGGAAAATACGCGTGCCATGCCTGCCAATCTATTGTTTCATAAAAGCCCCGTTGAAGCGGTCGTTTTTCGGTTGCAGAAGACCGATGATCGACTACGTTTTCCCGATGAATTCATCGCCGGTGAAATTCGGGGTGAGCAGGGCCTGACAGGTTTTTCGGCCAAGTTCCGTGAGCAGGGGTGGGTTATTCTGCCGGCTGAGTTATCGGCTATGTATAAAAACCTCTTCTTAAATATTCTGGCAGCCTCTGTAGGCCTTGAGCACATGTTTCCAGTTCGGAAGGAGTTGCTGGCTGAAGCCGAACGTGTGGCGCTGGCAGCCATGCTCCCTGAGGCCGAAGTGCGCAAGTTTTTCGGCCTGCGCTTAACCCGCTTTCCGGATAGTTTCCGGAGCGAAGTGGCCAACTATTTCAATTTACCGTTCGATTATGTACTGAAACGTGCGAATCATTTAGGCATGGTATCGGAGCAGGTAATTGAAGAAGCTTCGCAACCCTTGCGCTCTACCATTCTGCGTCGGCCGCAAAGCAGTCGGGCAGCTTAATTGGCTACTTGCCAATTGGTTGTCAGTCAGGTAATAAGGCTATTTTAAACTTTAGTAAGAGTCAGCTGGTTAGATGCGAGAATGCGTTTAACCAGCTTTTTTATGGGCAAATTCTGGCGAATTCCTACAGGCTTACTACTGTTAGTTGTGGTCGTGCTGATCGCTATGCATATTCGCGCAAAGAATGCACGGGAAAGTGAAGAACAAAGCCTGGCGACGATCAAAAAAAATATTACACTGTCAAGCCTCTCCTTTCCACCGAACGGCGATTTGCCTGTGGATTGTAGCTGTAGGGGGAAAGAGGTATCGCCCGCACTGATGTGGGAAACAAGCGAGCCTGCTGTCAAATCATACGTAATTTTAACAACCGATTATGATGTGCCATCGCCCGCTTTTTCGGTTTTCAATTTATCCCACTGGGTCATCTACAACCTACCTGCCTCCGTACGGAGTATACCTGAGGCCGTAAGCAGTGAGCAGATGCAGATGTTAGGCGGTAAAATCGGTAAAAACTCGATGGGCAATCTAACATTCATTGCCGCCTGCCCACCCGTTGGTAGGCATGCCTATGTATTCCGAATCTACGCGCTCAACCAAATGCTGTCGTTTTCGATTGTGCCAGATAAGCATACACTCCTCAATGCAATGGAAGGTCACATTTTGAGCTACGGTGAGCTAATCGGTTATTTTCAGTAACGATTTAGGTGAACTGGACTAGTTGCTAATCATGGATTCGCTTGCTATGAGTAGCTTCCGGTTGATCTTTTCACGACAAGTATATCAATTACATAGCCGGACAAAAGTAAGACCATGCCCTTTTGTATAGTTGGTAAACTTTTTTTAGTTGACTTATTTTAAGATTTCTTGTATTGTAATCAAGAAAATCAATCGACTTAGGGGAATTAACTGGCTTTTATTTGGAAGTGACAGGTAGATACTGCTGTTTTGCATAACCTATTAATTCAATAGACTATAAGTACTAATAGTCTATCTACAACCGGGAGAATAGGGAGAATTGTATAAATAATCAAAAACCAGGCGTCGCCAATCACAATTACCACCAAACATAATTAGGAATGAAACACAGTTTAAAGGCAGCTTTTTTACTAGGATTGACTCTCCTGCCCTTATTTTTATCCGCTCAGAATGCTCCAATTATAAATTCAACCGTAACTGGACGAGTTGTTGACGCCCGTACCAACGAAAACTTGATCGGTGCCACGGTAGTCATCAAAGGAACAACCAATGGCGGTCCAACCGATCAGAATGGGGAATTTAAATTGCTCACAGGTCAGAAACTTCCCTTCGTTGTTGTCGTATCGTTCGTAGGTTATCTGACCAAAGAAGTTGTAATCAGTGATAATAACGTAGATATTAAACTTGAAGAAAGTTCGAATCAGCTATCGGATGTTGTAATCACCTCCCGACGTCGACAGGAATCAGCGCAGGATGTTCCTATTCCGATCTCCGTTGTAAGCGGTAACCGTGCCGAGGACGCGGGCGCTTTTAACGTGAACCGATTAAAAGAACTAGTACCTACCGTTCAGTTATATGCCTCCAATGCCCGAAACACAACGCTTAATATTCGCGGCTTGGGCTCTACCTATGGGTTAACAAACGATGGTATTGACCCAGGGGTTGGATTTTATGTAGATGGCGTTTATTACGCTCGTCCGGCAGCTACAGCACTCGATTTCATTGACATAGAACAGGTGGAAGTGCTGCGTGGACCTCAGGGAACACTTTTTGGGAAAAACACAACAGCCGGGGCCTTCAATATTACGACGCGCGCTGCTGGTTTTACGCCAAGCGGAAGTTTTGAGTTGAGTTATGGCAATTACGGATACATACAGGCTAAAGGATCTCTTACGGGACCACTGAGTAAAAAGCTTGCCGCGCGGGTATCGTTCACGGGTACGCAACGGAACGGAACTTTTTACAACGTGCATACCCAACTGCCAATTAACGACATTAACAATATTGGTGTGCGGGCACAACTCCTGTACACCCCAAGCGATAATGTCAAAATCACTATAATAGGGGATGTTTCCACACAAAAACCCAATGGCTATGGCTGGCCAGTTGCGGGTGTCGTGCCTACTAAACGAGCGGCCTATCGTCAATTCAATGCTATCATCGCCGATTTAAATTACAAACTCCCTTACTCAAGCGCGTTTGAGCGGATCGTTGACCTTGATACACCCTCAAAAGCCGATAATAACCTGGGTGGAGTATCGGTGAATGCGGATATTAAGATCGGTAATGGTACGCTAACCTCTACAACGGCCTGGCGTCACTGGCAGTGGACCCCGCTGAATGACCGGGATTATATCGGTTTGCCTGTCTTTACAATTTCGTCGGGCAACTCAGTTCATGACCAGTGGTCGCAGGAAATACGATATGCAGGTAAAATTTCGCCCCAGTTAAGTGGCGTTGTTGGTTTATTTGGTCTTTGGCAGGATTTGAAATCGGATCCCGTACAGACAGAAGAAGCCGGTTCAGCCCAATGGCGTTTTGCGCAAAGCTCCACCAGTGCTCTTTGGAAAACCCCTGGTCTGTTCGATAACTTCGGTATCCGTACAACCAATAGAATCCAGAGTACAGGGTTGGCTGCCTTTGGTCAGCTAGACTGGGCCTTGACCGATAAAATTCACGTTTTACCTGGTGTCCGGTATAATTATGACAAGAAAGTTGCCAACTATAAACGGGAAACTTACGGCGGTTTGCAAACGACCGATCCCGCTTTATTAGCTTTAAAAAATGGAGTTTATACGAATCAGGCCTTCGATACAGATGTATCTGAGGGTAATTTCTCGGGGCAGGTTACCCTGCAATATAGAGTTGGGAAAGCGATCAATGCCTTTGGAACCTATGCGATAAGTTACAAACCCGTTGGGATCAATATTGGTGGGTTACCAACGGCCAATGGGCAGACACTACTTGACCTGGCCAGAGTAAAGCCAGAGCATGTAAACCACCTGGAATTTGGCCTGAAGACAAAACCGTCGCCTAACTCTATCCTGAATCTGGTAGTTTATAACACTGAAATCAAAGACTTTCAGACTCAAGTTCAAACACCCGAGCCGGGCGTGAACAGAGGTTATCTGGCCAATGCCGAAAAAGTACGGGTAATGGGTGTTGAGGTAGACGGAAATGTACGGGTAGCTAATCGATTAACCCTGAACGCGGCCGTTGCCTATACAGATGGTAAGTATGTGTCCTTCACGAATGCGCCCGTTCCACTTGAAGAAACAGGTGGCGAACAAGCCTTCAAAGATATTTCGGGAGGTGTGTTGCCCGGCATCTCAAAATGGTCAGGTTCTGTAGGTGGCGAGGTAACTGCTAGTGGACTGCTCATCGGTCTAAAAGGAAATTACTTTTTCGGTGTAGATGCCTTCTACCGCTCGTCATTTTCGTCGAGTCCATCGCCGTCTCAATATTTGAATATTGATGGTTACTCTCTGGTAAACAGCCGACTTGGCTTTAGGGCTTCCACTGGAATTTCGATTTTTATCTGGAGTAGAAACCTGTTTAATACAAACTATTTCGAGCAATTATTGGCGGCTCCAGGAAGTGCAGGCCATTATGCCGGTATTGTAGGCGACCCCAGAACCTACGGGACTACATTACGCTACACGTTCTAACGGAAGGGAATGGCCCATACGCTCTAATCTCATGACTACCTGCCCCTTGTTAGGTAGTCATGAGGTTTGTTATTTAACACTGATCGATCGATCAACGCGTCTGATCTACCAGCACCCAGGCCAGATTATAAGTTTTTCGACTTAGTAGAAGCTGTTTACGTTATTGTGAATAACGTAAACAGCTTTTCTATTTTCTACTTTTTTTGTTTACCTTCCGTTTGGAATTGCTTACTACTCTTGCCAACTATGAGACAACTCTTTCTTTTACTGGCTTTTATAGCTTTGTCAATGGGAACGGTTCGGGCTCAAATTAACCTTGCCGGTATCGTTACTGATGACAACGAACATCCTTTAGCGGGGGTAACGATTATTATCCGGGGAACGAACATCGGTACCACAACGCGGGAAAACGGTCAATTTGCAGTACAGGCCAGTGGTGATCTGCCGTTAACGATCAGCGTATCATTTATAGGTTACCAACGGAAAGATGTATTGGTTAGGGGGAATAATTTTCGGAACATCATTGTCAAATTAGCCGAAGAAGTAATCCTGAGCGAAGAGATTGTTATATCGGCCAGCCGTGTGCCAGAAGATATTCAGAAAGCCGCTGTAACCGTAGAGAAGCTCGGTGTCAAGCAGTTTCAACAATCACCAGCTATTACTCCGTTCGATGCCCTGCAGCATGTTAAAGGCGTTGATTTATTAACCCAAAGCCTGACATTTAAATCGATTAATCTTCGGGGTTTCGGATCCAACAATAACAACCGATTTCTGCAACTGACGGATGGAATGGACAACCGTTCCCCAGGTTTGGGATTTGGTTTCGGAAACATAGCTGGTATTTCGGATCTGGATGTTGACAATATCGAACTGATTCCCGGCGCATCATCGGCCCTCTACGGACCAGATGCCTTACAAGGGTTGATGCTTACCTCAAGCAAGAATCCCTTCACGTACCAAGGACTGAGTGTTCAGTTAAAAGTTGGTGCCAATAATTTCGGTAAAGCAGATTTCGGGCCTAAGGGCTACAGCGATGTAGCGGTCCGTTATGCCAAACAGGTGAATGACCATTTCGCCTTTAAAGTGAATTTCCAGCGAACCAGCGGTACCGATTTCATTGCCGACGATTATAGTGATCGTCAGACTCATTCACGGGCTAACTTTTTTGCTACTGACCCGAGCCGGGGTGGAATAGCCACGGGTATTGGCTACTTACCGAATAATAATGCCAATACCAATTTTCAATACGATGGAGTAAATATATACGGGGATGAAATCAGTGGTAATGGCAGTGCCTATACCTTTCCAAAAGACTATGCCAACGTATTGTTACAGAATAAGCTAGTGACCCGAACGGGTTATACGGAGCTAGAATTATTGGGGAATAATGGCAAGGTGTTTAATAACCGGGCCAACGTAGCACTCCATTATAAACTGCCTGGAAACATCGAGGCATCCTTGGGTTGGTATTATGGCAATGGCAACTTCATTCGCACGGCCAGCTTTCGGGAGTACTTCCCTGACTACCAACGGCATCAGATTAAGGCAGAGCTGCGTGGTGAAAATTTCTTCCTGCGGGCTTATACCACCCAGCAAAAAGCCGAAGCCTGGAACATTGGACAGATGGCTGCTGCTATCAACAATAGCTGGAAATCACTTGGACAGTGGGCTGCTGAATTTGGTCAGGTTTATATTGACAACAAATTCATTGTTGGCGATTCCCGCGCTACCGCCGATCGGGGTCGTTATCTGCCCGGTACTGATCGATTCAATGCGGTACGTGATGCATTTGCTACTACCTACAATACAGACTCGGTTCCAGGCTACAGAGGTGCCAGAGGTATGCGCTTCCGTGACAATTCGGCTCTCTGGCACTACGAGGGCATGTATAATTTCTCCAAACTGGTAGAGGTGGCGGAGGTAATTATTGGAGGAAGCGTTCGCCATTATGGCTTAAATACGGGCGGTACGGCTGTCGCACTGAAGGCTGATGGTTCTGAATATACTATCAATGAGTATGGAGCCTATGTGCAGGTATCAAAAGAAGCGCGTATAAGTAGTACCGTCATGGTGAAGCCAACTATAGCCATTCGATACGACAAGAATCAGTATCTCAACGGTGGGTTTACCCCTCGCGCATCAGCCGTTGTTACCATTGGTCAACATAACTTTCGGGGATCGTGGCAGTCGGCGTTTCGTAATCCTTCACCAGGGCAATTGTTTGCGGTTCCGGCTGCTGGCAAAGCGGGCGAAGTGGGTGGTCTAGAGTCGGTAGCAGCGTCGGCTGGCCTAGTCTCAAATTCAGCCTATGTAGATAGCGACGTAACTGATTTTACCGCTGGGCGGATCACCGAAGATCAACTCCGAAGTCGTGCCTACAGGCCGACCAACTTTAAGACGGAGAAAATACAGACATGGGAAGTAGGCTACAAAGCCTTGATTAAAAGTAGATTATACGTTGATGCAATGTACTTCCATAGCAAATACACGGATTTTATAACAGCCCAAAGTTTTTATCAACCAACAAATGGCCAGCTTACTGACTTTGCCACAAATTCTTATCGCGTAGTACAGATCAATTTTAACAACACAAATGAGGCATTTGTAAATGGCTGGGGAGTAGGAGCGGAGTATAGTTTAGGTCAGGGTTTTACGCTTACTGGTAATTACGCCCGCCAGGTTGGTACTGTAACACTTCGGGATGCACAGGGAAATGTAGTCAACGATAATGCGGGAGCGCCAATCGTTAACCGCAAAATGAGCAATCCTGAAGTTGTGCAAAAAGGACGTAACTTCTTTAACTCTCCCGAAAATCGCTACAACATCGGTCTAAACAACCCGCAACTGACGGATCGGCTTGGCGCTACCATCACCTATCGATGGACGGATAAGACCTGGTTCGAGCAGGGTACTACCGCTGGCGATACCTGGTTACCCTCCTGGACAAGTTTAGATGCGCAGGTATCGTATAAAGTCCCGACTTATAAATCGGTTGTTAAGTTGGGTGGGACGAATATTTTGAATAAATACTATGCCCAGGGTTATGGGCTGGCCCGCATTGGGGGATTGTATTATGTGAGTATTACGTTTGATGAGTTGATGCGGTAGGGTGAAAACTGGTTATTGGAAATCAGTAAGTAGTACATCCGTGTCACATCCAGAGTTGGCCTAGAGTAACAAACTCAATTCAGATAAACTACTTTCTTTCTATTTGTTGTTATACCTTTGTTATAACATGTAAAGGTAACTATGCAAGTACATATCAGACGTATCGGTAATTCTCAGGGCATTATTCTTCCAAGACCTTTACTTCAACAGGCGGGTATTGAAAATGAGGTTGACTTGGAGGTAATAGATGGTGCTATTGTTCTTCGCCCTGCGAAGTCAGACCCTCGTGCTAATTGGGGTCAACTGTTTCAGAATGCGATTGAAGCTGGTCATAAGCCTGAGAAAGACTTGTTTAACGGTGCATCGAATGATTTTGATCAAACCGAATGGCAGTGGTAATTAGTCGCTTCGAAGTTTGGTTGGTGTCTTTAGATCCAACTCGGGGTAGCGAAATTGCCAAAACACGTCCCTGTGTAGTTATTTCGCCGGATTCGGTAAACAAGTATCTAAATACGGTTATTGTTGCTCCACTAACCAGTGCTCATAAGCCATATCCAACACGAGTCGATTGTCAGTTCGATGGTCGGGCTGGCCAGATAGCACTAGATCAGGAGCGGAGTGTGGATAAATCGCGTTTAGTAAAAAATCTTGGGCGGTTAGACGAAGCTGCAAACCAACAAATTTGCGCTACGTTAGTAGAAATGTTTACGTATTAGAGATAATTCATACAAACTAAAAATGCCCCAGTCATTTCTGACCGGGGCATTTTTAGTTTGTATTGTATGACTAGGCCAACGATTAAACCGTCGCCCGTTTCTTGCTGCGGGCAAACTGTTCGCGCGATTCGGTAACTGTTTCCAGTTCCTCTTTCGAACCAACAATGGCACTTTGGTAGCGACGAAGACCCGTACCGGCTGGAATCAGGTGACCCACGATAACGTTCTCTTTCAGACCGTCAAGTACGTCACGCTTACCGCGGATAGAGGCTTCACTCAATACCTTCGTTGTTTCCTGGAAGGAAGCCGCAGAGATAAAGCTATCAGTACCCAGCGATGATTGAGTGATACCCATCAGCGTTGGTTGAGAAACCGCAGCCATAGCATCGCGAACGGTCACAAGAGCCATATCACGGCGTTTCAGGCTTGAGTTCTCATCCCGCAACTGACGACTCGTTACAATCATACCAGGCTTGAAGTTTGGCGAATCGCCAGCATCCATAACAACCTTGGCATCAAGTACTTTATCGTTTTCTTCGCGGAACGCCCACTTATCAACAACCTGTCCTTCGAGGAAGTTGGTATCGCCTGAGTCGATGATTTCAACTTTCTGCATCATCTGACGCACGATGGCTTCGATGTGCTTATCGTTGATTTTCACCCCTTGCAGGCGGTAAACTTCCTGAATTTCATTTACCAGATACTCCTGAACGGCAGTTGGACCTTTGATGGCCAGAATGTCGCTTGGCGTAATGGCACCGTCAGATAATGGCGCACCAGCACGAACGAAGTCATTGTCTTGTACAAGGATGAACTTCGACAGGGGAACCAGATACTTCTTCTTCGTGCCGTCTTTCGACTCGATGAAGATTTCACGGTTACCACGTTTGATTGTGCCGTACGTAACAACACCATCAATTTCGCTTACTACAGCTGGGTTCGATGGGTTACGCGCTTCGAATAATTCCGTTACCCGTGGCAGACCACCCGTAATGTCACGCGTTTTACCAACGTTACGTGGAATTTTCGCCAGTGGCTGACCAGCCTTAATTTTCTGGCCTTCCTTCACAACCAGACGTGAGCCAACAGGTAAGTTGTAACTCTTCTGGAGCGGTCCACCGTCGTTATCAGGCAAGTGTAGCGACAATGTCGTTGTGCCCTGAACGATGATAGCAGGGTTCTTCGCTTTATCACGAGTTTCGATGATTACCTTCTCCTGGAAGCCGGTCTGTTCATCGAACTCTTCACGGTAGGTAATACCGTCTTCAATAGCGTCGAAGCTCAACGTACCGGTTAATTCCGACAGGATAACGGCGTTATAAGGATCCCAGGCGCAAATGTCGTCGCCTTTTTTCACCATATCGCCATCTTTCACCCGCAGGAACGCACCGTAAGGAACGTTATTGCTGATCAGCACTACGTTGCGATCTGCCGGATTGACAATCCGAACTTCACCCGAGCGGCCCATTACGACCGTTTGTGGGTTACCTTCGCTGTCTTCCGACTGAACCGTCCGCATTTCTTCCAGTTCGATCAATCCATCGAATTTCGCTTTGATCGACGCATCAACGGCAATGTTCGACGCTGTACCACCCACGTGGAAGGTACGAAGCGTTAACTGGGTACCTGGTTCACCAATGGACTGCGAGGCAATTACACCCACAGCTTCACCGATGTCAACCATGCGGCCTGATGCCAGGTTACGACCATAGCACTTAGCGCAAACACCCTGCCGCGACTCACAAGTCAGTACTGAACGGATTTCAACCGTTTCAATGCTGGTTTCGTCGATATGAGCAGCTACTTCTTCGGTTACGATGTCGCCCGAAGCAACGATCAACTCTTTCGTAAGCGGATCATAGATATCATGTACCGTGGTACGACCCAAAATCCGTTCGGACAGTGGCTCAACGATGTCTTCGTTATCTTTCAGGGCCGATACTTGCAGACCACGTAAGGTACCGCAATCGTCTTCACTGATAATAACATCCTGCGCTACGTCGTGCAGACGGCGGGTCAGGTAACCAGCATCAGCTGTTTTCAGAGCTGTATCGGCCAGACCTTTCCGGGCACCGTGTGTCGAGATGAAGTACTCCAATACGTCGAGACCTTCTTTGAAGTTCGACAGAATCGGGTTTTCGATGATCTCACCAACCGAGCCTTGCAGGTTTTTCTGTGGCTTAGCCATCAGACCCCGCATACCGCCCAACTGACGAATCTGCTCGCGAGAACCACGGGCTCCCGAGTGCATCATCATATAAATTGAGTTAAAACCACCCTGATCGGCTTCGAGTTGCTTCATCAGCGTCTCGGTCAAACGGGAGTTTACGCGCGTCCAGATATCGATAACCTGGTTGTAGCGTTCGTTCTCCGTAATCAGACCCATCAGGTAGTTATCCCAAACCGACTGTACTTCAGCTTTTGCTTCGTCAACAAGCCCTTGTTTGGCTTCAGGAATCATGATGTCGCTCAAACCGATCGACAGACCACCCCGGAACGCCATCTGGAACCCAAGTTCTTTGATTTCGTCAAGGAACTGAGCTGTCCGGGCACCACCCGAGATTTTGAAGATCAACGCAATGATTTGCTGAAGTTTTTTCTTCGTCAACAATTCATTGATATAACCTACTTCTTCAGGAACAGCCTGATTGAATAGCAAGCGACCAGCTACTGTGTCGATTACTTTCCAAACCAGATCGCCATTTTCGTCCCGAACTTTCACCCGGCACTTAATATTGGCGTGTTTAGAAACTTTACCTTCGTTGATACCGATAATTACTTCTTCCGTACCATAGAACGTCATGCCTTCACCCGCAATAGGGTACTCAGGAATGCTCTTGCGACCTTTGGTCACATAATACAGACCCAATACCATGTCCTGCGATGGTACCGTAATTGGCGCACCGTTGGCAGGGTTCAGGATATTGTGCGACGCCAGCATCAGCAGAGACGCTTCAAGGACAGCTTCCTGGCCCAGTGGCACGTGAACGGCCATCTGGTCACCGTCAAAGTCAGCATTGAAGGCGGTACAAACGAGAGGGTGTAACTGAATAGCTTTCCCTTCGATCAGTTTCGGCTGGAATGCCTGAATACCTAAGCGGTGAAGCGTTGGAGCCCGGTTCAGCAGAACAGGGTGGCCTTTCAATACGTTTTCCAGAATATCCCAGATAACAGGATCTTTCCGGTCAACGATTTTCTTCGCCGATTTCACCGTTTTCACGATACCGCGCTCAATCAGTTTCCGAATAACAAACGGCTTGAACAATTCAGCCGCCATGTCTTTGGGCAAACCACACTCGTGCAGTTTCAATTCAGGACCAACCACGATAACCGAACGACCTGAATAGTCGACACGCTTACCGAGCAGGTTCTGCCGGAAACGACCTTGCTTACCTTTCAGCATGTCGGACAACGACTTCAGCGCACGGTTACCTTCCGAACGAACGGCGTTTACCTTACGTGAGTTGTCGAACAGCGAATCGACAGCTTCCTGCAACATCCGTTTTTCGTTACGGAGAATTACTTCGGGAGCTTTGATTTCGATAAGACGTTTCAGACGGTTGTTCCGGATGATAACCCGACGATACAGGTCATTCAAATCGGACGTAGCGAAACGACCACCATCCAATGGGACAAGTGGGCGCAATTCGGGAGGAATAACTGGAACCATCTTGATCACCATCCATTCGGGACGGTTTTCAATGCGGCCATTGGCTTCCCGGAATGCTTCAACGACTTTCAATCGTTTCAGCGCTTCTGCTTTCCGTTGTTGCGACGTATCTGTGGCAGCAGCGTGGCGTAATGAGTACGATAACTCATCTAACTCCACCCGAGACAATAACATCTCCAACGCTTCAGCGCCCATTTTGGCGATGAATTTGTTTGGATCTTTATCGTCGAGGTGTTGGTTGCTGCTCGGCAGTTTGTCAATAATGTCAAGATACTCGTCCTCCGTCAGGAAGTCGAGTTGATTGATACCGTCTTCGGCTTTAACACCGGGTTGTACAACTACGTAGCGTTCGTAGTAGATAACCTGGTCGAGTTTTTTGGTCGAAAGGCCCAGCAGATACCCAATTTTGTTAGGCAGACTGCGGAAGTACCAGATATGCGCAACAGGCACCACCAGTTCGATGTGGCCCATACGCTCCCGGCGAACCTTTTTCTCGGTTACTTCTACGCCACAACGGTCACAGATAATGCCTTTATAGCGAATCCGCTTGTATTTACCGCAATGACATTCCCAGTCCTTAACAGGCCCAAAAATGCGCTCGCAGAACAAGCCGCCCATTTCGGGTTTATAAGTCCGGTAATTGATCGTCTCCGGCTGTGTTACTTCGCCGTAGGAACTCTCCAAAATAGACTCCGGCGATGCCAGACTGATCGTCACAGTGGCAAAGTCGCTGTTGAGTTTCTTGTTCTTTTTGAACGACATTGGTTGGAGGTTTAATTTAAGGAGAAAAGGGAGGAGGGAGGAGAGGGAGGAAGGGAAAGTGAGTTTTTTGACCCCTTCCTCCTTTCTCCCCTTCCTCCCTTCTCCTTACTCTAATGTAATTTCAAGTGCAAGACCACGTAACTCGTGAACGAGTACGTTGAACGACTCAGGAATATTTGGCTTCGGCAGGTTCTCACCTTTTACGATAGCCTCATATGCCTTCGCACGGCCGACTACGTCATCGGATTTCACGGTCAGAATTTCCTGCAGGATGTTCGAAGCACCGAAGGCTTCCAATGCCCATACTTCCATCTCACCGAACCGCTGACCACCAAACTGCGCTTTACCACCCAGCGGCTGCTGCGTAATGAGCGAGTAGGGTCCAATCGAACGGGCGTGCATTTTATCGTCTACTAAGTGGCCAAGTTTGAGCATGTAAATGATACCGACCGTTACTGGCTGATCGAAACGGTCGCCCGTCAGACCATTGTAAAGGTACGTCCGGCCGAACGATGGCAAACCTGCTTCGTCCAACTCGTCGGCTACTTGTTGCTCCGTTGCTCCATCGAAAATCGGTGTTGCATACTTGCGATCTAGTTTCTGACCAGCCCAGGCCAATACAGTTTCGTAAATCTGACCGATGTTCATCCGGGAAGGTACGCCAAGCGGATTCAATACGATGTCCACTTTCGTTCCATCTTCGAGGAACGGCATGTCTTCATCACGAACGATCCGGGCAACAACCCCTTTGTTACCGTGACGACCAGCCATTTTATCCCCCACTTTCAGCTTACGCTTCTTGGCGATATATACTTTAGCCAGTTTCACAATACCTGCTGGGAGTTCGTCACCAACTTCAAGCGTGAACCGTTCGCGTTTGAACCGTCCCGTAATTTCACTCCGGCGGTTGTTGTAGTTTTTCACTAAAGCAACAACCATCTCGTTCAACTTAGGATCTTCTGTCCAGTCGTTCAGATTCATATCCGACAAGAGGTTAGCCTCTTCCGGAACAGCATAGCTGCTTTCGTCGCGATAAGCGTTTTTATCTGGGAAGAGGTTATCCGTAATATTCTTCCGGTTGAACTTCACCCCTTTGCTAACGATCTCATCGCCGAACTTATGCTTAACACCCGCACTGGTTTTTCCATCGAGCAATGGCACGATTTTTTCAATCATGCGCGCCCGGAAGTCATTCAGTTCACGGCTGTATTTCTTCATTAAGGCTTTCACCTCGTCTTTGTGCTTACCCCGATCTTCTTTGGCCGGACGGGCAAACAATTTGGTATCGATAACGACACCTTTCAGAGACGGTGGTGCTTTCTTCGACGCATCTTTCACGTCACCGGCTTTATCCCCGAAGATAGCACGGAGAAGTTTTTCTTCTGGCGTTGGATCACTTTCACCTTTCGGCGTAATCTTACCAATCAGAATGTCACCTTCTTTTACTTCCGTACCCACACGAACGATACCGTTTTCGTCGAGGTTACGAACTGTTTCTTCCGATACGTTTGGAATTTCGGAGGTTAATTCCTCTTCGCCCCGTTTCGTATCACGAACTTCCAGTTCAAACTCTTCAATGTGAATCGAGGTGAAGATATCTTCACGAACGACCCGCTCCGAAATCACGATAGCATCCTCAAAGTTGTACCCCTGCCAGGGCATGAAAGCAACTTTCATATTCCGGCCAAGTGCCAACTCACCCGCCTGGGTTGCATACCCTTCGCACAATACATCGCCTTTTTTCACCTTCTGGCCTTTCAGCACGGTTGGCTTAATGTTGATGCACGTATCCTGGTTAGTCCGGCGGAATTTGATGAGTTTGTACGTTTTTCGGTCTTCGTCGAATGTTGTCGCTAGCTGATCATCGTCAAGATTATACTTAACAACAATTTTAGTCGAATCAACAAACTCGATTACGCCATCAGCCTCGGCAATTACCAGCGTCCGTGAGTCAACAGCTACACGTCCTTCCAGACCTGTACCTACAATTGGAGCTTCAGGACGGAGCAGTGGAACTGCCTGACGTTGCATGTTCGAGCCCATCAGGGCACGGTTAGCATCGTCATGCTCAAGGAACGGAATCATGGAAGCCGCCACCGATACAATCTGGTTCGGGGCAATATCCATAAAGGTAACGTTCGCTGGTTCTGCCATTGGGAAGTCACCTTCAAAACGGGCTTTCAGACGATCAACCTGGAAGTTCCCTTTTTTATCGACGCCTGCGTTAGCCTGCGCGATGTAGTGGGTATCTTCTTCTTCGGCCGTCAGGTACATCACTGGCTTATCCATCGATACCTTCCCGTTTTCGATAATACGGTAAGGGGTTTCGATGAAGCCCATGCTATTGATTTTAGCATAGACACACAATGATGAAATCAGACCGATGTTTGGACCTTCAGGCGTTTCAATCGTACACAGACGACCGTAGTGAGTATAGTGAACGTCACGAACTTCAAAACCAGCCCGTTCACGCGACAGACCACCGGGTCCAAGAGCCGACATACGACGCTTGTGCGTCACCTCGGCTAATGGGTTCGTTTGGTCCATAAACTGCGATAATTGGTTCGTACCGAAGAACGAGTTGATAACTGACGATAAAGTCCGGGCGTTGATCAGGTCAACAGGTTTGAAATCCTCGTTGTCCCGAACGTTCATCCGTTCTTTAATTGTCCGCGCCATACGGGCCAGGCCGACCCCAAACTGCGCATATAACTGCTCACCTACTGTCCGAACGCGTCGGTTACTCAGATGGTCAATATCATCGACAACGGCCTTCGAGTTAATCAGACCAATCAGGTACTTCACAATAGACACAATATCTTCTGTGGTTAATACCTTCATTTCTGACGAAATGTCGAGACCTAATTTTTTGTTGATCCGGTAACGGCCTACGTCGCCAAGGTCGTAGCGTTTGTCCGAGAAAAACAGACTCTGAATAATTTCGCGGGCTGTTTGTTCATCGGGCGCGTCGGCGTTCCGAAGCTGCCGATAGATTTGCTCTACAGCCTCTTTTTCAGAGTTAGAGCTATCTTTCTGCAGCGTGTTATAAATAATGTTGTAATCGGCCATGTTCATGTCTTCCTTATGCAGGATGACCGATTTCTGACCCGATTCCGTAATTACATCAATATCATCTGCCGAGATGGCCGAATCGCGCTCCAGGAGCACCTCGTTCCGGCTGATGGAAACTACTTCGCCCGTATCCTCATCCACAAAGTCTTCCGTCCACGTGCGCAGTACCCGAGCCGCTAACCGACGGCCAATGGCCTTCTTCAGGTTAGCAGGCGTTGCAGGAACTTCTTCCGACAGGCCGAACAGGTCCAGAATGTCTTTATCCGAACCGAAGCCAATGGCACGTAACAGCGTCGTTACCGGGAATTTCTTCTTCCGGTCGATGTACGCATACATGACATTGTTTACGTCCGTCGAAAACTCAATCCATGAGCCTTTGAACGGAATAATCCGTGCCGAATAAAGTTTAGTACCATTCGTGTGCTTGCTCATTGAAAAGAACACGCCCGGCGAACGGTGCAACTGGGAAACAATGACCCGTTCTGCTCCGTTAATGACAAACGAGCCTTTCTCGGTCATATACGGAATGTTACCCAAAAATACCTCCTGCTCAATCGTTTCAAAGTCCTCGTTGTCGGGATCATTGTTTGATAGACGCAGTTTGGCTTTTAGAGGCACCGAATAGGTCAGGCCCCGGTCGATCGACTCATCGACCGAATATTTCGGCGGATCGACAGAGTAATCGATGAACTCCAGTTTGAAATTCTCACGGGAGTCAGAAATGGGGAAATTTTCCTGAAAAACTTTGAACAAGCCTTCTTCCGACCGTTGGTTGGAGGGCGTGTCAAGCTGGAAAAAATCTTTGAAGGATTTTACTTGGATGTCCAGAAAGTCTGGGTATCCAATCACTGGCTGAATCGTCGCAAAATTTTTGCGCGTACTGATTTTCGCGTTTGTCGCCAAGATTGTGCTTCGTTTAGTGCGTAACCGATTCTCAATGAGTGCGTTGCGAAGATTTGCCACGGCACTCGAACTAAGCGGTATTCAGACTCCAGGTGTCACCCAACCCAAGGAGCGTAAATAAAGAACATATAGCAATAAAAATAAGTTTGTCTTTTGCAAGAGCTTAGACAAAAAGTCTCCAAACAGGAAAAGACCAGACGTTGGTCTGGCCTCCCCTGCCTGGAGCGATATGCGAGAGAGCTATCTGCTTACTTAACTTCTACTTCAGCACCAGCTTCTTCAAGTTGTTTCCGCAGTGCTTCTGCTTCGTCTTTAGCAACGCCTTCTTTTACTGGTTTTGGAGCTGTATCAACCAATTCTTTGGCTTCTTTCAGACCAAGACCAGTCAGGTCTTTAACTAATTTTACGACAGCTAGTTTAGCAGCACCAGCCGACTTCAGAATGACGTCGAACGATGTCTTCTCAGCAACAACTGGAGCAGCATCACCTGCACCTGCGCCACCGGCTACCATTACGGGAGCAGCAGCAGCTGGTTCGATGCCATACTCATCCTTCAGGATAGTAGCTAGCTCGTTAACTTCTTTAACTGTCAGGCTTACAAGCTGCTCCGCGAACGCTTTCAAATCTGCCATTGTAGTATTTTCTTAATTTGATTGTGATACAATATTGAAAAACTTGGTGTCGGAAAAATTAAGCTGCTTCCTCGCGCTCCGACAGCGTTTTGAGGATACCGGCCAATTTGTTGCCACCACTTTGCAACGCCGAGATGACGTTTTTGGCAGGTGATTGCAGCAGACCGATGATTTCGCCAATCAACTCTTCTTTGCTCTTCAGTGCGATGAGCGTATCGAGTTGGTCAGCACCAATAAATAGGCTATAATCAATTGAAGCAGCCTTCAATTCCAGCTTTTTGCTCGTTTTACGGAACTCCTTAATAAGCTGTGCTGGTGCTTTGCCATTGCTGGGGTGAAACATCACCGCCGACTGACCATGCAGCACCGTATCGTTGAACGGCGTAAAATCCGTATCGAGGGGTTCGAGTGCCTTTTTGATGAACGAATTCTTCACCACTTTGTACTCGATGCCCCGGTCAAAACACATCCGACGGAGATTGTTGGTTTCAGCAACCGTCATGCCATTGGCTTCCGTGATGTAGAAGAAGGGAATAGTCTGGAACTTTCCAGCTAATTCCTCAATAATTGCTCCTTTGTCCTCGCGCTTCATGGCTTAAATACCGGCTACTGTGCCTTTATCAATCGTTACTCCCGGACTCATCGTGCTCGACAGGTTAATCGTTTTCACATACGTTCCTTTAGCCGAAGATGGCTTCAGGCGAAGCAGTGTTGAAATGATTTCCTGCGCGTTTTCGGCCAGTTTTTCTGGCGTAAACGATACTTTACCAATACTGGTGTGAATAGCTCCCTGTTTATCAACTTTAAAGTCAATTTTACCGGCTTTCACCTCGCGAACTGCTTTCGCTACGTCAGGTGTTACTGTACCCGATTTAGGATTTGGCATCAGACCGCGTGGCCCTAGGACTTTACCCAGACGACCAACTTTAGCCATAACGTTCGGCATCGTGATAATCACGTCGATGTCCGTCCAGCCTTGTTCGATTTTCTGAATGTATTCGTCGAGACCCACGAAATCAGCACCTGCTTCTTTCGCTTCGTTCTCCTTGTCCGGGGTGCAGAGCACCAGAACGCGAACCGTTTTACCCGTACCATGTGGCAACGTAGCAACGCCACGAACCATCTGGTCGGCTTTACGCGGATCAACGCCTAACCGAACGTCAATATCGACGGAAGCATCGAATTTAGTGTACGAAATCTCTTTCAGAATCTCAGCTGCCTGGTGGAGCGAGTATTCTTTGGCAGCATCGTACTTCGACTGGGCTTCCTTTTGTTTTTTCGTTAACTTAGCCATTTGTGTGTTTGCTTCGGCAAGTCTGTTTAGTTCTCGAAGGGCGCTGTACCCGTCACCGTGATTCCCATGCTGCGGGCCGTACCGGCCACCTGCTTCATAGCCGATTCAATCGTGAACGCGTTCAGGTCTGGCATCTTCGTTTCCGCGATTGTCCGAACCTGATCCCATGTCACTGAGCCGACTTTTTTGCGGTTTGGTTGAGCAGAGCCGCCTTTCAGCTTAGCTGCTTCCATCAGCAGAATCGGTGCGGGCGGAGTTTTGATGACGAAATCAAAGGACTTATCCTTATAATACGTAATCAAAACTGGCAATACCGTACCCATTTTATCCTGTGTCCGGCCGTTGAATTGCTTGCAGAATTCCATGATATTTAAACCCTTGGAACCCAGCGCCGGACCAATCGGAGGTGAGGGGTTGGCTTGCCCGCCTTTGACTTGCAGCTTAACGTAGCCACCTACTTCTTTTGCCATTGTGGTAATTGAGTTACGATCTTCTGCTGTTGGTTTCCTACCGGTTAGTCACATAACCAATCCGCACGCCTTGAGCAGTTAATCAACTTGTTTTGGTTGGCCATCCTCTGAGGGAAGCATAGGATGCCAGGCCACGGAGAACTAATCTTGCGACTAGCTTTCCTTTTCTACTTGTGCGTAACTGAGTTCTACCGGAGTGTTCCGGCCAAATATTTTAACAACGACGTTCAATTTTTTCCGGTCGTCGAATACTTCTTCTACAGTGCCGATAAATCCACCAAATGGACCATCAACAACTTTTACATTTTCACCTTTCAGATAACCTATGGTTGGGGCAGCAACTTCCTGCGCTTCTTCGTCAACTTTACCTAAAATCCGATTCACTTCAGCTTGACGTAGTGGAACGGGTACTTTCGAGGTTGTTCCAACTTGCGCGTTCCCTAGAAAACCCAACACGCCCGGCATATTCAAAATCATGTCGAGTGCTCGGTTATTACCCAAATCAGCCGAAATAAGAATGTAACCAGGAAAAAATGATTTTTCCCGAACGCGTTTCTTGCCGTTACGCATTTCGTACACCTTCTCCGCCGGAATCAATACCTGCGGAATTACTTCGTCCAACTTCTGCCGGATAATCTCATTGTCGAGGTAGGATTTGATTTTCTTCTCCTGACCCGACACCGCCCGAATGACGTACCATTGTATGCCGCTCATAGTAGTTGTCATTTGTTGTCATTTGCTAGGCATTCGTTGTCATTTGTTGTTACGTCCTGTTTGCACAATAAATGACGACTAATGACCATACATGGCTATGAATGACTAATTATTAGAATGACTGATAAAATGCGTTCAGTCCGTTCTCGAACACTAAATCAATTAACCCGACCAATAGCGCAAAAATCAGCGAAGCTACCAGTACCAGCGTTGAACTGGATTGCAGATCGCTGAATTTAGGCCAAGTCACGTTATGCTGAACTTCCTCCCAAGAGGCTTTCAGAAACGAAATAAACTTGTCCATTCGATGTAAGGGATTTGCACGGGTGGAGAGATTCGAACTCCCATCAACGGTTTTGGAGACCGCTATTCTACCCTTGAACTACACCCGTAGAATATATTCCTGTCGTTTGCCTACGGTGACATTCCCTTTGCTGTCATTTATAGTCATTTGTCGTGGATACAATAAATGACAAGTTTTGACGACTAATAGCAATGAATGCCCTTTCGTAAACGGACTGCAAAAGTACGAATTAATATCAAAAAAACAAGTGCATCTCCGCTAAGAAATGCACTTGTTTTTAGGTATTTAACTATAAATCAATAATTTCAGTTACCTGACCAGCTCCTACGGTACGACCACCTTCGCGAATAGCGAAACGAAGGCCTTTTTCCATAGCAATTTTGTTGATCAGTGTTACATCAATCGTGATGTTATCACCTGGCATTACCATCTCAACGTTAGCAGGTAACATGATTTCACCCGTTACGTCAGTGGTGCGGAAATAAAACTGTGGACGGTACTTGTTGAAGAATGGAGTATGACGGCCACCTTCTTCTTTCGACAGTACATAAACCTCAGCTTTGAACTTCGCGTGTGGTTTAACTGAACCTGGCTTACAAATAACCATACCACGACGGATATCGGTTTTTTCAATACCACGGAGCAGAAGACCTACGTTGTCACCAGCTTCTCCACGGTCCAGAATTTTCCGGAACATTTCAACACCCGTTACAACTGATTTCAGGTTTTCAGCACCCATACCCAGAATTTCAACTGGTTCACCCGAATTGATAACACCCCGTTCGATACGACCGGTTGCCACTGTACCACGACCTGTGATCGAGAATACGTCCTCTACTGGCATCAGGAACGGAAGATCCGTCTGACGTGGAGGCAGTGGAATAAAGTCATCTACGTTTTGCATTAATTCTTCGATGGTAGCAACCCATTTAGCATCGCCGTTCAAGCCACCCAGAGCCGAACCTTGAATAACTGGGATGTTATCGCCGTCGAAGTTATAGAAGCTTAACAGCTCGCGGATTTCCATCTCAACGAGTTCAAGCAACTCAGGATCGTCTACCATGTCCACTTTGTTCATGAAGACAACCAATTGAGGTACGCCTACCTGACGGGCAAGCAGGATGTGCTCACGAGTCTGTGGCATTGGTCCGTCGGTTGCAGCTACCACGAGGATAGCGCCATCCATTTGTGCAGCACCAGTCACCATGTTTTTCACATAGTCAGCGTGGCCTGGGCAGTCAACGTGGGCGTAGTGACGGTTCGCCGTTGCATATTCAACGTGCGATGTATTGATGGTGATACCACGCTCTTTTTCTTCCGGAGCGTTGTCAATTGAGGAGAAGTCCCGAATTGCGGCTAGACCCTTTCCGGCCAGCACTTTCGTAATGGCAGCCGTCAGCGTCGTTTTACCGTGGTCAACGTGACCAATCGTACCGATGTTAACGTGCGGTTTCGAGCGGTCAAAATTCTCTTTTGCCATGTTTTTAAAACGCTATTGTGAACTGTTTTTGTTATTGAATGAATTCGCTGAAAATTAATTAAACCCAGCGAAATCATCCCGGTTGAGGGCTGACGTCATTTGGGCTTAAACCGCCTAAGCGGCCCTGTCAAAAAGACTTCCTGAAGAAGCCCTGAGCCGTTACGGGGACTTGAACCCCGGACCTCTTCCTTACCAAGGAAGTGCTCTACCGCTGAGCTATAACGGCTTACTTAATAAAGGTAAACTGGTTAATGTATGATGAATAATGCTTTATAAAAAAATACACTGTTCATCCTACATTAGTCATTAACAGAGCGGAAGACGGGTCTCGAAGTGGAACGCCACCCCGGCCGCAATCTATAGCTTGTAAGACCAGCACTCTACCAATTGAGCGGAAGACGGGTCTCGAACCCGCAACCTATAGCTTGGAAGGCTATCGCTCTACCAATTGAGCTACTTCCGCTTACTTAGTGGTTAGTTAACAGTAGAGCAGTAACTAGTACAACGGATTACTAATTAACTATTCACTAAATGGTGGGGAGTGGAGGATTCGAACCTCCGAAGGCGTACGCCAGCAGATTTACAGTCTGATCCATTTGGCCACTCTGGAAACTCCCCGAAAAACACTTTTAAAGAACAATTCCAACCCCGCTTCCGGTTTTGGAGTTGCAAAATTACACGTTTTTGTGGTGTTGTCAACAGAAGCTCTAAAAATAATTTTTAGAAGCTTACGATCATTGCTGAAACAAGGTGGTTAATCGCTTACCGTCGGGGTAATACATTTCAGTTATACGCCAACGCCCGGCTAGCTGCTGCATGTCGATTTTGAGCTCTTCAGGCTTGGTTTTGTTCTCAAAGGTAACATACACTATGGCTCGTGTACCACCTATAACGGCCGGCAAAACCCAGGTCTTTTTTATCGCAGCATCTGGCGCATTGAAGAGTAAATTTAGCGTAGTTCGGTTCACTTTGCCGGATGGTTTTAGGGCGTCGTTCCAGATCAGATCAGCAACTGGTTTTGCAAAGAATTGGTCAACTAATGTCCTGTCTTTCTTCTCCCGAAATGGATTTTCCTTTGCATTGTGCTCAAAGTAAAGTGCTCTGATTAAGCGATCTGCCGCGGATCGGGGTGTGTCGGGTCCAGGGCGTTTCGCCAATGCTGATGCACTATCTTCTGATGCCGTAGCCGTTGTTGACGTTGTGGCCGTTTCCTGTTTCGGTTTGATTTGGCAGGAGAGGGTTATAGTTGTTAAAACGAGTAAAAAACAGACTGTTTTCATGATTAGGCAGGGCTTATGGTTTTACTACCAGACCTTTATTCGATCTTCTGGTTTTTTGTAGAGTTTGTCGCCGGGTTGGATATTAAAAGCCTGATACCAGGCAGTAATATTGGACAATGGACCATTAACCCGGTAAATATCTGGTGCGTGTGGATCGGTTAGAATCCGTTGCGCTGTTGATTCGGGAAGCTGGTTGCTACGCCAGACTTGTGCCCACGATAAGAAGAATCGCTGATCGGGCGTGAATCCATCAATCAAACTTTTCTTGCCACTCGATTTACCCTGGGGCGTTTTTTTGAAGGCATCATAGGCGATAGCTAAACCACCAAGATCAGCCAGATTCTCGCCGAGCGTTAACTGACCATTGACTTTGATCGAATCCAGCACTTTGAATCCAAAAAACTGATCTCTTACCTTATCCGCCCGTTCTTTAAATTTCACCGCGTCATCTTTGGTCCACCAGTCACGTAGTGTACCATCTGCATCAAACTGGCGACCAGAGTCATCAAACCCATGTGTCATTTCATGGCCAATTACGGCTCCGATTCCGCCATAATTCACGGCGTCATCGGCATCGAAATCAAAAAAAGGAAATTGGAGAATGGCCGCTGGAAATGAAATGTCGTTATTTACGGAGCTGTATTGTGCATTTACGGTTGGTGGTGTCATGCCCCATTCGGTACGATCAACCGGCTTGCCTAAGCGGTTAATCATGTGATTGTACGCCCATTTACTGGCCGACTTCACATTGCCGTAGTAATCGTTTCGAGCGATAACTACACCCTCATAACTCTTCCATTTATCAGGATAACCGATCTTGCGTTTGAAGGCCATTAGCTTGGCAAGTGCTTTTTTCTTCGTTCCGTCGCTCATCCAGTCGAGATTTTTGATGTGCTCCTTGTACGAAGCTTCCAGATTATCGACCAGCATAAGCATGCGTTGCTTGGCTTCTGGCTTAAAGTATTTCTGTACGTAGAGCTGCCCCAATAAATCGCTCAGAGAACCATCAATTAAACTGCTCACACGCTGCCAGCGGGGTGTTTCTTCTTTCTGGCCTGTCAATACTTTTGAGAAGGAAAAATTTTGTTTAACAAACGCATCACTTAAGTACGGAGCCGCACCTTTCAGGATATTCCACCGCATATACGTTCGCCAGTCTTCGATAGGTGTTACCTGTACCAGACTATCTAGCGAGCGGAAGAAAGTTGGGCTCTGTACCAGAACTGTGTCCTGGCCTTTGGCCCCATATTTTACCAATTGATCGGCCCAATTGATGCCCGGCGTTTGCTGGCTAAAATTAGCAATCGCGAATTTGTTGTAGGTTTTGTAAGGGTCGCGAAGGTCGACCCGAGGCATCTGGGCTTTTGCTAAGGCGGTTTCGACCCGAATGATTACGTCAGCGTCCTGCGATGACTGGGTGGGCTCTTCGCCGATTAGCGCAAACATCTTACTCAGATTGTCCCGGTAGGCATCACGAATTTTCTGACTACGGGCGTCATTTTTCAGATAGTAATCTCGATCCGGGAGGGTAGTACCGCCCTGACTGAACTGCGGCAGGTATTTCGTAACGTTTTTGCGGTCAGGTCCTATGAAAAAACCAAACAACATGCCATTGCCCTGCGTCCGCTGATAGGCGAGTTCATTAAGAAACTCAGCTTTATTATTGACTTTATCGATGCGGGCGAGGTCGGGTTTAATGGGGTCGAAACCTCGTTTTTCGATGGTTGTGCTATCCATGCCACTGACATAGTAATCGCCAACCATCTGATACAAGCGGCCTTTTGTTGTTGACGTTGAGGCTTCTTCGAGTAATGCCTTCATGGCATCGAGACTCTTTTCCCGCAGCTCATTGAAACTTCCCCATGAGGTTTTAGAGGCCGGAACAGCGTTCTGCCGGAGCCAGTTTCCATTAGCGTACTGGTAGAAATTATCGCCCGGTTTTACGGATAAATCCATGTTTTGGGGGTCAATGAATTTGCGAGGGCCAGCCGCCATAAAACCAATAACCAAGGCTACCGAAAAAAGAAAAGCCACACGTTTTGTCATGTTGTTGACAGTTGGGGTTGATGAAAGATCACAAATTTAACGAAAAATAGGGACGTGTATGGGGTACCAACCTGGCCCATCCATACACGTCCCTATTTTTCTCTTAGTTATTCGTTCCTATTATTTGCTAGCCGTCAAAGCCGACTGAAATTCTTTATATGTACCGATCTTAAACTGGTCGAATGGTTCTTTCTGGTGATAATTTTTACCGAAATATGTAATGATCTGATGAAATGTACGAGGCTCTAAATACCCGGCAATTGGCTGGATCAGATTGAATTTTTCGTCAAGAAATACAGTAGTCGGATAACTCATCTGATTTTTCAATAGAGCAGCTGCCAACTCATGCACACCCCGGCTACCTCCGCTTATGTATTTGAATGTCTGTTTGCCCAGGGTTACATCTGCGGTTTGTTCAGCATTAAACCGGACGGGATAATAGTTTTCGTTGACGTAATCCACAATAGCGGGTTTCGAGAACGTTTCGCGATCCATCACTTTACACCAGCCGCACCAATCGGTATATACATCGACTACGAATTTCTTAGGTTTCTTTTGCGTCAACGCGTAAGCTTGCTCAATCGTGAGCCAATTGATATGCTTACGTTCGTCGGTGAGTTTAGTTGGGGTTGCGGGCCGCTCGGCAGGCAGCGTTGTTCGGAAAGCGCTGATCGTCAGCAGAACGAAGGCAGCAAAAAAGAGAAGCAGACGGTTCATACAAGTGATGTTATTTTAACTAATAACGTTCGGCGGTTTATAAAATTAGCGAAATCCTGGTTTTTAACTGCAAAGAGCACAAAGGAATACGCAGCGAACGCAAAGTTTTTTACTGCTGGTGCAGTTCAGACCATTTTTACCGCTCTCAGAATATTCCGTTTGTGGGGCGGACCGGGGTGCTCTTTCGGCAGTCAATGTGGCTGCACGCAGATTTTGCTATATATAATTTTTAATAATAAGTGTACTATTTGTATGTAAAAATTTATTTATATAAAGCCTATATTTATGTCATACCGCGAAGAAGGCTATTTTTCATATATATAAAGATAAATTTAACATACTTATTGTTATATTTTTAAAAAATGTAACAATAAGTATGTATGCTTTACATTTTATAGTCCATAATTAGAAAACAATGAGAATAAAATAAGTACTTTTATGTCAAGAAGAGAATAAAAAAAGTCACCATTTTTAAGATATAGAAACATTTGAGTGCCTTTTAAAAGACGTAATGCTTACTTTTTATTAAATGAGAATATAAAAATGAATAGCTTTGACAAAAATGTAGTTTACTATAGTGGACTCTGGTATTCTACTTTTTTGCCATTTGATAATAAAAAAAACTCTATATATGATAATAAAAGGCTTGAATATGATATGCGCCTTTTAACTTTATTCTTTGATATAATCTATATACCTAGGTCACATTTTCTTACTTTTTATGAAATAGGGAGAGATCATTATGATTTCGTAAAATCATATTTGACTAATAATGATTTTAGATATTTATCTAATAATAATATTATATTGTCATCTTCTTTGCCAAGCCTTGATAATTATAGTGATACTGAAAGGGTTGTTGAACGCATTAAAAACAATAAATGGTCTCCATATATTAATACTAACTTTATAGATACTATTAAAAACCTTGATTCTGTTAAGATTAATAGTAAAGTAGAGTCGCAGAATAATATAGATAAATTTGAAGATTACATTTCTGGCAAAATAGATATAAATGAAAAAGTAGGTAGTATTTTATCTGAGATAAAAAAGAAGTCAGTATATGGAGATATTCCTTTTTTACATGAGAAATTCATAGAAGAAGTAAAGAAAAGTAATGAGCTTAGCATTAGCGATAAAGAAGATATATGGCGTGAAACTAATTCTATTTATATAAATAGTAGTGGATTAGATCTAGGTGATAGAAAAGTCATATATAATAACAGGATTGAATATAATTATGCAATTAAAGATAAAAATAATATTTTACGAGAACTTTATTCTCCTAATTTCATTTCCTCACTATTTGTTGAAGAATTAGGAGCAAATTATTTAGATAAGTTTTTGAAAGGAGACATTGGTAATGTTATGCGATTTCGAGACCTTGATGTTTGGAAAGGATTTAAATCTGAAATTTTTAAGATGCTTGAAGAAATTAGTATGTTTGAATATAAAAATATTATAGCGCCTACAGATGAAAAAAAGATATTAGAATATAAAAAATATATTATAAAAGAAAAAGATAAATATGGTATATTGGGTTCTATTCCTAATCTAGTGATTGATCTTAGTAAAAGCTTAGGTGACCCTGTAACCGGAAATGTAGTTGGGGGATTGAAAAATGTTGCTGTCAATCTGATAATAAAAATTTATTCAAATTACCAACTCTCTAGGATGATGGAAAACTACAAACCTTTTTGGCGAGAATTAAAAAATATTCTGAAAAATCATTAATGTCTAAGTAAACTATTGCTAACTTGTAAAACAACTTTTATCTTAGTATGCGGTAATTTTAAACTTAGAGTATGCAACTTTAAGTTTAAACTACAGCAAAATATAATCTCTATAAAGAGGTTAATTTATTGATAATACAGTAGTGGATCACCTGCGTTAAGTTGAGTATCATTTGTTAAAGATACTAGAAGCGGTTGTCTGTAAGCATTGTGGCAAAATACAATAAGCCAAACGCTATAGTACAACTCGTACGGGTATCCAACGCTACCGATGCTTTCACTGCGGCCGAACGTTTGTTCAAACCTAACTCACCAAACGTTTTGCTGCCATTTGCTACGTCTGTTGGAACTGGCTAAATCGAGGTAATCCGGTGCATATCGGTCTCTTGGTGGACCTACTTTAATTGCCTAGATCAACGATTACGTTTAATCCGTAAAGCTTCTTTACAGAGTCTTGAGCGTAAGCATCTCACTCTTCGAACGCGGTTAAAACGATTAACTCACCCAACAATCTTCTTTTCCAAATCGATTGCGGTCCATGAAACGATAATCTTCCTGTTTATCAATCAGTTTTTCTTCACTGATAAACGCAATTAAGCCACTACTGATAATGCAACTAAATAAACTAGGTTAATATTGCCTCTATATTGATTATTTGCTAGATTTTAATCGTTGTATAAATCGCTTTATGCTAGTGCTTTGGGGCATTTCATCTGTCGTTATTAAGGCGTTCAGCTTTCTTCCGAAACCCATTTCGAACACGTGTAACTCCTCATCTGGAAATTTTTCGAATGCGTCCAGTAAACCCAGTTCAATATACACCCGTTGCGATTCCTGAAAGGCCCCATGAATCGAATGATAGGTTTTATCAAGCGCCTGATTAATGGCCGTATGCGAACCGTCGGCAGTTACTATCAGACGAACGTATGCTTTCATAAACTATCAGTTTTTGGGCTATTTTTGCACTCTGGGTAATGGATAATGAATAATGTACAATGAATAATGTACGGATTTCAGAGGGCATTATCCATTGCACATTATTCATTATCCATTACAAACAATGATTCAACGCATTCAGACAGTATTTTTGTTTCTTATTGCCGTCGCAATGGGCATTGCGCTCTCTAATCCAATTTGGGAAAAAGCTGGATTGACGTCGCCGGAGATGGCCCATCTAACAGCGCTTCAATACACACACCAGGAAGGAGTTACGACCTATGCTGATACCATCTGGTATTTAGCTCTGCTAATCGCTCTAGTAGGTTTAGTATCGCTCTACGCGATCTTTCAATATCGTAACCGACTGACACAAACAGCTTTGTGTGCGGTGAATGCGTTAATGCTCACCGCTATTATGGGTATTATACTTTATCGAACACTTTATGCAGGTAAAGCATACGGTAATCCTGCCGATCAGGGTACGTTTCTAGTTGGCTTTTATGCCATTATTGCGGCCCTCGTTTTTAACGCATTAGCCAACCGATTTATCCGTCGGGATGAAAAGCTGGTACGTGGCTCCGACCGAATTCGATAAAAGTTCTATTGGTCGTGAGACAAATATTTTTTGACAGGATTACAGGATTTAACAGGATTTTTATTGGCCGAAAATCCTGTTAAATCCTGTAATCCTGTCAAAAAAGAGGCCCAAGCTGTGCCGATAGCCATTCAAATTAAACTTGTCCTATACCCCTTCACTCCTACTAACCGTTTTTGCCGTAACTTGAGCAGCAACTACAACCTCTGCTTAAAATGCGAAAACGCTTACTCACACTTCTTTGCTTACTTACAGCTACACGCTTACTTCTCGCCCAATCTCCTTCGGGCGCTAACTCATCGGCCAGCATTGCGACATTTACGGCTGGCATGGAGCGTAACCAGGGTTTCCTGACGTATTACTGGGATGCTAAAAAAGGGAAAATCTGGCTCGAAATTTCTTCGTTCGATACCGAGCTTCTGTACTATCCATCGCTGGCGCAGGGCGTGGGCTCCAACGATATCGGACTTGACCGGGGCCGTTTGGGACAGGAGCACGTGGTGAAATTTCAACGCAGCGGTAACAAGGTTCTGATGATTGAACCGAACTACAGCTACCGCGCTATCAGCAATGATCCGCTCGAACGTCGGGCCGTTGAAGAGTCATTTGCTACATCCGTTCAGGCTGGTTTTGAGATTGCCGCCGAAGAAAGTGGTCGGGTGCTTGTTGATCTGACGCCATTTTTGATGCAGGACGCTGTCGGGGCGGTACAGGCTATAAGCCGAACCAAGCAAGGGGCTTTTAAACTCGACCCAACGCGGAGTGCCATCTATTTGCCCCGTACAAAAGCTTTCCCACAGAATACCGAGTTTGAGATGATTATTACCCTTACGGGCGACAATCCGGGAGCTTATTTACGGGAAGTTGTACCAACTCCGTCCATTGTTACGGTTCATCAGCATCACTCGTTTGTTCAGTTGCCCGATGCTGGTTTTAAACCCCGCGTGTTCGATCCGCGCATCGGTTACGGCGGCATCGAGTATTTTGATTACGCTACGCCCGTTAGCCAGCCAATTATGAAACGCTATATTTCGCGGCATCGGCTGGAGAAAAAAGACCCATCGGCAGCTGTAAGTGAGGCCGTTAAACCCATTGTTTATTATATAGATCCCGGTACGCCAGAGCCTATTCGGTCGGCATTGATGGATGGTACGGCTTGGTGGAATCAGGCATTTGAAGCTGCTGGCTACAAAGATGCGTTTCAGGTGAAGCTGCTTCCTGCCGACGCCGACCCAATGGACATTCGGTATAACCTGGTGCAATGGGTTCACCGGTCTACGCGTGGATGGTCGTATGGTGGAAGCATTAGCGACCCGCGCACGGGAGAGATCATTAAAGGAAAGGTTACGCTGGGCTCCTTGCGGGTTCGGCAGGATTATCTGATTGCCCAAGGGCTTGTTGGTAATTATTCGGGCGCAACGGCTCCTGCATCGGACCCAATGATGCAAATGTCGATTGAGCGCTTACGTCAATTGGCGGCTCATGAAGTTGGTCATACGCTTGGCTTACCACACAATTATATTGCCAGCACACAAGGTGGAGGTATGTTTGGTCGGGCGTCTGTAATGGATTACCCAACGATGGTCGCCAAAATAAAAGGAGCCAGCATCGATTTATCCGATGCGTATGCCAAAAATATTGGCGAGTACGACAAATGGAGCATTCGCTATGGGTACGAGCAGTTTCCTGCCGGTGCCGACGAAAAACAGGCGTTGGACAAGATCGTCAACGATATGCACAAGACGGGTCTGACCTTTCTGACTGATAAAGATGCCCGGCCCGAAGGTTCAGTGCATCCAGGTACGCACTTGTGGGACAACGGCTCCAATGCGGTTGACGAATTGAAGCGCGTATCGGATGTACGACGGATGGCACTGGCTAATTTCTCCGAGAAGAAAATTCCAGTTGGTACGCCCATGGCAACGCTCGAAGAAGTTCTGGTTCCTATGTATATGTTTCACCGGTATCAGGTGGAAGCTGCGGCTAAAGTAGTGGGTGGACAGGTTTATACAAATGCGCTCCGGGGCGATGGGCAACCAGTGGTATCGACTGTTCCGGTTCAGGAGCAGAAACGGGCTTTAGATGTCTTACTGGCCACGATTGACCCGGCATTTCTGGCAGTTCCCAAATCCATATTGGCGCTGATTCCGCCCCACCCATTCCGCTATGACCCGAACCCTCGGGAAGTATTCAAACGTCGAACGGGGTTATCGTTCGATCCAATGGCTGCACCCGAAGCGGCTGCCGGTATGACGCTTCAGATGTTGATGAATAGCGAGCGTGTTAGTCGACTGGTAGCCCAATCGGCCGTTGATCCGGCTCAACTCAGTCTGGAATCCATGCTCGATCAATTAATGGGTGCTACCTGGTATAAAGCAGACCCAGCTGATAGTTATCAAGCTGAGGTAAAGCGGTTAACGGATAAGTTGGTTTTGCAAAAACTGATTGATTTAGCTAATAATCAGGAAGGTACTTCTCAGGTACGGGCTTTAGCTTTACTAAAAATTAACCAGTTAAAAACCAAGCTTGCTGCACCAGCTACTAACCCGAAAGTAGCGGCTCACCATCTGTTTGCACTCGATCAGATTCGTCGGGCTGAGGGTAATGTGGCTGATATTAAACCAACCAATCCTCAAACACCACCCGATGGTATGCCAATTGACACGGGTCAGGAGTGGCTTGCACCAGCCTGCGATTGGGAGTTTTGATAAGGATATATCAGTACAGCCAGTGAGGTCAGGTTCTTAAAACCTTGTCGTGTCGGCTGTGAGAAACCGACACCACGGTGTCACTGGAGTTCAGCTGCAATTAATAGTACTTTATCGAGAAAGGCCATTACGTCTTCGGGATGTAATGGCCTTTTTTATGCCAAAATCAACCGTTTAAACAATTTTTAGGAAAAATCGAATTTGACGAAACAAATAAAATCTATCTTTGTTAGATAATTTGAAAGTTGTTAGATTATGAGTGTTATAGATCGCAGAACGCGGCAAAAGGCCGAAATCCGACAACGGATTTTAGACGCAGCCCGGCAAATAGCCCGCGAGAAAGACTGGAATGCCGTGACTATTCGGAGTATAGCCGAGGCCATCGACTATACTCCCCCAATTGTCTACGAACACTTCCAGAATAAAGAGGATGTACTCCTAAGTATCGTAAAGGAGGGTCATGTTGAAAATCGACGGGTATTTGATGAGATTCTGGCCATGGAACTGAGCGCCGAGGAGAAGATAATTCGACTATCAATGGTGCAGTGGACATTTGCCAATGAAAAACCCGAAATATTTCGACTCATGCATAACCCGGAACGTATGGAGCAGCAGCGGGATATGATGCGCGAAGGAATGGAGGATGCCAAACAAAAAATTGAAGGGTTATTTCGGGAAGTTAGCCCAGATACAGAAAATATGGGCGAGCTGATTTTCAACTGGTTCTGTCTGATGCAGGGCTATATCAATCTGATTACGAACATCCGGCCAGAACAGGGCGCCAAAATGCTTGAAAACGTACAGGACCCTAACATGGTAGCTTTATTTAAACAACCCACCCAACTATTCGAGCGGGCCATCCGCCGATTTATAAAAAGTTTATAACCCATTTTACTTCACTAAGATCAGAATTTATAAACAATGAAAAGCATGAAGCACACTACGCTGATGCTACTGACGCTGGGCCTGCTGGCAAATTTAGCCAGGGCGCAAAACGCGCCATCGGGTGGTTATACACTCGCCCAGTGCGTTGAGTACGCACGGGTCAACAACCCAAACATCAAGATTGCCCGGGTTAATGAGCAAATATCTGTGGCGCAAACGCAGCAGGTGATCGGGCGGAATTTACCACAAGTTTCGGTTTCGGGATCAGTGCTGGATAACGTCAAGATTCCGGTTCAGTTACTGCCTGGCGAGTTTTTTGGGCAACCCGGCACCTTTCTTCCCGTTCAATTTGGTACCCAATACAGCTCTACGCTAACGGGTCGGGTCGATCAGAAGCTATTCGATCCTTCGTTCGGGTTGGCACTGAAGGCGGCTAAAATTTCAACCCAGGTGCAGGCTCAGGCAACAATCCAGGCTGAGCAAACGCAGGCGTATAACATTGCGCGGGCGTACTACCAGACGCTGGTTATTGATTTGCAGAAACGCCTGACCATCCGCGATCTGACTTCGTCGGACACGTTGTTGCGGCAGGAGCAGGTTCGTCTGAAAAACGGCACCACACGTGAGATCGACTTCGGGCGTATTCAATTGAATCGAAACAATCTACAGTCGCAGTTAGAGCAGGCAAATCGGAACTACGAACAGGCGATCAATCAACTGAAATACCAGATGGGGATGCCGCTTGCCGAAACGCTGGCACTTCAACCTCTGGAGATTGAGAAAGAATTGCAGGTAAACGAATTGCCAATGGCCGATAGCCGCTTTGTTGAGAACCGCCCTGATTTTAAACAATTGGTTTTGAATACACAATTGCAGGACTTAAACCGACAATCGAACAACCGGGGCTATTTCCCATCGCTGGGTTTTTATGGCACTTATGCTACGAATGCTCAACGGCAAACGTTTAGTTTTTTCGATGGCAGCCTGCCCTGGTTTAAAAGCTCGACCATTGGGCTCACACTCTCCTGGACGCCTTTCGATGGCAATCAACGAAAATACCGAGATCGCGAAAATCGATTGAATCTGGAAACGTTGCGTCTACAGCAAATTCTGGCCCGCGAGTCGGCGCAGTTGAGCCTGAGCAACGCACTGGTTAGTTACCAGAATCTGGTGACCGATATTCAGCGCGAACGCGACAATATTACCCTGGCTCGCAAAATCCTAACGGTTACCGAACTGGAATACAAGGAAGGAATCGCGACGTCGGTAACGCTGATCGATGCAAAAGACGCGCTGACGACTGCTCAAAACAATCTGGCCAATAAGCTTATTAGTTTGTATCAGTCTCGATTAGACTACGAAAATTCACAAGGAACCATACTTCAATACGTCACTCAAAAATAAACAGTTACCATGAAACGAATTCTTATAATTGGAGCGGTAGCTGCCCTGATCGCGCTGATTGCTTTTCGATTAATAAACAACAAAAAGGATATCGATGCCGCCAAAACGTCGTCGGTACAGTTCCAGACAACGCCGGTTGTGGATGTGCAGCCTGTTTCCTACGAGCGGCTTGATCAGAACCTGTCGCTATTAGGAACGGTAGAAGCGCAGAACGAAGCCAACATCATAGCCGAAACACGCGGTAAACTTCAGAATTTCAAATTAGTATTAGGTACGTTCGTTAAAAAAGGCCAGCAGGTAGGCTACATACAGGATGAGGTGCAGGGTATAGTTGTGCAAAACAACGAAACTGCCGTTGCCAACGCCAAACGTGAAATGGAGCGTTACGAACGATTACTGCAAGGTGGGGCCGTAACCCAGGAGACCTATCAGAAATATAAAGACCAGTACACAACTGCCTTGTTGAATACCAAACAACAGCAACGCGTGCTAGGAAATGGTGCCGTCATTGCCCCCATCAGCGGGTATGTGTACGACAAAAAGGTAGAGAACGGCGAATACGTAGCTATTGGCGCGGTAATCGCATCGGTTATCAATTTACAGGATTTGAAACTGGTTGTCAGTGTGCCAGAACAAGCTGTTTATCAACTTAAACTAGGCGACAAAGCCAGTGTTACGGCGCAGGCGTTTCCGGGCGTAACTTTCTCTGGATCGGTGCATTACATCAGTCCTAAAGGCGATGAGTTGCACAACTACCCGGTTGAAATTTACCTGACAAACAACAGCAAAAATCAGTTGAAAGCAGGTACGTTGGCCAACGCGAACTTTACCTTTAAACAGGGCGTCGCTGGATTATTTATTCCGCGTCGGGCGTTGGTTGGTGGGGCCGACAGTGCAAGTGTGTACGTCGTGCAGAATAACGTGGCCCGTTTGCGTAAAATCCGTCTTGGATACGATAATGGCGATCAATATCAGGTACTTGATGGCTTGAAACAAGGCGAACCAATCGTTGTAAACGGTCAGTTAAATCTGACGAACGGGGCTAAAGTGACTGTCAATCAAAAGAGCGGAGCCCAGGGTAAAGCAGATACATCGGTAGCGGTTAATCCTTAAAAGACGGGTTTATGGTATTCGGTTTATAGTTTACGGTTGCGGTAAGTCTGCTTCGCGCAACCGTAAACCATAAACCGAATACCATAAACCTAAAAACGACAAACTAAGCAATGTCAGTAACAGAAATAGCCATTAAACGCCCAACGCTGGTTGTTGTGGCTTTTACAATCCTGGGTATTTTGGGCTTTATCTCGTATAAAAGCCTGAACTATACCCTATTGCCGAAATTCGATGCGGCTGTTGTCACGGTAATTACTACGTATCCGGGAGCCGCTGCCGGTGAGGTCGAAAACTCCGTGACCCGCAAACTCGAAGATGCGGTGTCATCACTCGAAAATTTGAAAAACATAAGTTCGACCAGTCAGGAGGGGCTTTCTGTTATTCAGATTGAACTAGCCGCCAGTGCCGATCCGAATCAGGCCTTGCAGGATGCACAGCGAAAAGTGAATGCTGTACTCTCGCAACTGCCGGATGAAGTCGAATCGCCGACACTACAAAAATTCTCGACCGACGATGTGCCCGTTATTCGGATGGGGGTTCGGGGAAATCTCGAAGCCACTAAACTCTACGATCTGGTTGATGATCAGATTCGTACGCAACTGACGAAAGTGGATGGCGTAGGGCAGGTAACCCTAACGGGTGGTCGCGAGCGTGAAATCAAGATTGGTGTTGACCCGAACAAACTCAAATTGTATAACCTCTCGCTGGCGCAGGTAACACAGGCCGTCAATTCGGCCAACCTCGATTACCCAACGGGTCGTATTGAAACCGATCAGGCGCAATACGCCATCCGATTGGCAGGTAAGTTCACCGATATTAACCAGATCCGGAATGCGGCTCTGGTCACATCGACAAACGGAACGAACGTAGTATTGAGTGATGTAGCCACCGTAACCGATGGGGTTTCGGATGCAACGACCATCAACCGGATCAATGGACGCGAATCCATTGGTATTTCGATCCAGAAACAGACCGATGCCAACGCCGTGGCCATTAGCCAGCAAGTGCGCGGTATTCTGGGGGGCATCGAAAAGCAGTACGCTAACATCGGCTTAAAATTTGAAATCACCAGCGATTCATCGACCTACACACTGGCATCGGCCGAGGGCGTTATTTTCGACCTTGAGTTTGCGGTTGTGCTGGTGGCACTCGTGATGCTGCTGTTTTTGCATAGTATCCGGAATGCCTTCATCGTGATGGTATCGGTACCAGCGTCGATTATTTCGGTTTTTGTACCAATGTATCTGCTGGGCTTTACGCTCAACCTAATGACCCTGATGGCCTTGTCATTGGTAGTTGGTATTCTGGTCGATGACTCGATTGTGGTGTTGGAGAACATTTACCGCCACCTCGAAATGGGCAAAGATCGCCGAACGGCTGCCCTCGATGGGCGGAATGAAATTGGGTTCACTGCGCTGGCTATTACCATGGTGGACGTTGTGGTGTTCTTGCCGCTCGTATTTGTGCAGGGTTTGATTGCGAATATCATTCGGGAGTTCTCGCTGGTCGTGGTGTTCTCAACGCTTATGTCGCTGATTGTATCCTTTACTATAACCCCGTTGCTGGCGTCGCGTTTTGCTAAAGAAACTGACCTGAAAGGGCCTGGTCTTGGCAAACGATTCCTGTCGTGGTTTGAAGGACAATTCGACTCGCTTAAACATGGCTACGCCCGGTTACTTACGTGGAGTCTGGGTCACAAACGCTGGGTGTATATCACAGCTATTACCCTACTGATTGCTTCATTTGGTCTGGTAGGCGGTGGCTTCATTGGTACGACCTTTTTCCCGCAGAGTGACCAGGGCGAATTTATCGTACAGATCGAAGGTGAGCCCTTTAATAGTCTGGCCGAAACGAACCGAATTTGCCAGAAGATTGAAAAGCAACTGATGAGCAACAAGCTGGTTACGAAAGTCAACAGCAACGTTGGGTATTCGAGCGCTGCATCGGGTGGCGGACTAGGATCGACACCTTATCATAAGGCGGAGATTACGGTAACTATCGTACCCAAGCAGCAACGGACTATTTCGGTTGAGAAATTTGCCGCCCAAACGAAAGCGGAGATACTTAAAACGCCCGGCCTAAACGTTAAATCGGCACCTCTGGCCATTACAGGTGGTGCCAACGCGGCCCCGATTCAAATTCTATTACTGGGAAATTCGCAGCAGGATCTACAACAGGCAGCAACTATTGTGAAGCAGGTCGTGAAATCGGTAAGCGGAACGACCGATGTAGAGTTGGGCGTGGATGATCCTAAACCGGAATTGAAGGTAAATCTCGATCGTCGCCAAATGGCGCAGTACGGCGTTTCTGTAGCAAATATAGGTGCGACTTTACAAACAGCGTTTTCGGGCAATACGGATAGTAAATACCGGGTCGGTAGTCGTGATTATGACATCCGGGTTGAACTCAACAAGTTTAACCGTCAGAGTAAAGACGACGTGGGTAACCTGACAGTACCCGATGGAAAAGGAAAACTGATCGAAGTTCGGCAAATTGCCAATTTAGAACTGGGTACGGGTGCCACACAGTTGACGCGTTATAACCGGGTTGGCTCCTTGTTTGTCAATGCCAACGTTGTGGGCCGCCCAACGGGTACGGTTGGTACAGAGATCGACAATATTCTAAAAACGAAGCAGTTGCCGGGTGGCGTAACCTATAAGTTGAAAGGTGATCTGGAACGACAGTCAGATGCGTTTAGTAGCCTGGGCATTGCCTTGGGGCTGGCCATCACATTTGTGTATCTGCTGATGGTAGCGCTGTACAACTCGTATTTCCGGCCGTTTGTGGTTCTGTTCTCAATCCCAATGGCGATTATCGGTGCATTTCTCGCACTGGCCTTAGCCGAACAGGCGATCTCCTTCTTCGTAATGCTGGGGATGATCATGCTGATTGGTCTGGTAGCTAAAAACGCTATCCTGCTGGTTGACTTTGCCAATGCACAAAAGGAAGAAGGAAAAAGCACGGTTGATGCGCTTGTCGAAGCGGGTCGCGAACGGATTCGTCCTATTCTGATGACAACCATTGCGATGGCAATTGGCCTGCTACCGATGGCCCTAGCCACAGGCGATGGCTCGGAGTCGAAAAACGGCTTGGCCTGGGTAATCATCGGCGGTCTGATTAGTTCGCTGCTTCTTACGCTGGTTCTGGTTCCGACAGTCTATTTAACCTTTGAGAATGCCTTTAATGGGATTCGTCGTCTGACAGCCCGGTTGAGCGGCAAGAAAGACAAGCCTGTACCGGCTAATCCAGCTAAGGTCTAGTTAGGGCTACCAGCTAAAAAAGGCCGCCGGTTTAGGAACCAGCGGCCTTTTTTAATTTAGTCGAGTTTGAAAAATTAAATTATAAATTGGTATAGTTAAAATTTAATCTCTTTTTAATCAAAAGCCTATGTTGATAGCATTACAGTCATAGTTTTGCACCGATACCAAAACAGCAGCCAAATGAATAAAACGCTGACGACTGGCTGGGTAGGTGCCTTGTTGATAACTGGTCAACTAACATTTGCTCAACAATCCGTTACTCCTCGCGCCGATACAACGAACCCTTCAGCGCTGGTCATTGTCAATAATTCAGTTTCTCCCAAACCAACTCCTGAGAAAAATGAATTAAAATACAACCTTAACGAATCAGGAACGCACTTTTTTAAGGCTACTTTTTTAAATCAGGCCTGGCTACAGTGGAATCAGAGTAACCCTGGCTCAACGGTTATTGGTGTTCCTAAAGACAATACATTATCGATCGGGCTACGCCGAACCCGGATACAGCTATTTGGTCAAATCAGTGACCATCTGTTTGTGTACTTCCAGTTCGGGATGAATAATTTTAATTACCTGAACGGTGGGTTCAGCCAAACAACTTCCTCTCAACGGAAAGTACAGGCGTTTTTCCACGATGCGGTGGCTGAATACCTGGTAGTTAAGAATAAGAACTACCTGAATATTGGGGGTGGTTTGACCATTGTAAATGGATTGTCGCGCTTTAGCGCGCCCAGCGTGGCGACAATCATGAGTATGGATGTACCCGTATTTGCGCAGGCAACCGTTGACCAAACCGACCAATTTTCCCGTAAGCTGAGTATATATGCTCGTGGGCAGGTGGGTCACCTCGATTATCGTGTGTCGCTTAGTGATCCTTTCCCCATTCAAACCAATGGCTCGGCCTTACCAGTTTATGGACCTAACTCGATTTTTGCGCTGAAAGGCCACGAGAAGCAATTTCAGGGCTTATTCATGTGGCAATTCTTCGATAAGGAATCGCATCAGACACCCGGTTATAATACGGGTACTTACCTTGGTGCGAAGAAAATCGTTAACCTGGAAGCCGGATTTATTACCCAGAAAAATGCGATGGTACACGTAGCAGCCCCCGGCGATACGGTCTATCAGGCGATGAATCTCTGGTCGATTGCCTCGTTCCTCGATATGCCGTTGAATAAAGAGAAAGGAACAGCAGTTAATGCATATCTGGGTTATTTCCATACCGATTATGGCACAAACTACCTGCGTTTCAACGGTGCTATGAACCCAGCCAGCGACATTGTGGCTGCCCAACGGCCCGGTGCATTAGGGGGTACCCAGGGGAATACTTTCCCAATGTTCGGCACGGGTAGCGTTGTATACGGCCAGTTTGGCTACCTAATGAAACGGGATCTGTTTGGGGCTGGCAACGGTACACTCATGCCGTACGTACAAGCCCAGATTGCCAATTACCAACGGGTAGTCAGTACGCTTGGCGTCTATAACCTTGGCCTCAATTATCTGATTAAAGGCCACAATGGTAAATTGACATTAGATTACCAGAACCGACCTTATTACGAACCCTCATCGGGTACTTCGCAAATCTCAGCGGGTGGCCGTCGGGGCCAGTTCACCTTGCAGTACCAGATTTTTATTTAGTTGATTCCAACGAGAGCTAAAAACAACAAAACCAGGGGTTTACCTTCGTAAAAATCCCCGCCAGATTTTGGTGGGGATTTTTACGAAGGCACACTATTATTTATTCTTTAAAGTCTTTATCATACGGGAACTGGCGGGATGCCTTACGCATAATGGTTGTAATGATGGTGCCTGTGTTGCTCCCAAAACCACGTGAAAGCGTTTTGTCATATTTCCAGAGTAAGTCGCCCGTTTTGCCATCGTTAATGCTGATGGTTGTTTTACCGGTGTTTGTTGGTCCGCCAAATCCAACGGTTAAAGCCATCGCAACGGCTGCTCCGTTCGACATAGGTTGTGTACTTTCAAATGTGCCCGATACAATACCATCCACATTCAGAATTTTTGCCAACTCTTCCGAGGTAAAGCCTGATAACGTTTCGTAGGTTACGGCATTCCGTTCCAAAAGGGCATTCGTCCGGGCGGGGTCCTGAAAATCGACAGCGATGTCGTTGCTTTCTTTACGCTTTAGAAAATAGGAGTGAACCGCACTTTGTACACCGAGTCCTTCGCGTTTTTCCAGCGCGGCTACACCCGCTGGCCCCCCGTTTTTTTCCACCTCTTTTGGGCGAAGTTGCAAGGTTGTTCTGAAAGGTAAAATCGCCAGTATCTTGTGGTCTTTTGCCAGCGATTTAAAATTAGGATTTGTGTAAATCTCGCGTGTTTGAGCGACGCTTGTAAGTAGGGAGGTAATAACCAGTACGGTAGTAAATAGGTATTTCATGGCTAAATGAATGTTAAAACCAATGCATAGTTACGATTAGATTTGGGTATTCATTCAACGAGTTGTTATGAAACGGTATTATTTCAGGTTGGATTGATCAAATCGGAAAATCGGTTGTTTGGCCTGTTTATCAATAAAAAACCCATTGAGTTGTCCCTAAGGGTGAACTCGTTATGTTTATAGAAACCGTATCCTTATGGAGAATTACAGTATCATTTTATTTCTGTTGGCGGTCATGATCGGCCTGTCGGCAGTGGCCGATAAGATTAAATTACCCTATCCAATCCTGATGGTTACGGCCGGCATTGCTGTTGGATTTATTCCGGGAATGCCAAAAATTGAGATTGATCCAGACGTTGTCTTTCTGCTTTTCTTGCCACCGATGCTGTACGATGCGGCTTTCAATATTTCCTGGACTGAATTCAAAAAGAACATAAATACGATTTCCTCGCTGGCGTTCGCGCTGGTGTTTCTAACCGCAAGCGGCATTGCCATTACAGCCTATTTTATTATTCCGGGTATGACCTGGCCGCTTGCCTTTGTGCTGGGAGCCATTTTGTCGGCTACTGATGCCGTAGCCGCCATGAGTATTACCAAAGGATTGGGTTTATCACACAAGACCCTGACGATTTTAGAAGGAGAGAGCCTCATTAACGATGCATCTGGCCTGATTGCTTACCGGCTAGCGGTGGCTGCCGTAGCGGGGAGTTCATTTGTATTCTGGAAAGCAGGTTTACAGTTTCTTTTGTTGATTGGGGGAGGTTTTGCCGTGGGTTGGGTACTGGGAAATGGGCTACGATTTATTCTCAAGCAGCTTTCGGGCAATAAATTAGTGGCCATCAGCTTCACACTGTTAATGCCGTTTATTGCCTACTCAGTAGCCGAAGAGCTTCACGTATCAGGGGTTATTGCTGTGGTGACGCTCGGGCTGATTATCTCTCAGTTTGCCAAAAAACTATTTCCTGATGGAACAAAAGCCCAATCCAAAGCCATCTGGGAAATCATTGTATTCATTCTGAACGGCTTGGTCTTTGTGCTCATCGGTCTTGAGTTTCCGTATGTACTTGACAATATTGATCGCCAGGAAATTTTACCCCTGATTGGCTATAGCTTCCTGGTTTGCCTGGTCGCCTTAGCGATCCGAATGGCCCGCGTATTTCTGCAAAAAATCAATATTGACCGCGCCTTTCGGAAAACCCAGGATAGTCGGTTTGAAGATGCCCAACTGGACTGGAAAAACTGCCTGATTATTAGCTGGTCCGGGATGCGGGGCATTGTTTCGCTGGCTACGGCTATTGCGCTACCCGTTACCCTGGCCGATGGTCAGGCATTTCCGCAGCGAGACACTGTCATTTTCATCGCTGTCGTAACCGTATTGATTACGCTGGTAGGGCAGGGGCTAAGTTTGCCGATGCTGGTCAAAAGGTTGGGCGTAACTAAAGACGAGTTTTAATCATAACCTGATTAAAGAATTAGTTTTCGGGCCTGGTTCTAATCGCGTAGAAGGCTTTTCATGAAAACTGTTTCATGAGTGGTGTCAGATGCTAACATCTGACACGGCGAGGTTTCTCAAAACCTATTGGTGTGAACAGAAGGTTTTAAGAAACCGACACCACAGCTAGAAGTGTTAAATATAGGGCAAACAAAAAGCCTGCTCATCCAAGAATGAGCAGGCTTGAAAATTATCTCACAAGACTAAACGCCAATATTGAGCGTACTGAGCACACCGTTCATATTCCGAACAGCATCAGCCGATTTGTTGAAAGCAGCCTGCTCTTCGTCGGTGAGTTTGTAATCGATGATTTCTTCCCAACCATTTTTACCCAGAACAACGGGTACGCCCAGGCAAATATCCGACTGACCATACTCGCCTTCCAGCAGTACGCAGGAGGGGATTATGCGCTTCTGGTCACGTAGAATGCTCTCGACCATGTAAGCACCCGCTGCACCTGGTGCATACCAGGCCGATGTACCAATCAGGCCCGTTAACGTAGCACCACCTACCATGGTGTCGGCAGCTACTTTTTTCAGGGTGTCTTCATCCAGGAAGTTGCTTACAGGAACGCCAGCTTTGGTAGCCAGACGTGTTAATGGAATCATGGTCGTGTCGCCATGACCACCAATAACCGAAGCCTGCAAATCGTTTGGTGAGCAGTTCAGGGCTAACGATAAATAGGTTTTGAAACGAGCTGAATCCAGGGCACCTCCTAAACCAATAACCCGATTTTTTGGCAGACCCGATGACTTCAACGCGAGGTAGGTCATCGTATCCATTGGGTTCGAGATAATAATGAAAATCGCGTCGGGCGAGTGTTTCAGAATATTTTCGGTCACACCTTTTACGATACCCGCGTTGATTCCAATAAGGTCTTCACGGGTCATACCCGGCTTGCGGGGCAAACCTGAGGTAATGACAACCACATCTGAACCAGCTGTTTTTTCATAATCATTGGTAGAACCTATCAGCTTAATGTCACAGTCGAGCAAGGTCGACGCCTGGAGCATATCAAGGGATTTGCCTTCGCTGATACCTTCTTTGATATCCAGGAGAACAACTTCATGGGCAAGTTCCCGGCGAACAATGTTGTCGGCGCAGGTGGCCCCAACGGCCCCGGCACCTACTACAGTAACTTTCATACGGTATTCGGAATTAAAGGGTTAACAAGCGACCGCAAAAGTACGTCTCTGGTTCAAGACAAACCAATAGCAGTCAGAATAAAACTTCTGGTTCAGTTCCTGCGTTTATAGTACGAACGAAAGTTATTAGATACGTACCATCCCTTGCTTTGTTAATCTGGCCGCTCCGGATTGACAAAAAAATCAATGAAAAACAGTAATCTTATATCCAGGATTCTATCCTCCATTTTTTTTAAGCGGGCCACTGATGGTGCCGCGCGCTACGCTCGTAACTCGCGAAGTTTGTATGAATTGATCCGGGAAGCCATTGATAAAAGCGGTGGCCTGTCGGGGGCAAACTTTGCCGCTTTCCGTGAACAGTTGGGTGTAGTTACTCGCTTGTTGAAGGCCTATGCATCGGGTGAGTATCGCCAGTTGCCCTGGAAAACATTGCTCCGGGTAATTGCTGTGCTGATTTATTTTGTATCACCTATCGACATTTTACCCGATTTTCTGCCGATTGTGGGTCTAACGGATGATATAGCACTCATGTTCTGGCTATTCAACGGCATTAAGGATGACATTGAGAAATTTCGGGAGTGGGAATATACGGCGACCAATCCACGGCAGGAATCATCCCGCCCGGTTGAGACTATTAAAATAGGGTGATGTTAACGTTTTCGGTGCAGGGTGCTTAGTTTATAGTTAGAACGATAAACTAAATCCCTTATATGGAAAACTATATTCACTCGTAGTGCGTAAGTTTCACTACGTTTTAATAGATTGTACGAGAGAGTTTTGTTAATTTTGCATACATTCAAATTCCAGGAATCATGATTTCAAGCATTTTCGCAATTATGGGTTTGGGCGGTCAGGAAATGATATTTATCTTCCTGGCGTTGCTCCTGTTGTTCGGCGCTAAAAAAATTCCCGAACTCGCACGGGGTCTCGGTAAAGGCATCAAAGAATTCAAAGACGCTACCAAAGACGTTCGCGAGAATATCGAAGAAGGTCTGAAAGAGTCGGAGAAATAAGGTAAGCTATGTTGTATAGCAGCAGACAATCAGGCGGTGCCAATCGGGAACCGTCTGATTGTCTGTTTTTATTAGTTGATAGTTTACGGTATTCGGTTTCTGGTGGGCTGGCGCGTCAGCTATTCATGCGCCAGCCCACCAGAAACCGAATACCGTAAACCATAATCTGTTCTTTGTGACTCTCTACCGTAGCTTTTCCTCTGTTCAGGCCGATCTTAAACGTGGCTCCACTACCTGCCGACAATTGGTAGACCAATACCTCGTTCGTATTGATGAACACCAATACCTCAATGTATTCACCGAAGTTTACGCCGATGAAGCCCGGCAACAAGCCGATATAGTTGACCAAAAATTGGCCTCTGGTAAGGCAGGCCGTCTGGCCGGCATGGTTATCGGTATTAAAGATGTGCTCAATTATACCGGGCACGGCGTTCGGGCCGGAAGCCGAATTCTAGAAAACTTTACAGCTCAATTTACGGCTACAGCTATCCAACGGTTGCTGGATGAAGACGTTATCATCATTGGCCGTCAAAACTGCGACGAATTTGCCATGGGATCATCGAATGAGAATTCAGCCTTTGGTCCTGTTCGGAATGCGGCCGATACCAGTCGGGTACCGGGTGGTTCAAGTGGTGGCTCGGCGGTAGCGGTTCAGGCTGGCCTTTGTTTAGCCAGTATTGGTTCTGATACGGGTGGGTCGGTTCGGCAACCGGCTGCCTTTTGTGGCGTAGTTGGTCTGAAACCCACATACGGCCGCATTAGCCGCTGGGGATTAATTGCCTATGCATCTTCCTTCGACTGCATTGGACCCATTGCCAATAACGCTGAGGATGCCGCTCTTTTGCTGGAAATAATGGCAGGCCCTGATGAATTTGATAGTACAGTTTCAAGTCAGCCCGTTTCAGCTTACACCCAGGCAACCCTTCCTGACCGGCCTTTACGCATTGCCTATCTGCGTGATGGCGTCGAGAGTGCGGGGGTCGACGAGAGCGTTCGGGAGGCTACCCAACGTAAAATCAACGAATTGAAGGCCGCAGGGCACACGGTAGAACCTGTTGATATTTCTCTTTTAACGTATCTGTTGCCAACCTATTACATTCTGACCACTGCCGAAGCCTCCTCAAATCTCTCGCGTTTCGATGGTGTGCGTTATGGATATAGAAGTGCAACAACTAATAAATCGGCAATGGACGTATCCACGCCAGACCTTTTGACGTTGTACAAAAAAAGCCGTACAGAAGGGTTTGGTGCCGAAGTGCGTCGGCGGATTTTACTCGGCACGTTTGCGCTGAGTGCCAGCTATTACGATGCCTACTATACCAAAGCGCAACAGGTTCGGCGATTGATCCGACAGGAAACCGAGCGTCTGTTTGAGAATTATGATTTTTTGCTTTCGCCCACAACGCCTACACCAGCGTTTAAGTTGGGTGAAAAAACTGGCCGGCATTCCGGGGACGACCCTTTACAAATGTACCTCGCCGATATTTTCACGGTACAGGCCAATGTGGTAGGGTACCCGGCAATATCAATACCTAATGGCACTGATCCTGATGGACTGCCAATCGGTATACAACTAATGGCTCCTCCATATGCCGAGGGATCATTAGTGGCATTGGCAAAAAGTTTGTTAATGAATAATGTAGAATGAATAACGTAGAATGCTGTTCAGTAGAAGTTAAAATCTAAATCATTATACATTACCCATTATACATTGACCATTATCCAATAAATACGTAACGAAACCTATATGAACTACCTGAACCGTAGCCTGCTGAGATTGGGGCTGTTGAGTGCGGTAGTGGGACTGGCAACAGTGACTCACGCCGAGACTACGATTCAATTAGATAGTACAATCGTAAAGAAAGATACGATAGCGGTTGTGCCCACTGTGCCGGACAGCCTGCTTCGTGAGCGGCTGGCGAAGTTGCAGAAAGACATTCCCCTCAATTATCATAAGGCTGTTCAGGCTTATGTCGATTACTTCACCTTCCGCCGGGCAAGCTATACCCGTACAATGCTGGAGCGGATACCGCTTTTCTTCCCATTGTACGAGCGGATGTTAAAGCAGTATGGCCTGCCTGATGAACTGAAATACCTTTCTATTGTTGAATCGGCTTTAAATCCACGGGCTATTTCCCGGGCGGGTGCGGGCGGACTTTGGCAGATTATGCCAGGAACAGGCCGTGATCTACGCTTGTCGCAGGATGACTACGTAGATGAGCGGATGGATCCGGTTAAAGCTACCGAAGCTGCCTGCAAATACCTCCGGGACTTGTATACTATCTTCGGCGATTGGGAAATGGCGATGGCAGCCTACAACTGTGGACCAGGTGCAGTAAAGCGGGCTATGCGTCGGTCGGGGGGCGATACGTTTTATACGATTTATGATGCACTGCCCAAAGAAACCAGAGGGTATGTACCTCAATTTGTAGCGTTCACCTATTTGATGAATCATGCCAATGATCATGGTATCGTGGCCGAAAATTATGAGTATCCAATTCCGCATGACACAATTCAGGTAAGTGGCTATTTCAATCTCGAAACGTTTGCCAGGCATAGCACAATGGCACTGGCCGATTTGCAGAAAATGAATCCAGCTATCACAACGACTATGCTGCCGGAAGGTACTAACCGCTATCCGCTGCGTGTGCCGCGCGAGCAATATGCCTATTTCGCTTCTCGTCGCCAGGCTATTCTGGATTCGGCTAGTCGGATACCGGGCCGGATGGAGCATATGTTGCTGGCCAGTGCTGAGGATATTCGGTATGGATCTGACTCAATGGGGACATGGGGAGCACTAAGTCAGAACCCGTTGGCCAATATAAGCCTGGAAGCTGCCCCTTCTCCGGCTGCTCAGCTTGCCGTTGCCGAATCGGCTGATGAACCCGAAGATGATATTGAAACGGTTGTTATGCGGAAACCCCGTAAACAAACGTATGTAGTGAAAAAAGGTGATAATCTGGGTGAAATTGCCGACCGGTATCATGTTGAACTTTATGACCTGAAACGCTGGAACCACCTGCGGTCAACCAAAATCCAGCGAGGCCAGAAGTTAACTATATTGAAAGAAGTTGCTGAAACCCGAGCTGAACGCCTGGCCGATCAGGGAACGGCCAAAGGACGTAAGAAAGCAGACGTTATTGCTAAAGCGAAGCACTACAAACCCCGTTACCATCGAGTACAGAGTGGCGACACGCTCTGGAACATCGTTCAGCGCTATGATCTGACTATCGATCAGCTCAAGAAAATGAACCATATAAAGAGTAACGCGCTTCGGCCCGGCCAGAAGCTGATTGTTGGCTAAATCTGAAGCATGGAATAGCCAATATACACCCACGATTTTGTCAAAAAAGTCGTGGGTTTTTCGTATCTTTATCTATACATAACACGCTTAAAAACAAGCCTTTCCAAACCACGAATGATCGCTTATTTAGACGGAACGCTGGCCCATAAAGACCCTACACATGCCATTATCGACGTACACGGGGTAGGCTATATGATCCATATTTCCCTTCAAACGTATGCCGTTTTACCCGGCGGTGGCGACCGAGTTAAGTTATTTATTCACCACTTGTTTCGCGAGGACTTACAGGCTCTGTACGGCTTTGCCATTGCCGATGAAAAGTCCTTGTTTCTGGACTTGATTGGTGTTTCGGGAGTTGGGCCCAACACGGCTCTGGGAATGCTCTCGGCTATGCAACCCGGCGACTTACGGCTTGCCATATTAGGTGAAAATGTTCGGGCGGTGCAGGCTATTAAAGGCATTGGTGCCAAAACAGCCCAACGCATCATTCTCGAATTACGCGATAAAATGAAAAAATCGGGTATTGTGCCCAATGGGCCTACCTACCGCCAGTCGGCTGTCGATCCTGTTCGCGAAGAGTCACTAGCCGCGCTGGTTGCGTTAGGTTTCCCTAAACCAACCGCTGAGAAAAGCGTAGATGACGCCCTGAAAGCTGATCCATCGTTAAGTGTCGAGGATGTAATACGGAGAGCGTTGCGAACCTAATGATTGGGTTGTAGAGGGATAAAAAACGTGGTCCGACTTACGAGTCAGACCACGTTTTTTATCCCTCTACATTTATAATTAATCAACGCCAGCAGCCTTCTTGGTTTTAGCTTTAGCAACTGCTTTTAGTTCTTTAGCCTCTCCTTTCATTTCTTTCTTTTCGGCTTTCTCCATTTTCCGATCAGCTTTTGCCATTCTCGTTTTTGGGTCAGAAATACCTTTAACTTCTAATCCTTTATGTGTAGCGGCTTCGTGTTTATACTCAATGGCTTTAGCCACTTTTTTCTCTGCCTTCATTTCTTTTTTGGCTGCTTTTCCTTCCTGAACGGCCTGTGCAAATCCAAGTTGAGCGATTGAAAGCAGGCTGCAAACTGACGCAGCGATGATTAACTTTTTCATAACAATTGATCGTTTAGTGAATAATATACCTACATATTTGTAGGTAGTTACTGCCATTACAAACCTGCCACTTTTAGGTTTGTTTAACGCGATACGTCTACGATAATCAATTTTTTTAGCTCTGGAGCACGGAAATGTTATCGATATGTATTCTTAATGAATTGATTTTCAGTAAAATGTAGATTAAGCTGGCTCGCTTGGAAAAGCACTCAACTACCTAGTTAATTTTACCGAAAATATTTTTTACCGGTAAGAACTGACAGACGATTCTGTACCTGAAAAAATGCTTAAGTATGAAAAAGCCTGACATTCTCGTCAGGCTTTTCGTTATTAATTCAATGGACTACTTTTTAAATAGGTTTCTAAATAATTTGTGTACTGCTGATACAATAGAAGCTGAGTTCCTGCACTGTAGGCCACGCCATGAGCACCGGGTGGATAAATCCGGAGGTCAGCATCTTTACCCGCGTCTTCCAGCGCATTCATGAGCTGAAACGTATTCCGAACGTGTACATTCTCGTCCATGGTGGAGTGGGCAATAAACATTTTACCCGCCAGATTTTTAGCAAAAGGTGATACGGCACTGGCTTTATAGTTCTCTTCATTCTCGGGCAACAACCCCATATAGCGTTCGGTATAAATAGAGTCGTAAAGTCGCCAATCGGTAACAGGGGCTCCTACAATAGACACTTTGAACACACCTGGATGTGTTAGCATGGTATAGCTACTCATATAGCCGCCGTAACTATGCCCCCGGATTGCCATTCGGTTGGCATCCACCCAGGGTTGCTTGGCTAAATACGCGGCTGCTTCCGCAAAATCGAGGCTCTCGTATTTTCCTAGCTTCTCATAAACGATTTTCTCGAAGTCACGTCCATACCCACCGCTGCCCCGGTTATTCACGCTAACTACAATGTAGCCTGTTTGCGCCAGCCACTGATGCCATCCCGTTGTCGCAAATTCGTTATAAACCGATTGAGCACCCGGTCCACCGTAAATATCCATTACGACCGGGTACTTTTGGGCTGGATTGAAATTGATCGGTTTAATAATCGAAATATCAATCTGCTGCCCATCGGAGGTTGTAAAGCTGGTCAACTCTTTGGGCGAATACGCATGGCTGGCCAGGTAGTCAGACACTTTTTTGTTGCTTTCCAGTGCCTTGATCAATTGCCCTTTCGTATCGCGTAATTCGACCTGAGTGGGCGTTGATACGTTGGAATATTTATCGATAAAATACTGCCCGTTGGGGGAGAAATTGACAGCGTGTTTTCCGGCTACAGTTGTTAATCGACGCTTATTCTTGCCATCTACATCAATGACGAACAATTGACGCTCGAGGGGTGATGCTTCCGTAGAGGTGAAATAAACTTTTTTCGTCTTCGGATCAATATGATGGACATAACTTACTTCCCATTTTCCGCTTGTTACAGCATTGAGTAGCTTCCCGGTATAATCATATCGGTAGAGATGGGCAAATCCATCACGATCGGATACCCAATAAAACTCCTGAACACCGGCCGGGAAATAAATCAGGTGATTGATACCCGCGAAAAAATCAAACACATCAACCCAGGTGGCCGATTTCTCTTCCATGATCTGTTTAGCATCACCGGTTCGGGCATTTGCCATAAACAGGCGCAGGTGATTCTGCTTCCGATTCAACTGCATCAGTGTAAGCTGGCCTTCCTGCGATGTCCAGTAGATGCGCGGAATATAGCCATCCCCCAATTCGACCTTCATCCATTGCTTGCTCTTATTGGCAATCTCAATCACCCCAATACGAACCGTTGGATTTTGATCGCCTACGCGTGGGTAGGGAAGGGAGTCGAATTTCTCATCAAAGCCTTTATAATCGGTCAATTTGTAGATGGGGACCTGGCGCTCATCGGACTGCCAGAAGGCAATGAACTTGCTATCCGGCGACCAATCCCAGGCCTGCGCCAGTCCAAACTCTTCTTCGTAGGCCCAGCCGAATCGACCATTGTAGAGGGCCGGTTTAGCATCATCAGTTAGTTGCGTTTCGTTTTGGCTGGCGAAATCAAAGACAAACAAATTGCCACCCCGTTCGTAGCCAATTTTCTGCCCATCCGGAGACAGTTCCGCGGTTTGGGCATCTTTCGCAACGAGTTTCAGGCTCTTATCGGCCACCGCGTATACATAATAATCGGATACGCCCGATCGCCGATAAACGGGCCGGAAGTTGCTCTGAAACAGAATATTCTTCGAATCTTTCGACCATTGGAAGGAGCCGTAGGCAAACGGTTTGTCGGTGCCGGGAAATTTCAACTGACTGCCGTCAAAAACGATCTCTTCTTTCTGGTCTTTTGGTGAGAGCGTCTTTATGGTATTCTGCCCATCAATGAACGAGAACTTAGTGCCTCCCTCAATCCAGTTCACATTGCGTGGGCCCTGCGAACCAGCCAACTGCCCCCCCGAAAAAACGGCCTGTTGAAGATTGGCATACGGCTGTTTGGATTGCGCTACGGTTTTTTTCGCAGCTAGCTGCGTAATCAGGAAAGCAACAATGAAAAGCCGTCCGACTAGTTTTTGATTGATCATGAAGTATATATGACTTATAAAAGATTCAAATTTACTAAAAAAAGACATTTCGCATTTTTAGAACGAAACTAAGCTAACTCATGGTTTGAGCGGGCATTTATCACTACATTTCGTATTTAAATTACTTATTTTTTTTAACTCACCCACAAATTTATTTTGACTTATGGCGAACAAATACTCTTCCGTTATCAGGCACTTCTTCCTGCTTTGGCTAACGGTCCTACTTTGCACAACCACATTTGCGCAGGGCACTCGATCCCCTATAAAAGGTCGTGTGACCGATGCTAACGGGGCTGGTATCCCCGGTGTTACCGTACAGATTCAGGGCACTACAATTGGCACAGTCACTGATGTGGATGGCAATTACCAATTCACACCTAGTAGCGATGGCGCTGTCATCCTTCGGTTTAGTGCTGTTGGGTATCAGCCTACAAACCAGACCGTAACGGCTGGTTCGTCCGCAGCCCTGAACGTAGCGCTAAAAGAAGACATTGCTAATCTGGATGAAGTTGTGGTAACCGGCTCGACCATTACCACGACCCGACGTGAACTGGGCAATGCCATAAGCACGATCAAGGCGGCCGATTTGCAACAAACAGGATCGGGTGGACTACTCAATGCCTTACAGGGCAAAGTTCCGGGCGCCCAGATCACACAAAACTCCGGCGATCCATCGGGTTCCATTTCGATTCGCTTACGGGGGGTTAAATCGTTGTCAGGTTCCTCAGACCCGCTCTATGTGATTGACGGCGTTATTGTGAGTAACCAGAGTGCCAACGTATCGCAGCTGGCAGTGGCCGATCAGATTGGCTCGGCTGCGCCGGGAACCAACCGGCTTGCAGACATCAACCCTAACGATATTGCCAGCATAAACGTAATCAATGGGGCAGCTGCGGCAGCGCAGTATGGATCGCGGGCGGCCAATGGCGTAGTACTTATTACTACTAAACGCGGCTCAACCGGTGCTCCTAAAGTTACCTTCTCGACCTCGTTTAACGTCAATGAACTCCGCAAGAGTGTGCCCGTCAATCTGTATAACAAGACATTCGGAAACACGCAGCAACGGCTTTTTCCTATTCAGACGTTCCCTTCCGATGCCTCGCAACAGGCAGCTATTGCGCTGAATCCGGCTACCACCTTCGTTGATATTTATCGGGATGGTACACCAAACAATAAGCTCCTCTCGAACGTGGTCGATAACGTTCCCCGTTATAATTATTTCGATCAGATTTTCCGGACGGGCTACGGCACCGATAATTCCATCTCGGTTTCGGGTGGTCGCGATAACACGCAGTATTATGTATCGTTTGGCTACCTGAAAAATGAAGGGATCATTAAAGGAACTGACTTCACACGCTATAACCTCCGTGCCCGTGTTGATCAGCGATTAACCAACTGGGCTAAACTTTCGGCAGGATTGAGCTACGTAAATAGCTTTGCCAACGAGAAAGCCAATGGAAACGTGTTCTATAGTCCTATGAACTCGGTTACTATTCTGAACAACATCTATGACATTACCAAGCGTGATGCATCAGGTAATCTGCAAGCCGTAGAAGGGCCTCGGGTGAATCCACTATCAACTATTGAGGATATGAAGTTCACGCAGTCGGTTAACCGTACCATTAGTGATGTACAGCTAAACCTGACACCCCTGAAAGGATTGAGCGTCGACTATATTCTCGGTGTAGATACCTATGGACAGGTTGGCCAAAACTACATTCGCCCATACCCCTACGTGGCACAGGCATCGCTTGGCGCGAACCTGTATCCAGGTGGTTTTTCGGCAACGGGTAATAACACGGTATTCCAACTCAATTCGGACTTGAATGTTAGTTATGAGCGCCAATTTGCAGATAAGTTTAAACTGAATGTTGTAGCTGGGTATAACTACCAGTTCTTCCGGTCTGATTACTCGACTGCACAGGGGCAGAACCTGGCCCCGTTTATTGAAACGGTTCGGGGTGCTTCCAGTACAACGGTACTAGCCGATTTCAGTCTGGATCGCTACAACTTAAGTGGGTATTTCGCTCAGGCAACGTTGGGTTACCGCAATCTGGCGTTCCTGACGGGTGCTATCCGACGCGACCAATCGTCGAAATTTTCGCCTTCTGTAACTAACCAGTTTTACCCCAAAGTAAGTGGTTCGTTCGTTGTATCGGATTTAGGGTTCTGGAAGGGTGCTTCCTTCAACGATGCGTTCAACAGTCTGAAGTTGCGGATGAGTTACGGCGAAGCGGGAAACCTGTCGGGCGTTGGTTCCTACAGTCGATTCTATCAGTTCTCGCCAGTGGCCTATCTGGGCAAAAACACACTGCTGCCAGGAGCCCAGTTGGCCAACCCGCTGGTTCGGCCGGAGCGCATGGCCGAACTCGAAGCTGGAGCTGACCTGTCATTCTTAAAGAATCGTATTGGGCTGGGCGTTACGGTGTATAATCAGCAAATCAAAGACCTGGTTGTAAACCGAGTGCTGGCTCCCTCATCGGGCGGCTCAAGTATTGTCAATAATGTGGGTACAATGGAAAACAAGGGTCTGGAAATCGTGCTGGACGTAGTGCCGGTAAAAACAAAAGACTTTACCTGGGATTTTACCGCCATTTTTAACCAGAACCGCAATAAAGTGCTCACGCTGGGTAGCCCGGCTATTGCGATTAGTTCGCCCGCCGGTGCGCCTTATTTGCTACAGGGTCAGCCTGCCAGCGTGTTCTACGGAACTGGCTACGCGCGTGACGATAACGGGAATTTAATTACAACAAGCAGTGGTTTTCCACAGTCGGAGCGCGCAAAAACGCAGGTAGTGGGTTCCACAGCTTTCGAGAAGGCCCGCACAACCGATGGGCAGCCTGACACAAAATATCCAACGGCTAACATTGTTATTGCCAACCCCAATCCAAAATGGACGGGTTCGTTCACCACGAATCTAGCCTACAAATCACTGACACTACATGTGTTGCTGGACCTGGTTCAGGGTGTGGATGTGTTCAATGCCGACCGACGGACCCGGCAGGGGGTGGGCATGGGCGATTATGTAGAGAAGGAACTCCGGGGTGAACTTCCACGGGGCTATATCTTCGCTATTTATAATACTGAAGAATGGCGCGTAGAAAGTGGTTCATACACCAAATTACGGGAAGTATCCTTGAGCTATGCGTTGCCCAAATTGATCAAGTCGGTGAGCGCCATTAATGTATCGTTAATCGGGCGTAATCTCTATTCCTGGGATACCTATACCGGTTTCGACCCTGAGACCAACGCTGGAGGTACCAACGATCTGCTCCGTGGCCTCGACTTCGGAAACGTACCCATTCCACGCACGTATCAAGTCAAACTGTCTGCAACATTCTAACTATCAGTCGCTAGTCAAAGCCTTTGGCTATCAACTCATATACACATACACATGAAAAAAATTCTTATGACCTCCGTATTATCAGGCTTGCTGCTGTTGCAAAATGCCTGTACGCAGGAATACCTCAATCCCAGCACAGCCAGCCAGCCACAGGTTGTTGGTTCGGCAGATGGCTTAATTACGGTTTGTAATAGTCTCCAATACCGATATTCGGTTGGCGGGGGCGGCAGCGTGATCGGTAGTGCTGTATCGGCGGGTGGCCTGACCACCAATGAACTGACCGTACTTAACCAGGGTAATGGCGAAGAGTTCGCGCTACAACAGGGGCAGGCCAACGTGACCAACTCAAATGGGGTTGTCCGTACGATCTGGACTCAATGCCAGTTGATCCGCGCCAATGCCGACCTCGTGTTAGCGAATACGGGTGTTGTTAGTGATGCGGGTACAAAAAGTGGTATTGTAGCCTATGCCTCTATCTTTCGGGCGTTGTCATTGGGTACGTTGGCGCAGTTCTTTCAGGCAGCCCCCATTTTATCGCAGGAAAATTCGCCGTTTGTCGACCGATTACAGTTGCTGAAGGAAGCGATTGCATCCCTTGAGTCGGCAGCAACGCAGGTAGCATCTGCACCCGTGTCGGCAAACTTTACGGGTAAAATTGTGCCGGGTATCGATATTCCCAATACGCTTCAGGCACTGATTGCCCGGTATGCACTCTTTGCCGGGGATTATGATAAAGCACTAGCCGCAGCAGCAAAGGTCGATCTGACGAAGAAGTCGGTTTTCAATTTCGATGATAACTCCCGAAATCCGCTTTTTTTCTATGCGTTCGGGAATGTTAACGTAGTGGCACCAACCAATGTTAGTCTTGGTTTGCCGGCTGTACTTGCCCCGGATGTCGCCGATAAACGGATTGCTTTTTATACGCAAACAACCAACAGTAAAGCTAACCTGGGAACTGGATTCTATACTGCCAATAACGCCCCCATCCCGGTGTATCTACCCGGTGAAATCCTGCTGATTCAAGCTGAATCATATGCTCGTAAAGGTGATCTGGCTAATGCAGTTACAGCGCTGAATAAGGTGCTGACAAAAACTGCCTCGACAGATGTATTCGGTTTGGGAGCGGCTCTGCCTGCTTACAGCGGTGCGCAAACGTCAGATGCCCTATTACTGGAAATACTTCGTAACCGTAGTATTGAACTGGCTTACACCGGCTTCCGGCTTGAAGACAGCCGTCGGTTTGGTCGGCCTGGTCCAGGGGTTGCTGGTTCGGAACGGAATCGTAACTATTTTCCGTATCCGAGAACCGAACGCGATAATAATACCAGCACGCCAGTAGATCCCGCGAATTAATTCTAAAAAAGGAGAAAAGGGAGGAGGGGGAGTAGAGGGACGAAAGGTAATTCATTAACACCCTTTCGTCCCTCTACTCCCCCTCCTCCCTTTTCTCCTTTTTACATTTTCACAGGCAACCCCGTTCGGGTTGATTCATAGATGGCCTGGAACAGAGCAACTACCCGGCGACCATCCTCGCCTGTAACCAGTGGTGGACGATGGTTGAGGATAGCATCGCGGAAATCGGCGATTTGTATGCCGAAGTAATAAACCGTCGCGTCAATGGTATTAAAGAATGCCGTGTCTTCGGCTATGAACTTAGCTAACTGATTCTCTTCGCCGGGTACGGTCCAGAGGTCATTGACGGGGGGATCGGTAATGCTCGACATACCGGCAATAAACAAGGCTCCCCCATCCGTCTGAACGCCTACGGATGCGCCATTCTCGCCATGCACGTGTACTTTTCCAAAGATTCCAGGCTTTTGAGAATTGCTCACGATGATATTCCCCAAGCCACCATTTTTAAATTTTACGATAGCCAGCGCCGTATCATCGACCTCGATATAGGGGTGGTTCAGGTTACGCCAAACGCCGTACACCTCATCTATTTCGCCCATGTACCACACAAGTAAATCCAACTGGTGTGGCGATTGATTGACCAATACACCCCCGCCTTCTTTATCCCAGGTCCCCCGCCAGTCGTCACTTTTATAGTATACTTCACTACGCCAGCCCAGCATTTGAATAGTGCCGAGTACGGGCTTCCCAATCTTTCCGGTATCAATGGCTTCCCGAATACGCATGGATGGCGCATAGAATCGCCGTTGACTGATAACACCCAGATAGCGGTTGTTCTGTTTAGCAGCCTCAATCATCGCATCGCAGTCTTCGAGCGTTGAGGCCAATGGTTTTTCGACCAACACGTGAGAGCCCGCATTGAGTGCGGCAACAGCAGGCTCCCGGTGGGCTGGGTGCGTAGTGCAAACAAGGCATAAATCCACGTTTTCACGGTCGACCATGTCATATATATCACTGTAGGCTCGAATGCCATATTGGTTCGCGAAGTCTTCCGCTTTCTGATAGGTTCGGCCGTAAACAGCGACTAATTTGGTGTCAGGTGTTTGCAAAACGGCCTGGGCGTGTAGGTGAGCCACTTTGCCGGGGCCAATGATGGCAATTCGTATAGGAGTAGTAGACATAATTTTCAATACGTATTCCAACTAAATGCTTTAGATGAGAGTCATCTACTCTCAAAATGAGAAAAGATATGAAACATTGGCTGTGCATTTTTCTAATGATGGCTGGAATAACCAGTTGCCATACAGACGAAGCAAGTCCCGGTGATTTGTTGTATCGAACGTGGCGAATGACACAGATACAATATACCAATGGGCAACCTGTGGATGTATCACCAGCCAACCCATGGTCCATCGTTACGTTTACACCTAATGGCATGATTCTATATGGCGCAGACGGGAAGTATGATCCCTGTTGTTCACCCGCTCAGTTTAACCGTAAGGGCAGTACGTTAGACCTGGTTGATGTAGCCGCAATCCCTTTTCCCGAACGAACGCCAAATCCTACCTGCGTAGCGGTTGACTGCGCATCGCCAGGGAACGCCTGGCAGATAGAAGAGTTAAGATATAATCGCCTGATCATTAGGCAAGAACGTGGAGTAGCTACGTATCAAGCCTATCCTTAATATGAAAAACCGCCTACTCTCAACCGCCTTATTACTGATTGTAATTGCTGCCTGCCAAACAGACGATTCTGTAGGGCCCGCTGGCTTGCTGTACAAACGTTGGCATGTATTACAGACGCGTGGGGTGAATGATACTGTATGGGCCGTGTACGATACGGATGCCTATTATGACACAGAATATCGACCCGATGGTACGCTTATTTATCGCAGAAATGGCGTCCTCACGTCGGCCCCCTGCTGTTCTGCCAGCCGATTTAAGCGAAATGGAGTGATTATTCAGTATAGGGACTTCCTGTCTAGTTGCCCATCCGTCAAATGCGGTGCTAATAGTCCTGCAACAATTACGGTTCTATCAAATAATTTACTTGAACTACAGATTGGGGATTGGCTTACTCAATATACCCCAGCTCAGTAATTGTCATTACGGCTTTAGTACTACCTTAATCAACCCCTTTTCCTTATCATAAAGCCGTTTGAACCAATTTGCTCCTTCCGCTAATGGCACCTCGGCACTGAGAATTGCTTCAACGTTCATACGGCCAGACGAAATCAGCGCTAAGGCTGCTTCGTATTCGCCGTTGATAGCACAAGAGCCTTGTAATCGTAACTGGCGTGTTACAACGGCTTGCAGAGGAATCTCAACCGTAGGAGCAAGGTTGCCTACTAGTGTAACTGTCGCTCCCTTCCGAACGCAGTCGATGGCGGTTTTAACCGTTGGGCCAGCACCTACTACTTCAAATGAAACATCGGCACCGCGTCCGTGTGTGAGACTTTGCACTTGATTTGCTACATCACCGGTTCGCGCATTGATGCTATGTGTCGCGCCCAGTGAATGCGCCAGTGCGAGCCGGTCATCGTCCAGATCAATGGCAATGATGGCACCACAACCCGCCAGTTTTAGCGCCTGGATTACAAACAGTCCAATCATCCCCGCACCGACTACCACAGCCGAATCATTGACTTGAATAGGCGTCAGACTAACGGCATGGAGGGCCACGGCTACGGGCTCAACCAATGCGGCCTGTGTGAAACTAACATTATCGGGAATGGCGTATAAAATGTGCTGCGGCACAGCTACGAACTCCGCAAACGCGCCCTGACGCTTGAAATCGGGGGTCGATACGCCTACTACTTCACGTCCGTCGCTTAGGTTATACATACCCCGACGGCTATACCAGTCGTCCAGTGCATATACCGTCGAGTCAAAGGTAACGCGGTCGCCAGTGGCCCAGGCTCGTACATCAGCCCCCACTTCAGCGATGATGCCGCTGGCTTCGTGGCCCATAACGATAGGTGGGATGCGTCGGCCAGAGCTGCCGTCCATACCGTGAACGTCGGAGCCACAGATACCCACCGCCTGTACGCGCACGAGTACTTCATTGGGTTTGATGGTTGGCTTGGGTAGATCTTGCAGATCGAACTGATTGTATTCCGTAAGAACGAGTGCTTTCATCTTGGTTTGTAGCCTGGACGGCCACGTCCGGGTAGTATAATGTAGAATTTCCCCACCCGGACGTGGCCGTCCAGGCTACGTTAATTTTTGATAAATTCGGATAAACGTGTCAATCGGAACCTGGTCATATTCCCCTTTTTGCAAATGAGGATTAATTTCATAGGTCATTACTTCGTCCATAGCGTCGGGCACCTCGCCAAATAGTTTGCTGGTGGCATTGGCGGTATATTTTTTCTTGATCCAGACAAGCCGTTGATCGGGATCTTTGCCCCAGGCCGGATTATCACCGAGAATCAATTGAATTTTAGCCCAGTCGTTGAAAAAGTATTCCTGAAGCAATGGAATGATGCGGTCGCGGAAAGCGTCGCATAACTGGGCATAGGTTTCAACGTTGGTTAAATAGGCATGACCGATCTGATGATCGCGGTCAAGTAAGCACTCGATGCGTTCATTTATTGTCCGTAACAGTTGGCCCAACTGTATTCCATCAATTTCTCCCAGAACCGTTGGGTCTGGCCGCATTTCGCGAAACGAAAACCGTCGGCGCAGGGCAATATCCAGTAAGGCAATGGAGCGGTCAGTAGTGTTCATCGTCCCGATGACAAACAGGTTGATAGGTACGCCAAATCGCTCCTGCGAATAGGGTAGGGTTAACCACAATTCGTTCTCGGCCCCCAGTCGTTTATCGGATTCAAGTAATGTAATCAAATCGCCAAATACGCTGGCTACATTGGCCCGGTTGACCTCGTCGATAAGCAGATAATGGACGGGTGCTTTTTGTAATTTCTGACGACGGGTTTCCGGTGAGTCGTTCAGACAGTCGGCCATTGTACCGTAACCAGCCTGCTGAATAGCCGATAAGCAAGCTTTGTGAAAAATACCTCTGCGTATCCGATAGCTGATTTGGCCGTTGATCACTTCCGGCCTGATGCCCTCGACAAACTCTTCATAGCTGTAGGAGGGATGAAACGTAATCAGATTGGAATTTTGCTCGCGTAGATAGGGCTGTAAAGCAAATGTTTTACCCGTACCTGGTGGGCCAAACAAAATAAGGTTATGGGGCTGACTAGGGAGTTTCGGCCCTGTTTCATATTCTCCTCCTGGTTCTTCTACGCTATCCTCATTCAAGACCCGATCCCCAAGCGTCGGGTCATCGGCAAGGCGGATAAGCTCACTCAAAAAGGCTTCATCTTCGGCTGCCCGATACACATCTGCATTGTGCCGGGCGAGGTGCGGGCCGCGTTTGGTACTCTCCACCAGTTCGAGTAGGCAATCCTCCCAGCATGTACGCAAGGCAGGCTGATAGAGCAGATGGACGTTCGATTGCCCAATGATAACGGCCAAATAATCTGACTTTTCGGTAAGGGGCTCAAAGACTAATTCTTCAATGCTTTTCAGCCGATCCTGATACGATTTTTTAATCGTTAAGTGATACTCAACCTCCCCACGCCGGGGCTTCTGAATTCGTAAGGCCTGAAAGAAATTGATATTGGCTGTAATCGACGATTTATCGGGCTTCACCACAAACGCCAGCCGGGCATCGCCATTAGGCAGATTGACAATGTCGATCAGCTCCTTCAGCAACCCAAAAAAACGCCGGACTGCTTCGGCATGACCGATGTCACGAATGCGTTCAACGAGGGGTTGTTGTTGGGTATCAGTCAGCACAGGAAAGGGCTATGGTCGTCTGCGAAATTACGATTTTTTTAGCGGTTTTGCGCTTTACTCGTCGCAGTAGTCGAAGTGGTTGTTCAAATAATCAATGGTAAGTTTCCCCTTTTGGAATGGCGTATTACTCAAAATGCCATCACAAATAATATTCAAATAGGTGTGCTCAACGGGCGATAAATAAGTGGATTTGCGACTGAATAATTGGCCGTTTGTCTGAAATGTAAAATCCTTCACATAACGAAACAAGCCCATTTTCATTTTACCAATTCCAAAGGTTGCCCCTGGCCTTCTCTTCGTCTTATACACTCCAAGCTTAGCGGTACCTTTCTCTCGTAAATCAACTCCATCTGACCCAGAGTCAAAATACATATTGAGTTGATTACCAGATTCAGAATGAACAACCACTATAGGATGCCCTATGCCAAACAGGTTCTTCTCGGCCGTGGTATCCAAAACGGGCTTCCGAATTGTCAGCGTTTGGGCTTTGAAGTTAGCAGTATAGGAAAGTTTATGTATAATATCCCAGCCTAGTAAACCATCAACGTGTAGGCGTTTGAAAAACTTACTTTTTGCCGTATAAATGACAGGTACACCCTTAAACTGAACGTTGCTAATGGACAGAGAATCAAGCATACCAACAGGCTCCTTGATCGTTGTGCCAACGGAGTTCAGAAAGTTTATAGTCGTTAAAGGGTGCAACTTCAGGTTTTCACTCAGCGACTGAGAAATAATTGAAAAATTAGCGCCCGAATCGAGAATGAGCCTTGCTGGTTTTCCGTTCAAAGATACGTTGGCAATGATGTAGCTATGCTTTTTAATAGTTACCGGAATTAGTAAACTATCTACCGAGAAAGTGATTTGCGCTGCCGGATGAGTAGCCAATGACTTAGCCAGATCATACATTTCTGGTCGTTCATTAATTTGGTTGGAAAACTGCACATAGTCAGCATATTTTTCGCGCCAGAAGTAGAGTTCGTTTAATAAATAATAACGAGCAACTTTGCTAAATGGGGAGCTTGTTTGTAAAGCGACTTTCTTCATTATGGCCTCGGCTTCATCAAATCGATGATACAGGCTATACTCAATTGACTTGATGTAATCGCGGGATGTTGAATCTAAGGAAGCGTAATCAATGGCTTTAAAATCAAAGTTTTCTAAGGCTACCGTAGGATCTTTTGAAGAGGTATTCTGTTGGCCAAAAACGGGAAGTGAAAGAAGTAAAAGATAAGTCGGATAAAAATAAAATCGCATAGTGCTGTAGTAAGATTACGCCTTGTCGCTATTGGCGTAGCAAATATGCTTGAATTGTAACTATTGGTCAATGATTTGATTACAATACAGGGTCATCGTAAGTAAATAGCCTCAAATGCCAGAAATTTGCTGTCGTCTCTCAACTCAAAGCGGCTTGTCTACTGCGACTTTTTCGGCGCGGTTTTGAGGGGCTGGTCCTTGAGCCGCTTTGCTTGCTCGATGCACTCCTGCAATGACATCAAGGGCTGCTCGGAGACTTTCCTGATCATTTTTTTGCTCTGCTGTCAGTGGTACTCGTTGAGGTATGCAATATTCTCTTCCATCTGATGTTGATTCTATTTCTTTATTAAAAGACATATAATCGAACAAGTTTTGGTTTGACTTACGCCAAATAGCTCCCGATACTCACCACATCGGCAAATACGCCCGAGGCCGTTACTTCAGCGCCTGCACCGGGGCCTTTGATGACGAGCGGGCGATCTTTGTAGCGTTCCGTCGTAAATGAAATGATGTTGTCGGCACCGGTTAGCTGGTAGAATGGATGTTCAGAATCGACCGAGCGAAGGCCAATGGTCGCTTTGTTATTCTCGAAACGGGCGACAAATCGTAGTTTCTCCCCTTTGGCTGTTGCTTCGGCCAGCAGATTCTCGAAGTAATCATTATTGCGCTCCAACTCCTCAAAGAATGCCGGAACGGTAGGGGCAGCCTGGCAGGACTCAGGCAATAAAGGCGTTATGGTGACATCCTCTGGTTCGAGTGGAAAACCGGCTTCACGCGCCAGAATTAGAATTTTTCGAGCTACGTCCAGGCCGCTCAAATCATCGCGTGGGTCAGGCTCGGTGTAGCCTTTTTCTTTGGCTTCACGCACTACATTAGCAAAGGACGTACCAGGGCGGAATGTGTTGAAAATGAAGGATAAAGTACCCGATAAAATCGCTTCTATTTTCAGGAAACGGTCGCCGGAAGTCATCAATCCCTGAACGGTGTTGATGATAGGCAGACCCGCCCCAACATTAGTTTCGTAGAGAAACTTAACCCCCCGGTTCAATGCAGTCCGTTGTAGTCGCCGATACTCGGCATAAGGGCCGGAATTGGCTACTTTATTGGGCGTAACAACGGAGATGTTGCTATCCAAAAGCGACTCGTAAAACTGCACGATATCCTTGTCTGATGTGCAGTCAATGAACACCGAGTTAGGTAGGTTGTAATCTTTTATTTTGTCGACAAACGCAGGTAGCGATGTGGTAACGCCTTCCGTGAGTACTCGTTCACGCCAGTCATCCAGGGCGATGCCTTTTGGGTCAAGGAGCATCTTTTTGGTGTTCGTCATGCCCACAACGCATACTTTTAGCAGCTTTTCCGTGCGCAGGTATTCAGACTGATCGAAAATCTGTTTCAGGAGTGTTTTGCCAATCAATCCGGTGCCAACTAAATACAGGTTAAGTACCCGTGCTTCGGATTGGAAGAAGATGTTATGCAGCGAGTTAAGGGCCTTGGAAAGGTTATTTTTGTTGATAACTACCGAGATGTTGATCTCCGATGATCCCTGCGCTACAGCTACGATATTAACCCCATTTTTACCCAGTACCGAAAATAATTTTCCGGCAATACCTGAGCTTTTTTTCATGCCTTCGCCAACTGTCGCAATCACCGACAAATCGCGCTCGATGGCGATGTTATCGATATGGCCGTGTTCAATTTCAGTCGCGAATTCGGCATCTAAAATGGTCTTTACATTTTCAGCCCCACGTGGGTCGATAGCGAAACAAATGGAATGCTCCGATGATGCCTGCGAGATCAGAATGACGCTGATCTTATGCGCGGCCAATACGCCAAACAACTTTGCCGATACACCCGCTACGCCAATCATGCCCGATCCCTGTACGTTGACGAGGGCAATATCGTCGATACTTGAAATACCCGTAATGGTGTATTGCCGACGTTCGGCGGTGCGGCTCACAACCGTGCCTTCGTGTGTAGGATTGAATGTATTGAGTACGCGAATCGGAATGTTACGGGCGAACGCCGGTTGTAGACTAGGTGGATAAATCACTTTCGCACCGAAATGGCTGAGTTCCATTGCTTCGGCGTAGGTGATCGTTGGGATATTGAAGGCATTCGGCACCTTGCGTGGATCGGCCGTCATCATGCCGTCAACGTCGGTCCAGATGTCGATGACTTCGGCATTTAGCGCTGCGCCCAGGATGCTGGCCGTATAATCTGAGCCACCCCGCCCAAGGGTTGTCGTTTCGTTCTTTTCAGTTGATCCGATAAAACCCGTTACCATTTGCGTAGTTGTGGACTTCGCAAAATGCTCCTGAATGAGTTGATTCGTAAGGGAATAGTTTACTTCAGCCTGGCCAAACTGGGCATCGGTTTTGATAATCTGACGGGCATCGCAGAATTGCGCGGGAATCCCCCGACTTTTTACACATTCGGTGATGATGGTTGTGGATAACCGTTCGCCAAAACTGGTGATGAGGTCATGCGTGCGCAGTGTCAATTCGCGAATGAGCGATACACCCCGTAGCAGGTCTTCCAGTTCATTGATAATGCCCCGAACGTGGGCAAATACTTTGCTTTGTTCTTTTACGGGAATCAACGCTTTCACCACATTGAAATGCCGGTCTTCAATTCGTCGGACCAGTTCCATATAATCCGGCTCTCCCGACGTCGCCATTCGTCCAATTTCGATGAGCTGGTTTGTTACGCCCCCCATAGCCGAGAATACAACGGCTATCTGATCACCGTTTTGGCGATGATTATCAATGATTTGGATGACTTGTTTGATGCTTTCTACGGAACCGACCGAGGTGCCACCGAATTTAAGAACCTGCATAAACTAATGTAGAATGAATAATGTATGATGAATAATAGTAAGGTTACCCCAGTGCACATTTTACAGTGTGCAGTATCCATTATTCATGTCAAAGGAGCTATTGATGCGAGTAATTTTGGGACTGCAAAGATAACATGGTGATCAGATTATTGGGTGTTTATACCAGAAAAGGCGCCCTGTTATGTGCGCCTTTTCTGATAACGAATAAATCTGTATACAATTAAGATGCCGTTTTTGACGAGCTATCTTCTTTTATGATCATCAAGCCCGCTCCAATGGCTAACGCATCTTCAGCTAACGCAATGATGGGATCGGGTATATCTTTCTCGTGGGTTAGCCAATGGCGCAGGTGAAAAAAGGCAAACGAACCAACGGCTGCACCCACGGCACCTAGAACCGCTCCGTATGTAATAGGCTGCTTATCAGCCTCAGTCAGGGCCGCCCCACACATAGCTCCTGATGCAATTCGACCCCATAGTTGAGGTTGTCCGGTGCGATCGGGGGCGCTTGGAAGTTTATCACCAATGAGTTCACCACCCGCCATAAGTTCTAATGCGATCGTTGCTTTGGGCGAAACCAGAAAATGAAGTTTTGACTGAGTTAATGGTTCTGGGGACGTGTGCGATAGTTTATAGCTGACAAGGGCTGGGGCCATCATGCTACGCATGCCAGCAACAACGCCAATCTGGAAGGCGTTAATGTATGTTCGGATCATGACTGTTATTCGTTGAGTATGAAGTCAAAACAGGGAGTATCCAACTTTGTTTCCGTAAGCTAGTGCGAGTATTCACTCGTGTCTATAATTTCGTCAGTGAATACTGATGTGGGAATGGACGCGAGTGAATACCCCGCGCCAGCTTGCAATACCCGCGCCAGTCTACTGTTTTCGTAATCGCATCACCTGCCCACCGCCTGCTGCCAAGCTCACTGTTAATGTATCGTTACGAGTAACGGTTCTTGTTTGTTGTGTTAGGTGGTTGGGATTTTGTGCAACATCAGGTGCGTCGGAATAGAGTTCAGCCGTGTAATTGCCTTCGGGCAGGAAATCTAATTTGATGGTAAGATCACGGGATTTTGAATTAGTGATGCTGCCAACGTACCAGTCGGTTCCTTTGCGCCGAGCCACGGTTATGTACTGGTCCACATCCGCATTTGGAACACGGGTTTCGTCCCAGATGGTAGGCACCTGCTGTAGAAAATCAAAACCCGGTTGTCCTTTGTAGGCATCGGGATAATCGCAGACCATTCCCAGAAAACTTTCCAGCACGACGTACATGGCTAATTGATGACAGCGGGTTCCATGCATGAGCGGCCGGGTGTACTGAATTTTGTATTGATTGTCGGGTACTGCCCGGAAACCACCAAGGTGCATATCCATTGGTCCGGCCAGCAAGCGCGTAAACGGAAACGTGATGTCGTGGTCGGGGGTATCTACTCCACTCCATTTACAGGTTTCGTAATTGAGCGTTGCCTCGCGCGTTAGCTCATTCGGGTAGGTGCGGTGCATTCCCGTTGGTTTGTAAGCGCCATGATATTGAATGTGTAATTTATGACGGGCTGCCGAACGTAGAATTTCAGTCTGAATATTGACCATCTCCTGGTCGTCGCGGTCCATAAAATCGACCATCAGACCGCTAAGCCCCCAGTGCTCATATTGGGTAAAAATCTCCTCCAATCTGGGATAGAGTGCCGTCCAGAACACCCACACCCGAATGCCTACGCCCCGGCTTTTCGCATAGTCGCAAACTTGCTGCATATCCAAACCGGGCACGGCTTTGGCGGCATTCACATTTGGTCCTGGTACAAAACCGGCACCATCATTTACGTACCATTCGTGCAAACCATACTCAACCACTGAGTGGTAGTCAATGTGGTTGTTGGCGCAGAAATCAATATAGTATTTCTGGGTCTCGAAGTTATTCCCCGGTGCGAAGGTCGAATCGGCGGTTACGTTGCCATTCCACCAGGGGAAAGTCGTTTTACCCGGTTTCAGCCACGATACGTCCGGTATTTTACACGGTTCGTTCAGACTGGTGAGGATGTTTGACTCAATCAGCGTTCCTACATGATCGCCGATAAGCATAACCCGCCAGGGCGTTTGATGTGGTAAAACGGCCTTCACTTTTGTGCCGGGTTCTTTGGGCAAAGGCGAAAGCTGGCTGGTTAGAATCGTATTTTTCTTCGTCAGATACATTCCGGCATAATCCGTCAAAGCCGCTTCGGTAATGGCCAGATAGGTTTTGTCGGGAAACTCAAACAGGGCGGGCATATCCATCAATGTATCGTTCTTGATACTGCTGAGCGGAGTCTTGGTGTACAGGCCTTCGTGTGAGGTGGTAAAGTTGGGTAGAAATAACGCCCGGACCGTAGGGTCTTGCGTTAGTCGAAAGGTCGTATTTTCGTCGGTCAGTGTATACGAAGACCAGTTGGGTTGTTTTGGGAATTCGTAACGAAATGCCACGCCATCATCGAATACCCGCACAACTAGATTGATCTGTCGTCCAGACGTGCCTTTCTCTACCATTGGAATAATGGCTTCTATACAGTGATTGCGGGCTGTTTTAACCTTACCTACAACCAGTTCATAGGTCTCGTTAATTTCCCGGATAACTGGTTTTTGCTGGATAAGATTTGGCCCAAAAACGCCATTTTCCTTAAAGACCAAATTCAGGTCCGAGTTGTCAATAAGCGCCTTTTTGTTGAATAGAACCCGGTAGGTAGGTGCTGTTTTGGTTAGATTGAATACGAAAACGATACGGCCATTGGGCGATGCAAGGTGAATATCCTTTGCGGTAAGAATGGGTGTTAAGACCAGGAAGGCCAGCAGAAAAAGTAAGTTTTTTAGTTTCATCAGAACATCGTGTTATCGTTTGCCGATGTAGCCGGAACCACCTGCAATACATCCCAGTGTTCAACAATTTTTCCGTTGTCATCAAACCGAAAAATATCGATACCAGCCCAATCTTCGATACCTTTCCCGTCTGCTGTTGGCCAGTGTTGCAAGCAGTGCAGAACAACCAGATTGTCTTCGGCAATAGCCCGTTTAACTGTTACCTGTTTACCGGGATATTCCCTGGCCATTCGCTCGAAGTAATTGATGAATGCTTCTTTTCCATCGCTAACCATCGGATTGTGCTGCGTATACGTTTCGCCAACGTAGTATGCAATAGCCTCAGCAGGCTTGCACTGGTTGAACATTAAGTCGTAGAAGCTAATGGCATTCTGTTTGTTTTGTTGTAGTTGGGTCATAGGTAGGAATGAGTAAATAGAAAACGCTTATAAAGTTGGTAAACCCTTGTTCAAAAGCAATTTACGTTTCCTTGAAATCTCTGAAACCTGAGCTTATACCCTTAAAGAGCTGATTCTGTTTGTTGCTGAAATTAGACAATATAAAATTGTTATATAGTAGCTTATGTTGTTCTTTTTTGAAGATATTATGTGAAGCGCCATATTTTATACTGTGTTATGTGTAACTTGGACTACAAATAAACCAGTGCCAAAAAATACATATTGATGAAAAAACATACGCTATTTGTTTCTTCACTGGCCTTCATTGGCCTTATCGCGCATACAACGTTCGGGCAGAGCACAACGCTAAACGCACGAATGGATAAAACCGCTGAGAGCTTGGAAAAGAAAGTGGTTGCCTGGCGTCGGGATTTTCACGAACACCCAGAGTTAGGTAATCGCGAGTTTCAAACGGCAGCTAAAATAGCGGCTCACCTACAGTCGCTTGGTATGGAGGTGAAAACCGGCGTTGGAAAAACGGGCGTAGTTGGCTTGCTGAAAGGTGGAAAGCCTGGCCCTGTTGTGGCTTTACGGGCCGATATTGACGGGTTGCCAGTAACAGAACGGGTTGATATACCGTTCAAATCCCAGGTGAAAACCGAATACAATGGGCAGCAAACGGGTGTGATGCATGCCTGTGGCCACGATACGCACGTCGCTATTCTGATGGGTACGGCCGAAATATTGGCCTCCGTTAAAAATGATCTGCGCGGCACGGTTAAGTTTATTTTCCAACCCGCTGAAGAAGGCGCTCCCGAAGGTGAAGAAGGTGGCGCTTATCTGATGGTCAAGGAAGGTGTTCTGGAAAATCCGAAAGTTGACGCCATTTTTGGTCTCCATATTAACTCGCAAACCGAAGTCGGTACGATCAAATATCGGCCCGGTGCCACAATGGCCGCGGTCGATTCATATGCCATTAAAATCAAAGGTAAACAAACACATGGAGCCGCTCCCTGGTCGGGTGTTGATCCAATTGTGACCTCGGCTCAGGTTGTGATGGGTTTGCAAACTATTGTTAGCCGTAACGTAACGCTTACTGATAACGCGGCTGTAGTAACCGTAGGCGCTTTACACAGTGGTATTCGGCAAAACATTATTCCCGAAGAAGCCAATATGATCGGCACCATTCGCACATTCAGTCCCGAAGCGCAAAAGCTGGTTCATCGGCGTATTGGTGAAATTGCGACGAACATTGCGGAAAGTGCCGGTGCTCAGGCCGATGTAAAAATTAATGTCATGTATCCGGTTACCTACAACGATCCTAAACTAACGGATCAGATGATTCCTTCGCTCGAAGCAGTTGCGGGTAAAAGCAATATTAAGCTGACACCTGCTCAGACAGGCGCTGAAGATTTCTCGTTCTATCAGCAGAAAGTACCGGGTTTCTTCTTCTTTCTGGGCGGTATGACGAAGGGTAAAAAAGTAGAGGATGCCGCTCCGCACCATACGCCTGATTTTCAGATCGACGAAGGTGGTTTTGTACTCGGCATGAAATCGCTCTGCCGCCTGACCACCGATTATATGGAATTTGCGAGTAAGGGTATTGCGATAAAGGAGTTAACAACCGCGAGCGGGCAGTAAAGAGTATAATGGTTTACGGTATTTGGTTTACGGTTGGCTGACGTATGAGTTGCTGACGCATCAGTCAACCGTAAACCAAATACCGTAAACCGTTATACCCCTTTCCTGTTTCTCAAAATTCGCGACAGCAACCCCGGCAGAAAGCGCTTGAGGTAGATGCCGTAGATTTCGGAGCCGCCTATATAGACTTCCTCTTTTTCCTTAGAAACAGCCCGGAGCAGTCGTTGTGCGAAGTCCTCAGGAGCCATGCCAACTTCTTGATTTTCATCCATTTTGCCATGCGTATGGCCGTCGGGCCCAAGTGCGTTGATAGAAATGGCCGTTCGGATGTAGCCGGGGCAAACGATTGTAACGCGCAACCCTGCTTCGTAAATTTCGGACCGAAGGGCATCGAAAAAACCATGCAGCGCGTGTTTGCTGGCGCAGTAACCAGAGCGTTGTTTGGTCGCCAGCTTACCCGCCACGCTGCTCGTAACCACAAAATGACCGTTGCCTTGCACCAACATCAGCGGTAATACGGCTTTGGTGAGCGCTACGACGCCAAAGAAATTCACATCCATAATCTGCTTATAGACCGAAAAATCAGTGTCGATAACCAGGCTTCGTTGGCTGATACCGGCATTTTGAAACAGGTAGTCGATTCGCCCAAAACGTTGGCGAACCGTTTCGACATGCGCTGGCAGACTGTCTAAATCAGTCATATCCATTGGCAGGATCAACACGTTTGAAGCAGGCAAGCCCGTTACTGTAGCCACCCGCTGCAATTCATCCGCACGTCGGGCCGATAGCACCAGTTTAACGTTGCTTAGTTTGCTTACAGCCAAAGAGATGGCTTCGCCAATGCCAGAAGACGCACCAGTAATCCAGATAACAGAGTTCGCGAGAGCCATTTTTTTTCGACAGGATTAAGAGGGTAAGACAGGATTACAATTCCGACAAATCGCGTCTTAGCCGAGCCAACGCTCGGCTGTTAATCCTGTCGAAAAAACTCAAGTCGTGCATTGTCTTTCCCTACGACTAACTCTACCGATTTGCCAATGGGTAGCGCCAGGTTAAACTCAACGTGACCGGCGGGGAAATCGACTAATACGGGATAAGAATAAGCCGCGACCTTATCGGCAATAATTTCGAACGAATCCTTGCCAAAGGGTAATGATTGATTAGCCCGCATATCAGTAAACTGACCAACAACTAAACCCGCCAGATTTTCCAATCGCCCGGACCGACGGAGTTGGGTCATCATGCGATCGAGCGAGAAAAGCGTTTCGTCGATGTCTTCAATAAAGAGGATCTTATCAGTGAAATCCACATCGGTCGGTGTGCCAATTGAGTTGACAAGCATAGTTAAATTGCCGCCAACGAGATTTCCTTTAGCATGCCCTGGCCGATTTAGTGGGTGCGTTGGCACAATATAATGCGCAGGGAATTCACCAAACAGCCACTGCCGAACCGACTCCAGGGATGCAGCTCGGGCAGGATCGCCGAATTGTCGGGGCATCAGACCGTGCAGACTTACAATATTATGGTTGTGTAATAAGCTTAGGAGTACGGTTACGTCGCTGAAACCTACGAGCCACTTTGGGTTTGCTTTAATACCCAATAAATCCAGGCCATCGGCAATGCGATAACAGCCGTAGCCACCCCGAGCCGCAAACACAGCTTTCACGGTCGGGTCATCGAACAGACGTTGAATATCAGCTCGGCGCAGATCATCAGAACCAGCAAATGGGCCATCAATGGCATGCAGGCTTTCGCCTTCAATGACGTTGAGATGCCAGTCATCGCGCAGAATTCGAAGCCCATCGGCTAATTCTTCATACGGAAACCAACTGGCAGGAGCCACAACACCGACTGTATCGCCGGGACGTAAAAAAGGAGGGAGCATTCAGTAAAGGTTTGGGGTTTGCGGTTTGAAGTCTATAGTTCGGGATTAGCTTACTCCACCATCGGAACGGCGAAAGCAATTGTGCGCCAGCCAACGTCAAACTACAGACTTCAAACCTCAAACTATATATCAATTCAAGTCAACTTCTTCGGTTTCGTCGAGTTTATCCAGATCAAGTCTCGTCTGCTGATCGCCATCAAACATCGGACGGAATCTGTGACCCCATTTTATTTCGTCGTATCGATAGGAGAAACGCGTGTGTACGCTCTGGACAAAGGTATCATCTAAGGCCTGAAACGAAATCAGAATCTCGGTATCCGACTGCTCAAGTTCTTCAGGGGTAGAGCCATACAACGGACTTTTATCGGTGATGGGATGAACCAGTGTCCAGTTTGCAGGGAAGAAAGCCACTTTGTTCCGCTCAAAATTAAGGGGATAATATTTTCGGGTAAGCGTACCATCTCCTTTTGGTTCAAGGCGTGAGAGGGTTGCTGTTATCTCTAAATTAATAAGCTGGTTAGCGCGGGTATTAATGATCCGAAACATCCAGGCGTTCACATCCAGATAAGGTGCAAATACCGATTGTTTTGAGAAACGTATATGCGCTACGGGGCGGGAAAACCGCCCATATAGCAAGCCCGTTGCCAGCGCAAAGGCCAGTAACCCAATCATAGATTCAAAAGCCGCAATGGAGCTTGTCAGGAAACTATTGGGTGAAATATGGCCGTAGCCTACCGTTGTCAGAGTTTGTGAACTGAAAAAGAAACACTTCCAGAAAGGTCCGTTTAGTTTCTTGTCGTCGATACCTACGAGTGTACTGGCATCGGCCAGCATATAAATACCCGCAAATAGGGTGTTCGTGAACAGATAGGCTGCCAGGAGCCAGGTGAAAAACTGCACCCAACTCATTGTGATTAGCCGGTTGTACACATTTAACCGATCCCAAAGAGACCCATTAGCCCGAGCCAGGTTGAAACTGCCATCCTGATTGACCAGCCTTACCTTCGAATCGGTTAGTTTAGTGCCAAAACCAAGATCGGTACGTTTTTCTTCCTGCTCAACTAACTGGCTATTTTGGGGGGCGTGGTTATAAAGTTGGCGAGTATTTGGATTCATAGCGGAGCGGTTTGTTAATAAGCCGATTTCATTTTTTGACAGGATTACAGGATTGATAGGGTTTTCTGGCCTACAATTCTATCTTATCCTGTTAATCCTGTAATCCTGTCAAAAAATGAAGGCATAATGTGCACAGATAGTGATTCAAATTCAAACTTGTCCTACACTCGTATCCACCAAACTAGGTCGATTAACAAAGTTATAGCTAATTTGTCCTGCTTAAACAGCTTATTACCCGAATCATCCTCACTCAATGCATCCAATTGAAATTGTAACTGGTTTACTGGGCCTGACAACCTTGCTGGCGGTGGTAGCCCGGCGGTTCCGAATATCATACCCAATTCTGCTGGTTATTGTCGGACTGCTGATTGGCTGGATACCCGGCTTACCATCAGATATACTATCGCCAGATGCTGTTTTCCTGATTTTCTTACCGCCTTTGCTTTATGCCGCTGCCTGGCAGATCGACAACACCGAACTGAAGCTATATAGCCGATCGGTTTCTTTGCTGGCGGTTGGACTTGTGCTGTTTACATCTACGATTGTGGCTTTGGTGGCTCATGCCGTCATCCCCGATTTTTCACTGGCACAGGGCTATTTACTAGGGGCTATTATTGCTCCGCCCGATGCCGTAGCGGCTTCGTCGGTTATGCGGGGGTTGAGTGTCCCGAAACGCATCAATACCATACTGGAAGGTGAAAGTTTGGTGAATGATGCAACCAGCCTGATTATTTACCGGTATGCGCTGGTTGCCATTCTGACCAGCCAGTTTGTGCTCTGGGAAGCTGGACTTCAATTTGTTGGCATTGCCATTGCCAGCGTAGCACTCGGGTTGCTGATTGGCTGGATCATGTTCTGGGTGCATCAGGTCATTAGTAAAGATGCCATAATTAGCACAGCGCTAACGCTGCTGACCCCTTACGGAGCGTATCTGGTTGCCGAAAATTTCCATATTTCCGGGGTACTATCGGCTGTGGCAACGGGCCTCTTCTTGTCGACCCGCACATCGGTGTTGTTTTCCTACCATAGTCGATTGCAGGTTAATTCCGTTTGGGAAATCGTTGTTTTCCTGCTGAATGGCCTGGTCTTTATTCTGATTGGTCTGCAACTGCCCATGATTGTCTCCAATCTGAACGGGTATTCACTGCCCGAGTCGGCTATGTATGGTTTACTCATTAGCGCTGTGGCGATTGTGTGCCGGATTGTCTGGGTTTTTCCGGGTGCTTATGTGCCCCGTTGGTTAAGTGCACGCATCCGAAAGCGAGAAGCCAGGCCAAGCTGGCAACAGGTGGCAATTATTGGCTGGGCGGGTATGCGGGGCGTAGTTTCTCTGGCGGGTGCCTTGGCCTTACCGAATGAGTTGCCCAACGGTCAACCGTTTCCTGCCCGTGACCTTATTCTGTTTATTACGTTCATTGTTATTTTAATTACGCTGGTTGTGCAGGGACTTACCTTGCCCGTGATTGTTGAAGCCCTGAATGTTCGGGAGCAGATTGATGAAAAACACGAAGAGCGCAAACTACGGCGGACAATGGCGTTACAGGTAATTACGCATCTTGAAGCCAATCATTCGGCGGGTTCTGTACACGATGATGTACTGAGCTACGTGAAAAATGAATACGAGTTAAAAATCAATGAGTTAAGTGGAATGCTCAGGGCGTCGGATAACGCCCAGCGGCCTGCCGAACTCTACCAACAAGCCATTCGACTTCAGTTGGAACTGATCGACGTAGAACGAACCGTTTTGATTGAACAACGTCAGAGTACGTTGCTGGATGATGAAATCCTCCGAAAAATGGAGCAAGAACTGGACCTTGAAGCCGCCCGCCTTACATTGGTTCAACCAGAGGGATAGATGATTTAACCACAGAGGCACAGAGAACAAAGAGTTTTCTCTGTGCCTCTGTGGTTAAAAAACTATCAATTGGGGTCTTTGAGAACACTCACCATGACACTGGATGGTTGCTGGGGTGAAAAATAAACCCGGTGTGTTGCCTTCTTGAAATCGGCTTCGGTAGCCTGATAAATATTTACAAACGTTTGCGGATTGCGATCGACCAATGGGAACCACGAGCTTTGAACCTGAACCATTAGTTTGTGTCCTTTTTTAAACGTGTGAGCTGCGTCCTGCATATCGAATTTTACTTCCGTAACCTCGCCCGGTTTCATGGCTTCGGGCTTTGAAAAACTGTTGCGGAACTTGGCCCGCATTACTTCGCCCCGCACCAGCAATTGAAAGCCGCCCATCTTAGTCCCAGGAATAGGGCTATTGTTCGGGGCAGCAGCGGGGTACACATCGATTAATTTAACCACAAAGTCGGCATCGGTACCGGTGGTGGAAACGAACAGATCGGCCAGCACATTTCCGGCTATCGTTACATCTTCGGTCAACGTATCCGATTCGTACACCATCACATCGGGGCGAGTGGCCGCAAAGCGTTGATCTTCATACATAAAGTCGCTTCCCCGAACGTTCCGAATTTCGGCTGTATAAGGAACTGGCTTTTTAGGATCACTGACGTACTCATCGAATGGAGTCTGACTGATTTGGGGCATATCAAACGATAGCTTTCCGTTTGGATGGAAATAGAGTTTTTTCTCCTGAGCTGTCTTGGGTGGCCATTGGTCGTACTTGTTCCACTGATTTAAGCCTGTGTCAAAAATATATGCTTTCGGCAACTGTGGATCGGGTTTGTCTTTCAGGTAGTGGCCGAAAAAGGGAAATTCAATGGTTTCCCGATAAAACACGGAGGTCTTATCCCCAAAACGAATATTGCCCAGCGTTTCGCCCGGTCCCCGCGACCAGCCTCCGTGAATCCAAGGGCCCATAACCAATGAATTAGGCGATTGGGGATTGTTTCGTTCGATGCCGGCGTACACCTTAAGCGGACCATATAAATCTTCCTGATCGAACCATCCACCAACCGTCATAACCGCCGGTTTAATGTTTTTCAGATAGGGAACAGGCGTTCGGGCCTGCCAGAATGCATCATAGGCTTCGTGATCCATCATCTCATTCCAGATGGCATTCTTTCCTTTAAAAATCCGCTCGTTTGCATTTTTTATCGGCCCCAGATTCATGTAAAAATCATAACCGCTTGGCGTACCGTATGCCGAAAAGCCAGGACTGTTTTTGGGCGTCGGCTCGGGTCGAGGCTGGCCATAAGAGGATAAAAACGCAAATGTGCCCATAAGAAAGAAGGCGCCATTATGATGTCGATCATCACCCATGAACCAGTCTGTCACCGGTGCCTGAGGCGAAGCGGCTTTCAGGGCTGGATGGGCATCGATGAGGGTTGTTGTGGTATAAAAGCCCGGTGCCGATATACCCCAGGTGCCAACCCGCCCGTTATTGTTCGGAATATTTTTCAGTAACCAGTCAATGGTATCGTAGGTATCGGAAATTTCATCGACGTCAGTCTTCTTTTTCTTGTTGGGCATGTAGGGTTTTACCGCCACAAAATTCCCTTCTGACATGTACTTGCCTCGTACATCCTGGTAGACGATGATATAGCCGTCACGCGCAAAGAGCATGGACGGCCCTATGGACGTTTTGTATTTGTCTTCACCGTATGGTGCTACGCTGTAGGGTGTGCGATCCAGCATAATTGGGTACGTCTGGTCGGTATTTTTTGGTACATAAATCGAGGTGAAAAGCTTTACACCATCGCGCATAGGAATCATCCGCTCCAGTTTGGTATAGTTTTCCCGGACATAGGCAGAGTCGGCTTTATTTATTCCGCCTGAGGCCTGAGCAGCCAGTCGATTGGCCAGTAGAGATAAGAATAGGCACAAAACGACGCCTGAAGCCTGTTGCCATTGATTTGTAATGATTTTCATACGTTAGTGCGAAGTTGTTAATAAAGTCAGGTTGGCCAATTACAAAGTGATAAGGTAAAGTTAGTACAGTTCGATTTGACCTCCATCGGCGACAGCTGTTTCTTGCTAAGTATTTCGCCGGATGCACTGTGCTACAAGCCAATCAACAATCAGGTCGTGTTTACGTAAAAATTTGACTGAAAAAATGAGTAAAAGCAAAAAGTACGATCCATCAAAAAAGCTTACACAACCTTCTTGGCAGATCTATAATAGATGGGTGCCTATGTAGAGTGCTCTGTGGTTAATAAGAGGTAAGAGAATAAGTTAACTAAAAAGTCCCAGAAAAGATGATTTAGGTCCGTTCAATTGTATGCCGGGCTGAATGCTTGGGCCTCTCTTCGTAGAGTTGGCGAAAGGTATCTTTACTGAGTAGTGTAAATTTTTGAGTAGTCGGCCATACTGAGAAAATTGGCTGTTTTCGCAGCTATCTGTATCAGTTTCAATTCTATACTTTCATTACATCTCCTACGAACAGATAGTACAGTAAAAGTATAGAATAAAGATTCTATCATATATTGTTAATAATTTTGAATTGGTAAGTAGATATACTTATATTTATACCCAGTTTTAAAGAAACCCCGCTCGTAACGGTATTGACAAATCAATAAACTATGAAATTTCATTCAGGTATGATCAGTTTGGTTGTACCGGCTTTTAACGAGGAAGAGAATTTGCCTGTATTGGTTCATCGGCTCATGGCTGTTATGGCACAATACGATTCTTACGAAATTCTGATTGTTGATGATGGTAGTTCCGATCAGACCCGTTATGTGCTGCGGCAGTTAAGTCAAGAGTATCCAGTTGTTCGTTTTATTTCGTTTTCCCGGAATTTTGGTCACCAGATGGCCCTGCGGGCCGGGTATGACAATGCCCGTGGCGAAGCTGTAATTTGCCTTGATGCTGATCTTCAGCATCCCCCCGAGTTGATTCCGACGCTGGTTAACAAGTGGCGGGAAGGCTACGAGGTGGTTTATACTGTTCGGCAGCCCGATCCTAAACTGTCCTGGTTTAAGCGAACAACGTCAAAATACTTCTACAAAGTCCTGCGTAATGCCTCGAATCTACAGATCGAAGATGGTGCTGCCGATTTTCGATTGCTTGATCGGAAAGTGGTAAATACCATTAAGCAATTTAAGGAAAACGATCTCTTTCTGCGGGGAGCTATTTCGTGGGTCGGGTTTCGGCAATGCCGGATTTTGTATGAACCAGCGGCCCGGTACGCAGGCCGATCTAAATACTCGTTCCGAAAAATGCTGCAACTGGCAGCAATGGGTATTACTTCCTTCTCAACAAGGCCTTTGTACCTATCTGTATTGCTCGGTTTTGGGATGTTCCTGTTTGCTACCCTATTTGGTGCAGAGGCTTTATATGAGCACTATTTTACCAGTGAGACAGTATCGGGCTGGACAACTCTGGTGTTACTGCTCGTACTCATTGGTGGCGTACAGTTCATTATGATTGGTATTATCGGCGTATATTTGGGCAAAACGTTCGTAGAAGTGAAGGGGCGCCCTGCCTATATCATCGGTGATACGAGCGAGATCGAGGAGACTGTAACGAAATGGCAATCCCCAACCGAGGTGGACGAAATATTTTATTCACCGTTGATGTAGAGGAATTTGATACGGCTGTAGAATTCGGTCACAATATTCCTCTTAATGAACAGCTGGCCGTATCAACTCGTGGGCTGCGCTTACTGTCACAACGGTTCGATACGGTAGGTGCCCGCACAACGCTGTTTACAACGGCTAATTACGCGCTTCACGAGACTGAATTGATTCGGAGTTTAGCACAAAAACACGAAATCGCGTCGCACGGCTATTTTCATACAACCTTCGAGCCCGCTGATCTGCTAAAATCCCGGTTGGCTCTTGAAGAGTTATTGGAGCGCCCCGTAACGGGTTTCCGGCGCGCACGCATGGGTTTTGTTGATCCGAATGATGTACATCAGGCTGGTTATCAGTATAATTCGTCATTGCACCCGACCTGGCTTCCTGGGCGATATAATCATTTGGGAGAACCGAGGCACCCGTTTCAGGAGTTGGGTGTCTGGCAAATTCCGGCTTCGGTTACCCCTACCTTACGCTTGCCGTTGTTCTGGTTGAGCCTCAAAAACTTTCCGTTCGCTTATTACAAACTGCTCTGTCGGCAAACGCTGGAAGCCGATGGCTTTTTGAACTTGTACGTCCATCCCTGGGAATTTACCGACCTGTCGGGCTATGAGAAAATTCCGACCTATGTCCGTAGGCACTCACGCGATGCATTGCTCGACCGGGTTGAAAACCTTTTACGATTTCTAAAACCACTCGGTGATTTCAGGACAATGGGTGAGTTTGCGGACGAATTAAGCCAGCAAATTAAGGCTCCCCAACAAATCTAGCTTCAAAAAGAAAGGACATTGCCACTGAGCAATGTCCTTTCTTTTTGAAATCTAATAGTGCCTATATCAAATGAATATCACGTCGTCAATCACATCGGACCCCATGTCTTTATTTACTAGCTGAATAAGTTTCTGCTTGGCATTAACGAGTTCGTTACGAAGCGGAGCCGAACCAATCTCAATATGAAGCTTCCGGTCGCGAACATACAGTCGGTTTGTACGTGAAGCAATAGCTGGTCCCATCATACGTCCCCAGAAGGCTTCAAGGTACGTTTCATTAAACCGAGTCTGGAGTTGATAAGCCTTCAGTAACTGCCCGATTGCGTCCTTCAGGGTCGTAGTGCCAGCTACCCGGGTAGCATTTTCGCGATTATAGCGGTACGTCTGATTCATTGGGTGGGATGTCTTACCACAAAAGTAAACAATGAATTGACTTAATGAATGAACACTGATCAGCAAAAGCGAAAAAATGTGTTATCGGATAGAAAAAACAAATCACGTTTGGATTCGCGCTATTTGGCTAGTATACTTGCGACATCAAGTCAATTGTTTCGCACCATTTTTAGCCTATCGGTGCACGTTGATTTATAAAGAAGTGGGGAGAGATCAGGCTCTGTGAACCACTGGCAACCTACCACACGGCAAGGTGCTAACTCCTGCCTAAAGTTATTTTAGGGACTATAAATCGGAACTCACATGCTCTATATTCAGCACTGTATGCCCCGGGGGGCCTACAAAGTATGACTCACTAACCGCTACGAAAACCGGGAGGGTTTGTCGTACCAATTAGTTGCGGTCAGTCCCTGGTATTTTCAATCGAATTATGAAAATACCCAGCCAACTGGTTGCTGCCCGTATTTCTACAGAAAACTAATTACACGATCCTAAATCACTAACTACTAAACTCATGTCTGAACTTCATTTCGATACGCTCCAGCTCCATGCTGGCCAGGAACCCGATTCGGCTACAAATGCCCGGGCTGTGCCTATTTATCAAACAACTTCGTTTGTTTTCAATGATTCGGCACACGGCGCCGATTTATTTGCGCTGAAAGCCTTCGGGAATATTTATACCCGGATCATGAACCCTACCTCCGATGTCTTTGAAAAGCGTATCGCGGCTCTTGAAGGGGGCGTAGCTGCGTTGGCAGTTGCATCGGGACAGGCGGCCCAGTTTATTGCACTAAGCAACATTTTGAGCGCTGGTGATAACTTTGTGACGACCTCGTTCCTGTACGGAGGTACATATAATCAGTTTAAAGTTTCGTTTAAACGGCTGGGTATCGAAGCCCGTTTTGCGGATGGTGATAAGCCTGAATCCTTCGCGAAACTGATTGACGAAAACACAAAAGCAATTTACCTGGAAACCATCGGGAATCCGGGCTTCAATATTCCCGATTTCGATGCCTTTGCCGCCCTGGCTAAAGAACATGACCTGCCGTTGATCGTTGATAATACGTTTGGTGCAGGGGGCTACCTTTTCCGTCCTCTTGAACATGGTGCGGCCGTTGTTGTTGAGTCGGCAACGAAGTGGATTGGTGGCCACGGCACGAGCATTGGCGGGGTAATTGTCGATGGGGGCACGTATAACTGGGGAAATGGGAAGTATCCGCAGTTCAGCGAACCGTCGGAAGGTTATCATGGGCTCGTGTTCAGCGATGTGTTTGGCGTAGGTGGTCCCTTTGGCAACATTCAGTTTATTATTCGTGCCCGCGTTGAAGGTCTGCGTGACTATGGACCGGCCATTAGCCCATTCAACTCGTTCCTGCTACTTCAGGGCCTGGAAACGCTGTCGTTACGAGTAGACCGTACGGTACAGAATGCGCTGGCGCTGGCCCAATGGCTCGAACAACACGAGCAGGTTGAATTCGTAAACTACCCGGGTTTGGAAAGTAGTGCCTACCATGACCTAGCCAAAAAATACCTAAAACGCGGTTTCGGCGGTGTATTCTCGTTTAAAGTGAAGGGCAGCAGTGAAGCCGCTGACCAATTTGTTAATAGTCTGAAACTGGTCAGCCATCTGGCCAACGTTGGTGATTCAAAAACGCTGATCATCCACCCGGCTGCTACAACGCACCAACAGTTGAGCGAACAGGAACAGGCTAGTGCTGGCGTTGAATTAGGGGTATTACGGGTGTCAGCGGGCATTGAATACATTGATGACATTAAAGCTGACTTTGAGCAGGCGTTTGCCAACATTGCCGAACCGGTATTGGGTTAAACAGTCTGTAGTTTGATGTTTGTAGTTTCAGCTACAAACATCAAACTACAGACTACAAACTATAAACTTGATTGAATCTCCAGTATTACGATTATAAGTATTCGTTCGCGCTCGAATCGGGCGAAAGCTTGCCGGGTTTTCGGCTGGCTTATACCACACGCGGTACACTCAACGAAGATCGGTCGAACGTTGTATGGGTATGTCATGCACTGACCGGTAATGCCGATGTGGACGATTGGTGGGGAGGCATGGTTGGTGCGGGAAAATATTTTGACCCCGAAGCCAAGTCCGGTGTGGGGCAGTTTATTGTATGCGCCAATGTACTTGGCTCATGCTACGGTTCTACAGGACCGCTTTCCGTCAATCCCATAGGCGGAAAGCCTTATCACCACGATTTCCCCGCTATCACGATTCGTGATATGGTTAATGCCCTCGACTTACTTCGACAGGAGTTGGGCATCGAAAAAATCCATACCTGTATTGGCGGCTCAGTAGGTGGGGAGCAGGCACTGGAATGGGCTATTCTACAGCCTAATTTAATTGAAAACCTAATCGTTATTGCAGCCAGCGCCGTGGCCTCTCCGTGGTGTATTGCTTTCAATGAAGCACAGCGGATGGCTATTGAAGCCGACCCAACCTGGCGAGAAAACCGTGATGATGCGGGTCTGGCTGGTATGAAAGCGGCTCGTGCTATGGCCATGATTTCGTATCGAAATTACGATACGTATGGCTTTACACAGGCTCTGGATAATAATGAGCAACTGGATGGGTATAAGTCAGCGAGTTATCAACGTTATCAGGGTGAGAAACTGGTCGAACGGTTTAATGCCTTTACCTACTGGACGCTCTCGAAGGTCATGGATTCTCATAATGTTGGGCGTAATCGGGGCAGTATCCTCAACGCGCTTGGCCAGATTAAGGCACATACACTAGTTGTCGGTATTCGCTCTGATTTGCTGTTCCCCCCAATTGAGCAGCAATTTCTGGCACGTCATATTCCTGATGCAGCCTACGAAGAAATTGATTCACTGTATGGTCATGATGGATTTTTGATCGAATTTCGTCCTCTGGCTAATATGATTCGGAAGTGGATGGCCGGGTTAGCTGTGTCTGAATCGAAAAAACTAGTTGAAGCTGCTAAAAAGTAAGCAGCTTAATAAATCATCAATAAACTTAACCGGATGTTCTGGTACGAAGCCGATATTCAACAATTAGAAAGTAAACTGAGTAGCTTGCCACCCGCTTCGGATCGGGTCGTTTTTTATGGCAGCTCATCCATTCGGCTCTGGACAACGCTGGCACAGGATTTTCCACAAATCAATACACTCAACTTAGGTTTTGGAGGCTCTACGCTGGCTGCTTGCACGTGGTTTTTCGAACGGGTACTAGTTCCGGCGAATCCTAAGTCTATCGTGTTTTACGCGGGTGATAACGATCTCGGCGATGGGAGACATCCTGAAGAAGTGTATCTATTTTTCTGCACCTTTGCTGAAAAACTCAGTACAATCCTACCGGGTATACCTCTGTCTTTTTTATCGATAAAAATTAGCCCTGCCCGCTGGGGCATTGTGGATCAGATCCGATTTGCAAATACATTGATCCTCAGAGAAATCGAAAAATACGCTGATTACCAGTTTGTTGATATGGCATCCCCGTTGCTAGGATCCGATGGGAGGCCTCGCAGAGAGTTTTTTGAGCCTGATGGATTGCATCTAAGTCCGGCGGGTTACCGAATGTGGAAACAAGTGGTACAGAAGCAGGCCCGAATTTTTTAATAATTTGTTTACCCGGTTCGTAGAAATTCTTTACCTTACTTGTTGCAATTTCAGGGGTATTTAACGCATACCGGTATGCAACGGGAATATCATAAATGGTTTAGCCCGAATCTGAATCGTGACATGGAGCTACTAGTATTCGGTCACGCAGGCGCGAGGGTGCTGGTATTTCCTACCCGTCGCGGCCGATTCCACGAATACGAAGATCTGGGCCTCGTTCATGCACTCGCTGACCGAATTGAAAACGGGTGGTTGCAACTGTATTGTGTCGATAGCGTAGACCGGGAAAGCATCTATAACCGGTATGCATCTCCTCAGGACCGGATACGACGGCATAGTCAGTATGAACAGTATATCCTGAACGAAGTGCTGCCCCTTTCCCGACTGAAAAACCCCCAACCGTTCATGATCTCGCACGGTTGCAGCCTGGGAGCTTATCACGCGTTGAACATCGCCCTTCGGCATCCGCAATGGTTTGGTAAAGTGGCGGCCTTTAGTGGGCGCTATAATTTATCTGAACCCGTAGCCGAATTCCGGGGCTTATTCGACGATTATTATGACGAGGAAATCTACTTTCATAGCCCGAATCATTTCCTGCCAAATCTATATGATGGTGCTATCCTCGACAATATACGGCGAATGCAACTAGTCATGACAATTGGCACCGAAGACCCTTTTCTTCATAGCAATCTGAATCTAAGCGAAGCGCTCTGGGCCAAAAACGTATCACATGAGTTGTACCTCTGGGACGGCCGGGCACACCAGGCCAATGACTGGCAGAAAATGGTGCAATTGTATCTCTAAGACCCACTGTTAAGCATAGTTAAAAACTTCGCCGAACCAGAGTTCTATGATTCCTGATGATCAGTACAGTAGAATCCAGTGAATCTATCGCACGGGCGGCCCTAAGAATCAATAGAATCTCTTTATGGCAACTTCTCCGCCAGGTATAAATAAGGCGGATGGAAATGATGAGTGAAGATCTTTTCCTTACTCTCTGGGTATTTTTGAAAATACGTGCTGTCGGCCAGGAGAACGATGGTGGGGCCGGTTCTGACATAATCACTGCTGTTATAATAACTAGATGGAACATAGCCATTTAAGTTCTTGACTACGCTTTTAGACGCAAACTTTCCTAAATATTTCTGGTAATTTTTCTGCGCCTTGAGTGCCGGCTTACTCAGTTGATTATAAACATACTTCAGGACGATGCGCTGCGGCAGTTTCTGTTTTTTGATCATGGCCGGGGCACCGCTGAACGGATTTGTTGTGTTTACATCGTTAACCGTTTGAATCGAGAATGGAACTTCTGGTACCCAATCGGCGGAGTTAACAACATTATAGGCCCAGCCAATTTGTGTGTCGGCCTCGTAGGCATAGGCATAATACAGGTTGCCCGGTTTTGGCCCTGCACTACAATAGGTTTTGAACCGAATGTCGGCGGGGAGTTTAGTCTGCTTCTGTAAGCTTTTAAGGTAAGAGGTTAGCAGGAAAGCAATGGCTCCCCCCTGGCTGTGGCCCATGATTAGTATATCTTTAATGCCAGCCTTGTAGCAGGAATCTAGTTTGGGCAGAATATCCTTACTCAAATAAGCCATACTCACCAGCCAACCCACATGAACGGCCGCTTTGGGGTCGGAAGCCAGCTCATAGGGGAATTTTTCGGTGGTGTTGAGTTGTAACTCGCCTTTGGCTGGAACCATCGCAGCATAAAAATTACCTAGCCAGCTTATACTATTCGCGGTTGTTCCCCGAATGCTCAGCACTGCTCCCGATTGCTTATCTGTCCATAAATCCCAGCGATTATCCAAGCCAACAACCGGAGAGCGATAGGCAAGTTTGTAGCGTTGAGGAACAGGGAATGCACTGACATAGGTCGAATCGCCAAACTGGGCTGATACTTTAAGCAGTTCGATGTATTCCGCTTTATCAAACCCCGGCTTTAATGCTTGGCTGAAAAGAGCCGAGGGAAATGCAAACACAATGAGGAACACGGCTATGTATTTCATACGTGAGCTTGGCGAAGGTATATGCCGCTCAAATATGAATGAAAAGTTGTCTGTTCCCAACAAAAGGTAACCTTTCTGAGGAAGCGGTGGCTACAAGGCCTTCACCAGTGCAATAACTAGTTTGGCTGAATTTCGGGCGGCAGTCGGGTAAAACTTGTCGTAGGCAATGTGCGCTTCGGCATCGGCCCGGTCGCTAAGGCTGCGAATAATCAGGAGTGGCACCTGAATCTGGTAGCAAACCTGCGCAATGGCGGCTCCTTCCATTTCAGTCGCATCGGCTCCAAAATCGGCGCGTAGACTTTTCCCTTTTTCGGCCGACGCTACAAAGACATCGCCCGTTACAACGGTCCCCGTCATCACTTTAACCGGTCTGTCTGACACGCCCCCCGATGCCAGTGGAATACCCTCTAATGGAACGCTCTTGACAACAGTTTCGGCTAGCCGCATTAACGTTGAATCGGCGGGGAAGTAAACGGGGTTAAACTCTTTGGTAATCGCGTTTCGGGTCTGTTTCGTCGGTGTGTTTTTGTCTGTAATAGACCCATAGTCATGATGCGCTGTTCGGCCCGAAATAACAATGTCGCCGGGTTGTAAATCCGGGTTCGTACCGCCTGCAATACCGGTGAATAGGACACGCTGGGGGTGGAAATGATCGAGCATTAACGCCGTTGTCATAGCGGCATTGACTTTGCCGATGCCCGTCTCGGCCACGACAACCCGTTGGTTACCAATGCGCCCACACGTAAATACAACGCCATCGACCAAAACGGTTTTGGGCTTTTTCAATGACTCTTTGACTAAGGCTACTTCAGCGCCAAAGGCACCCAATAAACCGGTGATACTCTTGGGTTTATAGCGCTGGGCAAACGTGACATGGGAGAGGAAAAGGAGAAATAGAATTGCTTTCTTCATTAGAGTATTGTGGTGAAAACTGTTAGTCATCATTCAACTTGCTCTGGCATTTTTGGCCGGTGAGGCTACCTGAGCTGCCAGATTAAAGAGTTGGTTGGCCGTTATTATGCTTATTGTGGTGTCAGTTTCTCAAAACCGAGCTATGGTATCAAGCCTGACACGGTAGGTTTTGAGAAACCTATCGCTGTCAGTTTTAAGAAACTGACAGCACTGGTACACCACTGGTAGCTTCGCAGACTGCTCTGTGGACAAAACGGTTTATGACTTAATGTCCGCTCGTTAAGGCCAGAACGCAAAACACATCGACGATCCACAGCCCTAGGGATACTTCGCGACTTTTGCCGACGGCCACTTTTATAACTGTCCACGATAAAAAGCCCCAGATAAGTCCCTGCGTGATGGAGTAACTGAACGGAATAAGCACAAGGGCCAGAAACGCAGGCAGTGCATCGTCTAACTGACCCCAATTGATGCGGGTTATGGGCTTCATCATAAACGCACCAACCAGCACCAGAGCCGGAGCGGTGGCAATGGCCGGAATGACCGACAACAAAGGCGATAAAAACAGAAACGGCAGAAAGCAACAACCCGCTATGATGGCTGTCAGGCCTGTTCGCCCACCCTGCGCAATCCCCACCGCCGATTCAATGTAAGCCGTACCGGGACTGGTACCCAACAAAGCGGCTAAGGTAGTCGATACAGCATCGGTTAATAGGGAACGATTCAGATTGTGTGGATTGCCATCTGTATCCTGCAAACCACCCGCTTCGGCCACGCCGACAAACGTAGACAGGCTATCAAACAAATCCGTGAAGGCAAAGGCGAAAATGACCGGCCAGAGCGACCAAGATAGTGAACCCATCAGGTCTAGCTTACCAAGCAAGGAGAAATCAGGCGCAGCCCAAAGTCCCTGAAAATTGACCAGCGTTTTCTGCCCGAAATTAATAGCCGCTGCATCCCCCCAGTAGCGACCGATGGGCCAGGCAGCCAACGTTGTCAGGATGATGCCAATGATAATGGCTCCCGGCACATCGCGCACCACCAGGATGCTGGTCAGCAGTAAACCGAAGATGAACGTTAGTACAATCGGGTCATTAAAATGGGCAATGCTGACCAATGTAGCGGGATTCGCTATAATAAACTTCGCGTTTTCGAAACCAATTAGTGTGATAAACAACCCAATACCTGCAGAAACCGCATAACGTAACGGCAGCGGAATTGCCTTGACAATTGCCGAGCGGATGTTCAAAACAGACAGTAATAGAAATAAGACACCCGCCCAGAACACCGCGCCGAGGGCCACTTCGGGCTGTATGCCCATGCCTTTAACGGCAGTGAAGGTGAAGAAGGCATTCAGCCCCATTCCCGGCGCGACTACAATAGGGTTGCGGGCGTATAAGCCCATCATTAAACTGCAAAAAAACGATAGTAGCACCGTAGCGGTCAATACACCACTGAACGGTAGTCCGGCCTGACTCAGAATAGCCGGATTGACAACGATGATGTACATCGTTGCCAGAAAAGTAGAAATGCCGGCAAGGATTTCAGTTCGCCGGGAAACGGCGGGGAGCGTAGTAGACAAAAGGTTTTGAGTTTGTAGTTTGAAGTCGGAAGTTAAGCGTGGCTGTTAACTTCCGACTTCAAACTACAAACTTCAAACTGAAATTTCAAAAACCTGTCAGCAAACTTCCGGCGGCTTCATCGATCCAAACCTGGCCATTAGGGTGTGTTTGCAGAATACTGGCAGGAAGTTGTTCTGTTATGGGGCCACGTAAAGCATCGCGTAGGACAGGCGCTTTTTTCGCTCCACTAACTAATAGAATAACTTCCTTGGCTTCGGTCAGGTGACGAAGTCCGATGGTAATGCCCTGAGTGAGGGTCGTTTCTTTCTCGAAATACTTCTGGCCAACGGTTTTCGTACTTTCTGCCAGTTCAACCACATGACAACCCAGTGTAAACGGCGTACCGGGTTCATTTAGGGCAATGTGGCCATTCATGCCCATGCCTACCAGCAATACATCCAGCCCACCTTTCGACTTAATAATGGCATCGATTTTGGCGCACTCAGCTGCCAGGTCATCTGCTTTTGCATCGAATACATGAACTTGCTCGGGGCGCAGAGTCAAAGGGGTAAACAGGTCGCGAAATACGTAATACGAACAACTGCCCACATCTTCCGGGCCGAAACCCACCCATTCATCCAGGCCCACAAACGTACACTGACTAATATCGACTTTGTCAGATTTTACCAAATCCACAAATCGGTGATAGGTTTCAATGGGCGTATCACCCGATGCTAAACACAGCAACGCATCCGGCTTTTGATTGATAATAGCCGCAATGTGCTCGGCAGTATACTGCGACAGCGTCGCATAATCGGGGAATTGGTGGAAAGTCATATTACGTAAAATTGTTACTTTCTCATGTTCTCGCTTGGCTTCGCCGAGTGAGGTCTATCATTTTAAGGGCCTCTGGCCCGTTTTTTAACTTTATTTGCTATTCTCCGGCCAGAGGCCGTTAAAAATAATCCTCACTCGGCGAAGCCAAGCGAGAACGCAGAAAGCGTGAGCTAATTCGGCCTATTTCAACTCATTAGCTCGTATCTCTCTCGTCCAGCGTTCAGTACCTTTCTGGTCGTAGACTTTTATGGTTAGCACCCGATCTTTCAACGGGCCACTAACGCTTAGAAAACCAAAATTGCGCTCAGTTACTAACGTGTTAGCCACATAAGTGGGTTGTTTTAGCTCATCCGCGCGCGGTTGGGCCACCGACGATGTCAGAGGGGAGATGGTTAAATCATACAAAGGATATGTTCCCGCCCGATCTAATTTGTGAAGGATAGAGTGGTGACGGTCGCCGGTGAGGAAGAGAACACCCGGGATCTTAGCGTCGGTAATGGCTTTGAATAGACGGGTACGTTCGGTGCCGTAAATGGAGTAATTTTCGAAGGCTTCGGTCGGATTAACGATCTGGCCGCCCGTGACAATAAATTTAAATGTGGCTTTGCTGAACGTCATCGCATCCATCAACCATTGTATCTGTTTATCGCCATAATAGGCTTTCTCGGGGCCGTCGGGCATATCGTTTGGTGCCCGGAATGTACGATCGTCGAGCAGGAAAAACTGGCAATCGTTCCAGAAAAATGTACCCGCGCAACCTTCGGGAAACACAAAATTCGGGTTCGTCCAAAATAGCTTAAAGGCTTCGAGCGTGACGGGTTTGAGCCAGTAAGACCGATCGGCGTCATTGGGGCCGTAATCGTGGTCGTCCCAGGTTGCGTAGTTGTGCGTATTGGCCAGTAGCGGCTGCATTTCGGGTAGCGAGCGCGTATGGGTATACCGTCGGAGAACGCCCGAGCGCGTGTTCCAGTCTACTTCGCGGGTGTAGGTGTTATCGCCCGTCCAAAGCATGAAATCGGGTTTCTTGGCGGCTATCGACGTAAAAATCTCGTAACCATCCCCATACGGTTTGCCGGGGCGATCTACCTCAGGTTCGTTGACGTATGTGCAACTTCCGACGCCGAAGTGAAACGTCGGAGGGTCGGTCCGCCACTGCCACAGGGGTTGGGTCTGAAACCGGGTCGGGTAGGGCAGGCTCACCTTCTGGCCCTCGATCAATAGTTCGTATGTGTACTTTTTTCCGGGTTCCACCTGATCGGCGAGCAGGTGGGCTGTAAAAGCCGTTTGCCGGTTGGTTTGTACTTCGTTGGTTAGGTAATTAACCGTCGGTTTGTCGACTTCATGATAGCGAATCTGAACTTTGGCCGGTTGTTTGGTTTGTGCCCAAAGCATCACCTCGCGCATGTCCGAATACCCAACCATCGGGCCAGACTGGAGGTTATTTTGACTGGCTGATTTTGGGGTTGATCGAGCAACCGGTACCGGTCGTTTCGACGTCTGCTGGCTAAATACCACCAACGGACTTAATAACGTGAGTAGTAAGAGGAATTGAATTTTGTACATGGGGGAAAGATGGCGTAATTTTGCGGCTCGTTTGACAAAGTTATGCAACTAAATAACCAAACCTACCAGATTCAGGGCGTTGATGTACTGGACATAGCCGACGAGTTCGGGTTGCCATTGTATGTGTATGATGCCGACAAAATTATCGAAAAAATACGCTTGCTTCGGTCTTCTTTCGCCGGGGTCAATCTGAAGATAAAGTACGCAGCGAAGGCATTGACTAATGTATCGATTCTGAAATTGATGCGCCAACAGGGTGTAGAAATGGATTCGGTGTCGGTCAACGAAGCGCGGATGGGTATGCTGGCTTGTTTTGCGCCCGGTCAGATTATGTTTACGCCCAGCGGAGTTTCATTTGGCGAAATCCGCGAAGCTATTGACATGGGGCTACAGTTAAATGTGGATAGTTTGCCGTTACTTGAGTGGGTTGGACAAAACTACGGAAGCCAGGTGCCCGTTAGCATTCGTATCAATCCACACATCAGCGAAGGCGGCAATATCAAAATTTCGACGGGTCATGCCGATTCCAAATTCGGTATTTCGATTCTGCAACGGGTCGATATGCTGGCCATCGTGGAACAGTACGGAATTTCGGTGGCGGGATTGCATATTCATACGGGTTCGGATTTCAAAAATGCCAATGCCTTTCTGAAAGGGGCCGACGTGTTGTTCGATCTGGCCAGCGATTACCCTAACCTGACGTTTATTGACTTTGGTAGTGGGTTCAAGGTCGCATATAAAGAGGGTGACCATATTACAGATGTTCCCGAGTTAGGCCGTCAGGTATCGGCTGCTTTCCAGAATTTCTGCCAGCAATACGGGCGTGACCTGGAATTGTGGTTTGAGCCGGGTAAGTTTCTGGTCAGTGAGAGCGGGCATTTGCTGGTTAAAACCAACATCGTCAAAGAAAACCCAACGCGGACATTCGTAGCGGTAGATTCGGGACTGAACCACCTTATTCGACCCATGATGTACGATTCGTATCACGACATCAAAAACATCTCGAATCCAACAGGCTCGACGAAAACCTACAACGTGGTGGGCTATATCTGCGAGACAGATACGTTTGCCACCGATCGCCCCTTGCCTGAAGTTCGGCCGGGAGATGTGCTGTCGTTTGAGAATGCCGGAGCCTATGGTTTCAGCATGTCCTCGAATTATAACGCCCGCTTTCGCCCTGCCGAAGTACTGGTTTACGAAGGCAAGCCCTACGTAATTCGCCAGCGCGAAACCTTTGAGGACTTAATGCGAGGGCAGGTAGATTTATCAATTTTTAATCAACAGGAGATACTAAATGTATAATGAACAATGAATAATGGCTAATGCCAATTTGCATATTGTCATTTTACATTCTCCATTTTACATTATTCATTAAAACAATGGGACGCGCATTTGAATACCGGAAAGCCCGGAAAATGAAACGATGGGGGCAAATGGCCAAGACATTTACCCGCATCGGAAAAGACATCGTGATGGCCGTCAAAAGTGGCGGTCCTGATCCGGATAGCAACGGCCGACTTCGGGCTATTATCCAGAATGCCAAAGCGGCTAACATGCCGAAGGAAAACGTAGACCGGGCTATCAAAAAAGCCTCGTCGAAAGATCAGGAGGATTATAAAGAAATCGTGTACGAAGCCTATGCCCCACACGGCATTGCGCTCGTAATTGAAACCGCTACCGACAACCACAACCGGACGGTTGCCAATGTGCGCAGCTACCTGAACAAACTGGGCGGTAGTCTGGGCACACAAGGCATGCTCGACTTCATGTTCGATCGTAAATCGGTATTCCGGATTCCGGCAGAAGGTATCGATCAGGAAGAACTGGAACTTGAACTGATCGACGTTGGGGGAGATGACATTGAACTTGACGAGGATACAAACCAGTACGTCATCTATGGCGAGTTCACCGCTTTCGGAAGCATTCAGAAGTTCCTCGAAGAAAAAGGCTACGAAATCAAACAGGCCGAATTCGAGCGTATTCCGAACGATTACAAAGAATTAACCGACGAAGAAGTTGCCGATGTCGAAAAACTCATCGAACGCATCGAAGAGGACGACGACGTTCAGACGGTATATCATAATATGAAATAAGAGGAGGAAAGGAGGAGAGGGAGGAAGGAAGAAAGGGAGTAGGGGGAGGAATGGGATAAAAGAGTGGCAAATTAGTCCTCTCATCCCTTTCCTCCCCCTACTCCCTCTCCTCCTTCCTCCCTTTCTCCTTACCTGGCTGATACGCCTTCCCGCAGGATCTGAACCCAGCCCTTGATGATCTGGGGGGGAGCGTTCTTGTCCAGCAGGGCAAAACGCACACTGGCCTGATAATAATACAAGCCCGTGGGTAGGTCCACCC
>NZ_BAAHBG010000020.1:0-16341 GCF_054776855.1 Spirosoma migulaei | reverse complement strand
AAAAGCAGACCATGCGGAGCATTTCTATTCTGAATCATGCGCCACTTCTGCTCCCGGTTGGCTCGGCCTATATACTACTACTTGAGGTAACGTATGAGCGGGATTTGCCCGAAATCTTCCAGCTAATCGTTGCCTTTGCCGGTGCGTCACAGGTTGCCAGGCTTACCCACGATTACCCACAGGCTATACTGGCGAATCTGGCGCTTGGCCATGAGTCGGGAATTCTTTGCGATGGGTTGTATCTGCCTGAAGTTCAGCAGGCGCTTCTTCAGAAAATGACTGAAAAAAGCAGGCATAAAGAAGGGAATCTGGCCTTTCAGTGTACACCGTTGCTGGCCAGTTACGTTCGGGAGCACAGCGCTATAAAATCAAAATTGGCTACGTCCACTCATCATTACGTATCCATCACCTACGACCACTGTTTTCTACTGAAATTCTACCGGAAGGTAGATATGGCCATCAATCCCGATACGGAACTGACGCGTTTCCTGTCCGAAAACGCTGATTTCCCCTATGTTCCAAAATTTGCCGGAGCCATAGACATGTTTTCGGGAGGTGAGCCGATTCTGTTAGGCGTGATGCAGGAATTGGTTGCCCGGCATGGAGACGGAAAAACGTACGTACTGGAACGGATCAATAACTTTATCGAGCGTGTTCTGGCCCGCAATCAGATCCAGTTAGCGACGGCTGTTGATATCCCGCGCGGTACCTTGAGTCAACCCCTTGCCCTTACTGACTTACCCATTGAAACCCAGGAGTTGATCGGCCCGCGTGGCGCTGAACAGGCCCGGCTGCTGGGTACCCGTATCGGGCAGATGCACCGGGCACTGGCTTCTGATCATATGCATCTGGATTTTGCCCCGGAAGAATTCTCCCTGCATTACCAGCGTTCACTGTTTTCGGGTTTACAGTCGTTGGTTCGCGAAAGCTATCAAAGCCAGCAACGGAATCTACAACGTCTTCCCGACGATGTACGAGCGGATGTTGAGCAGATGCTGGGTCGAAAGGACGACGTACTGAACCTGCTGAAGCGGATTTACAGCAAAAAGCTGGACACCAGCAAAATTCGAATCCACGGCGATTTGCAGTTGGAAAAAATTCTGCTCACGGGCAAAGATATTGCCATTCAGGATTTCGGTGGCGATCCGACCCGCAGTTATAGTGAACGACGGCTGAAACGGTCGCCCCTGCGCGATGTTGCGGCCATGATTCGCTCCTTTTATTACGTAGGATACGAAGGTTTTTTGCGAACTAATCAGGTAACGGATGATGATCTGGGTCGTATTCTACCCTACGCCGAGTTCTGGGCGCATCACATGAGTGGTTTCTTTATGCATGCGTATCTGGAAACAGTTCAGGGTAGTTCGTTTATCCCAACCGACCCGGACGATCGGCAAATGATGCTGGAAACGTACCTACTCGAAAAAGCCATTACCGATTTGAATCAGGAACTCAATCACCGTCCTGATTGGGTGCGTGTTCCCTTGCAGCTTATTAAATCCATTGTCAAAGCACCCGTCCCGGTTGTTCTTGAACCGGAACTGGTGTAAGTATGACCGAAGAGATACGCCCTATCTCCGGATAGGGCGTATCTGAATAGGCCTGACCGATGAAAACAATCGTATGAAACTACCCAGAAAACTGATTTTACCCTTTATCTTCTTTTTGTTTAGCCTGACTCCCGTTGGGAGTCAGCAGGTTCTCAAAAAAAATACACCGTCCGTTGCCAGCAGCTCAATTGTCCGGAATCTGGCTGGCCCCGACGAACAGTTTGGGTACTTATTCGAGGCCGTCCAGATGAAAGCTGTTTTTCCGGACTCCAAAACCTTTGCCGATTGTACGCCCAAACTTCCACCAGAAACGATTCTGTCGAATTACGAAATGGCCCGACAGCGGAGTGATTTCAATTTGAAAGCGTTTGTGCTACAGAACTTTACGTTACCAATAAAGCCCGCGTCGGGCTATACCAGCAAAGCCGGGCAATCGGTTCAAGAGCATATTACTGATTTATGGCCCGTGCTCACCCGCCCTGCATCGCTAACGTCTAAAGCAGCTCAGCAGACCGGTTCGCTGATTCCGCTGCCAAAGTCCTACGTAGTGCCGGGCGGACGTTTTGGCGAAATTTATTACTGGGACAGCTATTTTACGATGCTGGGGTTGCGGGCATCGGGCCAGACTAGCCAGATTCGGAACATGGTCGACAATTTTGCCTACCTCATCAAAACGGTTGGTTTCATTCCCAACGGCAACCGAACCTACTTTTTAGGGCGCTCGCAGCCACCGTTTTTTTCGTTCATGGTGAACCTGCTCAGCGAACTACAGGGCCGTCGGGTGCTAATCAATTACCTGCCCCAATTGCAACAGGAATATGATTTCTGGATGGATGGGAAAGACCAGCTTACGGACCAGCACCCGGTTCACCGGCGGGTGGTTCGGCTGGCCGAAGACGTTTACCTGAACCGGTATTTCGATGATAAACAAACACCCCGCCCGGAGTCATACCGGGAAGATGTGCTACTGGCCCGACGCGCCAAAGATCCGAAACTACTGTATCAGCACCTTCGGGCCGGGGCCGAATCGGGTTGGGATTTCAGCAGCCGATGGTTGCGTGATGGTAAGAGTCTCCAAACAATCCATACAACAGATTTTATTCCGGTCGACTTGAACTCGCTGCTCGTTCATCTGGAACAAACCCTGGCCGAAGCGTACCGCCTGAAGGGCGATGATGCCCAGTCGAAAAAATACCAGCAACTGGCTCAGCAACGGCGGGAGGCCATTCAACGCTACTGCTGGAACGCAAAAAGTCAGTTCTATTTCGATTATGATTTTGTGGCCCGAAAGCCGTCGACGGTTTATTCACTAGCGGCTGTTTATCCGCTTTTTGTAAAAATAGCGACGCCTGTTCAGTCAATGGCTGTGGCCCGAAAACTGGAGCAATCCTTTCTGAAACCCGGCGGTTTAACCACTACGCTCGTCCGCTCCGGCGAACAGTGGGACGCACCTAACGGCTGGGCTCCCTTGCAGTGGTTAGCTATTCGGGGTTTGCGGGACTACAGACAAATACCTTTAGCCAATAAGATCAAAACGAATTGGGTAAACGAAAATCTGCGGGTGTACAAAGCCAGCGGTAAGATGGTCGAAAAGTACGACGTGATCAATACAGCCACGGCCAAAGGGGGCGAATATCCCAATCAGGACGGTTTCGGCTGGACAAACGGGGTGTTGCTGAAGCTACTGCGTGAGAAATAATCCATCAAATAATCAGCCTCACTCCACCCAGTTCCTCAACGCGGTACTGGAATCGCTGCCCGGGGGAACCGATGAACATGAAGTTGGTTGGAATCTGCCATTTGGTGGATAACTCCTGGATTAATTCGGGACCGAAATTGCCATTTATTCGCTCGTAGGCAACATCAATTTCAGGGTAGGCCCGGTCGAGGGTTTCGATGTCGCGGTGCAGGTGTTCCGGTGCCTTGAAGTGCTCGTTCTCAACTGTAACGATGCGCAGCCGATTGGTTTCTTCATTACTTTGAATATAAATCATCACCTGGTTGAGCGAGGCTATATCATCACCTTTCGAAAAGAAGACAAACTCCTGCCCGTTTATTTCGTCGATGGTCTCGTTGGTCCAGCGTGTAAAGCGTTCAATGACTTTTTTGAGGGGATTGAAAAAGTAGAGAATAACCGATAGTAACCCAGTCAGAATCAACGACCTGTCCATCATCATTAAGGCAATTAAAAACGTAGGGATAAAGTATTCAAAAAAGACCCAGAGGTATTTGGGGTTTAGCATGACGTTCCCCCATAATGCCATACTGACTGCAAGCAGAGCCAACAGAACCGAGCTAATAGGCGCTTTCTCGGGTCGAGGCAAGCGTTTCCGGCGGAGTTTGAGCAATAGATTGCCAATACCAAACAGCCCCATAACTGACAGGAACGAAATAGTATACACACCCGCCAGTGCCTTAAGATTCCCGCTTGTACTGAACAGAATAGCCACGCAAAGCACAAAAAACAGCAATAGAATGTAATACGGTGCCTGTCGGCCATTTTCTTTTAGAAAAAACTGCGGAAAAATTCGGTCCAGCGTCATTCGTTTCATCAGGCCACTAACGCCCACAAACGAAGTCAGCACGGCACCGCACAATACAAGAATGGCATCAAACGATACCAGGTACGAAAGCCATTGCCCACCTGAACGTTCACCCATAAACGCCAGTAAAGAAGCCTCATGGTTATTCACCTCGCCAATGGGCATAATGCTCAGGGCCAACAGCGCAATCAGGGGGTTAAACACCGTCACGATAATCCACATGTTGCGTAGTGTTTTGGGAAAGATGCCTTTGCCCTGTTCTTCGACGTAGTTAGCTGAGCTTTCGAAACCCGAAATCCCCAGCATGGCCGCTGCAAAGCCCGCGAAAAGCTGAAACGTAACACTATGCTCGGATTTCGTAGCGAAATTGACCGAAAACTGACTCAGCCCATGGGTTAGCACATGCCAGCCACAAACCCCGCACAATACAACCAGTGTAGCCAGGTGTATAATGAAAATGACGATAGCCGCCTTCGACGACTCTTTGAGGCCGAGTAAATTAAGCAGAAAAAACAGCAGCAAAAGCCCAACCGTCCCCAGCATTATGGGGATGGAGGGCGTGAAGGCAACAGCATAATGAATGGCTTCATTAGCCGAAATCACACTCGTGGCCACGTACGAGAGTATGGTAAGGCAGGCCGCCAGCGAAGCCGCCGACTTGTTGGCCGAGTTGAGCAATACGTTGTAAGCCCCCCCGTTAAGCGGTAAAGCGCCTACCACCTCGCCGTAAATCTTCCGAAACAGAAACAACGTACCGCCCACCAGGAGCAAGGAAATCCAGGCGTACTGACCGGCGTATAAAATACTCAGTGCCGAAACGTAAAGGCAGGAAGAACTAATGTCGTTTCCGCAAATGGCTGTTGCGGGCAATTCACTGAGTTTGGTATGCTGCGTATTCATCAGTAACGCGGGCTAGTATCGCGTCGAAGGTAAAGTAATCTTACACACGTTCATACTTTTTGGGTCTTGTCGTAGTCAATTCATTGCGAAACCAGACTTCCTGTTGCGGGAATGGAATCGTAATATTGTTTAGGCGAAACAAATCATCGATCCGAAAACGCAGATCGCTTTTTACCATTTCTATTCGCAGAAACTCCATGCTGTAAAAGAAGAGCTTGAAATCCAGCGAAGAGGCCCCAAATTCACGAAACTGCACCGTTGCTTCAGGGCATTTCAAAATTTTACGATGTTCTTTGGCCGCTTTAAGTAAAAGCTCTTTCACCAACGACAAATCGCTCCCATAGGCTACGCCAACATCGATATGAAACCGGGTTGGCCGGTCGTTATGGGACCAGTTGATGACGATATCTTCCACAAGTTTTGAATTGGGCACAATCTTGACGATTTCGTCGCGGGTTTCCACTTTCGATGTGCGAATGCCAATTTCCTTAACCATCACAATCGTGTCGTCTATCACCACCATATCATCTACTTTAACGGTTCCTTCAATCAAGAGAATTATGCCGGAAAAGAGGTCTTTGAAGGTTTGCTGCAACCCTAGTCCAATACCAACCAGAAGCGCGGCTGCCCCTGCCAGAACTACCGACAGTTGAATGCCCAACGCCTGAAGGGAAAGCACAATCGTGACTGGATACACAACGTATTTAACCAACTGCGTGATTGCATATTGATGACCGACCGTTACGTTTCGACGTTTGAAAAAAAGCCGTAGTACGTACTGTTTCACGCCGTACATGAATAACCAGGCCAGCAACAAAACGAGCGCCGATGAACAAACATCGGCGACCGTTAGGGTAAATGATTTAAGGTGAATCAGTTCAACGTTCAAGAACTCATGTAAAGGTTTCATCGTATAGTGTAGTCTGTTATAACGGAATGGAACGATACGTTAAGCAGTCATTGGAAACAGAGGTGCAGATGACTCTTTGACTGACTGGCTACGCGCAGATACGGCTGTTTGGGGTTTAACCGATAAGACCGGCATGGTAGCCCGACTGATTATCTGCTTGAAAAAAGGCCCTGTAAATAATTGCCGAACGTTGGCCCCAGGATCGACCGTTATGACGATGAGGTCTGCTTTATGATCTTTGGCTTGTTGCAGTACGGTATTCACAGCGGAATCAGTTTCGGATAGTACAATGTCCGCTTCTATAGCATCGTCTGTAATCCAGTTATTGAGCATTGCCAGATTAATATAAAGAGCTTTACCTTGTGATGAATTGTACCCATTAAACAAGCCGAGTACGGTCAGATGGGCATTGTTTTTACGAACAATTGTGCTGATATAGTCATACTTAGTCTCTATTCCCGGCAAAGGTCTGATTGGGAAAAGTATATGCTGGAAATCGTTCACACAGGCATGTTCGGGTACGGTCATAACTGGGCAAGGCGCATGTTTAATTACATAATAAGCCTCTGAGCCAATCATATATTGCAGGAGGCCGGAGGGGCTGGGCTTACTCATCACAATCAGATCAGCCTTAAAATCGGTAGCCGCATCGACAATCCGGGCCGCTAGTCCACCTGTTCGGCATTCAACGCTATAGGAAAAGACCTGGTCGCTCAAGGTAGCGCTTGCCCATTGTTGTAGCCGCTGGGTGTCGGTTTTAATAGCCTCTTCGCGAGGCACAGAAACCGACAGGCTGTCGATTGGCACAAAGGTGTATTGCTCAGGATTAATCACATGCAACAGCCTGATTTCGGCTTTGTGCCGCTGGCTCATAGCGATAGCCAGACGGATGATTTCCAGAGATAAGTTGTCCGGATCAACCGGAACCAGAATTCGATTTATGGTTTGGGTTTTCATAGGTATACAGGTTTAGGTGAAATCCAGATTTCTATTAGAAGAACCAGAAGCTATCGCGAAGACCGAACTCGGTTGAACCCAGGTAACTGTCTTTGGTGTAGATTTTGACCTGATAAAAGCCCGGTTCTACTTTACTGGCAGGCTCATAGTCGATGGTGACCTGTTGTGGATTATTCGATAAATCGACCGCCTTAACGGCATGAACGGGCACCTGAAGAGCAGACTCACCCACATGGATCGTTTCGGTACGTAAAGCGCCATCAACCGGGTTGTTTTTAAGGTCGGTGATACTAAGGTAAATCGTCTCGTTTCCCTCTGACTTCAGAACCGAAGGCAATGTAAACGAAATCTGAAGTTTCTTGATCTTTTTCGCTTTGGCAGTCAGTTTGTCGTTTGGTTTTATCACATCGACCCGGAAATTATCGACCGTAACGAGTGCCTTCATGGCGGCTAATTCGGTGTCAAGGGTATGGATTTTGCGTTCTAAAGTCGTCGTTGTATTTTTCAAACTGGTGTTATCAGCCAACGATTGCTGGTTTTGGTTTTTTACCTGCGTCAGTTCGGCTTGCAACTCGTTGCGTACGCCTTCCAATTGGGTAAGCTGTGCATGAAGTTGGGATACGCTGGTTGCGTTTTGACGACGAATTTTACTGAGCAGATTGTCTTTAACCTGAAGTTTGTTCTGCACGGATTCGACACGCGCTTCCAACTGTTCGTTCTGCGTATTGGCTTCGGAAAGCTGGGCATTCAGGTCGTTGCTGATTTGTTTGACGTTCCGCTCAAGATCAAATTTTACCGATAGGAGCGAATCGGCTTTCAGCTCTGATTTATTTTTCTCCTTAATCAAATTGCCACTTTTGTTCCAGTAATAGATACTACTACCCAGTAAAAGCGCGGCTAATACCGAAAGCCATATGGCGGCTGTGTTTGTCTGTTTATAGTCCATGATAGTATAATTTTTATGTAAAACATAACTATTTATACTATAAATTTATCACCACCACCTTAAGGATTGCTTAACGAGAAATTAGAAATTGCTTAGTAACGACGTTCCTTATCAGTCTAAATTCGGCTTAGAAGCTGTTTATTTATCGTCGGCCTTCACCAACCATTTGTCCATTTGCTTAGGAATCCTGCAACTGACCCTCGTTTTTTGCCTGACTTCAGGAGCTTCCTCAAACCAGCCCCACTCTTCTAGTCGGGCTAAAAAGACGTCAACCAGAAACCGTTTCCTTAGGGGGTTCGCTCTGTCCAGCAGGGGTTTAATGATGAGTGGATTGGCCACTATATAAACCTGGCAGGGGTGCCCGATTGGACCGAATTCTTCCGCTTCTAATCGGTAGGGTAAACCGTATATAAATCTGGGGGGCTTCTGAACCCATTGGTCAGATCCCAATTGACGGAAGTTTTGACGGGATGGATTTTCGTACAGATGAAATCGAATCAGATAGTTCATGATGCGTATGGAGTAGAACTAAAGCCAGAAATGCCAAAAAATAGGATAAGCTATAACCCGCTTACAGTGGTTAAACAACGGAGCCAGCCAAGGCTTTCTGAGGATTGAGGGGCGGTTATGCCGGACTAAATGCTGACGTTATTGCCTGAAATAGACCGTCTGCGGGTTGTTGCAGTGCTCCAGCAATAGGTTGCGGTCTGATTGCCAAAACAGGCACTTTAGCGTGATTGACAATCTGCTCAACAAACGGGCCGAATAAAGAAAACTTACTGGCCGTGTCGATGTCGGAGGTGATAATGATCAGGTCGGCCTGTAGTTCACTTGCTTTTTGGTGTATCGTATACGGAACTGAATCTGTTGCCAGCAAAAGCATATCGCCGTTGATTTCGTCATGTGTTAACCGATTTTTCAACGTTGAGAGAACGCTCGTTAAGATTTCATTTTTCAGCTCATCATAGCGGTCGAGTAAACCCAGAACGGTCACGTGTGCGTTGTTTTTAAGACTAATTATCCGCGCAAGGTCATATTTGTCGGTAGTGCCCGGAATTGGCCGAACCGGGAAGATAATTTCCCGGAAACTGGTCCATTTTTGGTGATTAGGAACCGTCATTACGGGGCAAGCGGCTACCTTAACAACCCGGTACGCTTCCAGCCCCATAAAATAAGAGCGTAAGCCAGACGTACCATGTGTGCCGATCACGATCAGATCAGCGCCAAAGTCAGTAGCTGCCTCCACAATTTTATCGCAAACTATACCTATTCTGTGTTCAAATGAACAAGAAATGGAATGTGTCGAAGAGGTGGTTTCGGCGAGTTGCTTTAGCCGTTGGATTTCTTTCTCAACCGTTGATGTAGTTGAATCCGTCAATAAATTGCTGTCTGCCCAGGCATAGTCATCCTGAAATGAAGTCAGGACGTGGATCAGCCGTATTTCGGCATTATGACGTTGCGCCATAGCCACGGCTAAGTCTAAGGCATTAAGCGAAGTTTGGCTGTAATCAATGGGAACGAGTAGTTTTTTTACGATTAAATTTTCCATGGTTGTTGGGATTTAAGAGGTGAAATAAAAGGGGGTTAATTCGCCAGTTGGGGAGATTGTCTGATGGATAAGACTGGTACTTTGGCATGATTGACAACCTGCTGGGCAAAAGGCCCCACAAAAAAATCCTGAATTTTATAATCGAGCGTAGCTGTAATAATGACTAGATCGACATTTCGGGTGCGCGTCTTTTCTACGATCTTTTGCGCCATCGAGTCGCAATAGTAATAGTGCATTTGCACCTTAACCTCATCTTCATCAAGGACTTTCACGAGCCGGGCTGCATCCTCCTGAAGCGCATCAGGGCTGTATTTCTCTTTGTATTCGATCAGGCCCATCACAATTAGCTCCGCATTATTTTTAAGAATTAGTTGACGGGCCAGATCGTATTTAGATAAGGCATCGGCAACGGGTCGGATCGGGAAGAGAATTTTTTTGAAACTCTCCCATTTACGATAATGAGGTATTGTCAAAACAGGGCAGGGAGCGTGTTTCAGGACAGCGTACGCAGTAGAGCCAATAAAAAACTCCCGTAAACCGGAAGCTCCGTGCTTACCCATCACAATTAAATCGGCCTGTAATTTGGTGGCTTCGTCAACAATTGACGGGTATACCGCTCCTAAAACGACCACGGCTTTGCACTCAATGGCATGTTCATCTCGTACATTTTGGGCAAGCATGTCTAAACTTTGCTGATTGGATGCGACGTGATCGCCAAAGGCTACATCCAACATGGCTGACCCTGTAGAACCCATAATCCCATTTATACTAACTATGTGCAACAACTGGAGCTGGGCCTGCTGGCGTTTGGCCATTGCAATGGCCGTGTCGAGCGCATTGATCGAAGCGTCACTGTAATCAATGGGAACTAATATATTCTGTAGGTTAGCGTTAAGCATAGTTGTACGGATTTGCAAGGAATTGGAACAGGATTTGGGTACTGAATCCAAGTTCCGACGCAATGCTTAACAACTGCTTAGTATCAACTTAGAATTTGATTAGAATTGTCTGTATGATGAAACCTTGTTATTACTAAGAAAGTGCTTTATAAACCACGATCGATTCGGGCTGTAGAATGAGCGTGTCCTCATCCGAGAGAAAGTCAAGGGAAGCTACAGGACCGCTCCAAAGCGGGTCGGCCGAATCGAGTAATTTCTGCCAGTCTTTACCTAGAGTTGGTAACGTAATTGGCTGATCTTGTCGGGAAAAATTCATCAGGGAAAGCACATGATTGTCTCTACACCAGCGGTGAAGGATCATCGTCTGCTGGTCTTGCCGGTGATTGATTTCTACCTGCTTTGGATTCAGATGGTAGAGTGCCGGTTGTGATCGGCGTAAGGCGGTAAGGGCCTGATAATAGTGGTAGAGAGTTTTATTGGGAACCTGCTTCAGCAATTCCCACGAAAGGGGCTTATGATCGGTCAACAGAGCTGCTTTATCTGTAGCCTGAACGACCGAGAACGCACTGGTTTGTAATGATTCCGAAAACGGATTCGTAGCCCCCCACTCTTCGCCCATGAAAATAGTCGGAATATAGGGGCTAACCATAATGGAGCCAGCCGTAAGTTTTAACAATTCAAAGCTAATGATTGCTTCTTCTTCAGGTAATTCGTGATGACCCGTCTGCTTATAATGTTGGGAAACCGTAAGTAAAGGCGCTACAGGCGCAGTTTTTGCCTGTCGTTCAAACAGTTCCTCAAGAATTGACGAAAATTGGGCATCATATGCAAAATTCTCCCGGTAGGTTTTTGCCTGGTGACCACCGCTTCTGTCGGTGAGGTAGTAACTCCGGCAATCGTCGTCGGTCGTTGCTAACGGGCCATTACCAACTTGCTGATTCGTTGGGCTATACATGGGTATTTCGGCCAAACCCTGTTCAATAAGCAGGTAGTACTGACGACCCGTTAGAGCTGTCAATTTATTGGTGTGTTCCCGAATTTCCTGCAACAAACGCTCAGAATCACTAAGGGAATGCCCTACATCCAGGCGAATAGCGTCGGCATGAAAATCACGGAACCACATCAAAGTATTCTCAATCAGGTAACGCCGATATGCATCCTGCTGGCTAGTAGTGAATTGAGTGGCTTTAGCCTGGCTGGTACTTTGTTTTCTGGGAATATACGTGCTGATATCCCGATGACTGATTGCCCCCGGATCAATAGAATTTGGAATTATATCCAGAATGACCGCAATGCCCTCATAATGACAGGCATTGATCAGTTGTTGCAACTGGGCAGGGCCTCCATACGACGCCTGTACGGCATAAATAAACGATTCCTTATGTGTCTGGTTTTTTGACTCCGGAAAAGGCGCAACGGGCCTGATAACAAGCGCGTTGATGCCTAGTTTTTTTAAATGGCCCAGTTTGCTGATGATCGCCTGGAGCGTGCCATCGGGCGTAAAAGTGTGAATGTCGAGTTCATAAATAATGTACTCATCAAGGGGGGGATTAATCCAGCAGGAATCTTCCCAGTAGAATTTGTTTGTATCTACCGCCTGAGAAGGGCCATATACACCCTGAGGTTGCAACAGCGATGCCGGATCAGTATATTCCTTCTCGTTGTCGAGCACAAATGTATACAAATCGCCAGGTTTGATTTGGTCAGTCTCCAACTGCCAATAGCCTGAATGATCGTTTGTTAAAGGAATGTGTGTAGCCTGATTATTGATTGCTACCGCCACCTGTTTGGCCAGCGGAGCCCATAGAACTACAGTTGCCTGCTGTTCAGTGGGGAAGGTAATACCAAGGGTTCGTCTGTTTATATCGAGCTGATTCATCATCGGGTTTATACGTAGATGCGATAAGCAGGCAGGGCTATTAATAGTAGCTCAACCAGTAAAATTGAATCGCGCGTTGATCATTACGTACGATTAATACCGTAGAAATTCCCGGATGTCAATCCGTTTTCGGATCATCCGGGCAAGCTTCCAGGCTTGAAAACCTGATACTGCTACAGCTACAACTGATAGTGTAAGAAGCGATCCTGTAAGACGAGTTATCATAGGGCTGCCGTTGCATGAAGTTGATATAAACCAAAGAACGCAGGGGCAACTTAGAATCACCTTAAGCAACTATTAGAAAGTCCTTAGAGAATAGATTGAATGAATTGAAGATGCTTAATCCCGCCATCGGGCTTTTTCTGTGCATCCTGACAGATACTTAACTCATTTACTCCCGGGTAAGCGACTCAAAATGGTGTGGGTTTACATAGACTAATGAATTGTCTATCAAGCGCACCTGTTGCCAGAGGGGTCCACTGCCAAACAAATCATCATGAAACCAGACAGTTTCTCCTTTGTGGAGTATGCCTTTGCCCGAACGGGTTGGGTTAGCTGGGTCATTAATCCATTCTGCATCCTGTATGGCCTGGCTGGGATGATTAAATGCACTAAGTGGGCGTGAAAAATGACAGTTCGTTTCCATAACTTGTTATCGTTTTTAGTTTCACGTTACCCAGGCCAGCTTGCCAGGGCTTGGTGAGGTGGCCGAAGAGAAAGCCGTGAGGGTAAACTTGAGCGCGGTCTTAGTTAGCGATTATTGAGCTGATCACCAGCATTCTCGAAGGAATCACCAAGTGTACGCCCTGCTTTCTTAAACCCTGCTTTTATCTCCTGCCAAACATCTTCTGTTGCGTTTTTGGCAATGTCGATATCCTTTGCCAGATCCCGATGTTCTTTTTCTAATTCAGCCAATTGCCGTTTAAGTGTCTTGCTTGTTTTATTACTTTGATGATTTATTCGATCTTTTAGTTGGTCGATTTCCTGATCAAGTTCTTCCTGCTCTTGCTCCAGATCGGCAACGACTTCATCGCGTTCTTCCCGGAAACCAGCCGTTGTCTCTTCTGCTTCAACAGAATCTCCGGTTTTTGCCATTGCGTTTTCCGTTTGGGATTGGTCGGAATGGCTATCACAAGCCTGAACGAAAACAACGGTTAGACCCATCAGTACAGTAGCCACCAATAGTCGAATTGAAAGTGTAGTTAGTTTCATGGTATCCGTATGATTGGTATAAATACGACTCAAAGCACCCGCATTTTGCTTAGAAGGGACTTAAGCAGATCTTAGAAAATCCTTAGAATAGTAGGTTTGGGTCGACAAATAGGCCCTCTGTGCGTATGTTAGCGGTCGTGAACCTGGCCTAACGCGTAGCAATAGAACAAGCTGTGAGTCTACTGACCACAGAATTTTAAGTGGCGGCCTTGGTCTTAATCTCCTCGTTTTCGTCCATAGACTCATGACATCAATTATCCTGGTCTTTATTGTTGGGTATGTCTTAATTACCCTTGAACACCCCATTCATTTTAGCAAAACGGCCACGGCGCTGATTTCCGGCGTTCTTTGCTGGACGATCTATATTCTTTCTGTTCAGCAACCAGAGCCCGTTTTAGATCAATTAGGGCACCATCTTAGCGACATTGCCCAAATCCTTTTTTTCTTACTGGGTGCGATGACCATTGTAGAGCTCATCGATATTCACGATGGATTCACCCTGATCACCGACCGCGTTGCCACGCGAAATCCCAAGGTATTGTTGTGGCTCATCGGAACACTGACCTTTGTTTTATCGGCCTTGCTGGACAATCTGGCCTGCGCAATAGTCATGGTGTCTGTTACGAGAAAGCTAGTCAGAAATCCAGAACAGCGTCGGTTGATGGCTGGGATGATCATTATTGCCGCTAACGCTGGTGGAGCCTGGTCACCCATTGGCGATGTTACGACGACGATGCTCTGGATAGGGGGCAGGATTACCACCGAGCGCATAATTGGGCAGTTGTTTCTTCCCAGCCTGGTCTCGTTACTGATTCCTCTGATTGGATTAACGTTTTGGATTCAGCCACCAGCAGAAGCTGAAGACGTAACCGGTAAACGGGGTATTAGCCGTCCTTATGTTACGCCCCAGCACCGGCGTGACCGGCGAATAATGTTTGCCGCTGGCTTGAGCGCGATTTTGATGGTGCCCGTAATGAAGACAATCACGCATTTACCTCCCTACATGGCGATGATGCTGGCTTTAGGCGTCGTGTGGGGAATATCGGAAATTATTCATGCCGATAAAGACGAGCAGGACCGCAAGCGCTACACGGCAGCCTATGCCCTGAGCAAGGTGGACATTCCCAGCATTTTATTTTTTCTGGGTATTCTCCTGGCGGTAAGCGCTCTGGAAGCAACGGAAACGTTAAAGACAGTAGCTGTTTGGTTGAATCAAACCATTGGTAATGTGGATGTAATTGTCCTCATTGTTGGAGTAGCATCTGCCATTGTTGATAATGTTCCTATTGTGGCAGCTGTCATGGGCATGTATGATCTAAGCCTGTATCCACCTGATGCCAAGTTATGGGAATTATTAGCCTATTGTGCAGGAACAGGCGGCAGTTTGCTAGTCATTGGCTCAGCAGCTGGTGTGGCCGTTATGGGTATGGAACGGTTAGAATTTGGCTGGTACCTCCGGCGAATAAGTGGCTTGGCGCTGCTGGGCTATATTGCTGGTGCAATGACCTATCTAGCGATGTATTCGCTAATATACTAGCCTACTAAGAAGGCTATCTGAGTTTATTAATAAGAATCAGCGCCAGCCGCCTATTTTTTTAAAAGCGGGTTAATTACCGTACAAGTTTAGTGGTACTTACCCTCGACCCTTAAAAGGAGTTTAAGCTTGTTAGAATCGACCTAAGCTCCCTTTAGGGGTTGGGGTTAAATAAGCCATAAACAAAAGACTTACATTACAATTTATTGCGTTTTGACGTCAAATGGTCTATTTCCAATCTAATCATACGCGGGTTTATCAATGCTCGGCTTGTTGTCTGAATTGCGATTCGGATTCATAACCCGCACATTTTCGCCTGGCTCATCGGGGCCATCCATGTACTTATCCGTCAGTTCCTGATTGGGAAGTTTCTCGTCGGGTAAATCGCCGACAGGTTGTTCGGTACTTATCCCACTGTGTCCTTCCGCCGATTGGTTTTCCAGCCCATTGGGCGAAATGGCCTGTTTGGCCCGGATGATATCTTCTCTGTCTTCGCTTTCCATATCGTGATCGAATTGTTTAAATGTGTATTGATAGTAATCTGTTCGTTATACCGCCCGTTCAACTAATTCATCCTCCGAAACGGTCTCTACGTTGACAAGCTCCTGTTTTTTTTGTGAAACGGCAATGGGACTTCCATAAAGATAAAAGAGCTTCTGTCGAAGGCCACGAGCTTTTCTCACGTCATTCACCATGTCAATGAACTCGTGAAAATTGATGTGGATTGGATTCGCTTTATTGCCAATATTCGTCGTGATACCGTAGATCGGCGCTTCTTCTTCAGGCTGGTAGGTTCCCAGCAGCCGATCCCAAATAATAAACGTAGCCCCGTAATTTTTATCGATGTACTTCTCCTGCGATCCATGATGTACCCGATGGTTAGACGGAGTGGCGAATATAAACTCGACCCAATTCGGCAACCGACGGATGTACTCGGTGTGCACCCAAAACTGGAACAGGACGGCTACCTGGCTAACCGTAAAGAAAATGATGGGGTGAAAGCCGATCAGGGCTACGGGTAGAAAAAAAATAACCTTTAAGTTCTGAATCCAGCTCAGACGGAATGAAACCGTCAGATTGTAATGCTCACTGGAATGATGAACCACATGGGTTGTCCACCAGAATCGACGTTCATGCGAAATGCGGTGCGCCCAATAACTAAAAAAGTCAAAGATGAGGTAACAGGGAATAAACGTCCACCACTGAAGCGACATGCGCCAGGGAAGCAGGTTGTAAAGCCAGACGACCCCATACAGCAGGCCGAGTTTCAGACTGGTTCCAATCACAACTGAGCCTAAACCCACTAAAATGGACCCAATCGTTTCCTGTTTATTATAATAGGGCTTCTCCTGTAAATGCGTAATCAGAATTTCTATTCCGGTCAGTAAAAACATGACCGGTGCTGCCCAGACGATAAGGTCTGGTGCCGCTTTTTCGACGGTCCACAGTCGCTCTAAAGGGA
>NZ_BAAHBG010000019.1:0-47339 GCF_054776855.1 Spirosoma migulaei | reverse complement strand
AAGTCAAGTATTTATCTGTCAAGACGAGATCAATTAGTTCGTCAAGGCTCATTTTACTGTTGATAACCATATTTAAATAGTTTTTGAAAGTTCAGCTGTGTTTTATATATAGCTTATTAATTTCTTTTTTCTTTCATAAGATTTATAAAAAGTTATTTTGTATATATAGAAACACTGGCACACTAATGGCCGAGGTATTCTTAATAAATGGCCTTAGTGTGTCAGTGTCGGCAAGAGAAAATATTAGTTATTTTTTTATATTAAATTTTTTTTTGATTGCATATAATAGTCTGCTTATAGAAGCAGGAGAAGTGCTCATTAGTGAAGCAATTTCATGGCCTTTGTATCCTTCATCTTTTAATTGAATTAAGGTTTTTTCACGTATACTCAGATCATTTGTTATAAATGATCTGTCTAGTTCATTTATAATAGCACTTTCACTTACTGATATGCTTAATAACTCTTTATTTGTTGAATTTTTTCTGTTTTTTGCTAAACGTTTGAACTTTACTCGATTTAGATATTTTGTTACAGTATCAATAAGAAAATCGTATTTGTCAATAACAGGGGGCGATAGTTTCTCTGCAAATAGCAGTTCAACGACGGCTTCCATAGTTATGTCATATGCCATTTCTTTACAATCATCATTTGACCAAGCATTCATTCTTCGAACTCGAGAAAGAACGAATAAATAGACGCGCTTTTCTTCAGGACACCTGAAGCAATCGTTGCTTCCATCGCTACCTTTTAAAGTGTTTCTCATCTTATGGGAAGTTTTAAATGTGAGTAAAAACCCTGACGACTTTAATAAACACTATTAATTTTGGTACTCTATCTTGTGAATTACCTCGAAAAGTAATGTTCGCTCCTATTTTTATATATAACAATAAACTATAGTTCAATCAAATTTTGTTTTTTGCTAATTAGCAAGCCTTTGTATTGTATACTATCTATAGAACAGATTTTTATTTCATCAAATTGGAAACTAACAAAATATTATTAGAATAATGCATTTCAGTGGGAATATTCTAACTTAACCCTAGTATCTTATACTCAAATCAATACCGTAACGCTTAGAAGGCACTAACTATAAGCCATTTTAGAAGTAAATTATATTAAAAATATTGTATATCTAAAAAATAGCTTAAAATTGGACCGATTTTGGTTTTCACAAATTGCCAACCCTTTGTATTGAATATTAAATAAAAAGTAGTGTATTATTTCAATAAATTGAAAATAGGCAAAATATTATTGAGATAACACAATATGTCGGCTATTTTGGTATATACTATATCTAATAAAGCAAATTATCTGTGAATGCGTAATAGAAATGATTTCGGTGTGGTTATCAATACTATGAAATTAGTTATACAAAGCGTTTAAATGAATATTATTATCTTATAGGTAACAAGCATATAAATAGTGCAGTAATTAGTACAAATTTCAGTGCTGAAATTTGTACTAATTACTGCACTATTTATATGCTTGTTTTTGTGCAAAAAGAAGTAGTACTTGCAGCACCCAAACCAATACTAAAATGATCTTCGTTCTAAGTGGTATCAAAGGTGGTTCAGGCCGCAGCACCATTAGCGAACACCTGACCGTCTGGTTGGCAAAACAGGGAGCCGACGTGCTTCTGGTTGATGCCGACGAGCAAGGTACAGCCAGCGACTTCACCGCCTGGCGCGAACACACGCTGGCAGGCAACGTTGGTTACACGCTTGTTCAGCTCATAGGTGCCAACCTACGCAAACAGGTCGAGACGATGAAATCCAAATACGACCACATCGTAATCGATACCGGTGGGAGGGATACTACCAGCCAGCGCGCAGCTCTGATTGTAGCTGACATAGCCTTGATCCCAATCCAGCCCCGTAGTCACGACGTATGGACGCTATCGAAGCTGACCGAAATGCTTGGCGAAATCCAGGCGACCCGGATGGAGCCACTAATCGTTCATTCGTTCCTCAACCGCGCTGACATTACCTCTGCCGATAACCGGGAAACATCCGAAGCCTTGGCCAGCATGGCTGAATTAGGCTTTGTTCCCCACGCCATTAAAAATCGGAAAGCATACCCCAACGCCGGGGCGAAGGGGCTTGCCGTGTCCGAGGTTGAAACCCCTGACAAAAAAGCCGTAGCCGAAATAGACGAACTCTTTAACCATGTAACTACATATGGCCGTCAGCCTGTCACCACCACCGCGTAAAACGCCCACTGAGGCCCAGATAGACGCCGTTGTTAACAAGGGCGGTAAACCGACTACCGAGAGTTTCGATACGGAACCAGACGACGCGCCCAAGCACATCAACACCCGTCTTACAAAAGGCATCCTTCGCCAGATCGACGCGCTCCGAGCGTCGCGCCCACGCAAGCCCGGTAGCCCCAAATTGGGCATATCGACGCATGATTGGATTGTCGAGGCTGTGTTGGAGAAACTGGATCGGGATTCAGCACTAAAATCAGCACGGAAATGAGCACCAAGAAAGACCTAACCCCGGTTGCCAAACGCCGTACTAAGCTGATTTACGAAGCATATCAGGAAGAGCCGGACGACCGTGAGATCCTGTTTCAGTCGTCGGTGATGGCGCATTGCTATTTGCCGCGCCGGGAGCCGGATCTAGCGCCGAACGAGATATGGCAGGCCGAGAGTGGCAAGTTCAGCCTCTACGTGATGCCCATGCCCATCAGAAACCCCGTCACACACGAATTACAGTATCTTGGCTTGCCGTATGGGGTGAAGGCCCGGATTATTCTCTCCACGCTCAATACAATCGCTCTCAAGTCGCAAAATCGCATCATCGAGATGCCAGCCAACAGCGTGACCGACTTTAACAGCTATATGGGCTTTAGTGAGGGTGGGAGCCAGGTCAATGCTGTGCGCGATCAAGTGAGCCGTTTAGCGTCCTGCGTTGTGCGTATGACCTACGACGGGGCCGAGGGACAGCAGAACATCAACATGCCCCTTGTTAGTGGGTTTACGCTATTCCCAGAAAAGAACCCGGAGCAACTGTTGCTGTGGCCTAGCCAAATCGAGCTGTCAGAGGCTTACTTTCACAATTTGATGGAACATGCCGTACCGCTGGCCAAGAGCCACCTGACAGCCCTGTCAAACAACGCCACAGCCATTGACTGGTACACGTTTCTTGCGCACCGATTGCACCGGGTACAACCCAATAAACCGCAGTTTCTCGGCTGGCAAACAATCAAGGATCAATTTGGGGGCGACTACAACCGCATGGTTGATTTCCGATCCAACTTTAAGAAGGTGCACCGGTTGGTTAAGAGCTTGTACACGGACGCACGTGTTGAGGAAAAAGGGACGCGCGGATTGATGCTGCATTTCAGTCAAACACCAATACCTAAACGTCTGTTTAATAATGAGTTACCGCCTAAAGTGTGACAAACTCACAGTTATGGCGTTTTTTAGCAAAATATGGCTTGTAATTATCTGATAATCAGTACGATATGTTAGTAATTGTGATAAAATCGCAGTATACTCGTAATTTTATCCACAATGACATACGTAACTGGCTGATTTTTAGCATTTATCCACTGTTATTTTGTCACCATCATCCACTGCTAATTTATCTCAAACGCTACTGCTAAATTGTCACACAAACCTTTATCTAAAAACCCTTTAATTAAAAGAACACCTTTATTACTGCTAAAAAGCAGTGGAAAAACTAATGAAAAGAGAATGGCGGCTAAAATACATGATCATATGTTACTAAATTCATATAAAAACGTTTCGCCTATTAGCAATATAGAAAATAATTGCTAAAATTCGAGCATGAATAAGCAAATTGAGTTACTAAGGTATCTGAGAAAGGAGGGAGCGGACATAGAGGAGAAAAATATAAATAGTATACTTAATAAATTAGGTCTTAGAGACGAGACCTTGATTTATAAATTTCTAAATGATTTAGAAAAAGCAAAATATATAGAATGGCGTGATGCTAGACCCCAAGTGCCACACTCTAGCCCCAGTATCTTAATGTTTCTCCATGATGAAAATTCACCTTATAATTACCAAGCCGAGATTACGCTTCCCGGACTTCAATATTTACGTGAAGATGAGTTAAAGATTTACAGCAAATGGCTGACGATTTTCTCAGTAATTGTCGCCATAATAACCGCATTGATTGGCTGGTATTATAGTAACGCTGCAAAAGATAAAGACGAAGAAATCGGTAAATTGAAGACAGAAAAAACTTCAATGCTTGCTATTCAAAAAACGAAGATCGATAGTATTAATGCACTAAAATTTAATCTATCAAAGATTAAATCCTTTTCAGAACATTTAAAAAAAGATAGTCTTTCAGCCTTTAAGCCTATTCGGCGCTAGTAAATGGACATCAAAACCGCCAAATCGATCCCCATTGACGAGCTGCTCCTAAAGCTAGGGTATCAGCCCGTCCGGGAACGCGTTGGGCGGAAGTGGTATAAATCGCCTTTCAGGAATGAGAATACGGCCAGTTTCGTACTGTCTAAAGATGGTGCAGCCTGGTATGACCACGGCGAAGGGGTAGGGGGCAACATCATTGATCTGGCCATGCGCCTAGGCGATTGCACCGACGTGTCCGGGGCGTTATCGTATCTGGATACAGCGACCGGCCATATGGCTTACTCGCTTCCCACCATCCGGCATAGGTTGCCCGTGACACCCGATTTACCCGCTTACGCTCTGATTGCCGCCAATGATTTTCATGTCCATGCCGCCCGTGGTGGATATACACAAGGAGCCTCTTACCTGATCAGTCGGGGCATAGATCCGCATGCTGTAACGCCCTATGTCCGGGATATTGTATTTGCCCCGACGACAGCGCCCACGAGGAAGATGTACGGAATTGGCCTGCCTAATAATTCAGGTGGGTACGAGGTTCGCGCCCGGATCAATGACAGCTATATCAAGACTTCGGTAGGCCATAAGGATTACAGCTTTTTCCCAGCGACCAAGGAAAACCGGCAACGGGACAAATTGCACATTTTCGAGGGAGCGCCGGACTTCTGGACATTCCTAACGGCCAATAAAAACATCGATCCGACCGGCGAAAACTTCCTGATCCTAAACGGCACCGGCATGGTCAACAAAGCGATGGATTTTCTCAATGGCCATTATTTTGACCTGATAATGTTGTGGAACCAGAACGATCCAGCAGGCAATAAAACGGTTGAACGGTTCCTGGAATTGCCGCAGACGGTAGGCACGATGAACCATATGTATGAAGGGTTCAAAGATTATAATGCCTGGCATATGGACAACGTTAAGCCAGTAATTGCCGCCGTTCAGAGCCAACCTATGTTAAAGACGACGCCAAAAATAAAGCTGTAAACCTATTTCTAAGGCAACTTGGTAGTTTGCGTTTGACTTATAGCCAGAAAGTGCATTTAGCGTCTACGGTTGCGGCCTAAAGAGGCCTGAATCGTAGCCCAGGCTTTCTTCTTTAGTTGTACATGTAGCTCCTTATCCCTAGGTACAAAGGTGGTGCTGCGTAACTGATTATCTCTAACTTGGGCTTCCCAATAGGTAGAGTCAGAAGTATCAGGAATTTCAGTATACTCAGGTTGATTCATACGTATCAGTTCGCCTCGTGAAGCAGTTGTTGGTTGATAGGATAAGGGTAGGAGGTAAGGGAAAGGTTCCCCGCCGATTGAAAGCGGCCTGCCCATAAACGTTAGTCTAGTCTACAAACTCATTACAGCCCTCTCAGGCCACGAACGAGTTAATAGAGTATTGTTTATTCTATCTCTGATTCGTGTGATGTCTATGGGTTTAACTATGGAACCCCAACGTAATTCCCCTACTGAAACCTTAATCGCCGAGATGGAACAGGCGATCAATCGGCTCAAACACATTTCAGCTCAGTACCATCCGATTCCGATCAGTCTGGAAAATAGTGCCCTTCGTAAACGGTTATATGATCAGTTTGAGCAGGAAAGAGTCCAGCTCTTTATGGCCTACGGGCAAGACAAATCCTTTCAATTAGAAGCTTTGAACCCAAGCTTATTTCTCGAATTCAATCAATACTTAATCGACCACGTATGTGGCATTAATGACATCCATCAATCACCCACCTTTATGGAGTACTTGTTCAGCGAGAAGCCATGAGTTTTAGCCCATGAAGCGGACCCCTAACTAACTTCTATTCGATAGAGTTCCCGAAAAAAAACGGGTTCGTACACACTTTTGTCCCGTTGGTCCACACTTACGTCGGGTTGGTCCACACTTCCTTATTTTCTTGAGCAACGACTGCGTTATCTATTCTTAACCATAAACAGCTTTACTTATATGCGTTTTTTTAACTGGTTTGGTCAGGGTTCCAGGAAGAGCCAGGCCGACGAACTAAGCCGAGCAATTGCTGGAGAACTAATTACTATTGAGTGGCACGAGGAGGACAAGAAATACACCGCCGCCTGGATTGCGGAGCGAAAGGCTTTAGCCGCCCAGAAGCGAGCGGAGCTAAGCGCAGGAGCGCGGTACTGGTTCGATCAGAGCGAGCATGAAGAAATCAATCGGTTGGAGCATTCCATCCAATGGAATGAGCAGATCATTGCACACGCCAAGAACATCATTCTTTACCGTCAGCAGCGGTTAGGCAGGTAAACTAATTCTAGCAATAAGCCTAAACTGTGATGATACAGCTCAGGCTTATTCACCTATTTCCGCTGGGAGCTAGAATGGAAAGTAGTAACTTTATATGTAGTACTTGCTATCTAAATTCTTACCATCCTTTATGAATCTTGCCTCTTTGACACGACTGGATTTTGGTCAATTAACCCAGACTGTGACGGCTCCCTATGCGAACTTTACCCTAGCTACGGTCAATGATCATGTCGTTAAGTTGAGTGTGATGACCGAGAATTACTATTGGCATTATCACCCCAACTCAGACGAAACGTTCATTGTAACGGAAGGCATTTTATTGATTGATCTGGAAACGGAAACGATTGAATTACTCCCTGGTCATCTTTTCAGTATTCCGAAAAATGTGGTCCATCGAACCCGACCCAAGGGTGAACGTTCGGTGAATCTAACAGTCGAGCATGGTCAGATCGAAATAGTACGAATTGAGCGGTAAGGTCGAAGCGCGGTGAGTTGCCCTCCTATGGCGGGCGTCGTGACACGTGGCATATTGCCCCCCTACGGTGTGCAGCGTGGTACGGTCTTGGTAAAGAGCAAGCCGGAATGCCGCTACGCAGCATTCTTAGGCTTGCCTCGCAGGGCAATGTATTGACAGTCAATGATATATGTTATATATTAGCAATGAAAATTCAATGAAAAATCTATAACCTATTGACTATCAATATATTTTACAATTGTTATGGCAATATTAGAGCACACTACGCTAAGCATTGACAAGCCACTCGCCGATGAAATGGCTCGGCTCGCCAAGAGTTATGGACTGACCAAGAAAGGGCTACTCGTGGCCATGCTCCAGTATTTTAAAGCCACCAAAGCCGACCCCCGCGACCCGAAAACGGACAACCCAACGGACGCGATCAAGGCACTTGACCGGCGGCTGATCAGCTTTATCAAGCAGCAGGAGAAGGAGCAATTACGACCCATCAAGGACGAACTGATCTTAATCAGCCGGAAGCTTTATGAGATGGATGACCCGGCCAGTGGGGTGGGTAAGGTGGAGCACTTGCGTAAGATGAACGAACGACTTCGACTCATTGCCGAGAAAGTAGGCGTCAGCAGCTAGTCATATGGTCACTAATTTTTCCAGCCCCATCAAGGGGGCCAACTCGGGGAGTTGTCAGCGCCTAGCGGACTACTTGGAGAAAGAGAATAATCAGTTAGCCCCCCATCAGCGAGAGGACTTCTTTTCGGCGCAAAGCGACAAAGTATCCGGGTTAGATGTGGTGGCCAGCATCGACCATAACGGAGCCGCCCAGGGACTGAAATCGGGCCAAGACCGGTTCTATACCTTTACCATTGACCCGAGTCAAAAGGAACTCGCTCATATTGGCAACGATCCGGAAAAATTACGGGAGTTTACCAGGGGCGTAATGGAGAACTACGCTCACAATTTTGGAAAGGGGATTGAAAGCACTGACCTGGTTTGGTTTGCCAAGATCGAGCACAGCCGCAGCTATAGCCACGAGGACAAAGCCGTGCAGGAAGGTACTGCTCAAAAGGGCCAGCCCAAGGAAGGCGATCAAACCCATGTGCATGTCATCGTGAGTCGTTTCAAGGAACGCGAAATGGAGCAGCAGCGCAGTATGTCCCTTTCCCCTTTGACCAATCACCGTCAGGCCGGGGGAGCCATTGGCAATGGCTTTGACCGGGTGAATTTTATCCAGGCCAACGAGCGCAGCTTTGACCAGCAGTTTGGCTATAAACGGGAGTTAACTGAAACGTTTGCCCACGCTAAGGCTAGTCACTCCGAACACCAGCCCGACCGCTTAGCCGCCCGCGAGCAGCAGATCAAAGATCAAATTCAGCGGAATGCCGCCCAACAAGACAGACCCCACACCCACGAACGAACTATTCAACACGAACAGAACAACAATTCATCCAACTCGCTAAGTCGTTAAAATCATGAATGAAGAGGAATCTTTAGGCCGACGCATTTTCGTCTGGCTGTTTACCGCTGGATTTACCTATCTCGTCTGCTGGGGGGTACTCTGGCTAGCGTTTACCTTTCTGGGTGTTTATAAAAGTCAACTGTTGGGTGGTCCCGCTCATTCGCTTACTCCCTGGTTAGCCGCAGGAATGGCCCTTTTAGGGGCTTACGAAAACATAAAGAAAAACAAGAGGAAAATAGGTATCGGCAAGACCAGCCCCACCAGTGCCACTGGTCGGCGCATTCGAAATAGTGTGTATACCATCCTGACTCAAACCGCTCTTATTACCCGGATCTACATCACTAACCCGTTTCGGGGTGTGCTCATCATTGGGGGAGCCGGAGCGGGGAAGAGCAAGAGCCTGATTGAACCCATTATTCAGCAAACTATTCAACAAGGCTACGCCGGACTGCTGTATGATTTCAAGTTCCCCAGTCTGGCCAGAGTGGCCACCGAAGCGAATCAGACCGGTCGTGGGCAATCAATCTATTATGTCAACTTTGAGCAGTTGACGCTTTCCCACCGGGTCAACCCCTTACACCCGGATACAATGCCCACCCAAAGTCACGCCGATGAGTACGCCCGGTCGATCATGTACAATCTGAAGCCCGAAGCCATCAAGAAGTCTGATTTCTGGGTGGATTCAGCGCAAACGTATTTAACCGCCCTAATTTGGTTTTTACGCGAAGAATACCCGCAGTACTGCACCTTACCGCACGTAATGGCTTTAGCCTTTCAGCCCACGGCGGACGTAGTGGCCCTGTTATCGACAAATCCCGAAACGCGGGGCACTATCGCCAGTTTACGCGAATCGGTACAGCGGAAAGCCGAAGGCCAAACAGCGGGCGTAGTCTCAACGCTGCAAACGGCGCTGCGACGCATCAACAGCAAAGAGATTGTCTGGGTCTTGTCAGGGAATGATTTCAGCTTGAACCTAAACGATCCAAACAACCCGGCTTTCCTGGTCTTAGGTAATTCGCCCACGTTGTCGAGTACCTTCTCGCCGGTCTTGGCGCTATTAGCCACCGTCGCCATTAAGCAGATGAACCAGCAGCGAAAAGCGCTATCGGCCGTAATTCTAGACGAAGCCCCAACGCTATATATCCCTGGCTTCGAGCAGTTGCCGGCCACGGGTCGAGAAAACAAAATTGCTACAGTTTATGCCGCGCAGGATCTAAGCCAGATCGAGGACATGTACGGGCGCAGCAAGAAAGATGCCTTGTTAGCCAACTTAAACAACCAGTTTTATGGACGAGTCGGCCACCGGGAAACAGCGCAGTACATTAGTGACTTATGGGGTATGGAAGACGTAGAGCACCGCACCCAGGGCCAGGGTGAAAGCAGCCGGGATTCAGTTCAAACGCAGAGTCAAATGATCAACCGCAGTTACGCCCAGCGTAGCCGAGTGCGGATTCAGGATGTGTTAGAACTGAATACAGGTGAGTTTTACGGCCAATTAGTTGAGTCGGATTTTAGCAGTTTCAAAGCCCAAATCAAGATTCAGGAAAGTAGGCCTTTACCCGAGATAGTCCCCGTTACACAGGTCACAACGTATGACTTAAAACAAAACTTTCTACGTATCCAAGATGAAGTAGAAAGCCTATTCAAACGTCAAGGGCCTAACCAGAGCGGAGTTCTGGAACCTATCAGACCTAAACCGATTGCTCCCCAACCAATTATGCCTGCTCAAAGTAACGGACGAGCGAATAACAATGGTCAGGCCATGCAACCAGGGGAAAGTTTAGATTTTTAGTCTAATTGCCTTCGGCGACCCCTTAGCGGGGGCAGGCCGTACAACGACACAAGGCAAATTTTACAGTTTAAAACTGTAAAATTTGCCTTGTGTCGTTGTACGGCGTTTATAAAAAGTCTATTTAATTTAATCTTTTCCTAGGAATTATTTCTACCGTAGTTCCTATTGTTATCATTAATTGAGCGTTGAACAATTAAGGTATTCGATTGTGTTTCTGATACATTGAAGGGGTAGAATATTTTATTCGTCCATCAAAGCATAAGCGCCCCCATACTATTTGTGGTGGAATATTCATCTTATTAGCAAACGATTGGATAGTTTCATCTGAAAATTTTGTTTTGCCAAAGATGAAATCTTTCCAATAATTTTCTGGAATTAAGGCATTTCGAGCAAACTCATTCGCTTCGTCTTCTTGAATATTAGTGTTAATCTTAGCATCTTCTAAACTGTCTACAAAAGACGTTTCTTTATTCTGCTTTAAATGTAAGAAAATATGCCCTAGCTCGTGGTAAACGGTAAAAATTAAGTTGTCAAAACGCTGATGCCTAAGTGTTAATCCTATTACAGGATTATTACCATACCAAAAAGCTGCACCATCTAAAGGAGCATGGTCAGGTTTACCTTTAATTATTAACTTTATTCCGTACTCTTGAAATTTAGCTAACAAATTTTCCTTGACATTATTCCCTAAAAATATTGATTTTAGATTTTTCAGTAAGTCATATTGACAATCAAAATTGAAATTCGCTGCTTGTTCTTTTATTGATAAGTATTTTACATATCTAATCCAACTATTAACATAAGGAGCATGTTCTAATAGCTTGCCTGACTTCTTAAATAAAATCCCAGCAGGCCGCTCTTTATTTAAAGCGTTTTCCATTTCAGAAATAGAAGAAAAGCTAAGAATTGATAAAAGATGATTTATATCCTTAACTATATTACCTGATAACTCACGCTCTTTTCTGAAATAAGAAATAGGTAATGTTTTCTTTATTTCCTTCCAATTGTTTATCGCTTCTACCTGCTTAACTGTGGTTTCTTCGACCCGCGCTAAATCTAGGTTATAGTCGGCTTGTAACTTATTCCACCATTCTGCTGGCCTTTCTAAAGCGGCTCCAAATAGTATAGCTAAGTCGGGTGTTATAGAGCGCTTACCTTTTAATACTTCATTTAGCTGTGAGGGTTGAATACCAGTTTCAGCAGCTAATTCATTCTGTTTTATTCCATATGTGGCTAATTCTTCTTTAAGATGTAAGCCTGGATGGATCGCTTTGTGAGGAATTGGGCTTGTGTTGGGGCTCATGACACGGAGGTGATTAGTTCGTATTGATACAATACATACGCTGAATGATGATAGATGTGATTAACCCTTCTGTTTCTTGGCACGTGAACTCAAGATAGTATTCAGGATTGACCTTTACGACGATTAGTGTACTATCTGGGTCAAGAAGGCGACTTTCTAAGGATGGTTTTTTCATCAAATCAGAAAGCCTATCGAATGCTTTAAGAGCGCTTAGGACAAACATAAACCGTTCTCTTGTAGCATTAGAACAACGAAAGCGCTTAGCTGGCGGCCAGCCAGAACAATAAAGATTTTCTAACAACGGATCAGCGAACGATAACAGTATCAAGTTCTTAAGGTCAAAGGTATGAATAATTCACAAATTTGTGAATTTATTTTAAGGTAAAAAATTTGACATTGAAAGAATTTTTTAACTAAGTTTGTGAGCCAAGCAAAAGGAGGTGAACCATGTGAAAAGACGAACTAATAGTGCCCGAAACAAAAAGAGTCTGATAGCTACATTCACGCCAATGAATGAACCAACAGACTCCAATTCAAAAACCATTATTCACAATAGCTCTCAAACTTCAGGAAAGGAGCTAGTTATCCGAACAAAATTATGGACAATGTCCTAAAAATCCAAGTACCCAGTGGCCATGGTCATTCAGATCATGAAGATAGCCTAACTATTAAGGTTATCATTGATGTAGAAGATTTATGTCTTAGCAATAAACCGCATCCTGAGCACGATCCAGGTGTAGTTGTATACTACCGTGTTAAGATAGATAAGCAATACCGCGAATTCAGGGAGCATCATTTAACCGGTACACAGTTACTGGCTTCAATAGGCCTTACTCCGCAGACACATAAGTTGTTTGAAATAGGCCAGCATGGGCAACGTGCAATCGGGCCTGATGAACTGGCCGATTTTCGTAAGCCAGGTATTGAACGATTCAAATCTGTTGCTAAAGAAGCGCAGGACGGCAATGTAACGGCAACTGATGTTTCAGTTGCCGTTGCTTTACGTAAGCAATTTGAATTGCCTTCTGAGGATTGCTTATTTCTTAACCAACAAGGCCTCCCATGGGAGGCCTTGTTGGTTGGGGGGGCTGGATGGGTTTTAATTCATGATTTCCCCCTTCCATCGGGTTATAACGCGAGTACAACTACTATGGCGTTATTAATACCTGCTTCATATCCGTCCGTTGAGATCGATATGATGTATTTTTATCCTGATGTCGTTCGATTTGACAATAGGGCTATTAATGCATTAAGCCAGCAGGCTCTGGATGGAAAAACCTATCAGCGATGGTCACGACACCGTCCCGTAGGTATGTGGCGTCCAGGTATTGATAACCTGGAGACTCATTTCCTGGCAGTATTAGAATGGCTTAATAACGAACTCACTCGATAACTTCCACTCTGATGTACAGGCTAAGAATGAATGGGGGGCAATATGCCGCTCTACAAGATCACTTGTTTCCTGGTGATGACAACGAAGCAATTGCTTTTGCCCTTTGTGGTATACATACTGAAGGTGATTCTGAAACATACTCAATATTCAAACTTGAGCTGTTTCCTTATAATCAGTGTATAGAACGGCGTCCTGATTTAGTGGTATGGCCTCCAACCGGTATTGTGCATCTGCTAGAAGAGTGTCGGTTAAACGGCTGGCGACTTCTTAAAATACACTGCCATCCAGGTGGAGGATCGAAATTTTCTGATTTGGACGATCAATCTGATCTGGAGTTGAGCGATACTGTAACAGGTTGGATTAATAGAGATGATTCAATCGTAACAGCTATTATGTTACCAGGAAGGGAAATATTCGGCAGAGTTGTAAAGGTCGACGGTCAATTCATTCCCTTGAAATCTGTAATAATAGCTGGCGATGATATTCAAGTCTTTATACCGGAAAATATTCCTGGTATGGAAACAAATGAGCAAGTAATTGCTGATGAAGTGCAATTGCGCACCTACCAAACTTTTGGAGAAGGGACTGTTAATCAGCTACGAAAACTTCGTGTAGGTGTTGTTGGCTGTTCTGGTACTGGTAGTATAGTTGTAGAACTGTTAGGGAGGCTTGGTGTCGGAGAACTAGTAATAGTAGATAACGATGTTATAGAGCCAAAAAACCTAAATCGTATTTTAAATACACGTCACTCTGATGCTGTTAATAGGCGACCCAAAGTAGAAGTTCTCAAAGAAGCATTGGAAAATAGTGGCACTGGTGTAAAGATTCGAGCTATTGCTCGTGGATTACACCACTATTTGGCTTACCAAGCAATCGCGGGGTGTGATATCGTTTTTGGTTGTATGGATTCGGTCGATGGTAGGCATTTACTGAATCGTATCGCTACTTTCTTCTCAATACCTTACTTCGACATTGGTGTCAGGCTGGACGCAGATGCTAAAGGAGGAGTTGATGAAGTAATGGGACGCGTAGATTATATACAACCTGGCGGGTCTTCATTGTTTTCAAGAGAACGTTATACGATGAAGCAGTTGCAAGCAGCTGATTTGGCACGAACTAATCCGGAGGAATATGGGCGACAAATCAGAGAAAAATATATTCGATCAGCAAACGTCGAAAGTCCTGCTGTGATTAGTGTTAATATGATGTTTGCGTCGCAAGCTGTGACTGAATTCTTAGCGCGTATACATCCGTTTCGTACAGAAAGAAATAGTCGATTTGCGGAAGTTACGTTCAGTATTGCAGGTTTTTTATTAGAACGTCAAACAGATGGAGAACCTGACTTAGAATTGCAAAGGCATGTAGGTAAAGGAACGACAAGCCCTCTACTTCACGCTCCTACCCTAATAATAAAAGGTTAGAAGTATGAATATGCTGCACCGTTTATGGAAACGTTTTCTTGATTTTATAAGAAAACGACCTGTTCCCTACACGTACGAGCATGTGCGAGACTTTCCAGATATCTGGAAAGCTCGCACTGTTTATTTGCTCGGTAAGCCAGATCAGGAATGGCTAGCAGGTATGATTTGTCCTTGTGGCTGTGGTCAACCTATAGAATTATTGTTGTTAGAAACAGAATGGCCACGCTGGAAATTGACACGTCACGAAGACAATAGTTTAACTCTAAAGCCTTCGATTTGGAGGACGGCTGGGTGCAAAAGCCATTTCTTTTTAAGGAAAGGTAATATCGAATGGTGTTCATCTGAATAATAATGGGTTGCGTTGCCGAATCACACATAATATCATCATTACTTCCTGATAACGTAATCTTAATTCATAACCGCTTGGCCAGGGTGAACGATTTTGATCTTCGTCTTCCTAGCTGAATTACTTATTATCCCCTCCTTGTTACTATGTAAACGTTGGTTTATAATGCGACAGCACTGTTTTGTTAACATACAAACGACGGTACAGTCATTAACAAAGGCTGAGCGAACGGATATGGTTGGAAAGGGGATAAAAGGTGTCAGCGACAATCAGTAACTTGCTGGCTAGCTTACTAATTGCCCGATGAATGACCATATTGCCTTTTTGGATGAGTGGGGAAACAATGGCCTTGACTTTACCAAGCCCGGTGTTTCCACCCATTTTATCGTCACCGCCATCACCTTACGCAAAGAACAGCTTAGTGAGGCTGAAACTCAATTAGAGGAGGTGCGTAAACGCTTTTTTCAAACCGGCCCTATCAAATCAGCCAAAGTAGGCAGTGATGATAAGCGCCGGATTTTGATCTTAAAACAACTACTAACCATCCCCTTTCAAATCTTTGCCCTTGTCGTCGATAAACGAGAGCTGCGCGGGGAGGGATTTTATTACAAAGGGTCCTTCTACAAGTTTCTGCATGGGCTAGCCGACCGAGAACTGTACCGCAGCTTTCCTAATTTGGAATTAGTTGCGGATCGACACGGTGACGAGAGTTTTATGCAGGGATTCACTCAGTACATCTATAACCGGCACGTACCCACCCTGTTTAACCAGGCTAGTTTTCGCTTTGTCAACAGCCAAGCCAGTCTTCTCGTCCAAGCCGCTGATTTTGTAGCGGGCACCCTAGCCCGGTGTTATGATGAAACGGTTCTATCAACCGAACGAGCCAGCTTCGTACAATTATTGAAACCTAAGTTACTTACCCTAAAATACTGGCCAGACGTATTTGCCCCCGTGGTGGCCCAGAGCTTGCCCGATCAAGCTAATTACAATGCTGGTTTAGCTGAACTGTGTATGGGCCTAGGCCAAGACTTTTTGCATCGTAAATTGGCCAGCCGTTCCCCTCAAGAAGTTGACCAAGTTACCTGCTTAAATTATTTGTTGTTTCACTTCCGCCATGTTGACCCCACACGTTACATTTCAAGCCGGGAATTAATGGCGCACATTGAGGAACGACGCGGCAGTCTGCCCAGCCTGCACTACTTTCAAACGCGGGTGATTGCTCCTCTCCGGGATGCGGGTGTCATCATTGCCAGCAGCACCAAAGGCTACAAAATCCCATCCTGTGAGGGAGACCTCTACGATTTTGTCAATCATAGTAATACCATAATTCAACCGCTATTATCTCGAATCAGCAAATGCCGGGACCGAATCCGATTAGCCACCGGTGGCTCAGTTGACCTTTTAGAGCGAGAGGAATATGCCAACCTGAAACAGTTGCTAACTGATCCAACGCTAAACGAATTTGGTCATAAGGGGTAGGGGTTTCAAACCAGGAACGACCATTACAGTATTGTTACTTCTACATACTTAATGATTTATCACTTTTAAAAATATCAGCTTTTACCTTAGATTTAAGGTATATATTATAAATAGAGAATTTTTACATAGTCGCATGCTATTTAAAAATTTTACCTTATGTTTATATGACATGCAAAATGCAATTTTCAGAATTAAGGAAATAACATCAACTTGAGATTGTTTACATCATCTTCTAATAATTCGTGGATAAAGGTTAAGATTTTATCTGAAGTGCCTAATTTTGCTTTAGGTATATTAAATTTTATGTCGCCACCCAAACCCCCGTAAACTGGAATTGAAATACTTATTTTTTTTAAGTATTTACTAGGATCTAGGCCAATTTCTTTTGCCCAATCAATCGATGCCTTTTCAAGAGATAAGCATACTCTTTCTATTTCAACCTGATCATTATTGTCAATAGCAATACAAACCTCATTTATACCTTCACGAAAATATTTAGCTTCTTTTGATTCTCTAACTTTATTTATTACGTGGGCTAACCCAAAGCCTGGTTTAGTTTGCCCAAGAATATATTTAGTTAGTATAGGAAATTTAAAAAAGAGATTTTTTTCATTTATCCATTTAAACGTTATATCTTCTCTTTTTTTACGAACTTCTTGATCAAAAATACTCAAAAATCTAGATTGGAGACTTGTATTCGTTGATACGAACAAACCTTTGAATGGATGTAAAACCAGATTACAATTAAATGTTTTTTGTAATTCATTATAATAAAATGCTCTAATTATCTGCACCAGCATTAAGATTGGTAGTTTTTCTCTCTCATTACAAAGTAAATGATAAGTTTTAAAGCCAATAGCATCTTGTATTGCACGTTCATCTGAATCAAAATACTGAAAGCTAGTTAAATAATGATGAAATTTATCGTAGTTTTCTCCTCCGTAAAAATCCTCGTATATTTTATTGAAAAAATCATCCTCAATAGCTTTACTTTCAATAAGCTTAGTCGCTATATTTAAATGAATGTCGTTGCGTTGCTTAGCTGTGATTGGTAAAGCGGCAAAAAAATCAAAACTATCTGAAAAAGGGTCTGTTAATGAAAACCTATCATAATATGAATGAGCATCAACATAAATATTATCATATAGAACAAGAGCTTCTAAAGCACAGTCGACTCCTCCATAAATGCGAAAAGCATCGAATTTATCACTGATAAAATCTTGGTGCTTAAATTCATAAGCAAACCTTCCCAGACACACAAGTGCAGAAGTATCTATTATAATACTACTCATATTAGATTAATGTAAAAGTAAGTATGCCTATTTTTTATGTGTGAGTACAAATTCAGTTTCGCGAAACGTCCATTTTTTGAAACATGGGCTGACGTTTGAAATATTCATCCTAAACTTAAAGGAACTGTCTCAAATCGTCATTTCAAAATTCAATGCTTAATTTCCACGAAATCACCTGAGTTTGTGAGATAAATCGAAGAACTTACAATTCTATATCACGTGTACTACTGGCACGAGCAGAGTAGATTTGTTTAACTAATTCATCGCCCGTTTCTTCCCCTTCCCAACTCCCAAATAAGCCGTAGAAAAGCCTTTCTCTCTCTTCTTCGGGCGTAAATATTCATAGTTGATACATGCTCCTTTGTAGCCAATTTTACGGCTAATCCGAGCTTTTACACCAATTAAGCGGCCAGTTGGAACTTGGGTTGATCGTCCCCATTATAAGCGATCTCTGCATCAGAGGGAATAACCTGTACGCCTACCCGATAGCTTTCCAATTGGTAATTTCATATTTATTAATTATTCTCTTCCATTAATATAAATTTATATTCAATCTCAGTAACAAGTGCTTCTACGTTATATTTATTGTCTTCAATTTCTAAATAAACTTCACCCTCATTTACATTTATTTGAATAGGTTTTTTGTAAATTTTTTCAAAATCCATTTCCTCTTCAAATTTTGCTAATTCATTTAGAACTTCTTTTTTCTTTTTGTTTAATATTTTCCAAGTTAATATGGGCAATGGATAATAATCATTATCTGTTTTTGAATAGAACAAATAATCTTCATTTATATTGTCTATTGGTGGATCTATACTGAAACTTACTGAATAGCTTTCAGCCTTTATATCTTTGAGGCTAAATCCACTTTTATACCATTTTATAGTTCCATCTGTTTGTGGCTTACCTTGTTCTAAAAAAATTAAATTTGATCTACCTTCTTGGAATGATTCAAATTCCACTTTTTGAATTCCTTTTAATTTAATATGATCTTTTACGAAATCTGGATGAATAGCAAAATTTATGTTTGTTAACCCTGCTTGAACACTTGGATATAATAACGCTTCAATTCTTATCGGAAAATTTTCACGATCTTCATATAACAGATGATGAGATAAAAAAGAAGATGCTGCATATGATTTGTCTCCAATGAAAAGATTACTTAAACCTTCTAATAATAGTTTAAATGCATTTCTTTTTCCTGCTGTATAAGGTGAAGAGATATGTGCAATCTTTTCATGGTTTGATTTATTAAGACCTGAAAGCATTTCCCCTAACTTAACTTCATCATTGTATATAAATTGTGAATAAGCCAGTTTAATATCTTTATCTACCTCCCATGAACTTATATAGACTATGTCACCCTTTTGTAGTGGTTGATTAGTTGAATTTCTGAGTTCTCTTAAAGCTGTATCTCCTGAGAGAGCGGCATAAAAAACAGGAAATCCATCAATATTTGCTCGACCTTTTTTACAGTTATTAAATGGCGGGTGAGAAAAAGATGATATTTGATTTTTGTCAAACCCTGGAAATAGCCCATTTGTTACTCTGTAAATTGGCGCAGTTATACTAGCGTTTGGCACCACAAGTTTGGGAACCATACCAAGAGCATCGTTAAAAAGCTTTTTTATTTCCTCATAGGATAACTTATCTAAAAGGCTGGATTCAATAATTTTTAAACCATTACTAATTGCATCTTCAGAGGGTAAATCTGCCTCTTTCATAGATGGTAAATTCAAATCCATGATCGTATCTTGAAATTAAATAAAATGGAGTGTGGGGCTTCAATAATTAAAAATGCCAATTATTTTCCCATATCAATTTTAAGTCGGCCTCTTTATTTAAATTCGTGAAATTTAAAATTTTCGGGGATATTTTCAAAACCTACTAGCCTATCCATTCTCTTTAAGGTAGCTACATAAGAAATGCCTACAACGTATTTTTTATATTCAGAATCATAAAATTCTTCAAAAGTGCTCACAGGTAAATTGTAATTGTCATGTAACTCTGCTATTTCATACAAAAAGTGTCTCCAATAGCCATAATGAAAATAGCGACACTTCTTAATAATTTCTTCGCAACCTTTGTATTCACTTAATACAGTATAAAACTCTATTAAATCGCGCACAACTCGCATTTCTTGCATTAAAAAATTATATTTATATTCTTCCTCAATTTTTGCAGAAGCATCAATAATCTTTTCCCTATATCCTTCTTCGTAGTAATACTTATTTCTTTTAATCCATGCTTCACTTCTTATTTTTGCAAAGCGTTCATCCCTAAATTTTTCAAACAAACTGATTGCCGCTTGGCTAACCTGCCGCTTATCACTATCTTGCCAAATTTTAACGCTAATTAACAAAGATAGAAACCCAGTTATGGAAACAGCAATTTGAATTGCTTTCTCCCATCTACTAAATTCAGCAGCATCTTTATTATTTTCCAACTGGAAATCCAAAAAGAAAATATGGAATATATTTGCGATCCCTATCGCTAATGCTAAACTAAATACAAGATAGAATAGAAGGACCGTACTATTGTGACTAATAAATTTTTTTATTCTCTTCATAGTGTTTTAGAGTAACAAAAAAATGGTTTTTCTTTATAATTATTTGTCTATCCAGTTTTCAAGCTTGATATTTTCCATATTAACAAAATCTTTGGTATTCCTGGTAACTAAGGTCAAGCCTTTAACAATAGCTGTTGAACCAATAAAAATATCTAAATCGTCACCCCTGCGGCCAATTTTTATTAATTGAGCTTTGTGTTTAGCGTATTCTTCTAAGCATTCAGTAATTGGTATTATCCTACCTGAAAAGGAAGCTTTAAGTGTCTGAACTCGCTGAAGGTTTCGTAATTTTCTATCAGGGGCGCTATTTTCTACACCAAACAAAAGTTCAGCAATAGTAATTTCTGATAGATAGCAAGAATTTAAACCGGCTTTTAGAATTTTATTTTCTAAATCGTATTGGCCTTTAATCAAGTAGATGCAAATATTGGTGTCTAGTAAGAACTCACTCATAACTCTATATCACGTGTGCTGCTAGAACGTGCGGAGTAAATTTGTTTAACTAGCTCATCTGCCGTTTCATCCCCTTCCCAGCTTCCATACAAAGTTTTAAATAGCTTTTCCTGCTCGTCTTCGGGTTGAACGTCTTCAATCACAATTTTGACATCTTTTTTGCCAAACATTGATTTTACCGCTTCTAGAAACTTAGAATTAAGGTTCTCAGTGTTTATGTGATATGTAGTTTGCATGGTTCTATCTATGTCCGTATTTGTGTTTATTGATGCCAATATAACGCTTTTCCATTTTACCCGGTTCTAGCCGCTTTGTAAAGCCTCACAAGCCTACCCGCTGAAGGAGCCTACAAACAGCTTTTCCTTCAAACTGCTTGTTGCGCCTGGTTTGATAATGGGTCTGATTAAGCTTTTCCGCAATTTCAGTATAGGTCATGCCTTTACTCCGGTAAAGTGTGGCCAGCTCTGTAGCTTGGACGTTAGCTTTATTGGTGGCCGCGTTATCGACTCGGATAGCTTCGCCTTTTTGAATAGCCGCCAATGTCAGGTTTTCAGGCTTACCTAACTTAAAACCTTGTGCCTTCATTTGTGCCAAGGCTGCGCGGGTACGTTCGGAAGTCCGTTCCGCTTCGTATTGAGCGAATGTCACCATCATACCCACAGTAAGCGTATTGGCATCCGGCAGATCACAAGCTACAAAGTCAACGCCCGAATCCCGTAGTGTCATCACAAAGGCCACGTTCCGGCTTAACCGGTCGAGCTTTGCAATCAGTAACTTTGCCCCTAGTTGCTGACAGGCTCTAATAGCTTCCTGAAGTTTTGGCCGATCTTCTTTCTTACCGGACTCGACTTCCATAAATTCCTGAAGGAGCTTATCATCATCTCGAAGATACCGATTCACAATTAAGCGTTGATCCCCCAGGCCAAGCCCGGAACGGCCTTGTGCTTTCGTTGATACACGGTAGTAACAGATGTAGTTCATACTATAACTTTTATCACGTAGAAAACAGGTGTTCCACGGTGTGATTTCTCAAATATACCCTTTTGTGGCATTTTACAAACGACCGTTTATAAAATGCTATAGCTTAAAATTATAACCACACTAATGATATTTTTTAATCATAAACTTGTTCTCAGTTTACTATGCAAGATGTTATTATGAGTAATACTGCCCTTTTTAATGCAATCGCTAGCACAGAGGCACGGCCTACTAGCCTTCCTGAAATCCAAGAAAATTTAGATTGGTTGCATAATTATGTAGTTGAACTTGATAAATTCCTTTCTTTAAAGCTGAATAATTCATCTCATAAAGAGTATAAATCTTTCTTTTTAAATAAAGATAATTTATTATACGATAGAACCTTTATAGGCCAAACAATTTTTAGAGCTGATGAATTTAGACGATTAGATGACCATGAAGTATACTGCACAAGCCAGCCACTAACATTTTTTATTGATTCTAAACCAGCTTATGAAGAATTTTTAGCAAATTTTAAAAAAGATTTTGATGAACTAGATTATTCGATAATTCTACATGTAGAGCTAATATTTTTAAGTCAATTAAATTATCAAATAACATCCCTAATACAAACTATTTGGGATTTGATTTTAGAAGCAGAGCCTATATATATCAAAGGATTAACTTCAGATAAAGCTATCAAGCGAATTAAGGAGAAGCTATTAGAGATTGAGGAAAGCAAAATTAAGTCACCTAAAACTGTATACCTGCGCGAGTCATATAGAGACAAAGAACAGAAAATTTATGAATTACTTAAAAACTATTTTGAGACTAGTAGTACTATAAATGAGGAGAATACACTTGTAAATGTTATCTTAAAAGCATTAAAAAGAGTCCAAGGATTAAGCGCAGATATTCCTCAAAATGAAAAAGCAAGAACTAAGTTTACAGCAGAATTTATCCATAATTTTATAGCTAAAGATGAATCTGGTTATGGATTTTCAGAAACCTTAAAAACGATGGGTGAAATTGATATACTAATTGAAACCAATGCTGGAAATGCCGTAGCAGTTTGTGAGGGGTTTAATCTAAAAAATAACTTATCAAAAAACGTAGTTATCAGCCACATTAATAAATTATTTAATTACGACACTAATGGTCTAAAAGCAAATTTTATTATTGTATATGCTGAAACATTGGATCTGACATCTTTTTGGAATAAATATTCTTCTTTTGTTCAAACTATAGCAACTCCTTATAAATTACTGGAAGTAAAGCACTTATCTGATAGCTGGCCTGGCTTGCCTGCTGACATAAAACTTTGTAAGTTTACCTACTCGAGAAATGATTTTGAAATTGTTGTATATCATTTTTTTGTTAAAATGAGATAAATATAATCTATGGAAAGGAAAGAAAATGGTGACCTAGATTTTGGGCCAATAAATTTTGATTGGGAAAAATACCAAAAGTGGCGTCGCATATATGTGTTCCAATATTTTGATCATGAAAGAGGTTTTTACATACCATATTTCGGCCTCAATAAGTCTAGGGATTTAGATGAAAAGCAGCAACAACTGTTAAATAATCCCGATTATAAAAAGGTAGCTCTATATAATCTGCCTTTTAATCCACCTGATGATTTCTATTTTGAATATCAGCATAATCAACTGCGAATGTTCATTGATTATTTTAAGGAGGTATTTGAAGAGAAGGCTTATATAGATGGCTTTGTGCCTACTCATAAATACTTTAGCGTCATTCTACCTAAAAAAATATACCATGAAATTATTAATTGTATAAATTCATATAATTTATTGCATATTTCAAGCTTATTGTTTGAGATAATTTCTGTTGCCCAAAAGAAATATATTGACGAAATTGAATTTTGGGAGAGGCCAGAAAATCAAAAACTTCTAACCACAGCAGAAGCAGAGACAAAAAATGCTTATAAAGTTGTAAAGAATATTGATACTAGTGAATGGGAAAAAGGTAAAGGTAAAAGACCACCCGAATTATTGCGAATCAATTTTGTATTTCAAAATGAAACAATTAAGGTTAGCCATCCCTGGTTAGCAAAAGAGTTTATAGAACATTTTAAAGAATACTATGATAAATTGCCATATAAAGATTGGAGACTAGATTTAAAAAGATATCCAGAACGATTTGAGGATAATAGAAAGAAAGAGCAATTTAAATATAAGCTAGCTTTGTCACTTTATAATTTGTTAACGAAAGAAAAAATCTTCCTTTTAGGTGAACATAAATACCCTAATGATTTAATGTTATGTATAGCAAAAATTATAGAGTTTTGTTCGATACCCGTAGGTAACGAAGAAAATGATAATATAAAGATTAAATTAGTTCGTAACTGGCTGAAAAGAAACAAGTTACAAGAAGGATTTACATATATTCAATTGCCGGTAAATAGAGATAAATTGATTAAATACTTTCCTGACTATTTTGTTGATAGTTCTTCAGAAGAAAAAAGGGCTGATGTATTAGGAGTTGCTTATTATTTATCAAAGAGATTTAAAGCTGAGAATTTATTTTCAGATCTTGCACATATAGCCCAAGCGTTAAAACATTCATGGTATACCTTGGATTTTCCACGTTTAGTACCTGATAATGACAATAAAGAAAATGAAAAACCCTTATTTAATGACTTCGATGCAATGGTCAAATTATTAAAGAGCTTAAAAGAAAAAAAGAAAATCAAAAGTTTAAAATTTAGAGTAGAAGATGATGAATCAGAATATGAAATTTCAGAAAGGCTGCCATTATATTTAATAGAAGAATCCTTAAAGCATTATATAGAAAATTCAAAAGAGGAGTTTAATAAAAATGTGACCAAGAAGCGAATTAAATTTTCCGATGAGAATAATAACTATATAGTAGAGCAAGAGTTGCGTTTTAATTTGCCTGAAGAACGATTTATAGTCCTCTTTGTTAAAGGTTTTTATAATTACTTGCTAACAGAATTACCACCAGAAGATAGTGAATATATGCCATCTCAAAAATATTACACAATTATTGCTTTAATGCTTCGAGAGACATTGTTCTTCAGTAATAAAATGGATGATGAACGAGAAATAGCAGAAAAAGTAAAAGAGTGGCACTTGATAGACAGCAATACTTAGTTAGTATCTGCTAGGTAAAGGCTTGATAATCAGTAGGAACAAACGGTTTAAAACATGACCTACCTCTGTTCCTTCTACTGATTTTTACATCCAGTTTCTTTGCAATGTATTTAACGTTCTAAGAAAATGTGTAAAAAGATCAGGCTGCATTTGTTGAATTGGATCTCGGAAAAGAGACAAACTGTTATTTTTTGTTCACGTTCTACTATCATTAGAGGTATAAAAAAATATACCCGCTTATTAATTGAGAATATACTTATTACCTTGCTGTCAGCGGAAGTTATAAATGCTTTGAAAGACTTAGCTTAATTTCAGCTCCCTTTAGCCGGTCTCGGTTTGCCCAGTGGTCTTACCGTCCTCAGCTCGTCTTCTCCAATAAAAATTTTCGCCTTGTCCCGCCAGGGCTTAAAGGCAATTCCCCGCCCCACCAAAATTTATTCCTGGTTCGTTCGCTTTCAGGCCGGTTGTTCAGTCCCTGTAAACTGCAACCTGAAAGGAGAATCTAAATGAAACTGTTTACCAAAGAACATATTGCCAAACTAACTCATAACGGTAGTCATGGTCAAAGAGGTACGGATCATATACCGGTAGTAAAGCTGTTCACACCAGATGCCAATTGTACTTGGTTACTCACTGTAATAGATGCATTAAATGAAGATTTTGTATTCGGCTTATGTGATCTGGGGTTAGGGTTTCCAGAACTTGTGGGTACCTAACACATTTGAAGTATATACGCCACGTGAAGCCTATAACTGACTAATAGTTAGATAGTTATACAGATTTAACCACCTGTACTAGAGAGCAATTTCATCCTTTGGGCTATACGGCTTAGAAAACGACTTAAATTCACTTCCAAAATCAGCATTTCGCAATGGTTTTTCCCTTAAAGGTGTTTTATGCTTTTACACGTCCTAAATAGCAAAATTATTAACTGCTATAATCGAACGTTAAAGCATAAAATTTTCTATAAGTGACTGTTATAGAGGATATTAAGCCCCTTGCGTGGCGAAAAAGGCGGTTCTGTGTTAACTACCCCACTCTACTAATCGCTATTTATAATCAAGTAATTACAAACTTAGTGCCGCTCAAATGACGTATTTTATACGAAATAGCAAAGTGGCCCAATTTTAGGCTAACTTATATCCAAATGAAAAATCTTAAAGAATTAGTAAAAGAGATTGAATCTAACTATCCAAATGACAAATATTTGTATAGGGGTGAGCACAAACTTTATTCCGAAATCAAGCCAACAAGTGCTAGAGATTTAAAATTTAAAAAGCTGACAGAAGAACATCAAAAAGAGGTCTACGCCATTCTAACCGGTCACATGTATGGTACTGATTATCAGTACGACTATTCGACTCAAATAGCAGGATTATATTATTTTTTAAGAGAAGCTATTTTCGGTATAGGTATTTTAGATGCACCTAGTGCTAGTACTTTAGAAATAGATGCTGAAATATTTGGAATATTTCAGCATTACGGTTTTTCAACTGCTTTTATTGATTTAACAGATGATATTAATGTAGCTGCTCATTTTTCATCTGCTGGTGGAGTTGTTGGTAGTGAAGGTCGAATAATGATAATTCCAAAAGACCGTCTAAATAAAGAATTGTTTAATGGTACATCGTCATTAGCTCAAAGGCCATTTCGTCAACGTGCTTATTTCCTTTTAATACCCGAGGGTTACGATCTACTATCTGATGATTTTATAAGAGATTACGATGTGAAATTCCTAAAATTCCATTTATCTGAAAATGATAAAACGGAATTTAATAATTCTGATTTGCTTAGTACAAATGCTGACCAAGTAGCTGATGATATAAGAGACTGGTACGCCACACATATCAAAGACAATGGCAAAATAAGTCAACCTGTGAAAGACTATATAGATCAAATTTTAAAAGGATGGCCTCTCAAATAGGTTCATTAGAGGAAGAAGGCCAATTGTTGCCCCCAGGTGGTGGTTATAACCCAAATGTATTAGCCACCTCCTAACAAGCGAAACTAAAAAATTAAGATATGCCGGTTCCCGACGAAACATATTTTGGTGAAAGACTGGAAGGAGGGTCTATTTCATATGGACAAGTAAGACAGCTTGAAGATGAAACGATGAAGTTGAAAATTCTTAAAGCCAGACTAGATACGCTACTTATCAAACAGTTTGATGCGCTTTCTGAGAAAGACGAAAAAGGTGAATACAAAGTTTATGGTCCATTTGCACTAAATGTTTTGACATTTCTGGCTATAGAAACTTTAGGGCATATTATCAATGATATTCCAAAAATAAAAAAAGATAATGAATACGAACAATCGAAAGCTATCGTGACACCAATTTATAAGTTAATAGACCTGAGCCTTTCTAATAAACCTTCTAAAAAATTCTATAAAGCTTTTGAAGTACTTCATGGAAGTTTAAAAAAAGAGTCTCTAAGTAAGTACTCAGATGTAATTCATATTTTCCAGAGAAATACATTTAATCATGGATACCAAGCAAGAGGTGTATTTGTTGATTACGATCCTTTCGCGTTCCAAATAGATGAGGACAAAGGATATATTGTTATTAATCCATATTTGTTTTGGGAGAAGTTCAAAGTAGCTTATGAAAAAGTTTTTGACCAAATTCTGAAAGGAAAAAACGCCAATTATCGTAAGAATGCGTTATCATATTTCGATCGTTTATTGAATTAATAGCTTTAATGTTGACTACATCGGTTAGTTCTGCCAAAAGGTACATAATTCGTCGACGTCAAGAACATCCAAACCCGAAATACAGCAGTTAGCCACCCAAACTCACACTTATTCCGGGTACTATACTCAACTTGCCAAGATAATCCCCATACTGGGCAATAAATCCACATAACTAATTGATTAACATATTTATATAGGCTTTACGTGGCGGATATACCCCAAATGTGTTAGCTACCCCAACTTGGCTATGTATCCATAAGAGAGCTAACCCCTGTATGTGGCCATCTAGAATTACCGGTCGAGCGTGATCGACACTTTGAAGGCAAACACCCTATTAGCGTTTATGCCCAGGCCGCACATTATAAAGAGCATATTACGTATGATGAGCAACTTTTGCAGCAAATATCAGTGCTCTTGAAAAAGGTGTAATTACTCGCTTTTATAGCCCTGTTCCGGCAGGGCTTTTTTAATAAAATTATCAATTCTGATAGGCCATACTTATTCAGTAAATTTGCAGCAAGTTTTACAAATTAACCCCGTGATAATGAAGTCAATTGATATTCGGTTCTTTTCACTCGCTGAAAATAGCCTACCAAAAGCGAAGAAAGAAAAAGCCGTTAAAGCCAAGAAAGTAATCCTGACAGGTTATATTTCTAATGCCGGTAAATTGGTATTCCCTGCTAAAACCACTACTGGTTTAGGCGTAGATTTTGAAAATACTACTTTCAAAGTCGGCATGCAGGAAGGAAAGCGTAAAGCCAAATCTCTTTACCTAGTTCCAGTCAGTGATAGCCAGGAAGATACTTTCCAAGTAGAAAAAGCCGCCAAAAGCTACACTCTATCATTGCCCTTTATTCTGAAAAAAAGCGGTGTAGATTTCGGGAAATCGAAATACGCCTTTACCATTCGTCTTTTTGACTATGAAGGTTCAACCGCTTTTGAATTACAATTGAGCCAGGAGGATGCAGCTCCTAAAGTCCCCTACACCGGCAAACCCCGTGGCCGTAAACCCAAGACTAATTCGGTTGAAGTCTAAAAGGTGTTAGAGCCAAGCAGTGCTAATAGCCCACCAGATTTAAAAAGCGTCGGTTATGCCACCAACAACTCAATGTTGGTGGCATGACTTTTTAGACGTATACCCTCTGTATTACTCCACTTAAACTATCATCTTATCTATATAAAAATCTTAGCGAGACTTGCTTGTTACAGATGTTAAATGGTCGTTTATCATTTGTAACAAACTGCACTTTTCCCTTATATTGGCGGTCTAATTCACTTCTTGATGGAAAGTCAGCCAATACTCAACGTTGCTTATTACCGAGTTTCGACTAAACTGCAAGGACAAAGCGGGCTTGGTCTGGAGGCTCAGCGCACTCAGGTGATGGGTTTCATTGGTAGCCAGGCGCAGCTGGTGCGAGAATTTGTTGAGGTGGAAAGCGGCAAGCGTAATAGCCGTCCGCAACTCTTGGAGGCCTTAGCTTATGCGAAACAAAATAAAGCCCGTTTGGTAATTGCCAAATTGGATCGACTCAGCCGTAATGCTGGATTTATCTTTGCCCTTAAAGACAGTGGGGTGGATTTTGTCTGTGCCGATATGCCCGATGCCAACACGCTGACTATTGGCATCTTTGCCACCCTCGCTCAGCATGAACGAGAGTTGATTGGCGAACGAACTAAGAAGGCGTTGGCTATTAAGAAGCAACAAGGGTTTGTCTTAGGCTCTCCTCAGAATTTAACGCCACAGGCTCAGCAAAAAGGTGTGAAAGCTATCAAGCTCAAAGCAGCTACGAACGAAAACAACCGACGAGCTTTATTGACCATTAAAGGCTATCTCCATCAGGATAAGACCCTGCAACAGGTTGCTGACGAATTAAATGCGTCAGGTTTCCGCACGGCGAAAGGTCAACTTTTTCAGCGGGTGCAGGTGCTACGATTAATGACTAAGCTTGCTAACGGTTGAACAGTCACACTACAGTAAGTTTGGTTCTCGCTGAATGCTATTAAGCTTCCTTCTACTATCCTGCATTGGCAATTCATAATTTCTGTGGAATAAATCAAATAGTTCAGTGTCTATATATGTAGCCTGTACCTTTATGCCAAACTCCAAACACTGGCAGACTATAGTAAACCTTACTGCCAAGTTGTGCTATGAATCCTAACCATTCCAACGCCCTACCTCTGTTTGGCAAAATAGCGGACCTGATCGGACTTGCCCGTCAGCAGGTCGTAACGACCGTCAATCTGACGATGGTACGTACCTATTTCGAGATAGGCCGAACGATTGTCGAGGATGAGCAGCAGGGCAATACACGCGCCCAGTATGGTAAGGCCATTATAACCGATCTGGCTAAACGACTCACCGACGCGTTCGGGAAGGGTTTTTCGGTACGAAACCTGGAACAGATGCGCCAGTTCTACCTGACGTATTCAATTCCGCAGACAGTGCCTGCGAAATTGCAACAACCTCGCTTTCAACTCTCTTGGTCACACTACCTGATTCTGATGCGAATCGATAACTCCGATCAGCGCCGTTTTTATGAACTGGAATGCGCGGCCAACAACTGGAGTTTACGGGAGCTGCAACGCCAGTATAGTTCGAGTCTGTACGAACGGCTAGCTTTAAGTCGTGACAAAGCTGAGGTACAGAAACTGGCTCAAGAAGGCCAACAGATCATTAATCCGCAAGACGTTCTTAAAAATCCGTATGTACTGGAGTTTCTAGGACTGAATGCCGAAACCGCTTATTCAGAGTCGCACCTGGAAACCCGGATTATTGACGAGATGCAGCACTTTCTGCTTGAACTGGGCAAAGGCTTTTTGTTTGAAGCCCGACAGAAGCGGTTCACCTTTAATGAAGATCATTTCTTCGTCGATTTGGTGTTTTATAACCGCCTGTTGCAATGCTACGTATTAATTGATCTGAAGACCGACAAACTCGTGCATCAGGATCTTGGGCAAATGCAGATGTACGTGAACTACTACGACCGCTATGTTAAGCTCGATCATGAAAAGCCAACCCTTGGCATTTTGCTCTGTAAGCAAAAGAATGACGCCCTTGTCGAGCTAACGCTCCCCAAAGACGCCAATATCTACGCCTCGGAATACAAACTTTATCTGCCCGATAAGCAACTGCTTCAGCAGAAGTTACTAGAGTGGACGGAGGATTTCGATACTAACTAGAGTGGATACGTTTTTGTTCCTTGGGGATTATCAGACTATTGAGTTGATTAGCGGGTTTTATCAACAAGGTCAGGTTAGGAAGCATATGTATTCTCCGGTGTGAAACGTAGCAGTGCCAATGCCGTAAGGGTATCTAATAAAGGTTGCACTTTGTCCACCTTGGTGCGTTTGAACTGACTAGCTATCTGTGCGGCATTAAGGGGTTGACTAGCTTGCTGAACAAGCGTACGAATCGCCTGCATCTGTCCAGCCAGTTCCTTAGGCCAGTCCTGTGGTCCAGTAGCCGCAACCGTAACGGCTTTGGTAACGGTCGTTTTGCCCAGATCGATTCCTAACTGTTGTTGACCAGGCGCTTGATACTCGGGACGTAAATACCGGATGAGTCCGGCTTGTTCTTCAACTGCACGTTCCTGATTGAGACGAACTAATCGGGTCAGAATTTCTGATTGAGGTAGATCCACTGGCCAGCCGTACGCATCCGCGACGGCCGCGTCGATTTGCTGATGCAGGCTGAGTACGACCGAGGCTAATCCCTGTTGATTGATGATCTGATCTTTGGCATTAAGCACTTCACCGGCTTTCAGTTTTTCGACGACGTTATATAGATCGGTAAGCGTTAGCGTTTCGTATTGCGCCTGCTGGCGTTTGCGGTGCGTATCTAATTGTTCAGCAAGTTCGCGAATACGTGCCAGTTGATTGGGTGTTGCGTCTGGAAAGGGAAATGTTTGAAAACAACGAGAACTTGGATATACAGGTCTATCTTCCAAAGTACTGCCTGTTGCCAATGCCCAAATTACGTGGGTATGGCTTGACAAAACACCCAGAGAGTAAGCATCCACCAGTGCAATTACTACAATTTTGTGGTCAGGTGTTATGTTAGAATCAACGAATTGGAAGATCCTATACTTAGCCGTTTCAACAGTAGCAATGTAACGAGATTGCCCCCCAAGCGCACTTCGTAAACCTTTACGCGTTTCACCAAACTCCCACCAGATTTCTTTCAATTTTTTGCGATTGTTCAGATCGCGTTCAGGTTTGACATGCGTAAAAACATGTTGGTACAATTCAGGGAATTGCGTGATGATCTGCGATTCACTCAAACCAAATAAGTCAATCAAAAACACGTTACGAGGCCGGGCGGTCAGGTCTTTGCCATTGCGATAGGGCCGAATACGAGCGTCAAGTTCTGGTTTACTTCCTAAACCAAGTTCTTTTGCCTGTTCTTCTGTCACAATAAAGCCCGAACCGGCCAGCATCATTCCGTTGCTGGTTATGCCAGTGTTTGCCTTTAGTGTAACGGATCCCGCTACGTCAGCTCCTACCGTGAAATCTGCGTTAATCGTCCCGTCAATTTCAGCCAGTTCAACCGCATGTGCATCGTCTTCATCGGTGGTTACTTCACGGGTTACAGTCGTTAGTTTTCCTGTCAACGTACCCGTTCGCCCTACGCTCATGGCAATTCGCACAGCCGCGCCCTGTGCACTATCAACCCACGGATGATCAGAAATAGCAAACGTCAGAGACAAAGGCGGATCGGCATCGAGATGACGCTGAATCAGTCGGCGGTTGAAGGTTTGTGTTATAGAATTAGTCGTGATGAATCCAAAGGTTTCTGCTTGGTTTTGGCGCACAATTTCGGCGGCTTTCTCCCACCAGTACATTACTAAATCGGCAGATTCTGGTACGATGCCTTTGTAGGCTTTCCGTAACGCTTCGACGTACTCATCACCCAACGCACCTCGCATCGCTTTGTCACCCACAAATGGCGGGTTACCAATAATGAAATCAGCTTTGGGCCATTCTGTCTGCTTGACGTTTGTAAAACCATCTTGATACGTTAATACTGCGTCCTGGTGGTGTATATTCTCGTATTCATCTAGCAATGGTTCGCGTAGTTCGCTTTCGCCCTGGGTGCGAAGGTGCCATTGCAGATAGCCAATTTTCAACACTACGTCAGCAATGGCGGCCGCGCGGGGGTTCAATTCCAGCCCCAGCAGTTGCCGGGGTGATACGGTTGTTCCTCCGCTGAGGTTAAGGAGTACCGTTTGTCCATAGGAGTTGATAGCGGCTAGTACTTCACCCTCCAAGCGTTTCAAATGTTCTAACGTTACGTAGAGAAAGTTACCTGAGCCACAGGCGGGGTCGAGAATCTTGATTGACGTTAACCGATTTAGAAAACGTACTAATTCCGCGCGGGCGTCTTTTGATTTGCCTTCCTCTAACTGCCAGGCGGCTGCGGCTTGTGCTGTCGTCCACTCCTGACGTAGTGGTTCTATTACCGTCGGCAAGACTAACCGCTCGACGTATCGGCGCGGGGTATAATGGGCACCCAGGCTGTGACGTTCGCGTGGGTCGAGGGCGCGTTCCAGCAGTGTTCCGAAAATAGCGGGTTCAACGTCTTTCCAATCGGCTTCGGCTGCTTTAAGCAGTAACTGCATCTGATCAGCCGTAAGCGGTAACGCTCTGGCATCATGAAATAGCTTGCCGTTGAACTTGCGGAGCCGGGCTTTCAGATCGGGAGAAAACCCGCCTATATCCATCGTATGCCAAAGACTCTCTAATGCGTCCGGTAAATACTGGAGCAGATCGGGCAATGCATACTGCCGCAGCATTCCGGTAAAGGATTCTTTGGGAATTAGGCCTACATCTTCCGAAAACATGGTAAACAGGCAGCGCATGAGAAACTGCGCTACTAGTTCCGGAGCGTGGCCAGACCGCTCTAGTTGTGAGGAAACCCCTGCCAAATAACCGGCCAGTTCGCGCGTTACACGGGCCGACCGGCGGCTAGGATCTAGCTCACGCGGATTAGTGAATATCTGTCGTAATATAGTCCGGGTTTCCTCCTCGGCCAGTTTTGCCAGTGGTATCCGGTAATGCGTCTGATCAGGAAACGGTACAAACGAATCACCAACACCGGCAAAATTGCTGTATACGTCGATGCAATAACCCACATCAGCCACCAGTACAAATAACGGGCGTGGTTCATCGGCAGGAAGTACCCGGACATAGTTTAATGCCTGTTGACGAGCGGCCTGCATCATTTGTCCCCATTTAGCCGTTCCCCGCACAGCGTGACCTTTACGGCGTTTTTCGGGTGGGAGACCTAGTTCAGCGCGGTCCGCTTTTTTCTGTTGGTCAGGGTTATCGGTTCCCTGCTTGGTTTCGAGTACGAAGCAGCCTCGTTTATAGAGGTCAATTCGGCCGGTACTTTTCTTGCTATGAATGCCATCCGCAAACTCAACGGCTCGTTCAAGTACGTAGGCGTCTTGAGTTGGATTGTCGGTAGTTGGATCAGGGCGGGGAACGCCGATCAGATCGCAAAGGTCTTGCAGAAATAAGCCATAATTAGCCCGTTCGGCTCCACCAGATTGTTTCCAGCGGGTCTCAAATTCAGAATAGGTCACAGAAAAAGGGTAGATAGTTTTTAGTCAAATATATTGATGATAAGTGACTAACTAATCAAAACTACCAACCTGACCTGTTCACTTTTTCCCTTGAAGTATAGTCCGTATTTCTTTGGTGTACAATCCCAAAAGAAATAGTCTACCTATGCGACGTAAAAACGTTGATATTGAGAAAGAGCCGATTCGAGCCCGAGATATCATAACGAATCTTTCATTTGCCCGCACCGCTTTAGCCAAACTAAAAAACAAAGGCAAAGAGTACGATCCACTGATTGATACAATTACAGCCATTGGCGAAGATGATCCAATTCCGGCAAGCAAAGACCTTCAGGTGCGCTTCTCGATTAGCCCAGCTAAACTCAGAAAATGGATTGATACATTGTATGAGGACTTTCTAGGCGCTATTCGTACTGACTCCACAGTAATTCAATTCACAAGGTTGGAGCATAGAATCTGTATTTACGGATCTAGAGGATTTATTTCATTTCTCTGCCAACTGCCAGTAATACCTAGAATTGGCGAAGAAATTGATGTCCCTTTCATCGCTGCCTATACTACTGGATCTGGAGGCTCCTATTACGTATATGATATTAGGTATGAGTTTGGCGATTCTGAAATGACTGTCAATATTTGGGCGAGACAGGGTTTCTATAACAAGCATTTCGAGTATTTAAAGGATAGAGCAGATTTCGAAGGGCAGTTAAGTAAAGTAGAAAGTTTTGACATGACCGAATATGATATCGAAAAAGAATTGAAAGCCTGGTACAGATAAATTGTTGATAATTAACTATATAACTTATTTTTTGAGGATACTTAATTCTCATTTCTTAGCATGTATAGCCGCCTAATAGAATGAGAGTTTCTATTGAACCCTACAGATTATATACCTGCTTCTTCAGCATACTCTTCATACTCTTCCAAAACTGAATCCTTCATGTATTCTAACCGTTTCTCTTGCGAAAGTTCATAAATGGATTCATAGGATAGAAATGTACAGGACTCGGCCAGCGGACCCCGGTCAAGGAAGGCAAATACGGGTCTTGAGATTTCTTGTAGCACTTTCTCTTTACGCTCAGTGGGGGCAACAATGTGGGCACTAATACTCAAATTTGGCTGCAAGGCCATTAGATCAGCCATGCGCAGGATACCAGAGTAAATAGACGTAGTGTGCTCAACCTCAAACGCCCGTACGATTGAGCGGCCACGAATCCATAAGACATCAATGTTTTCGATCGTCTTCAGGGTCGCATCGTCGTAGTTAAGGGGTAATACATCCAATAAGGTCTTCTCTTTGGGTTGCCAAACATCCAGCACGCGCTGCCGATCGCTACGAGGGAGCCAGATCTTTAGATTCATCCGTTCGCCAATCTCGGCTAATAGCGCCTGGATCTTGATAGAGTCTCGTTGCGAGGATTGCTGCTGACTGTTTGTAACACTTACACTTTCTTCATTGTCGGGAATAGATACGGCTACCTGCTTGCTGTCCTGCGTTTTGACCGTGAGTGCTTTCAGCTTCCGTCTATCTAAATCACTTAAAGGGTAGTTCTTAGGAGAGACCAACTGCTCAAGCAGAATCTTCTCCAAATAACTTCCATCGGTATCGTCAATCTTGCGCAGGCTACCTCGAACCATGCCGGTCCAGGCTAAACTCTTTTTAGGGAGTTGTTTGGTAAAAGACAGCGATTTCCAGCAGATATCAGCCTCAATAGGAATGCTTTGCTCCAATGGCAGATAGGCAAGTGAATTAACCTGGAAGCGGACCACAAAGGGATCATTGGCTGGTACGAATATAGGCGTATCACTGATGAAGTATTTGCTGGACACCTCCAACACACCTACCCAGCGGGATAGCTTAGTTACGTAGCAGATAAGTTTATCGCCAGAGCGCAGTTTAGCCGCTACACTCTCTTGCCGCAGCCGGAATCCCGAAACATTACGTTCAGAGTTCATGAAGGCCTCATACGTATCTGGAGAAAACAAATCAATATAATAAGCCATGGGTGTGTGAAGCGAAGTCTGCTGTGAAGTTAGCGAAAGGAACGAAAAGGGATTCCAGCCTTTTACGAACGGACGTTTGTAAAACGCCATAAATGCCTCAAACCAAAAAAATAAAACAGCAATGCCCAAAATAAGCATTAGTGAGGGTTGCATCTAAAAAAACGGATCAAATTCGTCACGGTTCGACTGCAAGAACTTGACGCCCGATTGGTGAGCTGTATCCGATTTTCGGTCAATCTAAATAGCTGGTACACTGAAAATGGGTACGATTTTAGAAGACAAAGCGTTAGCGGTTCCTAGTGACTCTGCAACCGCATTTGACTTGTATCCGAAAACGGACGTTATAAATCCTCTTGAAGCAGGGCATCCACTGGCAATACCGGATTAATGATTGTTTGAGCAAGTCATGACGAATTCGATCCGTTTTTTTAATTATACGATAACTTTAGTCAAAATTCAGCAAAAAGATTACACATTTATTGAACAGCTTCAATAATTATCATATTAACCAAGCTACTATCTAGCTTATTCAAGCAATAAAGAGAAAATACGGGAAAATTCCCGTTGTATGCTAGCACAGCATTTACCAATTTTATAACGCTTTCAACTGAACGTATTAGCAACTAATATAGCTACATATGCATTTTGAATGCCTAATCAGTCTATTTCTAACTACGTTCAAGTTGTAAATTCCCAAACTAGGCAAATATTTTTAACAATTAGGTTTAAATAAAATCAATTGTTTTTCGATCGATGGCAACCAAAACTATCCAATTTAAATTTATCCCTGCGAAGGCATTTACACGAGGCCGTACAATGCCCATTCAAAGCATAGTTATTCATTCAACAGATGGCAGAAAAACGGGTGATATAGAAACGTTAACAGGGAATAAAGTATCTGTGCATTGGTATGTCACTCGTAAAGGGGAAATTTTTCATTTTGTCAATAATGCCGATACAGCTTTTCACGTGGGGACATTTAGGGATGCAAAGTTTAGTAACTCCGCCAGTCTCGGAATTGAACAAGAACATTTTGATCCTGATCCGGAAAACGGTCGCCCAAAGAATGAAGATTGGCCGGTTATACAGATTCAAACGGTTGCAAATCTTTGCGCTTTACTTTTTCAAATGCATAGTCTTTCAAAGAGTGTAATTAAAAGTCATGCAGAAGCTGCTGCTCCTAAAGGCAGGAAACAAGATCCATTTGGTTATCCTCTTGAAAAGTTGTTTCAGCTTATTGATTCTGCAATGAATGACCAATGGGTTGCTGTCAATATTAATGATGATGAAGATTAAGTGTGAAATATAAATAAAACAATGTACTTTACTACAAAGGTTTTCGGCATTACATTATGTATCTTGTTCTTCGCTTCATGCGCTTCATTTTCTAATAAATCAAAATGCAGGTTTGTTAATTTTGAACAATGGATCGAACAACGTAAAAAATGTGTTGTACAGGATGTTCAAAATATAGATTTAAAAGAGTTATACAGACAACAGAAAAGGAAACATATGGAAGACTGTAAAGCTAATCCGAAACTTTTTCAAGGCATAGGAGGTTTTCCTCCTTGTTAAAAACCAGTTTTAAATATTATATTTATTCCAGATTGAGAGATAGAAATTGTCTATCACTCTATTTTTGAAGTTATTCTCACAAAAGTCGACTTATTCACTTTACGACCGTAAGTCAAGCATTAAATAGAATTATATTTGTAGTGACGAATAAACATCATGAAAAACTATTACTGTAACAATGTTAAATAATTTAAGCTAATCATCACTAATTGTAAATAAATCAAACTTAACAATTCGCATATCAAATGTTTCTGATGATATGCGAATTATGTTAATTGATAATTTTTTTAATATTATCAATTAACATAATTCGCATATCATCAGAAACATTTGATATAATATATGGCTCTCCACTATTAGATTTTATAAGACCTAATTGATAACAATCTCTAGAAAATATTAGATATTCGTCTCTAAAAAATAATTTAAACCTTATTACAATACTAGGCTCAAATGAGCAACTTTTTAATATCTTATTTCTACCATATAAGTTTTTATTACTAAATGTTTCATATAATTTTCTTAAGTCATTGATGCTAAGTTTCTGCTTAAAATATACATCATAGCTAAACCATTTTTCTTTATTTACTCTTTTTGAAAGAATATTATTTAATCCTGTTGTATCAAGTATTAAAAGCTCAGCAAAGCTATTCTTCTTTTTGAACGAAAGCTCTTTGATTCTTTTGATTATTATTTCATCTTTCGGTAAATTCTGAGCATTTAAATGAATACATATAATCGAAGTGTAAAAAGCTATGAGTAATCTGATAAAAAAATACATTTTTGCCTTTTAAAGTTATATTTCAAGTTCGTAAGTAGGTGTTTGGCTAGTCGGCATATCTCTAGGAAACTGTACTCTTTCAAGATTTGCTTTGTTTTTTGTTTCTTCAACAGCGCGAAGAATAATGTTAGACCAATTGACATCCCCTGTATTGGTTACGCTAACCTCAATTTTTAATGAACTTAAAAATTGTTCACAAAAGAAGCCACCTGTATCTGGGTAATAATAAGAAAATTCGCCCGGGCTGCTTGAGGCAATAACACCTTTTCCACTATAGGAGAACAGAGCTTTGAGCGAATTAGAATCACCATTTATATCACCAAAGGCTAATCTTGGTTTTGCTTTTAATAAACGCCTTGCCGAATCATCTGTGATGTTACAGCAGTCCCCAATAACTAATAATAATCTTGATTTTTTATCAACTAATGGTTTATATATATCTGCAACTAAATCCATATTACTCTGATTCTGGCTTCCGAAAAACGACTTTTTTAGTTTAAGAGTAGGCCATTTATTATTGCCATTATTAGGTTGCCTTAAACCGTGTCCTGAGTAATAAAAAATAATAATATCGTTATCAGAAACATTTAGCTGTTGGATAGCATCTACAACTTTATTCTTTCTAAAGTCGGCATCTTTTAATTCGTGTTCAACAACAGTTATACCAGATGCATCTCTACTATCTCTTATAAAATTTAAAATATTATTATGATTTGCCAGACAACCAGCGCCAATTTGACTATCTTGTGTATCTGAAACTAAGAAAATATGAAGCTTACTCTGGCTTAAATTTATTTCTTCAGGCAGTGTTTTTGGATTCCAATTAAATTTTACCAAGTAATCATTACTTAGTAATTTAGGTTCTAGTACATTAAATGTTATAAGCCTACCACCATTGTTTTTAGTATCGTATACTGAATCAAGTCCAAACTGCATATTTCCTACTTCCTTGGACACTTTAAATATATCTGGATTATATGTATAAGAATTGCCTTCTATAAATTTAGGATTATAACCAGCAATCACCCATTCCATCTTACCGTTAATTAATGTCTTCGTATCACGCACATTCTGTTCAATTACAACCCAGTTGCTATTTTTTGTGAGAAAGCGAGTTCTTACAACATTACTAGGGTTGTTATTACCATAATAAAACATTACTGCCTCTACAGAGTCCTTTGTAGAATTTACATTAATGGTATCTTTTTTATAATACTTATACTTTATTTCATAAATTCCTTGGCAAAGGCCTTTTTGATAAAGTAATAAACCTATCAAAAAAGCAAATAATTGTAGTTTATTTTTCATCTCACAAAATTATTATTAATAAACTTTAATTTGATAATCTTATAGCTCTTCCACTCAAGCTAGCACCCACTAATAATTGGGGTCCTGTTAGCCCTTGTACATTAGGGCCAAAAAGTACTGGTAAGGCGAAGAATAACCTTAAATCATTTATCCATAAATTACCATTTAATTCAATACCGTGAAAAGATGTTTTTTTAGTTCCCAACGAAGCCTGTCTAAATGCTTCGTTTTGTCTTATATCACCAATGAGCCATCTTGAAGAGTAACCGAGATCAAAAGAAACTAATAAGGTATTATCATTAAACGTTTTTAGGTCGGGGAAAGGATAAAAACTTACCTGTATTTTTGGTGCAAGAGTAGCTGCATCTACTGTTTCACCACTATAAGTCCATTTCGCATTAGTTGATCCTGTTAGAGACACAAACCACCCAAAACTTTTAAATTTTGCGGCATTTAAATTATTGTATTTTCTGTAATCAAAGGTTAACGATGAGTTACCTTGACCAGGAACTAATATAGCTTTCCCGAATGAGCCTTGATTGCTATATTCAATAGTTCCAGAAGTATTTATTGATATCGATCCAGTAAACTGTCCCATATTATTTCCTATTGTTAATCCTGCTGCTCCCAATGCCTGATTATTCTGACTTTCTGGTTGATTTAAAGCAGCAGTATACGCACCAACACCAAAAATATCAACATTATTTTTATCAGCTGGGTTTACATCGGCTGCAACCAGAGGTGCATGTCTATCTATTGTGCCACTTGCGATTTTATTTTTTACAGTTTCAATTCTGTAATTTGGCGATAGTTGGGCATATAGCTCCTGACATAAGAGCATTTGTAAAGCAATAATGAAAAAATATTTATGGTGCCCTACTTTATTTCCTTGTAGAATAATAGCAAGGTTTTTAGGAATAAAGTTTTTCATATAAAAAAGTTTACAGTTTGAAAACTATTAATTTCTTGTAAATGAACAAAGTTATTCTTTTGAATGACCCAGAACGTCTTGAGTAATTATCAGAGATAAGGCTTTATAATTTCCACGAATAACGCAAACGTTTTAGGCTAAAAAAACGGGAAAATTCCCGTTTTTTTAGCCTAAAACGTTTGCGTTATTCGTGATTTGCGTTCTTTGTAGAAATTATATTTGGCTAAGCGATCAAAAACGCTATTGCATGATCTGAATGTTATCTGTATTTAGCCAACTGACCGAGTAAGATAGCGTTCATTCATAATATACAATACGTCGGAAGAAATTTGTTCATACAATGAGCCGTTCGACGCCTCATCACCAGGCTACTAGTACAAAGCCTTAGGCTTATTCCTGACACGAAGCTTTCTCGAAACCGATGCTATACTTCGTCAACACTTGAGCATAGATCCCATTAGGGATCTCGTTGCCGAATCGTACATGGGGTTCTTTGTGTAAAAGGATACTGTTGGCGAATTCAGCTTAGGTCGTTATTTGAGGCATCAATCGCACAAAAGCCGCTTGACGTGTCTTGGCCAATGGCACCTCGTTCAGCCAATCAACAATTCGCCAAAGGTTCATCGCCGTGGCAATGAAAATATGCTGTAAATGCGTTTTAGCTTGACCAATGTAGCGCGAACGGCGTATGCCAAAGCCACGAACTCCTTGAGAAAGCGTGCCTTCAATGCCCGCTCGCTGATTATAAAGATGGAGCCAGTTCGCTTCCTATCTGGCTGTCGAGCAGCCTGCAAGGCTTGGTAATGGCCGTCGGCTAACAGCTTAATGCCCCGGCGTTTCATGCGCGTACACTTGTGGTGAACCGGGCAGGGTACGCAATGCTTACGCGAGAACTTGATAAACACGCAAGGCTGGCCATTTCCTGCAGTTTTGAACCAGGATTGAGACGTATGCCCTTAGCCTGTTGATTGATCCAGTCGATTTGAAAATCCGCAGCCGCATACCCCTCACCCGCTAAGGCTTGCCATTTCTGGTCTTCCCGAGCTGGCCCTACTAAATCCACTTGATAGGTCTCCTGGCTCTGTACCAACATATACGCGCTCATATAACCGGTATCGACCAGATGCTGAGACGGTAGCAAGGACTTATCAGCCAATCCCTGATGAATCTGAGGTAAGGTATCCGAATCCCCATCGGTACTGATTGTAGTGGCTACTTGGGTAATCAGATGCGGTTGATCCTCTTCGCAAGTTTCACTTAAATGAACTTTATAACCTACCCAGGTAGTAGCGCGTTTACGACTAAATCGAGCCTCTAAATCGTAGGGGGAGCTGATGCTCTGAGCCGAAGGAGGTAATTCGCCTTGATTTTCAACTCGCCAGATAAGTTGACCGTCTACCACTCTGAACTGTTGAATCCACACCCGACGCAGAATATCAACCGCCGGTAGCTGCCAAAAGTGAGCAGCCTGTTGATCCATCTCGATTCGTTCCATGAGCCAAAACCCATCTTGACCAATTTGCTGGGCATATGCTAACCGTTTGGCTTTTGTATCCGGTAGGCGGTAATCATTGGCTCGGGGGCCGTATCGGTTGGCCCAGTCGGGTTGCAGTTGCCCAGCCAACCAGTCGGGTACGAGTTTAGCCAGGCTGTTGAGGGTGAAGCGCATGGTTTCAATGACACACTCTAATCGATTGGTCGCCCGAATGCGAGCCAAAATGTGGGTTGAGTCGGTCCGCTGTTTGTTGGCCGCTTTCAGCCACTTATGTTCTTGGCAACATACCAGCAGGTGATTCAGCAGGCGCTCTTCTGCATGACCACCTAACAAGCGCTAGCGGAATTCAGACAAGATGCTAAAGTCAAACCCAGCATCAGTTAACTCTAAGCCCAACATGTACTTCCAGTCAATTCGAGCTCGTACTGCATCGGCGGCTTGTCGATCGGAGAGGTTCTCAGCGAATTGCTCAACTCACCAGCGCTAACTGCCAGGGGGCTTGCGCCGGTTGTCCACGTTGCGGAAACAGATCGGCGAAGAGTGCATCGTCGTACGGTGTGCCGATAGTGTCCCGCAGTTGCATGTATCGATTACCTTGAGGGAATGCCGCCCGCGCTATCTGGCGCGTTTGTAGCGGAATAGGAGAGATGGTTTGGGGTTGTAGGCTCATCACAAGTAGGGGTCAAGACACCTCTGAAAATAGCATTTTTATTCAAAATGGAATTCGCCAACAGTATCCCGTTGGAAGAAGAACCCCTATTCACCTGTGACACAGTTTAGCGAACAGTCTCACTAACTTTTCGTTTAGCTATGCAATTGCTTATAAATTACTCTCCTTAAGTTTAGTAACTATACAATGATAAAGCCCTGATCATAATAGCATCAGCTAGATCAGGGCTTTATGAAAGATAAAATCTTTATTAGCTATGACTCTTACTTATTCGTTCGGGTAGCACCATTTACACGTTCTCGATCTGTATTGCGCGGGCGTTTGACAACATCTCTCTTCGCAGTGATACGGCCCGTATCAGAATTACGATATACTGTTCGCTTTGCCATGATTCGCGTTATTTAAGTGAAATTCTTTACGTATAATAAATGTATTATATTATTAAAATATTCTGTAACTTCTATTTTCTTCGAAAGAAAATTTTGTTCTATTTGTACTTAGCTCAATGATTCTTTTTTTTACACTAAGTACATAATCTCTAATAAGAGAATTTTGATTCTCATATGTACTTTTATCGAAAGCAAATTTACACAATCTTTCAACTTCATTACTTACGGAGTTAGCTTTCTCTAAATCGCGATTTAACTCTTTTTCTATTTCATCGTAATTTTCTTTAATAGGGTTTATATATACTGTTCCTTTACTTTTGGCCAATGCTTCGTTCATTTCGAAAATTAGCCCTTCTACTATTCCTTCGTAGAATTCACGTTTACTTGGGTCTGGTATCTTTTCCACTTTTTCGCCCAGAACCATTTCCAGTTGCTTGACCTCTTTAGAGTTGTAAGTCAAGTATTTATCTGTCAAGACGAGATCAATTAGTTCGTCAAGGCTCATTTTACTGTTAAAGATCATATCTAAATAGGATTACTGTAGGTTTATGTTAGTCTTGTTACTAATTCAGGCATTTATTGATTGTTATAGCGCCTATAAAGCTTCGTTCTAACTGCACCTAGTATTCTACCAATATCGGAACTAGAAATGTCCATTTTATTGGCAATTTCATCACTATCAAATCCAGAGTTTTTAAGCAAAACAAATGTTTGCTCTTCATTATTAAATAAGTTCATCATTGATAATTCATCGGGGTTTGTTGAATCTATACTTTCACTATTCGTAAAGATTTTACAAAAATCATCAACAGAACTTGGTGACTCACCACTAGTTGGAAATCTCCTGGTTTTTATGTAAAAAACAAAAGCTTGTTGTTTTAAAAGAGAACGAACACCATTTATAACATATTCATACCTGTTATGAACTTCTAATCCTGACTTTTCTTCAATAAATAGTTCCATGATCGTATCCATAGTTATATCATATGCTATTGCTTTGCACTCCACAACTGACCAAATATTCATCTTACGAACGCAAGCGAGTACATATAAAAATACATATCTAACTGACAGTGTTGGATGAGCTTCGTTGCCATCAAAACTGCTTTCTGATAACCTTCCCATGTCTTTATGAAGTTAAGAATTACTAAAACTTTAATTAAATGTCAATCACTTCTGATAATTATCATTACAATTAGCTGTATACTATGCTGTGGGTATAATGTAAATTTATTTGATGTAGTTTTAAAGTTTTTCAAATCAAAACTACTTTATACTTATATAGGTGGTAAAAACAGATCAATAATTTCATGACATGAAAAAATATTAAGTTTTTTTTTAATATTGTTAATATAATGCAATTACATGTTGTTATAGTTATATAATTGTATTAAGATAACGCAGATGTGTTTGCCTAATTGTTGACTTGTGAGCAGGCTTGTAATAGGGATACTTCTTTCAACGGGGCGGATTTATATGATAAGAAACGGGTTTTATCGTTGAAACTGCTTAATTATTGTTATTTAATACCTTATAAAATAAGGTGTTTAAAAAGAGTATTCAAATAGGGTATGGACTTGCAACAAAACACTGGACAAATCTCTAAGCGACATTTTGAAATTGCCTATTATAATAGTCGTAAGGGAAAGATAGCCTGACGCCGAGTGCCTTCGTTGGCGATTGTACCACTCGGGCACCCCCGAAAATCTCTTTGTATTAAAAAACTACCTGTTTGGCCGTATTTTGAGTTTGAAACTCCTGCTGATACACTAATTCCGATTTGAAGCTCTTGAAGAAGCTATCAGCTAGAGTGTTATCCCAGCAGTTGCCTTTCCCACTTATGCTTTGCACAACCAGAGGGTATTTTTTTAGCAATCTAGTAAAAGCATGACAAGCATACTGCACCCCTCGATTAAGGCCCGCTCAATTGGTAGGTATGCCAAGCGGGAATGGTCGTCTCAGCAGCCTTCATAGACTTACCAAAGCCCAACCAATCAATACAATTCATAATTATATTTAGATGGAGCCAGCCTTCACCCGTACGGATATAACGGGGCCGCCCGTGCGGTCAAATCCGAAACCCATGCCTGACCCGGTTTTACAGGATTGAACTGACGGTTCAAACGTTTTCTGCAACTAGGTAAGTGTGCTTGGAACCCGTAGTCGTGACTACATACTTCTTCTGAATGATACTTCTCAGATTAGCTTGTTTCATCAGTCTTGTCACGCGGGGCCAGGATATTTTTACGCCTTGAACGTTCAATCCCAAGTGATTTTGGGACTACCGTACCGACTTTTACTAACGGTGAATAAGCTACTGATTAACTGTGTGATAGCTTGATTTTCACTGGCTCTTTTGATGGCTCGTTGGGCTAACCAATAATAATCCACTGGTGATTTGGGTGAAACAATTTACTAAACTGTCTATTCCCTTTCACACCTTATTTGTCCACTTTCATTTGACGATTTACAGTAAGAACTGGAAAATCGAATCTATTCTGCATGCAAGACTTAGTCCTAGCGGTTTTAGAGTAAATTAATATATTGTATAAGAATCGAGAATATGTTCTATTATTCCTTCATAAGAAGATAGTCACCTCATTTGCGAATTAATACATAGCTCAATAAATAAATTTTCATAAGCTTTTTTAATACATAATTCCCCAATCGTACAACGAGTCGGGGTCTTATGTATTCATTGTGTATAGCCTAAATATTATGTTCTTTTTCCATGTAAAGAATGATATATAATTGATACATTTGCCTAATTACATAGACTTTAAATAATAGAATTATTTAGTTTTATTTTTTAACTGATATACCTTAGCAGGCTTATGACCATTATTCGGTCCTCGTTCTTTGGTTGCTCTAGTTTTTTGCCTTATACTTTGTCTATAGTGCAAATTAGTAGATGAGACTTTAAGATTTTTTTTATTACTTTTGGCGAAATTGTTTCCCCCTGTTTTATTTCCTTTATTTTTTGAGTAAGCGAGCAATTCCACTAGAGCTTCTGCGCCCACAACAATCCACACTGCCATCCAAAGTTTCACATATCCAATAGGAAAGCTAAAATCATGAATTAGGACATCGGCTACAATTGCGGACATTGACAAAACAGATAATGATATTTTTGTCTGTCCTTCTTTCCATTTTATTTTTTTTGATAAAACATTAGCAGCCGTTACAATAAAGTAATAATAACCACCATATAAAAGGCTTCCTAAAATGATTAGAGGAACCTGAATAGTAAGTTCCATAAATACCACCTCAATTTTCAGAACAAATGCTGTTGCCAAAAGCATAATTAGCAGCAATGTAATTACATCACGTTCTAGCTTATTTTCTAATCGATATACCAATTGTTTCAGGTAGTTAAGCATCCGCGTTAGCCTTGATTGTTTGCTCATATTTATTATTGATTAAAAAACGGTTGTGAAACAAAATTTATATTTCCATAAAACCAACAAAATATGAATTTAATTAAATTTTTAAAAATCTCTAATAGATATTTTAGCTATCATTAGAGCTATTATATTCTAAAAAATTTGCGAAATTGTAGTGATTAATTAGTGGGATAATCTATATCTACACAGTTACGATTAAAATAATTTATAGCTATTATTTGTAAATTATTGTATTATGTTTTTTATTATCTTTCTCGCCAAGTAGATAGTAGAATAGATATGGATCTAATAATTGTGATTATTGGGAAGCAAAGCCCTGATCGTAATAGCATCAGCTAGATCAGGGCTTTATGAAAGATAAAATCTTTATTAGCTATGACTCTTACTTATTCGTTCGGGTAGCACCATTTACACGTTCTCGATCTGTATTGCGCGGGCGTTTGACAACATCTCTCTTCGCAGTGATACGGCCCGTATCAGAATTACGATATACTGTTCGCTTTGCCATGATTCGCGTTATTTAAGTGAAATTCTTAATTCTTTACAAATAAAAATAAATTGTATATTGGTAATTCTATTTCACTATTTTTGAAATTTATGATTAAACTATTATAGATTTGTTTGTTTTATTTAGAATACGGGCTATTATACTTCATCTAAAGCTATCAAACTGTAACTATGTATTGAAGAGTTGTCATTCGAGATGTCTTTGCAAAACCTTTCTGCTTCCTGGCTTAAAAATTGTGACTCATCTGTGTTACAATTTAACTCTTCATCTATTTCATCGTAATTTTCTTTAATAGGGTTTATATATACTGTTCCTTTACTTTTGGCCA
>NZ_BAAHBG010000018.1:109168-166389 GCF_054776855.1 Spirosoma migulaei | reverse complement strand
TACTGTAATGTTCATTGGTCGGAGAGTTTTTGTGCAAACCAACCGCTGAACGTACTTTTGTCCAAGAACTGGCCCCAAAGTAGGTATAGTATGACCCCCATAAAATTAGCATCAGTGGTGCAGGAAAATAAGCGGCAGGCCTTTGTGAGCTGCCCCGTTACGTTTGTAATGGACAAGATTGGCGGCTACTGGAAGCCCGTTATTCTCTTTAGCCTGTTAACGGGCCCCAAACGCTACAGCGAGCTGCGAAAAGCCATTCCCGGCTTAACCGAAAAGGTGCTTATTCAACAACTCAAACAATTGGAAACCGCTGGTTTAGTGATCCGACGGTCCAAACCTGTTGTTCCCCCTCATGTGAGCTATGAGTTGTCGGCGTCGGGTAAAGCGTTGCGCTCGGTCTTGTATGCGATGGCCGAATGGGCGGTCTCAACGGGTGGTGAGGAGTCGGCTACGTTTGCCAAGCAGATGGCTGACTTTCCGGCCGAGCCAATGGTTTAATAATAAAGTCAGGTAGGAGAATCAGATTCTTTGTTGCCGACCAATTTGCATAAGGTGTATCCGTTTCTAGTCAATGTCCCAAGAATCGCCCATTTAAAGAAGCAGATACATGAACACTCCTTCGTTTCGTTCAGAAGTCTTTTTAGAGAAAGTCCCTTTCAAGTTCAAGGTTGATTGGTTTTATCCTTTTCTAACTTATACATAGTGTACGTTCTCGCTTTGCCAACCTAATGAATCGTTGGCTTGAAAAGAAGTTGTCAATGAAAGCATGTAGAAAAAAATGCCTCTACCTCATTCATGCTTGTTTTATAACGGGAAGGCGACCGGCCCGAAAAGGCCACGAATTCTTTGATAAAGTGGGCTTGATCGTAATAATCGACATGGACAAATCCCGTTTGCCAGCGCCAATCCGTTTTTTCAAGCAATTGGTTACGGACTCGTTGAAACCGCTGAATACGAAGGTACGTTTTAGGGGAAATGCCGAGTTGCTCGTTAAAATGACGCAAGAGCGTACTCTCGCTACAATAAAGTTGTTTAAGGAGCTTATCAATCAAGACGGATTCGGGTTCTTTCTGAACCAGTTGCTCAACCCCCTCGACTAATCCCGCCTTGGTGGGTTTGCGGTTGATGTGCCGAAGTAAAAATTTTTCCATTAGATCAAACCGGTGGGCCGTTGTCTGGGCTTCCCCTAATTGGTTATAGACCCGACGAGCTTCTGGCCCAATAACCGCCTGTAAATCATAGAGTACAGTATCCGACGAATTGATGGCATATAAGGGAATTTGCCACAGTCGATGAAAACCCGTGAGGGTAAACTCGACGCCAATATGTAAATGAGCCCCTTCTAACATATTGATGACAGGCTTGGTGAGGGGCGTAATCAAATTCGTAATGTTCGCCTGAATGAGTTGATCACCCCGCCTTGTTTTAAAGGGGGGCTTCAGATTAAACATGAAGTGAGTCGTGGCTGTGCAACAGTCAGGCTGATGGATCACCTCACCCATCGGTACATCCATTTCAAACTCCCAAACTCGGGTAACAAAGGGCTTTAACAGGGGACTAAGGGGATATTCTACGTACTTCATATCCAGTTGATTGGCTACGTTTTGTAAAGCCTAATATGGTCTTTTTAAGCTAAAGATGAAAACAGTTCAGCCTAAAAATATAAACCGGAATGTATGGCTGATTCGCCAGACCCTTCATTCCTAAAAACAGGAATGAAGGGAGTGAATGGGTACTTGGAGGTCTAAGCCTTCAGTCGTCAGTTCCCACGTCATGCATTCCCCAAGAATAGCAAGGGGATCATCAGTATCCCACTTTTTGCTAGGAACGAAATTGACGGTTTTTTACAATACAGGAGGATACCACCGATTTAATTTTACATCGCCCTCATAGCATACGTAGCGCTCTGCTTAAGCCTCCGGTTGGCTATCGGTAGCATCTACCGGCCAGACAGACGCAGTCGCAATTGAACTAAAGGGCATAGTTTCACCTAGCGTACGTGAAAAATGAACCGATCTACCCCTCCCCAACACGTCAAGCGATCCTCTATCTGGCTGCTCGTTTTTCTCCTACTAGTAGGTTCCTGCCAGGATCACCGCCCGATCAACCCCTCAGTCTTGTCGGCCGACGTTGCCCATGCTTGGATGCAGATGCAGATCCGGCTGACCCTTAGCACTACCGGCTACAATTCCATCGTTTCCAACCGCTCGTTTGGCTATGCAGGAATTACGATGTATGAAGCCGTACGACCCGGCATCGAGGGTAACACCTCATTGCTGGCCCAAATTGGCGGGAATGCTCTCACGCCCAGCAAGGATGCCGATCAGTACTATTGGCCCGAAAGCCTCAACGCAGCCATGGCCAGCCTTACCAGGCAGTTCTTTGAAAGTACATCGGCGGCCAACCTGAAAAGCATCGATTCGCTGGAAACGGTTTATAAGGCTCAGTTTCAGGTCGCTACCCCTCCTGACAAACTAACGAATGCCGAAACCTACGGTCGGCAGGTGGCCAATGCCATCTTTGAGTGGTCCAAAACGGATGGCGGCCATCAGGCTTATAAAAATGTGACTGACCCTACCTATACGCCCCCAGTCGGGCCTGGATTTTGGGTGCCTACGCCCACTGCAGCCCCCATTTTACCGCGCTGGGGTAACAACCGAACGTTTATCGCCAATAGTGCTGTCAGTTCGCAGCCTGGGCCACCGACCACTTACTCCGAAGATCCCAGTTCGGCTTTCTATGCGATGGTAAACGAGGTCTATACGACTTCACAATCGCTCACCAAAACGGATACGACCACGGCGAGGTTTTGGGCCGATACGCCGGGCAATCTGAATGTTCCGGCCCACGCCACCAACATCCTAACCCAACTGTTGGTAACGACCAATCAGGACTTGTTCAAAGCCGCAGCCGCTTATGCCCAGCACGGTATTGCGCTGAGTGACGCAGCCGTCTCGACCTTTAAAACAAAGTACACCTATAATCTGCTTCGGCCTTTTACTTACATTCGCAACGTACTGAAAAAGACCTCCTGGAACCCGGTTATTCCTACTCCGCCCCATCCAGAATACTCGGCCGCTCACGCGGTCGTATCAGCCGCCAGTGCCGCCGTCCTGGAAAAGCTGTTTGGCACCAGCTACAAGTTTAGTGACAACAGCTATGCGTTGAGCTATGGTGTTAGGTCCTACAATACGTTTCAGGAGTATGCTCAGGAAGCGGGTCGGTCGCGATTGCTGGGTGGTATCCATTACGCACCATCCATTAGCACTGGACTGACCCAGGGAGCCAAAGTAGGTAGTATGGTCAATCAGCTGACGATCAAGTAGGCCGCCCTGGCTAGCAACGTCAGAATACCGTTTGGGCGACGATGGCCTAGACGCTACTGTCGTTGGGGGACTTGGCAAACATCTTTTGCGACACCTACCTTCTCTAAAGGAAAATTACTAGTTTAACAGCGATGCCGAAGCTGACTAGGAGCTACCTAAACTGTATTCATAAACCCCAGCTTTAATATACTATAGTCAGGATAAAGCCATTTGATAATCAGGGTTTTATCCTGACACTTATCTCTACTAATTTTTTTATACAACACCCTTATTTCCCGTCCCTTTATTCGTTCCAATTTAGAAGCACAGACATGAAGCTTCTATCGTCTCAAGTGGGAGCGTTTTCTTGAGACCAACACCAGCCTCAGGCAAGCAAGAGATATCCCACCAACTAAACCCGTCGACTTTAGTTGATCTGTAAATTGACTCCCAGCTTAAGCGTTTGGCAGCTAATCAACCTGCTGATGAACGAATTGGTAACAAATGTTTCCATATTTAATCACTCATGGACTATGGTTGACAAGGCCTTCATAAGATAGTCAGGGAGTCGCTTTTATAAAACTCATTTTATTGTCGACCCTCAATTCATGTACTTTACCGTTACTATCCAAGGAAAAGTCATACTGCTGTAAGCTGGAAGGATTTATAAAACGATGCTCGGATAGCGCTTGCAAAGAAAACGAATAGTTATCCCACTGTTGGGTGCCTTGAAGCATACCGCCCTGCCGCTCAATAGAAATGATTTGATTGCTGGTGGCGGATCGAAATGTGCCGATCAGTTTGTCCAGGTCTTGTCCCGATACGTTGACCACCGAAATGTCTTTAGGAGTAGCCGCAAAGGGATAGCGCCAGCCATATTGAGCGGCAATACTGCGTAGAATTTCCTGAAGTAGGTAGCGACTATTGTAGGAATTGGCCATCACCATCGCACCATAGCTATGATTGTTTTGAGTAAATCCTATAAACTCGCAGCGATACCCCCGATTCGTACCTCGAAAGGAAAACATTGTGGGCGAGGTCTTCGAATCAACAAAAAATCCCAGCCCTTCCTCCAGGATCAGATCGGCACTTGTTCTGGACAAATAGCTTTTTGGCTTTCCGGCCAGGGATTGAGCCAGGGCTCGAATAAAGGACAGTATGTCGGTGGGGGTTGTCCAAAGCCCGGCGGCAGCCAGTTCGGGGTACAGGTTCCAGCCAGCGGGGATTCGCTGACTGCCATAATCATAGCCGACCGCTACCTGTTGCTCAGGCTGGTAGGTATACTCCCTATTGAAAAAGCTGTTGCTCATTGATAGCGGCTTTAAAACCAACGAATCGATGGCCTGGGCATAGGGCGTCTGTAAAACATCCTCAATGATTTTTTGAATGACCGTGTATCCCCCACCTGAATAAGCCCACTTCTCACCTGGGCGCGTAGTCAACTGAACCCGCCCATTATTGGCAGGAGGTGTCCCAGTTAGAATCTGGACAATACCCGGTAAAGGAACACCGGGCACATACCCTGAAAAACCACTTACCGATAGGCCAGCAGTGTGGGAAAGCAACTGGCGTAAACTCACAAAGGTGCCGGGTGGATAGGAGCCATAATCGATCTGCCAGTTCCTCAAATACTGATTGACATCGTTGTCCAGGGACAGTTTTTGCCCTTCCACTAATTTCATGACCGCTACCGCTGTAATGGACTTACTAACCGAAGCGGCTTGAAAGAGAGTGGATGGCGTAATTTGTTTATGGCCCTCCCGATCGGCAAAGCCATACCCTTTTTGGAGACACAACGAATCCTGGTCGAGAACAGCCAAGCTGACGCCAGGCACCCCGTAGTAGCTCATCCGCTCATCGAGTGAATAATCACCATTGCGCCCATTGATGGTGGCACTCAGGATCAGGCTATTCTCAATCGATTTTACTCTATGGTTTTGCGCCAGCAGCGGGTTACTGCCTCCGCAGCACAGAATAATCCACAGTGAACCTGCTGTATACCTAAAAACAGTCGATGCTTGTTGACTCATGAGTAAGAGTTTGTTTACCCTGGCAAAACAAGCCATCCTGGTTCATGAACTCTTGTAAAATAGTGCTCTTCTGAAAAAAAACTACCGCAAATCGCCTGGGGTGGTACCTGTCAGCCGCTTAAAGGAGTGGGTGAAATGACTCTGATCAAAAAAGCCGGTCTCCAAGGCAACCTGAGCGATCGGCATTTGCTGACGAAGTAGCGTTTTGGCCAGCTCAATCCGTTTTTGAATGGTGTAGGCCATGGGTGGAAGGCCGGTTAACTGGCTGAACCGGCGGATGAAATGAAACCGGCTGAGTCCGGCTTGTCGGGCCATCTGATCAATTGACATCGGCTGAGCAGGCTCTTGATTGATGGTTTCGACCACCTCCAGTAACCCTGGGCTAAATGCCAATGGATTGGCTATCGGTTTCAACTGGGCATATCGGAGCACTAATTCCCCTAAACAGGTAAACAGGTCTTGTTCATTCACAACCGTTGGCCCTTGCATTTCCAACTGTTGGTGAATTCGTCTCAGGCGATCAAAAAGTAGTGGATTGTTAATGATGCGTTGAGCAAAATGGGGCGGCTGAAGCAAGGGTATTCCCAACCTGTTACCGGCAACGTAAAAATGATCCCTGGTCAGGTAGAAGTTGCGGTAACACCAGCCTCGTTCATCCCCCGGTTTATTGGCGTGGGGTTCGTCTGGGTTTATCAAGATGATTTGCCCCATCTGGGCATAGATCAGCTGAGTGCCAAACTGCAAGAGTTCGATCCCCTCTTCAATGAGTGCCACCGAGTAGGTCGAATGCGAGTGACGGGGAAACGACTGATGAACAAAGCTTGCGGAGAGCAACTCCAGGTTATCCAGCTGATCCAGTTGCCACAAGTTCACCGATTCTTCAGCTATCTGCATCGTCTATCTTGCTGATTAATGCGAAGGGTTTTGATCTGATTAGACAAACGGGCATTTGGGTGAATAAGCGGAGTAGCCAAGCTACCAACCCGTTAATCCAGAAAAATGGATGGAAGTTATAAAAAAGTACTTAAATCCTGGCTATCTTTTGTTACAGGCAATTGTAGCCAGCCGTCTAAGGGGCACAACTGATTGGTTGGTTTGCCAACAAGGTTTTAGCCGTCTTGGGGAAGGTCCAATTTAGCGCATTGCTATACGAAGCTACTTTCGTCTCAACTGGGAGGGTTACTTGAGACAAATAATCCATGAGTAATAAGTTTAATATTTTCGTACCTTAGCTAACATATAAGAGATTATACGACGTATTCCCTCCTTGCTGCTTCTTTTAAAGCCTTTACAGCTAACGGCATAGCTTCTACAGAGTTCATGTGGACCACTGAACTTATGAGACGATGAAGATCACCTGTGTCTGCTTCTTACTTGGGGCGTTTCGTGAGATAATATATATATTCTGCTTTGTTACTTATCTCGCTACCCTCATTTTTCAAGTATGAATTGGATTACACGAGAACGCCCAAAAATTGACCGACTGGCTTGTCCGTGGCTTATCAAACGATTTATCGACCCACAAGCCACAGTTCTCTTTGTCCCGGAAGATCAGGTTCTCCAACAGGCGCAAACGTTAGACGCGATTCCCTTTGATGTGCCCCACGTTGAATACACGCACTATGAAGACCGTTGCACCTTCGATTACTTTCTGCAAAAACATAAGCTCACCGATCCGGCTTTGCAGGCAATCGCCCCCATTATTCGTGGTGCTGATACCGATGATCATGCCTTAGCTTCCCAGTCAGCGGGTCTATGGGCAATCTCGGCGGGCTTGGCGTTCAATATCACCGATGACCAGAAGTTATTAGCGCATGGCATGGTCATTTATGATGCACTTTATAGCTGGGCGAAACACCTTCAGACGAGTAAACACACGCAAAGCCCTACCGAGCGGCTTTTGTTACAGGTGCTGCATGCGTATCTCAAACCAACAGGCACCCGCAAGCTTCCCGCCTGGGTTGATGGCTTGAAGGAAGCCATTCAAGATCAGATCGATACAAATCTGACCGCACCGGCGTACCGGCTCAGCTTAACCGAATTGTCCGAAAGTCTGGACGTGAATCCGGCTTATGTTTCGCGCACGTTTGCTCGCTATTTTGATGATTTATCGTTTGGGGAGTACATTCGTAAACTGCGTATTGAAAAAGCCCTCCAATTACTGGAAAACACCACTTACACCCTGACCGAAATCGCTTATCTAACCGGCTTCTCTGACCAGAGCCACTTCACCCGTATTTTCAAAAAACAGCTTGGACAAAATCCATCTGATTACCGAAAAAATAGGGCAAAAGGTAAAGCAGATACAAAAGGTTAAATTCATTCTATTTCGGGCCTGACCATCGGCGTATCCTTGCGTTAAAACTGATACGTCATTGATAAACCGAATCCATTGCAGCCCGAAATCGGCCAAATCTAGTAGAGGCTGGTTACTCAATTATCCTACTGCATGTCTCTTCATAGCACTGCTTTCGTGCCTAAATGAAAATTGTGTTTTTGCCCAAACACCACCCTCAACACTTTCACCAACCTATCCCCGCGTAGTTGGCTATCTGGGGGTTCTTCATCCGTTAGTGACCGTTGATAAGAATGGATCTGAGACGAACTTTAGCAATTATTATGTGGTCGGTTTTCCCATTGGCCTCAATCTATGGAAAACAAAACAAATCGGCTTTTCGGTCGAAGTCGTGCCCTTGATCCGGGCTCAGGACGGGACGAGCCGCGTGGCCAATGTGCTGTTTCATCCTGGCGTGCTGGTCAATCTGGGACATGATTTTACGTTTGCCGGACGACTCGCGTTTGAAACGTCGGGTCGGTACGGCGTGACACCCGTGTTCAATAAAATTGTCCGGCACGGTCAAACGCTCAACTATTTTGTGGCGGTGCCCCTGCCGATCCGTTTCGGCAACGACCGCCCCACATCGGCCACGATTGGCTTTCAATTCGGCATTGTTTTCTAGTTCGTTGACTCACGCTAAAAACGGTTATACTCACTTCGATGAACCAACACGCTTCTTATTCATTGAATGATCTGGTGCGTTACTTCGTGCGTTTGGGCACGTTGGGCTTTGGCGGACCGCCCGCCCTGGTCAGTGCCATGCACCATGATTTAGTCCTGGAACGACAGTGGATCAGTGAGGACGATTACCGGGAAGGCATGGCGTTGGCGCAATTGGCTCCTGGCCCTTTGGCAGCTCAAGTAGCCATCTACCTGGGCTATGTTCACTATGGCGTTTGGGGGGCTACACTCGTGGGTGTGGCCTTCATCCTGCCTTCCTTTATCATGGTGGTAGCGCTGGGCTGGGCTTATCAGCGATTCGGGGGCCTACCCTGGATGCAAGCCATCTTCTATGGCATTGGAGCCGCCGTGATCGGCATCATCACCATTGGCACTTACAAGCTGACGACCAAAACCGTAGGAAAAGATCAATTGGGCTGGACCTTACTTACCGTGTCTGCCATTGTCACCGCTGTTACGGAATCGGAATTGTTGTGGCTGGTTTTATTGTCGGGGGCCATTTATTGGCTGGTAAAGACACCCCCTCAATTAATTCGCCCCGGTATGGGAAATAGTATCGCTTTTTTTCTGCCAGCAGGTCTAGACTTCCTTACGGATTCCATCGGTTGGAAGCTGGCTATCTTCTTCGCCAAAGCAGGAACCTTTGTGTTCGGAAGTGGGCTGGCCATCGTCCCATTTTTGTATGGTGGCGTAGTCAAAGAATATGGCTGGTTGAATGAGCAACAGTTTTTGGACGCGGTGGCGGTGGCCATGATTACCCCCGGTCCAGTCGTCATTACGGTAGCTTTTATCGGCTACTTGGTGGCGGGTTTTCCGGGTGCCTGCATCGCAGCCTTGGCCACGTTTCTACCCTGTTACTTATTGACGGTTTTACCCGCGCCCTACTTTAAACGCTGGGGTAAGCATCCAGGTGTTAAAGCCTTCGTAGATGGCATCACCGTTGCGGCTGTCGGAGCGATAGCCGGGGCCGTAGTGGTGCTAGCGCGTCGGCAATTGGTTGATGTGCCTGCCATTTTGATCGCCCTAGCCACTGTGGGACTGCTTTATGGGTTCAAGAAACTACCTGAATTAAGCCTCATTGGTGGAGCCGCTATGATTGGTTTGCTGCTGCGTTACGTTGCCTAAGGTCGTTCGTATTTGGACAGGGTAATGAATCTGTGATGGTCATTGCAGGTTTGTTACCCATGTGTTTAATAAATTTTCATAAAAAGGAACCTATTGTTTACTATTTAATCGACAGCCGAAATGCATTTTTGTTTTTGGGGTAAGTTCACCCATAAACGTTCCTCAATAGGTGAATAGAGTTGCTAATTATTGGCCATTATTCAGTTTAATTCCGTCCTTAAATTGTATTTTACCACTAAATAAAATTAAGGATGTTCTTCCCACCACTTTTTAATATTTTGTACTTTTCATAGTAGTCGTTCAGAAAAGGCAACCTTTTCGTGAACGGTTACAGCAAAAAATGACTAATGATTTCTTCCATCAGTTATTCGTGGTAGACACAAGCTTTTTAAGTTGAGCATTAGCAACCTGATAATTCTGTAACTTCAACGTTCACAACCTGCTTTCTGAATCGAAAATAGATTTCTCACTTTCACGTCCCTAACGTGAGACAGTCACTATTATACCATGAAGTTAGGTTATGCCCGAGTCTCAACGCAAGATCAAAACTTGGCACTTCAGCTAGATGCCCTAAAAGCAGCAGGTTGCTTAAAAATCTTTCAGGAGAAAGCCAGTGGTAGTAAAATTGAACGGCCAGAACTAATCAGACTATTAGAAATCATTCGGCAAGGTGATACCCTCATTATTTGGAAACTGGATCGACTAGGCCGTTCCTTAAATCACTTAATCGAGATTGTGACTCAGTTAGAGGAGCAACATGTTGGATTAGTCAGTCTGAACGACCCGATCGACACCACGACGGCTCAGGGTCGGCTCGTTTTTCGCATTTTCGCTAGTCTAGCCGAGTTTGAACGAGAGGTAATTCGGGAGCGCACACTAGCTGGTTTAGCCTCCGCCCGTAGACGGGGGCAACTCTTAGGGCGTCGTAAAGGTCTTTCCAAGGCGGCTGAGCAGAAAGCCCGCATTGGTGAAAGCCTTTACAAAGAAAATAAATACTCAGTGGAACAAATCGCCCGCGAGTTACACATTTCTAAAACCACATTATATAAATATCTCCGCCAACGAGGTGTTGAAATTGGAGCTGCAGTTCAAAACACAGTCGCTACAACTTAGATGAGAAGTGGATGTATGTGAATTTAACATTTATTAAACGAGCGTTTGTTAAATGTTAAATCCGAGTACCTTTATGCCATAAGCGTAATTTTTGTGCCGTGGAACATTGTTTCGGACACAAATTGTCTAAATACAACTCAAATGATGCAGCGACCCTACGTAGGCTACTTCCGGGTGTCAACTCAGAAACAGGGACGAAGTGGCCTAGGCCTGGAAGCCCAACGCTCAGCTGTCAATACCTATCTGGGTGGTAACGGAGTGCTGGTAGGAGAATTTACCGATGTTGAGTCAGGGAAGAAAAATGACCGGCCTCAATTACTGGCTGCCATCGCGTACTGTAAAGAGCAACGGGCAGTCCTATTAATTGCCAAGCTGGACCGGTTGACCCGAAACGTGGCCTTTATTTTTACATTGAGGGATTCGGGTATTGAGTTCGTTTGTGCCGATATGCCTGAAGCCAATACGCTCACTATCGGCGTTATGGCTACGATGGCGCAGTATGAGCGGGAGCTGATTGGTGAGCGTACACGAAAAGCATTAGCCGAAAAAAAGCGTCAGGGAGCTCAGTTGGGAACGCCTGCCAACCTGGATGGAGCCGCTATTCTGAAAAGTCGTCAGATTCGCCAATGTAGCTGCCCGTCAAGATGAAAACAATCGACGGGCAGCTACATTGGCTCGCTCACTGCGGCAGGCAGGCCAGAATTGGAGTCAGATTGCTGAGACGCTTAATAGTAATGGTTTTCGGACACGTCGTGGTAAACCCTTTCATGTGATGCAGGTGCAACGAGTTATCGAGTTGATAAATTCATAAAAATCTGAGTTTATCAGTCATCGTGAATAAATAGCGCTAAATATCAGGAATATAATAGATCGTGGAGTGATCGTTAAGGTAACTTAATTACTCCTGAATTTTAATCATTTCCTCTATCAACATGCCAAAAATTAAAAAGAAAGCTTCCATTAACTGGGAAGTATTAATCAGTGATTTAACTGATAACTGTGTGAAATACCATGATCTATACTACAAAGAAACTGGCTTTACTGGTCCAAGCCTTCATTTTCACATCAGAGCGTTGTCATTACAAAATCCACAAAAAATAGAGTATGTATATGCTACTTTAACTGCATGGGGTATGCACCGAATGGGAAAAGGGGGAGCCAAGTTGAATAACTTTGATGTTTTTGAAAAAAGCGTTAATGATTGTGAATCCATATTCAGGAAACTAGAAAATACTATGCTAGAGGATAGTAGCAGTGTTGAATTTGATTATATCAAAAATTTATTTGACACTTTGAATCCAATGGCTTCCGAATTCAAAATTGTTGGCGTTTCTAAGGTTTTGGCCCATTATATACCTAACAAAATTGCACCGATTGATCGGCAGTATACCTTTCAATTCTTGAACCAAAAGAAAGTCACAACTGCACCGCGAAATTGGAATGAATTTGAATTGCTTCGGGAAATTCACCTTCAACTATTCAAACCAGTTGCATTGAACGACAAATTTAAAGACAAGGCATTTAAATGGCTCGATCAAAAATCTGACTATCCTTGGGATACTTCAATTCCAAAAATCATTGATAACTTGATTATAGGAAAACTTAAAGATAAGGGATGGATAGATGGTGTTTCTTAGTAGCATATTAACGGAATATCCGCATTTAGGTAAATAAAGCTGGCAGTTACAGTTAGATTTTCAGAATTTTTGCTTTCAATACTGATTTGCAGGATAAGATTATCAAATTTGCCTACCTTTACCCATCTAAATGTTAACAGCATTAACTTGTGAAAATGGTTATTACTATATCATATTTTTTGTGTTAGTATCAGAGATGTAGTTACTTAGATTAATTTATTTGCGCAAAAGATGGTTCTGTCTAAGTTACTTTATAATTTGTCATTTATTACAAAATTCAAGAAAACCTAAGCTACTATAGGCTATGGATTTGGGTTCAATTGTTGAGCAGAATCAGGGTAATATCGCTTTCATCATTGGTAATGGAATAAATCGATATTTGAACAATCCACAAGCTATTTCTTGGGATGAGTTACTTATAAGACTTTGGAATGAATTTTCTCCAGATTCATATAATCAAGTTCCGGAGGGAATTACATTAACAGAGTTTTACGATTTACTAGAAATTTCTGCAGGAGAAAGTCGCACTTCTAATTTCCAAATTCAGAAAAAAGCTAGTGAACTACTTTCTGGGTGGACCTTTCAACAACACCATACGGCTCTTGTCGCAAAAGCTTATCTAATCAACGCCCCTATATTAACAACAAATTTTGATCTTATCTTACCAAATTGTTATTCATTAAGGCAATATTATACTGATACAAAAGGTTTTACTGATTTTTATCCCTGGACCACTTATTTTGGCGACAGGCAGTTGGAATATCCAACAGATGGTTTCGGTATTTGGTACATAAATGGATTTGTAAATTACCATAGAAGTATTCGATTAGGCCTTACACATTATATGGGGTCAGTCGAAAAAGCCCGAACGCTACTTCATAAGGGTGATGAAAATAAATTATTTAGCGGAAAAAATCAGGAAAGATGGAGAGGGGCAAAAAGTTGGTTACATATAATTTTCAACAGGCCCCTTTGTATTATTGGCTTAAATTTGGCAGAAAATGAGGTATTTATCCGTTGGTTATTAATTGAAAGAGCCAAATATTTTAAAAAATTTCCAGAGCGACGAAAAGCTGGTTGGTATGTTACAAAAAGTAATATATCACCTGATTTAAGATTAGCTGGTAAATTAAAGTTTCTTCAAGGAGTAGGACTAGAAATTATCGAAGCTAATGACTATTGGGATATTTATGAGCGACCTTGGTATTAATGCATATTTTCTATAAAGTTCACTTTAGCAATCTATTCCAATTACTTTAAATATGAATGCTCCTGCTTTTGAAAAATCGATTAAGCAACGACTCATTTATGATTTCTTTTATCCTGGTATATTAGGATCTATGTTATATGATTTACTTCCCTTTGAAAGCAGTGACATTTACTATATTAAGCTAGCATTAACCGTTTTTTTTGCCATGGACTACTATCACCTTTATTTTGTCATGGATCCACAGTTTAGTCCGGAACAAAAAGATACTTGGAGCTATGTGTACCTCGACTTGGTTGTGTCTATTTGTATGTTTGTAGCTTTTAAATATACTAATCCAACGGGTAATTTTCTATTTACTATAGTTCCAATAGTTTTGATCCCTTGTTGTTTTCTTTTCTATAGTTTTAAATTAAACTATAATGTTTGGCTATATTTTTCCTTCTTATGTGTCGTATTTTTTGGTGCTTTACTACTACTATTTTTAAATTATTCGCTTATAAATAAATTGGTGATTTATAGGTACGTAAATTATTATTGCATTGGTATCACAGTACTTTATAGTAGTTATGTTATATTCCAAAGCCGAAAAATTGCAACCTAGTTTGTAAATTCAACATCAGTTTACCACCGATTGCTTGTTTAATCTTGGCTCCATTTCATATTGATAGCCCATTTTGTATGGGCGCCAATTTTATACAATAATCGTTTTTGTCTATTACAATGTCCTAAACATTGGATTAACTCATCATCAGCCCACTTTATATAGTCAGTATCCCCTTGTTCATAAAGGTGTTTTAATTCTTCATACTGAATTGTAGTTGGAATTAACTCGAGAATGTCGTACTGAAGTATTTCTTTACAGCCCCACCCAGGTGTTGTATGGATCGGTGTCGTAACTGTTCCTTTGAAGTAATAATTTACATACTTGAAATTTTTCTGAGACAAAACCGAAGATTTTCCTTCAATAAGCTCCTCATAAAATTCTCTCCAATGAGAAACTTCGCGATCCTTTCCTGTATTAAACCAATCTAAAAACTTTAGTGATTTTGAAGCAGGAATAAACAGAGCAAAATCATCTTTCATCCCACCTGAATTGACGAGTTTTAAATCATCTCGAGAATCATAATCATTCTGTAAAATACTTTGTGTCCTTTCAAAGCGTTTATATTTCCCACCAACTAATTGATAGTGGCCAAAATTAAAATTTTTCACTAATAGAAGTTTATCCTCAACTTTAATTACATAAAGATAAGCCATTGAGAAGCGTACTCGTTCCTTAAATAAAGACAGCCAAAGTAAATATAGAGATAGCTTTAGCCTATTAAAATTTGTAACGACAAACGTAAAGATAAATGTTATTAAGGTTATAATACCAGCTTGAGAGAAACCTGATTCCCAAAATGGTTGATTCCCCCAATAGCCTACTGCTATCAGTATAAGGGATACAATTACTTCTACTGAGAATTTTTTCATTTAATTTGCGGGCTTGGTTTTACTTTTAATACAACGTCTTTTATAGAGTTGAAAGTAAGACCCCTGTCAGGATAACAAGTTGCTATTGCTTCTGGAAGTATTTTTAATCTAATATCAGAAAAAGAAAAGCCTAGGCCTTCGTTTTTCTCAGGTCCAGTCAGTTCGGCTAATTCGTTGAGCTCTTCATTCGTTAGCGTTAAACCTTTTAGGCTTTTTTCGAAGAGCGCTATTCGTTCTTCTTTATTCGGACGTTCAAACTCGAGTACAATAGAAGCTCTCCTGATAATAGCCTCATCTAAAAAATGTAGTCTGTTAGTTGACATAAATACAACTGCCCGCCCTTGAAGTTCCCTAATTTCATCAATCTTCTGGATGAGCGTGTTGACAGCTGCCTTTTCCTCCTGATGCATTTGCATGGTTGATCTCGTAGAAGCAATCGCATCTGCTTCATCAATAAGAAGAAAGGCTATACGACGTTTTCCAGCCTGCTTTTTCAGTTCGGCAAAGGCATCATTCACTAAATTGCCCATTTGTCCGTGTAAACCTTCCCCCCGCACCCTAGTACTTAATTTCAAAAAGAAACCTTCTTTTTTTAATTCCCTGACCATCTTATCTGCTATTGCTTCAGCGGATATGGTTTTTCCCGTCCCAGCATCACCTGACAAGATGATTAATGGGTATTTATCTTGGAGATGCTCGATAATGGGGAGCTGGGTTTGGTGAAACTTCTTGCTCCATTTTGCCAGTCCATCTTGATCGAGAAGTAATTTAAGATTTGAATAAATACGGTTGAATTTGCTGTCAAATCCAACTAAACTCTGAGTCCTTTTTTGAATGATATCACTAGGTAATTCAAGGGTATTTTCAAATATTGATTCCATTACTTAAAGTTTGTTTTTTGAAGTTCAAAGCCTTTGCTAGCGTATAATTGGGCGTTGCTGCTGGCCAGATGCGGAAATGAGTTATTGATCGAAGAGGGTGACCAGGGAATCTGAAAGTCTTTCTGTACGTTAGCTCGTTGCGTTGTGGTTAACGCTTTCCATTTTGGTGTATACGACAGAATAACCGTAAGACGCGTATTGGCAATGTCTATCCAGTCATTGTTTTTACCTGCCCGCTCACTATCCGTGGCTCTCCCTAATGAGTTTACGACAAACTTACTAGCTCTTAATACTTTGCCTGTTGCATTATCCACTAAGGCAATATCCACAGAGTGTAAGTACTCTTTTTCAGCTAGTATAATAACATCGTGAAAGATTTGATCCACGTAATCCATTGTCCACTTTCCCGTTCGTCGAGCGATCGTTCGGATATCAGCTTCACAATTTTCAAATGTCTTCCTAACATCAAGCACGGTGTATGTGCTTGTATTTACTGTAGTATTATACATGTTACTTTATGTTAAACGTTGGACCAAATATTGATTTCCATTCTTGAATAGTATCACCTTCATTATTCCGGGCAATCGCCATATTTAATGTATCAAATGCCTCTTCTGCCTCCGATACTATTTCTGCCCATTTATCCTCTGTCATTCTCCGAGCCACATTGTTTTCGTTGTTTGTATTGTCGCTAACAAAAATGGGCGGATCAAATGATTTGGGGACATTATTAATAGCTCCCTCAAAACTGATTATTGGGAAAGTAGCTGTACTTAAGAATTGAAAAAATCGTATGATTCCCTCTTCGATGTTCTCTTCAACACCATATTGCTCATCTAAATAGGCTGTAATTAGCTCAATGGCAAAAGAAGATAAGCCCGGTTCGTCGTCTGTCGGATAGAGCTCTTTATAATTCTTCCACCATTTGATTGCCCGTACGATCGCTGTGTAGGATGAATTCTGTTTTCGCTTGGTAAGTGAAAAGGCAAGTTGTTTTGTAACGCTAGTAATGTATTTTTTCCCTCCACGCCTACTGGGTTGCCAGACGTAGTCCGGAAGATTTTCTAAGGGCACAACAGGCACAATATCTACTTCTAAACCTGTGCCACTGAAAGTAATAGTTACTGATTTGGTGTTCCCTTGGGCGTCAAAATCTTTCCTGATGTCCTTTTGCGGGTATATTGATTCTAGGTAGCCAACAATGAACTCATACAGTTTTTTTAGATCATTTTGAATGTTGCTATCACCCTCAACAAAAAGCAGTAAATCAATGTCTATTGGATTGTCCCCGGTTGGCTTTAGAATCGTATGCTTTTTCCATGAACCGCCAATAATGTATTTAGTCACTTTAAGCCCATGTGAGTCATCTTCACCGATCTTGGCTTCCAACCGCTTTTTTAAATTCGCAATTTGATCCCGATACTTACCCATATTCTCGGGCTGAAGCTTGATTTTATCAATGAAGTGAGAAAGTTGTTTGTTATCGAATCTCATGTAAGTAGAGAATTAAAAGTGAATACCAGATGGCGGCTTTATAGGTTAGTGTGGTGCTTCTGCTCCGATCCATTTATTAGTTAACAACCACACTTCGTAACATACAATCCATTCCGCAATCCAAGGAACTGTAGTTTCGGTGATTCGAGTTCGGTTTGTCCAAATGTGATCACTAGCGAAATGCAAGCACAGACTTTTGTCTGAGTGCATGTGGATGTTTGGATTTGGCTCAATAACTGGGTTGACTATATATACCCAGGGAGCCATGCCTGGTAAATATTCGATTTTTACCTTGTATCGACAACATAACTCATGCGGTTGAATCCACCCTTCAGCGATTAATTTGCCGTTCTCTACTCGGCACCGAAACGTACTTCCATAAGCCTGCTGTAAAAAATGCATTTGGTAAAATCCAACCGTATTTCGTTGACGAATCTTACCAGCGGAAAAACGTTGACCACCATGAAACCTATGCGGCTGATTCTTAATCGGTGTAGGATCTGGAGTCAATTTGACATCCCGCGTTGTGTGAAGCCCAGGGGCTGTTATTAGCCCACTTAATCTTTCTACTTTTTGGGATTTTTCTGTCCAAGCACGTTGCTCTGTTAGTATGCGTTTTACACGTTCATTACCAAATAATTTTTGCAATAACTCGTCACTAGTTGCTGAGTCGCTTGTGGAGACAATTTTTCCCCAGACGTCTCGCATATACGAAACGAAGTTGATAAATGCCTTATACTGTTTCGGTTCGGTTTTCCACTTATCACCAAAGTTTTCCTGTGGATTCGCTGGGTTGGGAACTTCAAATGGTATTGGCTCTCTGTGCTCATTATATCTTACCTGAGACAATGTATAGTCTGCCCAACCAGCGATAATATCAGTAATTGACAACTGCTTTTGGTAAGAATAACCTGCCGTAGTTGTCAGTACGATACTTGACGCAGCCAAATCTGGATTATCATAGAAGTACACATCTCTTATGCGCTTTAAAATCTGGACAGCACGTTTAAGCGGGGGCTTGAGTGCATAAGGTACGGGGTCTGTTAGCTTTTGGGCAGCCTCAACCATCATGCGCTTTTGGTACGATTCTTTTAGAAGCTGCCATTCCTGTTTTGGAACCCAGGCTTGCTGTTCGAACCAGTTACCGTAACCAAGCGGATTGCTGAACGTCCAATCTTTTAACTGCCGATCTGGCACAATTAAGCGTTCACTGTTGTCTACTAATTCTTGGCAACCCACCAAGATATCCAGATGAAAATCGTCCGCGTAAACGATTCGGATGCACCGGTTCTTTCGTTCGATCATACTCTTATATGTATCGTGTTCGCGGAGCCGACGTTCCAATTCATTTAATACTTCAATCGCTTCATGTAGCTTACCTGTCAGGAAATCTAGGTGGCAAACAAAATCGACGTCGAATTCGCTTTGGCGGTAAGGTTTAACTGTGGTGTCGATTCTGATAGATCCTTGCGGGTAAATATCAATAAGTGCATCCTGAAAGAACTGCAAATCTTTTTCAATCCACTCACTTACTGCCTTATAGCTAGTTTCAATACGCTGACGCCTGGTTGGATCTAGTTGTAAGCTCTCAGCTACCCGGTTCAGCGTATCATCGAGCTGACTAATTTGAAAATGGTTTGTAGATAGTGGTATCGGTAACATGATTTTACTCAGAGAAGATTTTAGTGGTGTTACTAATCAGTAATTTCGCGTGTTCTCCAATTGCGAACGGCTTATTTTTTAGCCGTATATCATAGCCCAAGCTTTCAATTAAATCTTCGGTCACCCATTTGTAGTCTAAGTGATCCTGTTGCTGCATCGCACGTAAGGCCGCTTCCTGAGACGCCGTTGGCATTAGTTCATACACTTCATGATACAGCAGTTCCTGAGATTTAAAGTACTGAGAGTAATGAAACGTCGGTACCGTATAGAGGTATCGAACGTCAATTGTGGCAAACTTATCAGCCGGCAGCAAACCTGGTTTAACAAGTTCTTCCTGAAACTCGCGAGTCTGATCCACTTCACGATGTTTCTGTTTGTTATACCATTTTAAAAACTCAAATATATTCTTACCTGGTACCCGAACTCGTAGATCATGCCGACTCGTGTCATCAATGGGTAGACAATCATCATCACGTACGCCCATTGACTCTAATGCGTCGATCGCTGGTGTGTACCATTTCCTAACACCGCCTACAGGTTGAAATTGGTCGATTCGTTTGCCACGAACCAGCAGGTATTTATCGTCTAGCTTGATTCGGTACAAGTACCCTACTGACACTCGGTATAAAGTTTTGCTTCCGGCAAATTTGCTGGCTACCCACAACCGACGCATTTGCTTTGAAGGCAACTTTTCCTCTGTAAATTTTTTCAGCCAACTTGTTGCAAGGCTGATGGCCACTTTCTGGCCAATTGTCTCAAGTATCATAGTCATCTGATTTATAGATGGAGATTCCAACATTTGGAGTGCTCAAGTCTTAGTCAACAGTAGCTAGGGCGACTATAATACCAATGAGAATTAGGAAGACTATGAGTGTTAATAACTGACCATTAGCACCACGTGCCTCAAGTGTAATACCCTGCCAGTTAACACGTACCATGTCTTCGGGAAAGTCATTCCGATTATCACTAACTGCGATTTCAATTGGGTGGGCAACTAGTGGTGTATTTTTCCGCGCAGAGCGACGGCAACTAAAGGCCGTAGAATAAGATGGCTTCATCGTACTATCAGTAAAAATTGACAAAAAGCCGCTCTACATTGTGTAAAGCAGTACCGTCAGAAAACGATGAAGAATCGGAAGGAAGACATAACAATGCATGTAAAGTGCAGTTGTTGTTTTTTCTGCACGATGCATTACATTTGCAATGTCGTTCACGACAAATTCATGAAACGTTTGGGGTTGATCATTCCCCACAAGCGGTTTTCTGATCGCTTTAACGTTTCGGCCGGAAAAGTGCTCCACAGGTTTCTCAGGCCAGGGCGGGAGCACTTTTCGTTTTTATAATTTTCTCGTTGATCCAGATTCTAAACGGCTTTTAAGTCGAACGCATACTTATAATCAATTTTCTCGTGCTGACCTTCATGATCAGTCCAGGCACGCTCTTCGTGGCTAATACCAACAATGTCACTGGTGCGGGCAGAGTAAAACCGTTTGACAACCTCGTCAAGTACAGCCAACTCTTCGTTACTAAACAATTCATTCCGGAACGCTACGTGTTCACACGAACAGTATTGTTCTCCTATACGATTGTCAAATTCTTCATAATGTACCCGATATAAGTCTTCTTTTACACCGTGTGCATACAACGCATCATAGTTATTTGGAACCGGTCCTAGTTGGATAGCCCGATAGGTAGCTCCCGATATTGACATTTGATGTCGCTTAAAGCAGAGGAAATCTGCATAGAACATCAGCTTATTAAGCTTAGTCTTATAAGGCTTAGTCTTCTCTGCGAAGAACATTGTCATATACACAAATTTCTCCACGTTAGGGCGTCGATAACCAGTGTACTGACTAGGTCGTAAGCTGCCGAAGAGATATTCACTTACCCAGTTGACAGGTTTATTGCGTCTCTCTTCAAAAATCAACTGATCAATTTTTGATAGCAATTTTTCCTGTTCCTGTTCCTCCAGTACTCCGCTGATGCAGATCAGCTTTTTAAATTCTTCAGGATCTTTAGCTAACTGTATCAGTCGAGCATTTGAGTCAGATGGAATTTCACCTGTCTCATATTGTCGATAGCTATTAATTCCAAAGCCAAGAACCTCTGCCATCTTGCTTGCCGATAAGCCGTATTTTGTCCGAATCGCAGCAATTTCGTCGGGGAATGGCAAATTATGAGCTGCCCTGTATTGATTGAGCACTTGGTTTTGATTGACTGAGTCCGTATGCTCATCGGTGAACTCCTCGCCAGTCTCCTCACACAAGTAGAAGTGATGGACAATCTGGAATGGCTCACGGCGAAAAAATCGCGTCTCTGGCCTAGTCCTCAATTCCATCGGAGAACCTGTTAGGGGGCTGTTCATACTAATATTTTATTTTTGAAAGGGTAAATCAGTTTCTTTGATGCCCAACGAAATGCTCGACACATTACGGGAGCTTTGTCAACTCCTTTTGATAATTCTATAAACACCTCTCCTTTCTGCAAAGTCCTTCCAAAAACCATAGATGGGTATTGTGGGTGTAGATTACACAGATATGGCCCAGTAGAATAATCTTCTGGACTTAACCCTTTAATAATGGATGTTCGCTGAGCTACCGTTAAATTCATCTCAAGTAATTGATCAAGATTATTGGTAGGCTTCTCAAGAAAAGCTAAACCGTGTTTGTCAGCTTTTACTTTAATCTGCTGCAAGAACTGCTCTACTGCCGTGTAAATCATGGGATGGGTAAAAATAGTCAGCATTCTGACACAAAGGAGAGTATAATAATTTCAATTCGCAATATTTATCACTATAAAATTTTTTATCACCTGTTTTTAGGGCTTAAATACGTACTATTGCACTTTAAAGTGAATACGCAAATAATGCTTAAGGACTGGCATTACCCTATATCTAAGCTTACCCCCATTTGATTCCTTACTTTTGATATAGCCTTGATTTCTTTAGTTCATCATTAATTATTTTATGAATTCAGACCTATCCACAGCTGATCCGCTGCTTAATGATTTACGTGTGCTTATAGCTCAGTCACGTCAACAAATAGCCTCGGTTATCAATACTGAAATCACCCGGCTGTATTGGGCTATTGGGAAACGAATCAATGAGGACATATTAAATCAGGGTCGAGCTGAATATGGTAAACAGACGATCCGTCGGCTCAGTGAGCAGTTGATTGCCGAATTCGGCCGAGGATTCAGCGTAGCCAACTTGACAAATGCCATTGAACTTGCCCGACTATATCCCGACACTGAAATTATTCAGACAGTGTCTGAACAATTCAACTGGTCTCATTTCGTGACGTTTGTAACCATAAAAGATGAGTTGAAACGAGACTTTTATATGCAGATGGCGCGGCTGGAACGATGGAGCGTCCGTACTCTCCAGAAGAAGATGGATGGTATGTTGTATGAACGTACGGCGATTTCAAAGTTACCTGAAGAAACGATCAGGCAAGAATTAGCCCAGCTGCGGGATGAAAATCAACTCTCACCTGACCTAGTTTTTCGCGACCCTTATGTACTTGACTTTCTAGGATTAGAGAATAATTACTCTGAACTGGAGCTGGAAGATGCGATCCTGTCAGAACTTCAGAAATTCATCATTGAATTGGGCAGTGACTTTGCGTTTATGGCCAGGCAGAAGCGCATTGTTATCGACGGCGAAGATCACCGTATTGATTTACTATTTTATCATCGTCGATTACGGCGACTCGTAGCTATCGACTTAAAATTAGGTCGGTTCAAGGCAGCTTACAAAGGCCAAATGGAACTCTATCTGGGCTGGCTTAAACAGTATGAAATGCTTGAAGGTGAGGCCTCTCCGATTGGCCTAATTTTGTGCGCTGAGAAAACGCGCGAACACATTGAACTGATGCAATTGGACAAAGGGGATATACGAGTAGCGGAATATCTAACCTATCAATTACCAACCACTGTATTAGAGCAAAAACTACATTTAGCTATAGAGCAAGCTCGTCAGCGATTAGACTACCCAGCGAATGAGGAGTAAAACCAAGCAATAGAAATTACTGACTTGGGACGGAGGGTAGACTATTACAATTAATTAATTTAATCAAATTCTATGAGTTCAACTCGATTGCTTGCTGGATTTATCGGTATAAACCGACACGCCGACCAGAATATACCTGACTTAAACTGCGCTCGGCGGGATGCTACGGCCCTGTGGGCACTCTGGCAGGATACACTTCCTGAAACGTCCCCAGTTTTGTTGGTCGATGAGCAAGCAACGGTTGCCAGAATCGATGAGGTGTTCGCTCAAACACTTGATACGGCCAACGAACAAGATATTGTGCTCTTGGCTTTCTCTGGACACGGTACTCACAACTATCGGTTGGTGGCCCACGATACAGATAAAGAGAATTTGGCCGAAACGACCATTTCAATGGCAGCATTAGCTGAGCGGTTCCGTAGAAGCAAAGCCCGTCATATTCTGCTGGTATTGGATTGCTGCTTTAGTGGTGGCGCGTCAGCTAAAGTGATTGAAGACGGCTTACAATCACGAGGCAGCGGTTTTTCTCTTGAAGAATCATTCACGGGTAGGGGACGGGTCCTGCTGGCTGCAGCTAACGTAGACGAGGAAGCTTGGGAAGTTGATGGACACGGATTGCTTACTTACGCACTAATAGACGCGTTGCAAACATCAGATGGACCCTTGGAGGTTGCTCACATGATGGCTGATGTAGCGGGCCGGGTACGTGCTGAAGCTAATCGTTTCGGTCTGACACAAACCCCTAAATGGGTGGGAGACTTTGAGGGTGGCTTCACGCTACCAACCTTACGACCTGGGACTAATTACTATAAAGAATTTCCTGAGAAGACCGGCCTTCACGTCTCTACTGATATTAATGAATTAGCGGGGTTCAATCTGCCCCAGACGATTCTTTCATCTTGGGCAGCGGCCTACCCGGATGGTTTAAACGAGCTACAACTATCTGCTGTCAACGAACACCGGTTATTGGACGGGCAATCTCTCCTTGTAGTAGCTCCAACTAGCAGTGGCAAAACATTTATTGGAGAAATGGCCGCTGTCAGGGCCGCAACAGCAAATCAGCGGGCTGTATTCCTTTTGCCTTATAAAGCCTTGACTAATGAGAAATATGAAGACTTTACGGCTCTGTACAGTGCAAAGTTAGGCTTACGTGTCATTCGTTGTACAGGAGATTTTCAAGATTCAACCAACGCATTCATACGGGGGAAATACGATATAGCCTTGCTCACATATGAAATGTTTCTCAACCTGGTGGTAAAAAACCAAGGGACACTTAACCGCATTGGTGTCGTCGTTATCGACGAAGCCCAGTTTATAACCGAGCCTAACCGTGGCATTATAGTAGAACTTCTACTCACATACCTATTAGCCTCCCGAGAACGGGGCATTTCTCCTCAAGTAGTGGCACTTTCTGCTGTAATCGGTGATACGAATGGATTCGAGCATTGGTTAAAGTGTAATGCTCTAATTAGCACTCGTCGGCCGGTGCCTCTCGAAGAAGGAGTCATCGACCGCTCGGGCATATTTGAGTACATCGATACTGATACGCTAACTGTACAAACCCGTCAATTTCTCCCACCAGGAGCCGTTGTACAACGTCGCAAGGAGGCTGGTGCCCAAGATGTTATTGTTCCGCTTGCCAACGTGCTTCTGAAGCAACAAGTTGGAGCAAAACTTATTGTCTTCCGCAATATGCGGGGCAAAGCAGAGGGAGTAGCCGGTTATTTGGCGAAGGATCTAAATCTACCACCTGCCCATGATGTGCTGGCGTTATTACCTGCGAATGATCTTTCAAAGACTTCAGCCCGTTTACATGATTGCTTATTGGGAGGTACCGCCTTTCATAATAGCAATCTATCACGTGAAGAGCGCGAAGCAGTGGAACGAAGTTTTCGGAAAAAGAATGGAAGCGTACATGTTCTGGGAGCGACAAGCACACTTGCAGCCGGAATTAATACACCGGCATCCGCAGTAATTTTAGGAGAAACGGAATTCGTAGGAGAGGATGGACGTCCATTTACAATTGCCGAGTATAAGAATATGGTTGGCCGCGCCGGTCGACTAGGCTACAACGAACGCGGTCAGTCATTCATAATTGCCAACACGTCTTTGGAACGGCGGCATCTTTTTCAAAAGTACGTTTTAGGTCGGCCTGAACCGCTGCGTTCCTCTTTCTCAAACAGTCACTTGGCCACGTGGGTACTGCGATTACTGGCGCAGATACCGCGTTTGCTACGTAATGATGTATCCTCATTGCTGGCTAATACATATGGAGGATATATAGCCGGTCGTGCTGATCCGGATTGGAGACAGCGAACTGAAGTGTATGTCGAGCGGATAATGGTAGACCTTATTCAATACGGTTTGGTGGAACAAGAAGATAAGCATGTACAATTAACACTGTTGGGGTTTGCTTCTGCTAACTCGTCGCTTGCGTTTCCTTCCATCGTTCGTTTGCTGCAAGTTCTGCAACAAATAGGTTCCGCAACGGTAAGTCTGGAACGGCTGTTGGCTCTTACTCAGGTCTTACCTGAACTTGACGATACATATACGCCACTATTTAAGAATGGTAGCCTTGAAAAAACGTGGCCTCGCCACGTAGCCATACATTTTGGTGAGGACATTGTTCATCTTTATGGACGTTCGTTAACTGATCCACTAGATTACTATCGTCGATCAAAACGAACTTTAGTAGTAAATGATTGGATAAGGGGGACCTCAATGGAAACCATTGAAAGTACCTATACCAACAACTCATTTTTACCAATGAGTTATGGCGATGTGCGACGGATAGCTGATGCCACACGATTTCACTTACGTTCTGTTGTTCCCATCGTACAAGCACTATATCCGATTCTTGACTTAAACGATGAGGAATTGGATACGTTGACCACCCGATTAGAAACTGGCTTACCGGTTACAGCATTGCCTTTGATAAAGATATCAACTTTGACTCGTGGAGAAATTCTAATACTCGTTCAGAATGGGATACGTGAACCTGCGAATTTATGGGCACTGGATGAGACTCAGTTAGGTAAGCTAATTGGAATAAACCGGGCGATTGAACTTGCGCAATTCCGGCCCTGACCAATCAATTTGAGCAAACCACTTATACTCATATAGGCGTTTACACAATATATCTTAAAATGAATACACAGGTTAATAACGAGATTCTTCGTCGTCAACTTAGAGACATTTATGATTGCTATCGAACGGCATTATATAATCGTCAATACTATGGATGTAAACTCAACAAGTACAGACGTTGGAACAGAATTCTAGACATCTTTTTGGCAGTTGGTTCATCATCAGTTATAGGTGGTTGGCTTATCTGGAGAAACGAAATTGGAGCTACTATCTGGGGCGTTATAACTGCAATTGTAGCAGTAGTTGCTATTGCTAAACCCATTTTAGATCTACCAAAAGAAATTGAAAGGTATAGCAAACTCTTTGTCGGGCATGGAGATATATATTATGATCTTAAGTATATTGTTAGTGAGATTGAGCAGCAGCAGAGTTTTTTAGATAGGCTGAAAGAATCCTACGAAAGGACATTGAACCGACGGAATACGCTTGCAGCTGATGACGATGCAAACCAGAATGCCAAGCTGGCAAAGAAATGCTTTGAAACTGTTAATAAGCAAATTCCGCCTGAAACGTTGTGGATGCCTAAGACTGAAAATAATTAACTTTTATTATGTTGAACCAACAAAACCCTGATCGCCAGAGACCTAATCCCAACAACCCTCCCCGCCCCCGCGAACCAGAGCGTAGGGATATACCTGTTCCAGATAGAGGAAAAGAACGAGAAAGAGCGCTTGAACCTCCTGAAAGATGGCCAGAGCCAGGTAAGGAAAAAAGGTAAAAGAATATCCAGTTTGAATTAAGAACTGGTTAGATAACTATAAGCTTATAAACCATCAGTTTACTTTAATATGAACAAAATAAAACCTGTTCATATTAAAGTAAACTGCGTAATAAAGCGTTTAGTAAAACCTCAACCTAGCTAGAAACGCTGAACTATTAAACTGAACGGATTTTTTGAACGCGAAAATGCATGTTTTCAGTCTCTTCCCTCCTGCCCGATCACCGTTCATTTAAACGTCCAATTATTTCCGGATAAGCCACCCCTATTTTTATACCTGTCAAACCCGGCTAGTGATATATGGAACAATAGAAATTCATAGTTACTGAATAAAAGGTACCTCTTCAATACGGCCAATTTTAGGAATAATTTGAATTAAAATACGCTGGTTACGTGAGTCAGCACCGGGAAAACGCCCGGCGCCCTCAACACCACTTCCTGCTATAACGACTTCACAAACATTGGGGTCTAATCTGACTCCCTGTCGAATCCAAAGGGTTTTAAGAGCTAATGCACGCTCATAGCTCAGTCGATTGTTATATAAATAACCATCTTTTGAGGCCATTCCCTCAATGACTATAAGATATTTAATTTTATCGCTTCTGTATTTGGTCTTGAGTGAGTCTTCTACAAATCGTTCAATAGATTTGCCTACTGCTCTTAAATAAGAATAGTTGTTAGGGAAAATGACGTCACTTTGGGATCTGAACTGAATCTGTTTTCGGAGTGCGAACCGTTTGTACTCCTTCTGATACTGAAAATAGTTGGTATCTAAACCACTGGTCGCATTCTGAATTTCCGTAATTTTCTTTAGCTGTTCCTGGGTTGCTTTCTGTTGGTATTTCAGTACAGCTACTGTCATGACATAAAGAACCAGCATGATGAAAAACAAGCTCGTCATCAAGTCGGTATAAGAAGTCCAGAAAAATGTTGATTCGCGCGGTTTCATTGAGGGTTAGCCTACGTAGTTAATTCCGTTACGTCGCCCGAAGAGCTTGGCATAAAATGGCCGCTCAGCCTGGCTAATAAATTGTCTTAGTAGTCTGTTTGTAGTAGCCGTTTCCTCCTTTAATTGATGAATAGTTCCCAGCACACTACCCTGTAGAATAGCATCACTCTTAGCGTATTGGCTCAACGTTTCAGTAAGCGACTCTAAAAAGTTCAGTTTGGATAAAACGCCCCGGTTCTGCGAAAACTCCTGTTTAAGTAGATCTTCTTCCTGAACTTGAATCTGTTTTACAGCCTGAATTCTTTCATAAATATGCGCTTGGAGATCCGTCAAACTCTTATCCACAACCTCATCTAATCGAACTACAGTGTCACTGATGAGTAGGCCCCGTTCTTCCAATTGGCTAAAATGGCCGGTTAAAAAATGCTGTAACTGCCGATTTTCTTCAATGGTCTGACTGATTTTCTCCGCTAGTCCTACAACATCTTGCGAGCGATCAACTAAGGCTCGAGCATTAGCAGCAAAACTGTCTACCTGTTGCAGTCCGTATACGAGCCGTTCTAAGGCGTCGGTACCTTCTCTTAATTGAGTTAATACATTAACGTTTAGTTTAGCTACTCGTGTTATATCAATTCGTTCCAGAGCTTTGACTGACTGTTGCTGCGCCATGAGAGCTTCATAATTCTTGTCCATCAAACTCGTCAATTCCTGAGTATTCCGATTCATCAGCCCCTGTAAACTCGCCACATTCCGGGCAAATAACTCGCCGAAGCGGTCTAACGAGCGATCTAGTCCGACAATTCCTGCGTTGACACTCTCAGATAGAATAGGAAGCAATTCCGTTTGTAGAAAGGTAAAGAACTCATTTTTTCTTCGTTCCACCTGATTCTTAGCCCCTCTGAAAACTAGCCCATTGGTGTATACAGTGAGAGACAGCCCTATAAAAGAAGCAATCATTGCAATCTTGACCCCGCCCAATAAGTTGGCAATTCCGTTTTTAATAAACTCGGCAGAATCGACATCAGGAAGACTTAGCAAGCCAATTATAATCCCTAACATGGTACCCGTCAGTCCGAGATACACTGGAATTGGTGCGGAGATAGCAATTTCTTCTTCGAGTGTATCTAAATGGCGTTGAACAATATCACGAAGCAGGTTGAAGTCAGCAACTGCACCTTTATTTCGTATTAAATACGTGTTTATGGCCCATCTTATACGGCTCATTACGGCACCTTCTGGAGCATCCACTACGATTAATAGATTGATTATTTCGGTATCCACCTGTATTTGGGCGTCCCGGCTAGCTCGCTCTAATACTTCTTCAAACGCTAGACCTTGTGCCTGGTAATAGTCGATGTTCTTTTGAGTCTGTACATCCCTGGCCGTTTTCGCCTTCTTTACATAACTGTCCAGATTGTTTAGTAAGTCAGCCGGAGCTACCGTACGAAAATCATCTTCGAGTATTTCAACGTCAGTAAGCCTAAATGCCGAAACTTCCGGAAGGCTCAGTTTGAACGCCCGGACGGTAATCAATGTCTGGACAAAAAAAACAATTTGTAAGAGAACAATTACTGCCACAATTACATATTCAACCAATTCAATAGAGGGAGCTGCCATAAGGAAATAGTCAGATTAGAAATATTGAAAAAGTAGAGTTAGGCAAATCGAATCTGCGCCTTATGGGTCACTCGCCACTTATCGCCCTCTTTTACAGCCCACCCCTTTTTGTTGGTAATAATGCGATTAGCCCGTGAGTCGAATCTACTGTACTCGCAAGCTGGTTGGAGATATGTTTCAGGATAATCCAATGCCCCCGAAACGGCACCGGCTGATGACTCAAATAAGAATGTGGCCTGTATACCTTCACTATCGATTAGTTCGAAACGGTAAACGGACTTGATTGGATCAAATTGCATCTGGCGTTTGTCAGAAAAAGTGCCCATGCCATCACTGGTGGGCGTTGGTGTTGATAGGTAAAATTGTATCGGTACAGGTGGGCTAGCTGGAGTGTTTACTTTAGGTATGTTGCCAACATTGCCAACTTGAGAATCGCTTGTCGTTGTAGCGGTGGCTTCACTGGATGGATTATCTAATTGAAGCGCATGCTGGCTATTGTCGGCCGGTTGTCGTTCAGCGAGTTTTTGTTTTAACAAAATGTTCTGATTTTTCAATGTAGTTACTTCCTCTTGACGTTGGATTAACTGAGTCTGAAGCTCCTCGACCGATTGCTCAGTATTAGGTGTTGATTCCTTAGCATAACTACGCTTACGATGTGAGGATTTATTCTGGCGCTTCTTGACAATGTTGAACCATACTAAAAGCCCACAAGCACTAATAAACAATATAGCAAGCAGGCTGCTTACCCAGATCCACAATTGTTTATTTGATTCAAGCTGCTTTATTTCTTCATTCAGCTGACTAAGTTGTTCCTCCTGTGTCGACCCCAAAAAACCTTCCTCTTCATTGCCATCAGACGGGATAGTATCTTGGTCAGCAGTTGCTTCTTCTATAGCCGTTTGAGCAGATTCTGATTGACTCGCACTGGGCTTGGACAGGTTACTTTTTTCTTTTTGTTGAGTAAATCCGTTGGGATTGATTTTATTGATGTGCTCAATCTGTGCTAATAAACCCTTGTTGCTCAACTTAAGCGGCCCTAGCACCTGCTTAGCCTCTTTCGCCAACTTCGTAAAACTCGAATAATCAATACACTCTTTTGCCATCCCTTTCTTATCAAGAAAATAGGCGTCGAGTGGTGCCACTTTAGCTTTATACTTGTTTTTTAAATTTTTATAATCCTTAACCCAGTCGCGCTTTCCTTTTTTTAGTTCAATGCTGCCCCGCGGGCATTGTGCCTTAGTTCCTGTTAGGATCAACAATAGGCAAATGGTCAATATATATAATTTCATTGAAAGGTGGGGAATATTGTTTCTCCGATCAAATACATATAGACCGGAGAAACAACGGTGATAAGTAGAGTTGGTTACTGGCTCACAATCTCTGATGCAAGCGCGTTCAGGCCCACTGTGAGTGGGTAGAAAAACAGGCTTTCTTCAACTGGATCGCTGGGGTTCGATTCTCGACGCTTTCGGGCAAAGCCATCTGCAACAGTTTCATGCAGGTTGTTCAGTAAGACTCTCCGATACTCTGCCAACCGTCCCGTGCTTACGTTGAATTTGTTTTTGAAATCAAATTCATCATTTAAATTAAATAGCAGATCGACAAAAAGTTGAACTTCTTCAGCAACTGATGCCAGCGTGGCTTTATCAATGGTCTGATATTTATCCGTTTTCTGTCCGAAGCGATTATCGGTAGTTCCTAAAAGCACCACTTTCGTTTTTTCAATTAGTTCATCCTCTTTCGAGGAATCTGTAGAGGAAAAATTTAAATCTTTGCTGCGTTTTAATCCTCCTCTACAGGTAAACTCTTTGGGCTCATTGTGCTCAATACGGATAGTTAATCCAGCATCAGCATACGATTTCTGATACACTTTTTCAAAAATCAAGCGGGTTAATTGCTCTAATGGTCCTGATTTGCTAGTGAGTATCTTAATTACTTTTGAACCGTTCCCGCTAAACGCAATGGTAATAGGCATCTCGTACTGACGCGCCTGCATTAACCGGGCAATGTGGTAGATGATGGCCGCATAAAATACTAAGAATACAATCTTGAGTGATTCGTCTTTGGCCAGCATCTCATTAAAATCGATTGTAACTTTATTTTGCACATCGCGGTTATCGCGTAGGGAGAAGAAAAACGCGACAATGTCTTCTGAATGTTGTCGCTCTTCAATGACATCATAGGCATTTTTAAGATCATTGAACCCATTTTGCTCAAGCATCGGCTTGATTTTTCCTTCATATTTACGAACAAAGCCGTTGGTTTTAGCCGATTTTTTGGCATCGCCGAAGATTGAATTGGCTGCAAATCGAAATGAAGTAATTAGAGACGGACCACCTTCACTAAAAACAACAACATCACTGGTTCCACCCCCAATATCGACACACACTGCCTGCCGTGTTTCCGCACTTACGTCCCATTCATAATAAGGCGCAGTGCTTTCAGGAATTCGCTGGGGAACGTTTTTCGTTGGTAAAATCTCTTGTGTTAATTTGTTCCACTCATCTTCAAAGAAGTTGCGCCGATGCTCGAGCATACTGAGCGGATAAAACCACACAATTCGTACAGTCTGTAAATTTCCTCGATTGAGTAATACCTTGTTTCGAATCATCAGCAAGAGCGACTCCAGGTATGCCCGTACCTGTCTTTCTTTATAATCATCATGAGCCTGACTACTCCACTTCAAATCGGTTTCGACGTGATAGGTTTCTTTCGGAATGTTCTGCTTTTCATAGAGCAATGCGGGGTTAAAATCTTGGAAAGCAAACAGGTTTTCGGTTTTGCTGGGGTGATTGTCGAGTAGGGCAGTACGTGTCGGGAACGATGCTCGCTCCTGTTTACCAACGCGATCTGGCAGCCACTCGACCGGTACAATGTCGGCAAGAATGGGCGCATTGGTTTCGTTGAACGACTTATCACGCAACACAAATTGAGGATCGTGCAGAGTAGCTATGGGCTGATCATCAGGGGTTAAATCGAAGGCTTTAGGGCTAGGGTTGATAGCAGTCTGATACTCGATGTGGGTATTGGTGGTACCAAAATCTACAGCGAACGTAAATTGCTCGTTGCCCATTGTTATCGACTTGAACTTGGGAATAATTAGCCCCTGTTTGCCGCCTACATTAACACTTATGTAATCGAAGTTTTCTTTCAGTCGGTAATATTTTGTTGTTGCACTCTTGGCCAGATTTTGCTGTTTCCTGCTCCGAACCTTGGGCGGATTAATCGGCAAGACCTTATTTAGGTCGTGGTCGAAGAACTGGATTGTATAATCATGCCCGAACGTAAAATGATCAATGTCACGGTCTACCACCTGAACATGATAAATTGGGGGAATATCGGGGTTGGTTAACCGAATGTAAGGCATCAGGTTCAGCCCAAACTGATATTCCATCACAACCCCTTTATTCGCCTTTTGATCGACAGGCCGAGGAGCCGAAGAAAGCTCGGAACTGTAGTAAATCCGTTCGAGTACAATTGGCGGCTCTCCGGCTTTGAGCGGAATGGTTAGAATGGCTTTAACGCTATCGCCTACCCCGTTCCTAAGTTGAAACGACACCTTTTCTCCTCTGCCGCTGATGAGATCCTCAACGTCGAAAAAGTCGAAGAATTCTCTCTTAAGCGGCAGCAGATAACTTTTGGTAATTTCATGGTCGCTTTGTAACCCGCCATCATGGAATCGCTGGCCGTTAATAGGATAAACGAGCCGGATAATGTAGGGCTCCAGAAAATCACTGACAGTTAACCAGGGGTAAAAATCGGCTTGGCCGGGCAGTCGTCGTTTGTTTTCGCGCCAGTCCTCACTTTCCTCCACATAAGTCGGAACTTCCTGATCGCGGTTCCAGTAGTCTTTGGTGTAAAGTAAACGCCCCTGGTAGTTATTTTGCAGAACCATCGGAAAGAGCCGGTTTGGGTACTGCTCAAGTGGGTAAATCAGACGGTATTTATCCGACCGTAATACAAACTCGCTCGTATCTAAATCAGCAGCATTAACCCGCCCCTTTCGAATACGAAATCCCGGCAGTACCTCCACCAAATCTCCTGCGGGCGATTGTAAATTTTCAAACAGCTTATCGAACGCTTCGCCTGGTAACTTCTCGGCGTCATTACCAATTTTTTGCCAGGCAGCGTTGTTTTCGCGCTTGAGCAATACTAAACTCTTACGAAGATAATCGGCCACCTCAGGAAAGCGGTCGGCAAAACCGGGGCGTTTCGAAAGTCCATGCCAGAATTGCTGATACTCAACTTCACGCTCGTGTAAAGGACAGTAAGTCCGGTCAAATAACCGATCATTCCCGAATTGAATATCGACAAAATTTAGGTTACCAGGAGCGCTAAAAAACAACGTTGAAGGCGAAGTACCTCCTATGATACCCGAATCGCGGTGATCGGTATAACGAAGAATATAAATACTATCAAGTTCGCGCAGGTTGTAACCGCCCTCAGCTTTAGCGCCCCCTCCGTCCTGATCTATAAACAGCCGTAACGCTTTTCCATAGCGCTGATGACCTTCATAGGCCGAGTTGATCAATCCGTCGAGGTGTTTATTTTTATCCCAGCGGATGATCTCAATTTTATCCTTTAATTTATCGAAATTAAAAAACACCTGCCCTACATCAAAGCATTCCGAAACCAACCGTTGGTCATTAGGTTCGCCAGTAAGCGTGTCCGTACGGGCTAGGCGGGCAAAGGCTGTACGAACGAGATCGAATCGGGCAAACGGGCTTGGTATGGATGAAGGAGGCTCCTTCGTATTGCCCCCTTCTGGATCTTCAATGGCTTCAATTTCTTTCTTGCCATATTCACCCGTTTTGGCGATATGCTTCCCATTGGATTGGGTATGCAGGGTAAGAACATTTGACATAGGATTGGGAAGGGGTTTAGCTGGGGATAGTTTTGAAAAGGTCTGGATATCGCTCGGTTAGAAATTGGTTAATACCCCGATTGAGTACTTGCACTAATTTATCCTCCGGCGAAGAGAACGTTTTTTCTTTCTTGTCAACAGCGTTCAGGTAGGTATCCATATCTGAAAACGTTACGGAGGAGAGTCCCGGAAAATTCCGTTTGACTTTATAGCCTATTATAACTTTCTCCAGGTTGTCGCCATAAAGAAAGGGTTGGAACCCGCGCTTGTTGGCCGCCATTTCAGTTAGCCAATTCTGAAACTGAGTATTAAAATCACCGAGGTAAGTTCGAACAAACTGGCCGCTCAGAAAACCATTGTCTATTTTCGGGTTCGTTTTAGTCCAGTCCATTCCACCAGCTGCCGAAGCAATTCGGTACGTCAAATACATGCTAAACAAAGCCATGCGGCTTAGAGGTCGAGCTAACACCTGCAACGTATCGGGATCGAAGTGCCCAAATGATACCGTTTCCTCAAGCTGGCGTAGACCAAATTCAGCACAGACTGGTTCTACGGGTTTCCCGTTTTCGGTTTCGAGTGCGTTGTCAGGTAAATTAGCAAAGTCGACTATGGTAAGTGCTCCAGCCAACTCAATAAGATGAGCGTCATTTCGCTGGCCATTCTCGCCAGGGTCATAGGCGAAATTTTTGGTGAGCCGATCTCCGAGATAGTATAATTTGTTAACAGACTTATTCACCCCTCGCCCGTAGTAATGCAGGGCTGCTTTTGTTTTTGAGTAGAATGTGGCCTTATCCACTCGACGTTCAGCATTAGGCTCCAGTCCAAAATAAGGCAATACTGTCAGCGCGCCGATTCGGGCGTTACGAAGGTTTTCGGGATTATCGACCCGGTCGCCACCATCACCCAGTTGGGCGGCCCGAATATTTTTCAGAATAATGGGAAAGCCAGCCGCTCCCGTACCTCCAAAAATTGAGCTAATAATAAATACCCGGTCTTCGGGGTTGAAGTTAGCAGCAAACTGCCTGAACTCATCCGAGCCTGCAAACTGGTTGAGCACAACGCTTCCAATGTTAGGGTTACCGACAAAGCCTATATCCATCTCGGTAGACAGATTACTACTCGAAAACAAAAGGCTAGCCAGGGCTTTGTTCGCTGGATCGAGGTTTCCGTACTCAATGTATTGCTCGAATTTTTCATTCGTTACACCCTTGAGTTCAAAGGTGTAGGTATCGGCCATTTTATCGGATTGGCTGACAATGTTATTGAGCGTCCGAACAGAAGTTCCAAAAAATTCACCTGCTTTAGGTTTGTCTTTTAGCCCCTCACGTATACGCTTATACGTCTTTAAAAGATTTTCGGTGCGCTTGAGATCTTCATTGGCTTTATGAGGGTCTACGATAATAGGAATCACTTCTGAAACATCCTTCAATTCCATGCCAGATGCCAGTAACATCGTTAGCGCTTTCACTACGCGCGAGCCTGTGCCGCCAATAGCGAAAATGAATAATTTGTAGGCCATGACTTTAAGTAGTAGATTAAAAAGGTGTTCGACTGGCATTGCGACTTCCCCATTTGAAGGCCATTGACATCAAAAAGAACAGAAGGGCGGCCAGCCCAAACATTTCCAGCGCGAAACTGAAAAACACGGAGCTACCCTGGTCGAAGAGGTAGTGCATTTCGGCAGGTGGGACGTTTGGATCGCGGGGAATCTGTTTATTGGCCATTGAAAAACAGGTGCCGAGATGGGTAATGAATACCAGCAAGCCAGTGAAAAACAGGGTCAGCAACCAGTGAGAAGGGCGGCAAAAACGTGTGCTGTTAATAATGTAATAAAACAGAATTACGCCTGCGAAACTAATTCCTAGCATAGTCCAGAACAGGGGCGTTATCAGACCCTCCTGAATCAGGTCGTCCAGCAAAGACCCATCGACGAACAGTTCATAAATATCTTCGATCATGATGTGTTTATTCTTTTAGTGAAAGGTTTATAGTAAATTGATAAGCGCGGTCAGTGGTATGCAAGTCATATGCCTGCTGAATCCCCATCAGCATAGGCTGTAGACCAAAGGTAGTTTGGGCAAAGCTTGTGGTTTTATTTGGTTGAGTATCGTCGGCAGTGGTGGTGCCCTGCACCCAGGCGGGTGGAAACGTCCGACGTAGACGGATGGTTAGTAACCGGTCGCCTTGTGCCAGGCGGTTGGCTTCCAAAATGAGTTTATGGGTTGTGCCATCGTTGCGCTGTATGGGTTTGATGGCCTTGATTTTGAAGTCATCTTTGGGCGATGTAACCTCATAGTTAGCTGGATTTTGAAGGAAATCGGCCCCATAACCGCCGGTTGGTAGAGCAGCCGCTACAACTAACGTTAATTTCTGATTTTTTTGCCGGGGTGGTTTTACGTCCTTAATCGCGTGCAGTCCATTTGCGTTATCGCCCTTCCGATCTTTATCGAATTGTCCTTTGGCATCCGTATCTGTTTCGAGCAGGGTATAGAACGGTGAATTAGTACTTCCCTCACTGCTAAAGAAGACGCTGTTTTCAAATTCAGCATAGTTACCGAATTGCCGAAAATCAGTGTATTGGCGTTCGTGTAGCAACCGTATCATAGTCGCATTACGGGCAAACAGCATTATATAATATGGACGGTTTCCCTGGTAAGGTAATCCTTTGTTGGGTGAATTATAAGGGTAGTACCGCCCTTTATATTCGGATCGCAGTTTGAGTATCAGTAGTGAGCCGTACTTTGCATAATTCCTCATAGCTAATTGCATCCGGTTCCGGGCCGCGTCCTGAATCCGTCCAGCGGCCTGACCCGTCATAGCTGGATCAGAGTAAATTAGGTCAGAAGCCAGAATTGCCATTTCACCCTCCTTTAATTCATCCGTGATTGACTGGAAGATTCGAGCAAAATCGGTAAATCCAGCATTACCTACCTTATATTCGAACAGCGTTGGGGCTTTGATTAGGTCATCATAGCTTTTCGGATAAGGGTATACTTTGTCGTTAACTATGAAGATGGGCGCCTTATCCGGTTTATCGAAATAATTCATCATGGTCACGAGAGTATTTTTTAGATTGCTATTGACCTGAGGGCCATCATAGCCAAACATACTGCCGCTGTATTCGACATACAGTTTGGGCCGTATGGGAACCGGAGTAGCCGTTTTTGAAGCCGGTGGCGCATCGACTTCGCTCTGGTGTGTCCGACCAGAACTACAGCTAAGGAAGGCTATTGACAAAATCAACCCGCTAAGGAGTCGTAAACAGAGTTGACCCATTTTTGAAGGTATATTAAGAGCGTATTAAACAGGAAAGCGGTCATCGCATTACCCCTGTACCTGTGGATGATCTTTGGCTTGTAGAAAATGCCTTATTTCTTCCTACATTGATCTAGAAGTAGATATTTTTCAGAGGTGTTGGCTCATACTTAAAGGCTTCACCAAAATAGTCAACATACCTATCATGCGGCCATACATCCCAGGCGACATGTTGCCACTCACTTAATTGTTGAAAAAGAAGTCTATGATTCCGATATTGACCGAATGCAAAGTCAAACGTGCCAACATGTTCATCGGTTACTAATTGCCCTTGTGTATCGTAAACGCATTGACAGCCAGCTATTTCTTGGTCTCCCCCCCGGTATGTATGATTTAATAAGCCGTGATAATATTTCTCTGTAACGCTTATTTTCCATTCCATACCTGTAAAGTCTTTAGCTAATGATTTTAGTTGATACCCTGCTAAATCTTTTGGTTCGTAAAGTGGGCATTGGTTATAGCGGTTTCGAGTGCGATGGACTTCGTAAGGGATGACTACGATATTTATCTTAAATGAACCTGAATTGTCCTGCGGTCGGCTATCATTTAAGATGAAGGACAGTTCCATATCACTTTTGGCGATAAAACTGTTCGCTCTGATTTCTCTGAAATCGCCCTCTCCTTTAGAGTTTAGAAACATAGCGGCAGAGTTCTCAAAATAGTTATATATCCCTACAGGCTCTATGTTGGGTTCATTCCCATTCAAGCAATAAAGTCTTCCATGTGCTATTCTGTCGGGCAAGCGTTTACGATTATATAATGCAATGAGGTTTGGCTTTTGTGAACCGCCAGCATCAACATTTTGGGTCATTATGCCCAGATTGATCCTCCCGATTGCTTCAAAATAGACATAGTCTGTCTTGTTCACCTTAATGCCAGTTTTCAGAAGAGCCTGTGTATTGGCGGGAAAAATTACCTGATGCATTCCAAATAAGGTACGCGTCTCAGGAATCGAAATAGTTTTAAATGGATTAGGTTGGTAATAACTAGAGCTTAGCGAACCGATTATTATCAAAATTAATATCAGTTTCATAGTGCGGATGGAGGTTAACAGGCAGGGACAAAGAATCTACACGACTACTGACGGCAATCCAGGCTTGGCTTCCTTAAAAACACCCAGCCGCGTTTGGTTTGCAGGCATCGGTCAATATTAAGTTCATATTCAAGTCCTTTCCAGCGGAATTTGGCTTTTATATCGGCCAGGTTGAGGTTCTGGACTTCCTGCTGGTCAAACGTACTGGTCACATATTCAGCATCTGACCAGTCCTGTAAGCCACATTCGAGAGCTTTCTGACGGATTTCGGCAAAACTTTCTTCGAGTTTAGGACGGTCAATTTGTATAAAATTCAGTAACACTTGCTGCGTCTGCGATTTGACTTGTTCAGTTAATCGATCATCTTCCTTAACACTTTTGAGTAATTCGTCGCGGTCAGTATCAACGAACACATATTGGTCAAATGCCATCTTATCGTCGTCCTGTAGGGCGTCGAAAAGGGCTTTCCCTAAGCCCTGGGGCGTTTCGTTAGTCCCATTTTCGTCAGCACAGCCAGCAAACAGCAGCAGGGTGAATAAGCAGGTAAGACTCGTGATTGTTTTCATGGCTTTAATAAAAGTTGCTTAGTTATTGGCGGTCAACCATTGTTTGACCTCAGCTACGTGATTATTGAAGGCTGTCTTAGCCGCACTCATTTTATTGCCTCGGGTTATAGCCAGATAGATAATGCCTCCCAAGATAAGTACCGTAGGAATCCAGCTTTCCAAGGCAAACCCTAGGGCGGCAGCCCCACAAATCATCAGAAAATACACAGCCGCACTCATCTTTTTCATGACTGTTTGATGGACCAGATGCTCTAATGAATTTAGCGACTGCCAGGTACCCGTATTGTGGTTGAGGATGCCAACGTAGTGCCGTATACGTTCATGCTCGTTCGCCACCATCACAATACTTACCTTCTGATTCTCACGTACACTCAAATCTGTCCTGAGCGTATGATCCAGCTCTTTGTCGCCGTCGCGCATCCAGATTTCCGTCACCGTCGTATTAGTACTACTGACATTCAGAGTGGTCGGATTTGACACCGCCACATTACCATAGTGCCGAACACCACCGCCCGAGGCAGAAGCATTAAAACGAGTCTCGACTCGCTTGGAAACTTTGTCCACGATACCGACATCCGCTATAAAGTGGATGTTTTTACCATTGAATTGTAATAGCGTTGGAGCAGGTGAAGTTGTCATGCTTGTTCGTAGTTTTAGTTTTTCATGGATGATATCGATGTTATTTAGCAATACTGATCGCGTAATTAGCCGGAATGACGAAGGTGGAATCAGGGATTTCTCCTTCATTAATCGCGATATATTGATTCGTTGTGACCGTAGTTCCATCACGAAGGGTCTCTGATTTTATCGCAAAGCCAGGCAGCGAAATCCGTTCGCCAAAGGTCTCAGCCATAGACTGTCCCCCATATGTCTGTTCGACGATCGCTTGTAATCGTTCGCCATCGGGATAATCAGGAGCGATCCAGGCTACGGAACGAATCCGAACAGGTTGGGAGCTAATTTTCGTATTCACATCTAGAATGACATATTCCTCGCAATCCCAGCCCAGAATTTTCTGTTTTTTGCCTGAGAACTCTAGCCGTAATCCCTTCTTTATATCGTCCAGGGCTTTTTTATCAAGCCCCGATTGTTTTCCTAATTGATCAATATCAACATACGAGATCATTTTCGTCTGGTGGTTGACAATGGCGTATTGATGGTCATTGGTTACGATGACAGATGTCTGCTCCGAAGGAATATCGTACCGCCACTTATTGCCCTTTATTTTTAGGGTAGACTGAATTTTATTACCATAGCTGCCAGTCGTTTCATTTACAAACGTAATGTTCTCTGAATCAGTGATACAGGACAAGCTAAATAGAGAAAGCCATCCATAGAAAAGTAGGTGAATAATCCGTTGCATATCGAATAAATAGTTTAGACATTCACTTAGCGCACCATGGCCTTCAGCGAAAAATCAAAGAGCTTCAATGAAGAGGTAAATTCTGATCCTTTGTTATAGAGAAAAGCGTATTCGCCAGCTGGTAAGTCTTTTTCCAGATAAATCTGATAAAAGCCAGGACTAATTCGTTTGAAACGAAATGGCATGGCACCTACGCCAAAACCCGTTTCACTGGAAACATCCGTCTCCCGACCAATAATGATCTCTCGACCCCGGCTGTTGGACTTGACTTTAATGAGCACTAAATCGTTCGGACTACTTATCCCGCTAAATACCGATTCTGCTACACCGTTCATGGTTCGTTGCCCCACATCCTGTAGCACCAAGTAAAAAATCGGCCGATTGTTGGTAATGACCATGTTCGCCGTTTTGTTTGCCAATCCCGCACGTCGGGTGGAGCCGGTGCCCCATACGCCCTGCGAGCGAGCCCACGACCTTACCAGGGCTTCGCCAAATGTGCCTTGCCGGGTTTGGTTGGTGGTCGTGGCTTCCATCGGCTCATAGGTTCCATTAGCATCATAATACAGACCCGCTTCGGAGAAATCGGACCGATCAGGAAGTTTGAGGGCGTTTGTTCCGCTTGCTACCCCAGTATTATTAGTGCCTGTCGGCTTGGGTGCCATCATTGCCTTCACCAATGCATCGGGTAAGTCGGCTGTTTTGAGTTGAACGAGCCCCTTCTCCGAAAAATCAAATTTCGTTTCTGAATAGGCGATCAGCTTAGCGATGATATTGCGGGATAGTTTCCCGTAATACAACCTGACCACACTGTCATTGTATAGAACAGGTAGAGATGAGGTAGCCTGTATCATTGCCTCAAGAATCGGGTCAGTAACGGCCTGTTCTTTCAGCATAATCAGCCCAGCAGGCGATACATCAAATCGCGAAACATTGTTTCTGATGTTCTCTAAGATCAGTTCGCGGGAAATTTTAGCCTTCACAAACGCACTGATGCTTTGATTGGTGAGCACTTCCTGAGCCAGAGATTCGGAAACGCCAACTATCAGATAAACCATGAATAGGTAAACTAATGTTTTCATAACAAGAATGGTTAAACTTGAAAGAGTGCTGCTTAATGGTGCATTCTTATCTCTATTGTCTGCTCAAACCGCTTTATCTCATAGAAACGGAAAAATTATTTTTCAACGGTTCTAGGGTAGCTAGAGGGATTTATAAATCCGGCAGCACTACCCAGTAAAATGTCACGACGCGTCGACGTCGGTCGTCTCGGGCCAGGTCAGCTGTCAGGCCATTCGGAATTTCTTCACCCCGGCCCAGCACCGTCACGGTAATTTCGAGCGGAATAGCTCCGGTCTGTTTCCGACTCTGGATGATGGTTTCCAGTAGCCCTTTAACAGCCTTTGCCCGGAGTTCGGAAAGTTTTTGATTTAAGTCGCTACTAGTGGGTTCACTTACCTGATTATCTTTTTGCAGGTGTTGGGCCAATACCTGATAAAGCTGAGTACCAGGCTCAACGGGCGTTGCATCTGAGTAGCCCGTAACGATTATTTCACCTTTCAGTTTATTGAACCCAGCTTTATATTTGTCAGCAAACGTGAATAATTTTTCGACAATGGGCCGGAATAATCGCTGTCCTTCCTTGACTTGCGCCGGAATAAGCTGAAACCCACCCGGTGGAAACAAAGCACCAATTTCTGATTTGCTGAAGGTCTCATTACCCAGAAAATCGACAATTACTTCCGTTTTTTTTTCTAAAATCCGCAGTTTTTCTGCGGACTCCATCACTGCTGCATTAGCCGCCATCAGCACTTCTTTTTCACGTTTTTTACTCTGCCCACGTGCATAGGTTTCTGTGTCATCTAATACACGCTGCAATTGCTGCTTATTGGCTTCAATGGCAGCCCGTTCGGTCGCTATATACGTCTGGATTTCCTCGCTGGTCGACTGGTCAATCTTTTTACTCACTACAGATTGTTGAGCCTGGTCAGCTAACTTGTCTAATAATTTTAAGGTACTTTCCTGTGACTGCATCGCTGTCTGAAGGGCCAGTGACGACCGCTTAACAGCAATTGTATTTCTTGAACAACCCATTGTCCATAGGGCGATCAACAATACCACAAACACTGATTTTAGGGGTAGCATAGTAGTTAGCGGTTTACTTCTGGGTCACGCATAAAATTGGGTGATGTATTTTTTGCTGGCTTTCTGACTGGTTTGGCTTTATTGGGCTGCCCACTGTTTATTAGCCTCGCAATTCGCTCCCTCAAGTTTGGGTCGGGCTTAAGGGCATAGGCCGTATGGTACCAGTCGATTGCATACCGTTTGGAAACCGGATCGCCATTTTGCTGGTAGGTAAGGAATGATTGAGCACCCCATCCTTTGTAAATGGTGTAGAGCGAATCAATGTAGGATTGGCGGCCCGACGATTGACGCAGGTTAGTAAATGCCTGTTGGGCATCGACAAAAATGGCCGGATGCTTTTCGGGCGGAATCTTCGATATCAAACTAAGCAATCGAGCGGCCTGTGGCGCTGTAATGGGTACCACCGAATTAGAACTAGTTCCCTTATCGGTTGATGGGGTTGGGGCATCAGCAGGCATCGTCGCGGTCGAATCGCTCGAAGTGGACGCCCCACCTAAGTTTGTCTGCTGTGGCGGTAACGTATCCAGGATTACAGTATCTGGATTTTGCTGATTTTTCGTAGCTGGAGCAGAGTTGTCGTGTTTCGCAAGGGTGTCGGGATGGGCTTTACCCATTGAATGAAACAAACGGACAATCGACTTCCTGTAAGATCGAAGCGGTTTTCGGTAGTAATAACCAGCCGTTGCTACGCCTACCAACAGAATGCCAGCCAGCACGTAGCGAAGCCAACCTTTACTTTGCTTTCTAACAGCCTTAGGTATTGGAGCATCGGTGGACCGAAACGGATTGTTAGGGCTACTTAGGGTAGGCTGCGATACGGGTGTCGATGTGGGTGGACCTATAGGATTAAAGGCTGGTGCGGAAACTGGTGGAATAGAAGCGGAAAGATTCGACGGAGAAACGTTCCAGTTAGACGAAGGTTGAGTTTCGGAAACTGGTGGGGCATTACTAACCAGAGGAGTCGTGGACACTGGACTGGTTTCAATCGACTCAACCCGCCCATCTGTATCCACCTTTATGATCACAATCTGTCCTAGTTGTAGGTTCAACGCGTGCCATACCCGATAAGTAACACCGGGTGGCGCTGGTAATTCTTCAGCCAGAATCAGGTTGTCGGATACAGAAAGACCGGGGACGAGGGATTGCATAAGTTAGTCAGTTAAACAAAGAGGATACTTATCGAGCCTAATAGTCTTACGCCTTTGTTTTTTCATCAATGTGCCTTAACCGCTCATGAATCTTGAAGACCACAATCAGAAACTCTGCTATCAGCCGTATCCAGAGTGGACCAAATATCAAGACCAAGACGCCAGAAAAAGCGATTCCCGCCCCGCCATATCGTCTTACTAAAAGTCCCATAACAATCAGAACAACACCTGTAATGATGACGGCAATCAAATAAATGTAATAGGTTATAGTAATGATAGTCGTCGAAATCATCCGGTCGAACGACAGGAAATTCCTGAAGAAATTTCCTGTCTGACTCGCTGTAGGTATGGATTGCCCCGTCAGCCGCTCGGCCCCGGCTACCATATTTCGACCAGCCTCGGCAGCCATATCAAGCCCGGCCGAAGCTGCGGCTCCGAAAACCTCCCTCGGACTAGCCGTCGACTGGGATTGCGGGTTAGCCTGTCCCCAACTGCCAGACGTTTGGGCAAGCTGTGGATGTACGTCATAGGCGCTTTGCCCATTGGGCTGAAACGTTACGGCCTGCCCCGCCATGGGCATGCTGGTACCCCGCCAGTCGGCTTCCGTAAAATGGTAACTACTTTGATCAGAGCCTTTTATGAAGCCTTGCTTCTGGTCGATGTATAAGACGGAGCCTTGCATGGAAGAAGTGGAGATTGTTAAGATGTGAGTACTTGTTTTTAATAGTTGTCGGTTGCCCAGGCTGTTGTTCCACCCGATTAGCTATTTACCAGGTTCCCCCTTTTCCTTTCACAATCACAAACACGCCTTTTGTATTGATGTAGCCCTCCCGCTGCTCCTCACCATTGGGATTCGCATAAACAGCATAGGCCAGCCGCGATTCAGGATCGAATTGGCTCAATTGGCTGAAAACAGGTGGCAACATCAGGTTTGCTTTCAGACTAGTCATTCCAAACCGGTTGCTGTAACTAAACACAAACTGGCGGGGGTTGAAGGTTTCGTAGCGATCCGGACGGAGCCGGATGTAATTTTCGTAAGGCAGACTGGCAATAGTTTGTCCGGTTTGTGGATCACGATAGGAACCGGCAATCCGCATAAAACCGTACTTGGTGCCTTTAGTGTCCAGCACGAAATTAGTATTAGTCATTACATAGCCCCCCTTAAACTCATACTGTTCGTCCCCAACCGAAGCTGTAGCTTCTTTTTCCTGAATTACCGTTTCACCCTGTGTATTGATGTAGGCATAGTTGAACTGGCTATTGTCTTTAGGAATAACCAAGGCTAGACCGCAGTGAAATGCGCCCGGCTCGTTAGAAAACTTAAAGTCAATAGCTACTTTGCCGCTGGCATCCAGATACCCCCATTTGGGTTGGCCATAGACATCTTTCTTCATTACCGGAGCTAATCCTTCTGAAAAGGACTTTATTTGTTCATAGGCCGGTTCTGCAATAACGGTCCCGTCAAAGTCAGCCAGTCCGTATTTGGTTTCTCTCCCTTTATACATGTGGATGATAATGCGCTGTTCAGCAGGGCTGATCGAATAGGAGTCCATACTCACATCGCGTGCTAACCGGGGCTGGTGTATCTCCTGCCCGAGTAGGCACCCCGGATACTTTACCTGCTGCCCCTGTCGGTTTAGGCAGACCATGGTGCCCTGCACCTGCGTATGGGTAATGAGGTATTCGCCCACCAGCTGAAAATTACCCTGGTATTCAGCTGGTATTACCAGTTTCTGATTCAGATCAAGACAACCCCATAATGTTTGCGCATAGCCGCGCTGGTCTTTAGCTTTTACGCCGACAGGGCACAGCCCATTAAGATAGCCAATCGTTCGGTTGTAAGCCGTTACATAACGGCAATTCTTGTCACGGTATTCGCCCTGAAAGGCTCCGAAGATGTATTTGTTGAAAGGAATTACCGTATCGCCTTTGGCATTGATGAGTGCCTGCGACTCTCCTTTCTTTACAATGGCAAAGCCCTCTCGGAAAGGCAACAGTTCATCCACGTTTAAGGCAACGGCATTCGGAGCCGTACTTACCGGTGCCGTTGAGGTAGTTCCCTCGTCCGACTTTTCGGAGGAATCAGTTTGCGTTTCTGGGGGTTCTTTATCATCGGTACTGGTGCTGTCGGAGGAGCAGGCCCAACTAGTCACCAACAGCCAAAGGAATATTGGATACAGGTATTTCATGGATAAGCGGATTAACAAATGGATATTGGCAAACGAATTAGAAATCGGGGCCAAAAATGTCATAACAAGTGTTCCTCTGCCATGCAGGCTTCTTCGCAAGCAGAGCTTCTGGCGAACTGCTGGTTTGGAGCAGCTAACTCTGTTTTTCAACTAGCGAAATCATAAATCAATCTGACTTTAGTCGAACGATAGGAAGCTGATCCCAAAACGTTGTTCGGTAAGCTTCGGTAAGCGGAATGGCTTTCTTATTGACAATCATAGACCGGGTGGTGAGGGCTTCTACATAGCACAAATTGACAATGTGGGATCGACTCGTCCGGACAAACCATAGTGGGTCTAAATACCGCATAAATTGGCCTAAATGTGTGGAAATGGACTGTTTAGTACCGTTGGCGAGATGCACTATTACATGCGATTTATCGCCTTTGACATAGCAGATGTCCTGCTGTTTCAGGCGATCGTATCGCTTCATACCAGGTATAAACAACACCCCATCCAGTTTAAACACGGATGTCTTATCTGCCAACACCAGGGCTTTTTCAAGACTGGCAATTTTTGTGTAGATTTCGTCCATAGGAATTAGGTACATCGTCTGTCAAGTTAGATTCGTCCTACCTTGTAGGGGCTTCGATAGGTATATACCCATTCAGGAGGGCGAGGTAAAAGACTGGCAAAAAAAAATTATCCACACCTAGATTTATGCGTATCCAGACCCTATTCCGCTTAGGCACTGCAGGCTTTTTTCTTTGCAGGTTGGTGCTCTGCAACGTATCCGTTCATGCCCAATCCACCTGGCAGGTGGTTGCCGACAGTTCTAATGCCTACTTTGCAAAGAGTAAATTTGAACAGGCTTATCAATGGAGCCTGAAGATGATTCAGGAAGCCGAACCGCTCCACGCCCGTAACCCCGATGATACTATCCTGGTGACGAGCTTAGTCAGGGCGAGTATCTCGCAACGTCTGGCGATCAAACCTGACACGACTAAAGGTCTGGCACACGCTACCCGAGCTCTGAATCTGTTAACTCCCCGCATCAAACAGACCCTGTTGGGCGCAAAGGTCTATAGCCTGAATGCCATTTTTAATTATGCTGTTGGTCAGAGGGAAAAAGCCTTAGCGTACGCCGAACTGGCTGCTGACAGACTCGAAAAACTGGGTATTACCCGCAGTAGCCCCTATTGGGAAGCCCAGCGATACCGGGCATTGATTCACTCCGAAAACAAAGACAGTTTGTCGTTAACGAAGGCGGTTGCTGTTATCCGGCGATTACTACCGGTCACGGCTCAACTTTTTGGCGAAAAAGACGACCGGTATCTGGGTTTGCTTAAGCTGTGGGCCGGTACATTCCGGTATCGTTCTCCGCTCACGGCAAAGCATAAAGCCGAAGCCGATTCGGTCTGGATGGCTATTGCCGACGTGGCAAAAATGCATCAGGACTCTTCGAAATTAGGTACCCTGCGTGAAGCCTGGGAGTACTTCTACACGTCATCAAACTACGAAAAAACGATAGCCTTAGGCCGGCGCATGATTGCCGGAGCCGAACAAGGGTACGCGGCTAATCCGGCTCAGGATACTACGCTGATTGTTTCGCTTTATTCAGTAGCTAACCAGTTTCACCAGCTATCAACCAGCCTTGACCCCGAAGCTGCTCACTATTTTGAACGGGCTTTTACATTACTCAAACCAGCTTATGAACAGCGATTCTGGTACACTGAACTCTATTCGCTCAGTAGTCGATTTTTAATCGATAGGGGTGGTTATCCGAAGGCGCTGGAACACGCTCAGAAAGCAATCGAGCTTTGTAAGCAAACAAACCGGACGGGAAATCTGACGTGCATTCAGGCGCAGATGAACCTGGCGTCGATTTATTCAATGAACCGCGACAAGAAAAAGCTACTCGTGGCTCAACAGATTCTGGAAGAGTTAATCCCTGTTATCAATCGGATGGATGAACAGCCCGATAAAATGACGATAAAAATTATGGCATTAGGTATGCTCGGTACCGTGTATACGCTGCGTATTCCGCTTGATGATGCTACCCGACAGAAAGCCGATGCGCTCTGGGCGTCATTGCTACCGTTAGCCCGTAAAATGGGCGACTCGCTGCAACTATGCCGAATGCTGGCTGGCGCTGGAGAGTATTATTTCGCCCTAAACAAAAACGAGGAAGCACGGGATGCTTTTCTGGAAAGCACCCAAATTGGGAAAAAACTTACGAATCAAATCTATTATTACATCGCCTTAGCAGGATTGAACAATGTTGAGACGGATGCGGGGAACTACCCACTAGCGGTTCGACTCAGCGAAGAAATTTTAGCCGCTTCTGAGTCTAACCAATTACCACAGATACGGCTGGTTACCATGACGAATGCAGTGGACGGGCTTCGTCAGTTGGGTCAGTTAGAGCGGGCCGAAACCTTAGCGCGCCAGGCTATGGAACTGGCCCTAAAATTATACGGAACGCGCGTTAATTATTTCTACGCAGGAGCTTTGGGTGGTTTAGGCATGATCTATCATCAGCGTGGAGACATTTCTAACGCAATCTACTGTTTTGAAGAAGGGCTGGATTTATTAGACCAAACAGCTTCACCAGATGATGTTGTACTCACCCGGTTCAGGACAGTTATGGGCGATATATACCTCAGTATCGATAAAGAAAAAGCACTCAGAAATTACCAAAAGGCGCGCTATTCTACTGAATTACAACCCAACTACAGGCAGAGTCCAGGTTATATATCCGTGCTGCAGAGTCAGATGACGGTTCTAAGACGGCTTGGCCGTTATGTCGAATCGGTTCAGCTGGCCGACTCGGTCATACGAAGCCAACTGCTTACGGGTCATACTAAAAACACCCTCTCCATTTTTCTGGAAGAGGCCTTTTATACCTACTATCGGGTAGGACGTCAGGCCACTGCCGATTCGATTCTCCAGGTATTAAGCCAGACTTTAGTTCGGGATACGCTTTCGACGGCTGTGCGGGCGAACGTACTACAAACGATTGGCACAGCGCATGAATTTAACGGCCGCTATAAAGAAGCCTTCCTTTCCTTCTCCGCCTATATGCAGGTGGCTCAATTGCTTCATGAAAATCGAAATAACATAACCAGCTATGTACCCGTTCGGATGGCGCTGTGCCAGTATAATCTTGGCAACCGAGCCGAAGCGAATCAGTTGCTGCAAGGATCACTGAGCCACCTACGAACCAATGTGACCCAGAACCTTTGGTACATGAGCGAAAACCAGCGGGAGGCTTATCTGGAGCCGTATGTGCTTTCCGAAATTTATGGGATGGCTTTTCAGAGCCCCAACCCCACCCCCGATGAACTCGGGCTGGCTTATGACTATCGGTTGCTCATTCAGGGACTCTTGCTCAATACAAGCCGGAAAGTATTACAGGCAACCGCCAACCAGGCTGATACACTCCTGCAACAGCGAGTCAAAACCTTGTTTACTGTTCGAAAAACCATTGCACAGTATAGCCTTAAACCCAGTCAGTACGTCAATATCGACAGTTTGCAGGGCTTATCGACTCAATTAGAGAAACAGGTCGGACACGTAGCTGGGCTGATTCGTCAAGAAACCCGGGCCTATACCTGGCAGGAGATCCGGAAACGCCTGAAAGCGACTGAAGCCGCCGTCGAAATTATTCGGTTTAATCAGTGGGCCTTTACAAACGATGCTCACGAGACCGATACCGTTCGGTATGCGGCCCTGGTTATCAGGCCGGAATGGCCGACTCCGCACCTGGTACTACTGCCTAACGGTTTGGCAATGGAATCGATCTGGGCCATAGCTTACGCTGAAGAAATCGAAAAACCAGCCGCTAACCGACTGGCATACCAGCGGTACTGGCAACCCATAGCCAGGGAGTTGACTGGTGTACAGAAAGTATTCATAGCCACCGACGGAATCTATCACCTGCTTAGTCTGCCAACACTCTACAATAAAACCAGTAATCGGTTTCTGACCGATGAACTACAGGTTGTTATGCTTGGGTCGACGCGCGAGCTGGTCAATCAGTCAAAGCCATCGATATCTGGCCGAAGTAGTTTGTTTGGCTACCCGGCCTACAAAGCGCGACGTAACCAATTACGACCTGGCCAAACTCGAAAAAACACCCCCGATTGGCTGGCTGTAAGCCGGGGTGGTTTTGCGTTCGATGCATTGCCTGCTACCGAAATGGAGGTCAGAGTGATCAGCCAACAACTGACTCGTTCGCACGTTATGTCAAGCTTGAATATTGGTACGCATGCCTCAGAGCCTGCGCTGAAAGCCGTGGTCAATCCCCGTATTTTACATATTGCCACACACGGTTTTTTTCAACTGGATACGCTGAACCCGTACTACAAAATTAACCGGCTGATGGCTTGTGGCTTGGCATTGGCTGGCGCGTCGGATACCACTTCGCGGGAGCAACCTGCGGACGAAGACGGTATTCTGACGGGCTACGAAGCCAGCTTGCTAAACTTAGGACAGACCGAGTTGGTGACACTCAGCGCCTGTCAGACGGGCATCGGAAATGCGTATGCGAGTGAAGGTGTTTTTGGTCTCCAGCGTGCTTTCTTGCTGGCCGGTGCCCGGTCAGTTCTAATGAGCCTCTGGAAAGTAAACGACCAACTTACTCAACAACTCATGGCCGACTTTTATCGCTTCTGGCTGTCGGGTATGTCGAAACCACAGGCACTGCGGCAGGCTCAGATGAGGTTGCGAAAACAACATCCTGAACCGTATTATTGGGGGGCCTTTGTATTATTGGGACAATAACTAATTATGCGCTGGGTCATTCTTCTTATCGGAATCACTGGGTTGGAGCTATTAGCGCAGCCTCAACCGACTGTACAGGCGCAAACGTACTTGCTTGCTCAGAAAAAGAGGATTGCCCAAAAGGTGTTACAGCAAGTGGGAGCCACTTATGGCTTCACCTTGCTGCAACTGCCAAAGCTAGTTGTCTATGCACGGAATAAGGATAAGAGAAAAAAAAATAACCATGTTGCCCGGCTGGAACTGGCCCCCAATACGTTTCAGCAGGCTACCGAAAGTTTGCAACGAAGTCGGATTTTGATCGACGAAGAGTTGATCGACATTTGTCAGGCGGTGGACTCAAGCGGTTCGGCTTTAGCCTTCGTGCTATCTCATGAGATGGCTCATTTCTACCGGCAACACGATACCTTTCGTGGATTCGCCGAGAAAACCAGTTCTAACAAACCGGCTATCTCCAATAACCTGTCGCTCCAACAAGAGCAGGAAGCCGACGAAACGGGGCTATTGTTTGCTTACTTAGCGGGCTATGATTCAGGGCCAGTGCTAAACAAGGTGCTGGATGGTATCTATGCCTACTACGGCATCAGCGACCCTGCGCCGGGTTATCCAAACAAAGCTGACCGCCAGCGACGTACCGACCTCCACACCCCCGAATTCCGCGATTATGGCTATCTGTTCGCCATTGGGCACATGCTCTATTGTCGGGAGGAGTTTGCCGAAGCGGCTCGCTGTTTCGAACGCGTTTACACGCGTTATCCTCTCCGGGAATCCTACCTGAACTTCGGCACATGCCGGTTGCAGGAAGTGTTTCGGCGACGCAAAAAAACGACTCTCAACTATTTTGCGCTGCCCTTCGAGGTAGACCCACGCAATCGGCTCCTCCGTTTGAACGAACGGGCCGAGGATACGCCCCTGCCTGTAGCGGATTTGCTTGCCGAAGCTGATGAAGCTTTTCGGCAGGCAATCGCCATAAATAAACACTACCGAATCGCGTACCTCCATCAGGCTATCGGCGAGCTACTGGCCGAACCTACCAATCCGTATGGTGCAATGAGCACGTTGCAGAAATTGCGCGTTCAGACCGGCCCGACGTTGCCGCCCAATGCCTACCTGATCGAAGCCATTGCTCAGCAATCGCTCGGCAACCGCAGCCAAGCAAACAAAAGCTTCCAAACCGCGGTTGACCGGCATGCCTATCAGATCCCTTATAATAAGAAAGTGTTTGATGCCATAAGTCGTGGCACGACTCATACGCTCCAGCGCCCCTGGCTTGGTCTCCGAACCGAGCGCCCCGACCTGACCATTCTGGGCTGTCAGGCCGGTACATCACGACTTGTAGAAGTTGACGCAGTCCCGGCTACCATCCGCTGGATGGATAGCCTGCTGATTGAAATGAGAGAACCAGAACCTTTTATTGTTGCTCGGTACGGCCAGGTAGGGAGTGTTATCTACCTTGAGGTTGATTTAAGGCCCCAAACATTATTTTTCCGGTTCAAGCGGTAAGCGAAGCGTTCGTCCCTGCTGGAGCAAGTATGTTTCACGGTCCACTCGAAGTCGGTAACGTACTTCCGATAACCGAACCAACTGCAACGTTTTACCGCGCCATTGATCGGGATTGGGGCTAAAAATATGGAGTGTATCTGGCTGGGCAAACTCATAGCCAATGTTCTCGGCTTTCGTTACAATCCAAGTCGTATAGGTCGATACGGAGTCGCTGGGAGTTAGTCCTAATTGACTATCCTGCGGTTCGAATACGGCAGCCTGACCCGTTATGAGATCAGCCGTCCTGGGTGTGCGCTGCCACCAAATCAATCCTATGCCGAGCAGAAGCGCGACCGAAGCAGCCGCTACCCAACTCATTGGAAAAGCCATCGTTTTTGGAGCCAAAGGTACGGGGTGGATTTGCTGCCAGGCTTCCCAAGCAACCCGACGTTGTTGAATTCCAGCCTCAAACAAGGCTTGTCGCAATCGGTAACCTTCCCTAAATTCGGGGTCTGTTTTGAGTAATAATTCTACCTGAGCTTCCTCATCTGCGTTCAGGGGATGGCCCGCAGCATAGCGATCAAGCAGTTCGTCTTTTTCTTCAGAATCCATAACCATATCGTCTAAGAAATTTACGGAGGAGAGTAAAAAATGGTGTTTTATGCGTGGCGTGCCAGAACGATTTGTACACATAATCGTAGTTGAGAACGGGATCGTGGCCGGGGTACATACGGAACAGAAAAGCCGCCGTTTCTTCCCAGGTCAGCCCCTCCATCCATCGTTTACGAACAAGATTTTCGAGCAGAGGTTTTCCTTTGGGATAAGCCGCCAATGCTTCTTCGACAATCGGAAATACCTGCTTATCCGATGCCACGTCAAAATGCACGGCATCGGGATCTGGTATCTGAGCTAAAAACGATTCTATCGGTTCGTCGCTATCATCGACGTCGGTTTCGTCACGCAGAAACTTCTGTTCTTTACGGTCGGCATTTAGTACATAATAAAAAACGGTTTTTCGCAACCAGTTAACGATGGGATCGTTGTTGTGATTCAGCATATCGGCCCCTTCGGTGCTGGCACGTGTCCATAGGCATAATAATACATCGTGAGCCAGAATAGTTGGTTCACCAACGCCTTCGGATTTGTTCTGTAGCCGTTCCTTCGCAAAGGCTAACGCAACAGGCATATACGTCTCCATTAAATAATGGATTGCCTTGGTGTCACCGTCACGAATGCGGTTCAGGAGTTCGCGTGCCGATAACCGCCGATAGCTTGTCCGCCAGTCAGATTCATGAAAAGGCCACATAAAAATTTTCATTTACAGAGTTGCTTCTTATACTATCTGTCGTAAAACGGAAGAGTATCGTAAAAAAAACAAAAAAAATTCCAGACTGGCAACCAACAGCGCCAATCTGGAACTTAGATCAACAACGAACCTCATTTACCTCCACCTGGCCCACTCGGACCAACTGGCGGATCGTCATCCTGAACATGGAGAGAATCTGAGGTGATGTGTGAATCTGGACGAGCCGCCTTGTTCGCTGTCACAGTTTCGGGCTGACACGAAGCCAGCCATACTACGCCCAACAGGGCAACGCCAGTCCCTAACCGACGGCCGTTGGCCGTGGTCATAAATCGCTTCATCATGATTGTAAGGATTAATTGTAAATTGATGAAGAGCAGGTACTGGCGCCTTCCCCCGGCTCTACAATACCACTGTCGGAGCTAGCGACCGGTATCGTAGATTTTTCAAACTTTTTTTTACCTTTTCATAAATGAGGGGTATAAAGCCGATAAAGACCTCAACAACCCCATGCAGCGACGGTATACAGATACAGACTTGGTGAAATTGCTCCAATCGAATGACACACGGCGACATGACGAAGCGTTGGCCGATTTATATAGGGCGCACAAAACGACGCTAATTGGCTGGGTTATGAAGCACAAAGGGTCGTTTCAAGATGGGGAAGAGATCGTTGCCGACGCACTGATGGTATTTTTTACGAATGTCCGCGCTGGAACTTTTGCGTTGCATGACATTAAAATCCTGGCGTATTTATACGGAGTAATCAAACGAAAATGGTATAATCGACTGCGAGATGAGCATAGGAGTTATTTTGAAAATCTGGAGCTGGAAGAGCGCCAGTTAGTCGATTTAACCGACGAAAATTCTACATCAAACACCCATCAGGAATTGTTTTGGGAATTGGTAGAGCGGCTGAATGAAAAATGTCGAAAATTAATTATAGCACTTGTTGAAGGGTATTCGATGCAGGAAATCGCTCAGAAACTTGAGTTGAAGAATGCAGATAATGCAAAAGCCCATAAATACCAGTGTATGCAGCGGTTAAATGATCTACGACGAAAAGGATTATGAAAAAGCCAGCCAGCCAACTCGAAGAATGGGAATGGATAGAACGGTATTGGTTGGGTCAACTTTCAGCCGACGAGAAAACCTTTTTCGAAAAAATGATGCAGGAAGATGATCGCCTGGCCAGGGATGCCAACTCTCTCCAGTTCAGCATACAACAGGTGGAAGAAGCCCGGATTAATGCTCACGCCCGACAGACTATTGAGCGATTACAGCAGACTGACCGACGGCAACAGCGAATGGTATTCCAACTGGTTCGGTTTGTTGGCATGGCAGCCGCCGCTTGCGTTGCGTTTGTGCTGTACTTAGCCTTTGCCCCCATCGCATTGCCGCAGAAAGACATTGACAGAAGCGTGTTGCGCGAATTTCGCCAGAAATATCGTCTTGATTCGACCGACCACCTGTCGTTCCGTCAGAAACAGGCCTTCGACCGATTCTACGAAGGGCAAAGCTATCTGAGCGAAGGGCAACCCCAGTTAGCAGCCAAAAGATTTGAGGAAGTACTGATGTTTCCTGAACTTCGCCCTTATTTCCAGGAAGCAGCGCAATGGCATCTGGTCATTTGTTACCTAAAGACCGGACAAGTCACCAGAGCTCAGCGACTTTATACTAACCTGGAACAGGCTGATCAATACGAGATGGAGCGACTCGAGCGCTGGAAAATATGGTGGCATCTACGACGCCTGGCGTGGTTTGGGTAATCGTAACAGTTGTCTGGCAAGGGTACCAAGCAGGGCTAGAACACCAATAATCATCATTGCATCAGCAGGTAGCGATGCTTTAGGGTAAAGCGTTGTGGGTGCACCAATCAGCGCAAAATTAGCCCAGTGAAACGGGTGACGCCACTCGACAAAGTCCTTATTTGTGCGAAAATCGGCACGTGTCTTCTGTAGGGCTAGATCGGTGGGTAATCCGCCCGCAACATACTGTTGAAAGCGCCTGTTGAAAGCAGCCGTACTCTCGTCTGGTGCTTTCCAAGAGGTAGTCAGGATAGTTCGGCAACCCGCCAGCCGAAAAACCCGGGCTAGACTGAGCGGCCCCTCACCTGATTGCAGCACTCCTGCATTACCTTCGCAGGCACTCAGCACCATCAATTGCAGAGTATCTAAATTGAGGTTGGCAATTTCAGTAGCCCGTAATAGGCTATCGGGACCGACCGGATGAAACGCTACGTATGATTGTTCTGGTTGCGTCTCATTAGCGAGAGCGTGCGTTGCCAACACAATGATATCACTCGCTGAAGCAACATGAAGAAACGCTTTTTTTGTGGCCCTTTCGGCCAAAAAACGTTGTCCACCCCAGGTGTTAATTTCGGCAAGTGACCACTGGAGCCTGTAGGCTGAATCTACGCCCATAGACCGGGGGCTTTTGCTGTACGGAGCAAATCCGGCTATCCGAGCCTGCCCCGAACGAGATTTCGATGAAGAGTGAAAAGTCAGTTCGGCCGAGTAGCCGTAGCTGATGGATAGCTGATCGCCTAAGTAAGCGGTTGCATGAAGGGATGCCTGAAGCAGGTCGAATGGAACGTAGTGTAGGAGGCCATCTCTGGAAACAATCAGCCGACGTAATGAACTTAACGACCCGGCAATAGGGCGAATCAGCCAATCATAGAGAGCAGTAGCCGGTTTCTGACCTGTGTAATCAAACATACCGGGGTCATTTCTGATCGATTGCCACACTTGATTAACTGTACGGGCAAAATGTGGAGGCAGTGTCACGCGAAACAACCTACAGCCTGACCTACTGACCAGGCAACCGATCAGATAGTCAGAACCGAGGTAATAGGTTAAATAACCCGTTCCGTCGGGTAGGTATTGCTGTACTTGATCGATGCGGAACGTTTTGGTATCATATTTTAGGGCATAGTACCGGGAATAGCTCAGTTCCAGATTTCCTAAAAACTCGTAAGTAGCTACTTTCACAGAGTCTAATGCTTGCCGAAGGCTGTCGGGAACCTGCTCGGGCAGGTGGGAATCTATTGCCTTTTCCAGCGCTATTTTCTGCTGTCGCAGAGCCTGCTCCTGCCGAGCCAAACCCGGAGGAATCGTTGTGGACATTCTGTATTTTTCGTGCAGGAGATCGGAGGAGATCATCATCCGGTGCCGCTCCATTAGAGCGAACAACCGATTTTTGTCCTGCTTCTGCCTGGTTTGCCGGGACAATTCGTAGCTACAGGAAATGGCCCGTTCTACACAGGATGCTACCGAAGAGCTGAGGAAAAATTTCGATTCGATGGGCATCAGATTTCTACGTAGGCGGGCCGCACTAGTTAGCGCCAAATCATACCGTTGGACAGCCATCACGAGCGCAGATTGAGTGCCCCGTGCGATCCACTCGTCCCGCCATAGGTCGGCTTCTAACCGCAGCGATTCGTAAAGCGTTTTTTCATTAACAACTGTGCCAATGTAATCTGCAGGGGATGGATCACCGGTAAGCCGGTAACAGGAAGTGGCCACCGCTCGCCGCGCCATTGTCATTGCCCGATCAGGCTCCAATTGAAGCTGACTAATGTAGCCTAAACCAAGCCAACTATAGGCGATAAACTCGCCTTTAACTCCATAATGCTGTTGATGCAGCTCTATACAAGCCTGATAGCTG
>NZ_BAAHBG010000018.1:0-109070 GCF_054776855.1 Spirosoma migulaei | reverse complement strand
AATCGATACACCTGATAGCTGTGCGTAGCAGCCACTAGTTGATTCAACGCCCGCTGGCATTCGGCGATGTAGTAGTTCGATTGGATTTCAAAATCAATATGCCGGTCTTTTGGGTTCTGGGATATTCGGTTTTTATACTGTTTCAGTCCAATCTGTAAATGAGCCAGACCAGCCACTGGTTGCCCAGCAGACCGGTCATTATTCCCTAGAATGATGTATCCCCAGCACTGATCGACCGAACCGTCTTCATAGCCATGTAGGGCTTTCTTATAAGCTGCTTCAGCCTGCCCGAACTGGCGAAGCCGAAAAAAATAGTTGCCTTCATAATTATAGGCAATCGCCACCAATCGACGGTTTCCCGTTACACGAGCCAGTTCTATGGCAATTTTCAAATAATCATAGGCTCGCTGAAAATCACCCGTCAGGTTCAGAAAATTGGACTGACTCAGGTAGTATCCACAAACATCAGCAGGGATAGTTCGGCGGAGCTTGGGGGAACTAGAAAGATAGGCTCCCGTCTGAGCAAACCAATAGTTTGCGGAATCGGCTAAGGGAATACGCCCATAGCAGGCAGCAGCAAGCGACAAAAGTTGGAACTGGAGTGTATCACTCCCTATCCGGCTTCGAGCCAACCACTGGAGGCCCAATAAGGTAGGCGTAATGCCGAGCGTATACTGACCTCCTTTGTAGTGAGTTGTGCCAACACGACAATATACATTTGCTATATGAGTGGCATAAAAATCAGCTTTAAGCCATTTTTTAGTTTGAACTGCTGAACGATAAAAATTTTGTCCTAAATCGACGACTTGTTTTGTATTGTTTTGTTTTAGGGCCTGACTAAATAATTGGTCTTGTAACTGAGCATTTTGAGCTGTTACTGTTGTGCTTGCAAGCAATATTAATATTAAATAAGAAGCTGTTTTATTATACATATTTTCGTTTAATGACGAATAAACATAGTAATTTTCTACAGTCAGTAGGGCCATTATCAAGGATCTAGAAATGGTTTCAAGTTACTTAGTACAATTGTTAGTGTGTGCTAAGTGTAATTTTTCTTACTTAGTAAACCAGTTTATTTAAAAACGCTCTAAAAATATATACTTTCATCGCATTTTCGAACAATAAGAAATTTGATTCCACTATTCAACGTAATAAGTAATCTCTATTGGTGAACAACTTATATTGACTATATGCATCAGCTAATATCATCCACGAAAACCTCAGTATATCTGCGGATAAGAATTATTTTCCAGTCAATACCAGCTCCACATCTTTCTTGAGCGTTATAGCGCTCTGCTTATCCAGTGTTAAGGTCCGGCAAATTCCGTTTGTATTAAGTACTGGGCTAGCAGGAACATTCGCAGGGATGAGTACATCGGTATTAACACTAGGAACGGCACCACAGCTCCAGTTAGCGGGGTTATGCCAGCTTTCCCCAGCAATGCCGAGCCACTTGGATGCAAACGTAATCGTCCGCTCCGCGCTATAGTTAGTGGCTGTACCAACCTTTACAGCGCAGCGGTAGCTATAGCCATAATACGTTTCCGGGGCCTGTTTAATAATAAGCTGTGTACTGGTTGTTCCGGTATAAATTTCGTTATCAGCAATGTTCGTAAAGCCAGCACCGGTGTTGACCTGCCATTGGTAACTGGCGCCTGCCGTTGCTGTTGTTGAAAAACTGGCATTGGCACCAACACATACGATGCCTGATGCGCCCGGCAAACTTACCGTTGTAACCTGATCTCCTTTATTTTTCTCGGCCTCTATATTGCCCGCATTATCCGAAGCTCGTGTATAGAATGCGTACGATATTCCAGGCGTACCGTTCAGTTTTTCAGTAGTTATGATGAGCTTGTCTTTGTAAATGGTGAACGGGCCGTTGTTTTTGGAAACATAAAGAATATAATCTTTCAGGCCAGAACCCCTCGGATCGTCCTGTCCTGACCAGCTAACGTTAAAGACGCTATCAACTACAGCGCTCAGCGTGCCTATTTTTGACGTAGGTGCAATAGCGTCAATTGTGTTCACCCATTTATTGGTAACAATTACATCTTCTGTGTCGAAAATGATACTCGCAGTAGCACTAATTGTGTCTCTAGTTTGCGCCGTTGACGATGGAATAATCGTAAAGTTTACGTAGCCCTCTCCATTATGACGCGTCGTGTCATTAACAGGCAGGAACCCCCCATTGGCAGGCAATGTAGACGACAATCCGGTTTTGGGATCGATGCTCTGAAATATCCAGAACGCCCGCCGATTGGCCACGTCCAAACCGGCCGTAACATCTACAAAAACCCCCAGGCTATCGCGCACATCCAGGCGTTTGCTATAAATGCTAGTGTTAGGTGGCACTGTAAAATTGAACGAGCCAAATCCAAAATCACTCAGCCGCAACGACGACGGATTGAGTTTTGGATGTATGGGTACATACACCGTTACGTTCTGCGCCGGAGCCGTAGCCAGTTTGGGATCATTTTCAAATAGCACTTTATAAGGCAGGGTCTGCTTCAACGCTACCCAGCGAAGGCTATCGTATCCGGCTGGTCCCACCATTTCGTTCGGGTCTTTAGGCCGAGGAACGGGGATGGATGTTTTATTAGGATGATCGTCTTCACATTTGCCGCTTGGATCAGGGCAACCGGGAGGCCCATCTGGATTGCCAGGTGGTTTGCATTCTCCTTGGGCAAAGCCTTGAATATAACCTATTAATAGAAGGAATAATAGATTCTTGTAAAACATAACAGCAAAGTTTTTAATTAGAAGTATTTAATAGCCACATCGAAACCTTTCTGCTATTTTGCACTGGCATGTCACTGGATTTTGTCCATCATAATACCAAATGTGTGTATGAACTGGACTTCCAGTTTTTGCAAGACATCCACCATGGTCATGAGTAGTATCTGTATATTCTTCTACGATATCTCCAAGTGGACATGGTTTACAATCACCATCTGGGTCTGGATTTCCATTAGAATCAACACGTTCAGTTCTGATTTCATATCGCTCTCTCCTTTCTTTATTTTTTTGTGCAACAGAAGGAGAGCATGTACCATCCGGGCAGGCAGGTACTTGAGGAATTGTAGTATTCTCTCTCTCTTCTATAATTAGATAGGTTACAAGCACTACTCCAGCAGCAAGAAGTACATATCTTCCAACAGGAGTTGCAGCAAGTAACGCCCAAGCTCCCGAAAGTTGAATTGGTTCACATGATTGAGTACCATAAGGATCTATATTATTGGGAGCAAAATAGCCTGCATATAAATTATAACCATCTATAAATTTGGATGGATCTCGCTGAGCAAATCTTCCATCTTTCTGATTGTAAAGACGCATCCGAAAATCATATGAACTCTGTCCTGTCAAGTAATGTCTTCCAGTAAAAGCCACAGAGTTTCCTACAGCAGATGAAGACAAACTATTGTATGAAGCCGTAAAATATTTTATTTCACCAAATCCGTTATACTCATATCTTTCAACAATAGCTTTGGTGTCTAATACTGCCAGAACACTTCCTTGGCCGTTATTTAATAAATAATAGTGATTTATATTATCAACTGAATAGGAAATAACATCATCAACCCAAGTACCATATATATAGGTCTTTTTATTGATATTTTTACTATTTATCTCTTCAATGATTTTTTGATTATCATAATAATAGTTAATTGTATCATTATTTATAACAGACTGTATTTTCCTGCCAAATGGGTCATAAATATAAGTTATTTTGTTGCCAATAATCTGTATTTGTTTGTTCTCAAAATCATATTCATAACTTTTATCGCCATCGGATAAAGTGTTTCCGTTCTTATCATATTTGTAATTTTTAATCTCCGTATTTGATTTTACACTTGTATATGCATTTAAATTATTAACTGTGTAAGTTTTATTAATACCGTTCTCAAACGAAGTAATTCTATTATTTAAAGCGTCATAGGTATAAGTACTATTATACAAAGTGTCAAATAATACTTCATTAGCCAACTTACCTCTGTAAAAACCTGTTAGCTGATACAGTTTATCATATTTGTAAATTTCAGATCGCGAATTATATTTATTGTCAATGACACTTAACTTATTGCCTTCTTTATCATAAGTATAGCTTAAATCTAAAACTTTACCAGGTTGACAAGAGAGATTAATAACCCAATTATTGGAATTGTAAGAGTACTCTGATCGATACCCATTGGCAAACGATTTTTTGATAAGACGGCTACCTGCATCATATTCAAAACTTGTCAGTATAGCTGTTCCTTCCTTAACGGCTATTAATTGGTCCCGCTTGTTTCTTTCTTCAGTAATTATCCTTCCACTTGGATACGTCAACTGACGAGTCCTACTACTGGTATTATAAGTATATTTCGTTGTTTTCCCATTTAACGTTTCTGATAAAACCTGATCGTTAGCATCATACGTAAAAGATATTTTTGCATTAAGATTATTAGCAGTTAAGCGACGTCCTGCCGCATCATAAGTAAAACTATCTGTTATGTTATTAGGATAGCTCCTTTTTATCAGGCGGTTTAAAGCATTATAAGTGTAAGTAGTAACTATACCGTTGTTATCTTTCCGACTTACTTTATTGCCATACGCATCATACGTATATTGACGATTGCTTCCATCAGGAAATACTTCTTTAACTAAATAATTTAGTTGATTATAAATGTAGGAAGTGATATTGCCCTTTGCATCAACAATACTTAGGCGATTTTCAACTGCATCATATGTAAACTTAGTAACATTACCTAATGCATCAATCTCGCTAGTTTTGCGATTTAGTACATCAAACGTATATTTCTTTATATTTCCATTCCGATCCTTCTCGCTAATAAGATTATCAGATAAATCGTACATATATTCAGTCATATTTTTATCTGCATCAACAAGTTGTATCTTCCGGTTTAACTCATCGTATTTTATTGATTTAATATTATTATTGCCATCTTTTTCTGAAATTACATTTCCATTTTTATCATAGGTATAGATAGTAATTACACCTAAATCATCTTTTAATATTGTTAAGTGTCTGTCGTCATCATATTCACTACTAATTATATTTCCGTTAGGTTGCTCTAATTTTATGATACTGCCATTAATATCGTAGGTATACTTTGTTATTTCATTTAGTGCATTAGTTGTAGTAATCTTTAAATCAATAGCATTGTAAGCATGTGATATTTTGTGTCCAAGTGGATCTGTCTCAGTTAGTAAGTTCCCATTAAAATCATAGGTGTAAGAAATTTTGTTACCCGTAGCATCTATTGTACTTACCAAGTGATTATGCTTATCATACGCAAAAGCGGTGATATTGCCATTTTTGTCTTTTTTGGTCAATCTATTTCCGCGATTATCATATGTATACTCAATAGATTTATTTAACGCATCAGTTATTTTAATTAATCGATTCAACGCGTCATATTGATACGAAGTAGGGTTACCATTGGCATCGACCTCGCTTGTGAGATTACCCACCGCATCATAACCATAAGTAACAATACCCCCTACTGCGTCAATCTTTTTAATAAGGTGCCCCAAATCATCATAGTCAAATCGAGTCGTATTTCCTCGTTTGTCAGTCTCAGTTAGGCGATTTCCTGCTTCATCGTAGGTGTAGGATATTGAATTTCCTAAAGCATCCGTTATACTGAGTGGCTGTCTACGGCTGTTGTAGGTATAAATTGTACTATAACCGTTTGCAGACGTTTCTTTGCTTACATTTCCTTGTTCGTCATACACTTTAATTGATGCATTACCCATTGGTGAAATACTGCTAATACGCCTTCTTAGTCCATCATATACGTAAGTGGTAGTTTTGCCAAGCGCATTTGTCACCCCGACCACATTACCTAATTTGTCGTAAGTAAAGGTGGTTGCCTGGTTAAGAGCATCCACTGCTTTTGTTATCTGACCCTTTGCGTTATATGTGTAGGTTGTAGTATTGTTTTGGGCATCGATTACACTTATGCGGTTTCCGTAACAATCATAAGTGTATTTAATTATCCCCCCTTCAGCATTAATTAACTTGATTAAATATCCACTCTCGTTGTATTCATATGACGTGGCATTCCCATTGGGATCAGTTTCTGTTAAATTATTACCCTTAGTGTCGTAGGTGTATTTTATTGTAACACCTAATGGTTTATTTAGCTGAGTTAGATTCCCATTTGCGTCGTATTGATATGTAGTTACATTTCCATTTTTATCTTGGAAACGAGTCACTTTATTATTTAGAAGATCGTAAGAATACGTATTGAAATTACCCAAAGGGTCTATTTCTTTAATTACATTTCCTTTACTATCGTATAGATACTTAGTCTCTTTATTATTTCCGTCTCGCTTAGAGAGTACATTATCTTGAGCATCATATGTATAATCAACGTTGAAGCCGCAGCAATTGCCTTTTTTGGATGCAATACGCCCTTGAACGTCATAAGTATATGTTGTTACAACGTTTTGCCCATTCACTTTTTCTGTTACGTAGGTTTTTCGTTGTGCAGGTACGTAGGTAAACAGATGGGTGGTAGCACATGACGTTATTTTTATTGCAGCACTATTTATGTTGTACTGCATACTCATATTATTCCCACCTTCGTCTGTATAGCCAATGATCCGGGCAGTTGAATCGTAGTAATAGCGAACAAAATCACCTAATGGATTGGTAACCTTTGTTGGGTTGCCTTTAGCATCATATTCGTAGTTTATTTTTCGAGACGGCTGGCAGGAATTGTCGGTTACGCCCGTTAATTGCCCATTTGCCCAAGAAAATGCAAGGCTATGGCCAGCTCCGTCGGTTAGCGTATTCAGCAAGCTGTCGGTATAAACCAGTTTAATGGCATTCCCTTTGGCATCCTGAAGTTTGGTTAGCCGTTTGTGGGTTGCGTTATCAAAGTAATAGCGGCTGTTATCTTTCGTATGCAAATAAAACTTATCCGTCTGGTATTCAACCAAGCCATCAAACACGCCGGTAGGGGCTACGTAGGACGAGCCCGATTTACGATACAATTCCCGCTTACCATCGGCCCGTTCAATCCAGATACCATCTTTATCGACTCTGTAAGCCATGTTGTAGGTAAAAGTCCAGCCTTTCCCCATGCCCCAATTTCTGTTCCGGCGGCTTACGTTGTAAGAAAAGGTTATGTCAATGGGAAGCCCCTGACCAGGTATTTTAAGATCTGTGCGGGCCTGATATAGGTTTCCAGTATAGCTGTTTACCTCAAAGCCATTGGGGACAATAACGTTTGGGCGGGCAATATTCTGGGCCAGTATTTCGATCCTTAAAAAACAAAGCAGAGCAAGTAACGGAAGTGAAAAATTCTTCATAAAAGGGTGTGATTAACTAGTTATTCAGTTAAGAGTAGGTCAATGGACAAAATACCTCGGGTTCTGGATACCGTATAGATTTTAAAGTAGCCGCTGGCTCCTGGTCGTAAAATACCCGGAGGGCCGTTTTCTTCTTGGCATACCAGAATAAGATCTGTTTTATTTTCACTCAATTTATCCGCAGTAAATGCGAGGGCTGCTCCTTCACTTGTGGCAATCAGGAATCGCGTTGGCACGGGTATATCTACAGACCCTTCATTCTTAAAATACACTGTAAACGTTCCTACTGTCGCAAAACGAATAGCAGCAGGCGTAACAAAATCCGCCGTCAGTTGCTGATCGAGCCCATCATTCGTGATGTTACAGATAAAGCCGGTACCATAGGCTGGGCCGCCGTTACCATTGGCAGCCTGACTGTTACCGGGTCCAAGCTTGATGGTAAAACTAGTAGCCAGAACAGTCGTTTGGCTGCCAGGTTTTTCGGCAACTACATCGTATATCCCAAGGGATTTATTTTGCAGATCGAAGGTCACATAGGCCAGGGTTTGATCCATAAGCTGAACCTTATACGGTGTTATCAAGTCAGCTCCGGATTTTCGTAGGCGAAAGAGAGTCGTCGCATCAAACCGGGCACCGGTAATTTTTACCGTAACCAGCCCTGTATTACCACCTTCTTTGGCATCGACTGCCGAAATGCCAAACGGAATAATTCGGGCCAATAGACTAACAGGCTGTCGGGTTTTGGCCGTATCAAGTCCCAGGCCAAGTAGGTAATAGGTACCGGCCTGCAAACTGGGAATAATTAGTGTTTGATTGGCCTTGAATGGTTCCGCAGCCAAGTAGGTGTATTGATTGGCAGTTGGTAAGGTGTCTTTGCGAATGAATATACGGTTCACTGCATTTTTTACCGAATCACCTTTGAGCGTGATAGCGAGTGTTTCTCCAACCAAGTTGGCTGGTATGTTGAGTCGATAATACAGTGGAGCGTTGGAGATCAGCGTATCAGTGGTGAGTGTATTCAGCACTAATTCCTTCACGGTTATCTTCAGCTTGCCTACCGATACGCCCTCGTTATTCGATTCATTTTGCTCAATGATATTGTTTTGTACGTCGGTTTTCACAATGACAACGTATTCGCCAAGCCCTACATCAGCCAGAGGTTTGTTTAACATCCTGCTTTGGGTAGCTCTTGATGGCAAATAGACCGTTCCGTCTAAGGTGCCAAAAAGCATATCAGAAGCATCAAGGGTTGAGTCCTTCGATAAATAGACCGCTTCCCGTAAATAGCCATTCACGGCATTTGGACCAATATTGGATAGCTTCCAGGTAATTGTGCTATTGCTACCTGCGTATCGTTCGGTTGTAGGAATCGTCACCTCCGATACAACCAGATCGCTTGGTTGTTGGGGTATAATGGCCAGGTTAGTGACAGCAATGTTGTTATCTTCGTTATTTCGCTCGAATACCGCATTACCTGCGTCGGTTTTTAAGAGCAGTATATAGTTACCCGATACGTTAGCTGGCAGTGTAAACTGATTGGTAACCATATACTCAGCGCCGGGGGCTAATGCGCCCGTATGTGGGAATGAGCCTATCTGTATGTCATTGCCCAGCGTCAAATCGGTCGATAGGTAAAGCTGGTCAACCCAGTTACTGGCGGGAGTTGGGCCTGTGCCATTGTTACGAACCGTAAACGAGATACTGACAGGTTGCGATACCATACCTTCGGCAGGCCCAAATAACGAAATGGGAACAAGATCGGCTGGTGGGGGCGTGATAATGCTGATGGGTTGCCCGCTACTGCCTGCGTTCGACAGAATCAGGGTATTATTGCCTCGTTGTGTATCAAAGTTTTGATTATCCTTATCCGTTTGTATCAAGACATATAGCACACCTGTCGATGTAGGCGGTATTGTGACGGTCTGTGTTCGGGTATAGCTGGTTCCTGCCGCTAACGGTTTCGTAATATCAACCGTCGTTAGCAATACATCATTGGCATCTACTACCGGATTCGCACTCAAGTAAATCGCATCCTGCCAACTAGAAACTACAGTAGCCTGAGCACTATTATTTTTTACGGTCCATTGAATCGTAATGGGTTGGCCTGCTGTCGCATTCGTGGTTAAAATAGCTCCTGCCGTGGCCGCTAGATCGACAGATGGTGGGACGACCAGATTAGTAGCTGTCGTGGCAACCGTCGTATTGTTGGTTTCGGCTGTATTCTCAAAAATACTACTGTCGGCATCAGTTTTTACGGCTACGAAATACCGCCCGGGACTAATGCTAGTTGGGATGCTGAAAGCCGCCGATTGAGTAAATGACTGTCCACTCGTAAGCGAACGGTTTTGATAGACTGTACCTAGATAGATCCGGTTGGCTTTACTCAGTGTGTTGGTTGGAGACAAGTAGATACTATCCTGCCAGGTTTTATTGTCGATCTGTCCGGTTCCGTTATTCTTGACACTGTATTGCAACGTAAGGGTTGTACCCAATGTGTCGGTGGCAGGAGCAACAATACTAATTACCTGCAAATCGGGCGCGGGAGCCAGGGTTATCGCGAATGAGAATGACCGGACATTATTCGTTTTTGATTTTTCGACCAGATTGCTGTCGGCATCACTAACCAGTAGTAAAAAATAAGTACCGGAAATCCCGGTCGGTAAAGCCGTCGAAATCTGTTTCGTATACTCACTACCGTAAGCTAGTAGTTGATTGGCTGAAACACTGGTTAGCAACCTATCAGTGGCGGGTTCAAATGTGGAATTGGTAGATAGGTAAAGTTTATCTTTCCAGTTCGTATTGTAGATTCCGGCCCGGCTATCATTTTTTACTTTCCATTGTACGGCAATCGTTTGGTCGGATGTTGCGCTGGCAGGAGCAGTAAGTAGAGTTGGGATTAAGTCCGGTAAAACAACACGAACTGGGGTTGATAGTCTGGCTACATTATCCTGCTCACCAGGGCTTTCGTAGATCTGGTCTGTGGCATCAGTTCTAACGAAGAGGTAGTATGTCCCTTCGGTTGTAGAGGCTGGAATAGTAACCGACTGCTGCGTGCTACTACTACTTAACGACTGTAAGGCATTCGTTCGTAACAGGCTGCCAAGGAGCTTATCGGTTGCCGTGTTAAAAACCGTATCGACTGATAGGTAGATGGTTTCCAGCCAGGAAGTGGCCGTGGCTATGGCACCTTCATTCGCAGTTGTCCATTGCACCATAATCGGTTGTCTGGTAGCTACCGTATCTGATGGTACGGTCAGTCCGTGAATAACCAGATTCGGCGTAGGCTTCTGAATAATGTTTATGGCATTTGTCCGACTGTTATTACCCTCTTTATTGTATTCAAATACCTGATTAAGCTGATCAGTAAGGACATGGATATAATACGGGCCGGTCGTAAGCCGAACCGGCATTTTGAACTTAGCAGAAACGATATACTCGCCATTAACGGGTAGTGCCTGATTTCGCTCACGTGAAAAAAGCAGCTTATCTGTTGTTACATCCAGCGCCTGATTCTGACTTAAAAAAATCTGATCTACCCACTTGGCAACAGTGGTTGGACCAGTACCCATATTTTTTATAGTATACGTAACAGAGGTCGAATCGTCCGAAATAGCGTTGGCTGGCGTTACCAGGCTTGTTATTTGCAAATCGGGTGGAGGAGCCAGCGATACTGATATGGGCGAGCTGACCAATTGGTTATTCGTTTTGTTTGCTTCCGGTACTGAATTGGAGGCATTCGTCTGAACGATAATATAGTATTTACCTTCTATTCCCTGAGGAAGTCGGTATCGGAGTTCGTCTGACGGATACGATTCACCGATGTTCAATGCCCTAAGATTGGATATACTGTTTACATAAAAGTTGTCGCTCCCGGTATTCAGTACCGGTTGATCGCACAGATAGACTTGATCCAGCCAGGTTTTGTCCTGGGTAGCACCTGTGCCCTGATTCTTGACCCTCCAGCGAATAACAATATCAGTCTCAGAAGTGGCTGCGGCTGGCACATTAATACTTTCGACGATCAGATCGGCCTGTAGACGGGTTGTGAAGGTGAGGATTGCCGATTCGGCCCGACAACTGACCTGTTTAGCCACAACTTTCCACTTGTAGGCTACCCCATATTGCAGATTATTATTTGATAAGGAATAAGCAATCTGGCTGAGGTTTGACACAAGAGGCTGCGTTGGCACAGTGGCATCGGCTTTCCATACATACAGGTCATACGCCAGAGCACCGGTTACAGCGGCCCAACTGAGTTTGACTGGTATGTCCAGATTCTCAGTATTCGTTACAGGAATGAGATTGACGGGGGCTACAACGCCGGGTAAATGCTGAATGGTGACTTTTATGGTGTCGTTCAAGCGGAAGGTATCGGCTAGAAAAGAGCTGTATGTACTTATGGTGTAACTGCCTATTGTTGAGAGATTAGCTTTCTGCGTAAATGTATAATCCAGCGTTTCGCCTGGAGACAGCGCCGTAGAGGAAACCGTTTCTGTAACGGGCTGGCCTTTATTAATCTGGTAAGAAACCGAAAAATTGGATTGGCTTATATTGCCATAATTACGAATACGGACGGTTACATTATCGGCCGATGTGTGATTGCAATCTGTTATAGGTGCCACCAACGCACAGATGCCGATGTCGGCAATCTGGCCATTTTGCGGTTGTCTTTTCCAGGGATTGAATTTTACTTTGTTAGAAACCGTATTGCCTTTACCCGTCGGATTCAGCGACGCATGAAATGGGCCTAACTCACTACCCCAATATACGTTTCGTGCATCAACCGTATCGGCAGTCGCATTACTGACATTGTTTATCCCAAAATCGCTGTTCCCATAAATGTTACAGTTGGTAAAAACAGGTCGTCCGCTACTGACATATACGCCGACCTTATTGTTGAAAAAGTTAGAGCCAGAAATAACAGCGCTCCCAACATTACTGAGTTGAAGCCCTCTGTATTGCGCATTGGAAATTGTAATGTTGCCTATTGAAAAATTGGCGGTAGCAATATCCAGAGCCGCATTATTATCCCGCGTACTACCTAACTTATCTAAGTTGATTAAATTGAGTGCTGAGTTTGTGCTGTTCGCCGACAGATAAATTCGTCCGCCAGAAATAGATGCGGTTGTGCTTTGTAAACGGGTAAGCCGGATAGGGGTACTTTCGGTGCCAATGGCTCGTAAGGTACCGTTTACATAGATCTCTCCGCCCTGCAATCCAAAATCTACAAGCGTGCCCGGTGCGATAGTTAGTATATAGGCTTGGGGTACGGTAACTGCTCCAATAAGCAGATAATATGACTTGTAACCAGGTATTGGCCACGAGGCATTGGCAGCTAGGCTACTATTATTTATAGAGATAACCGCATTAGTATTGTTAAAAATATTATTGCAATTTCCAGCGGAAGCCCTTATCGCAATCGAATTTGCCAGGAAGAGATTGCCCTGAATAGTAGGCGAGATAGTGGCCTCATTGATAATGATTGCAACCTGCTCAGCATTCTTTATCAGACAATTTCGGATTGTACAAGCTAGATTGATGTTGATCGCGGCATTGCCAAAATAGTTGTCGCCCAGCTTGTCGATGGCCACATACTGCATCACTGAAGCACCCCCACCAGCCTTAAAATAAATACCTCCTCCATGAGTGGAGTTGACATTGCCTCCGCCACCTACACCCCGAAACCGGATCGAATCAGTGGCGGTGCCCTGAGCGATCAGGGTGCCAAACACATCCAGGTTTTGACTCCAGGTTGGCATCTCTACCAGCACCCCTGGCTCAATGGTCAGCTTGTAGCCCTTGTCCACCGTGACCGTATTGATGAACCGGTAGAAGGAGTTGGGACCCAGCTTGGGCATGCGGGCATCCAATGCCCCCGCACTGTTGTTGACGCCCGTCAGAGCCGAACGCACATCAGCGAAGTTGTTGGCTCCTCCCACCCACATCAGCACATCATACTGCTCACTGTTACGCACTGAGATGTGCTGGAGAGTAGGCGTTTGGGGAATGGTAATGTTGATGGCAGCATTGCCAAAATAGTTGTCGCCCAACTTGTCGATAGCCACATACTGCATCACCGAAGCCCCCCCTCCCGTCTTAAAGTAGATGCCTCCCCCATGAGTCGAGTTGACATTACCCCCGCCACCCACGCCCCGAAACCGGATCGAATCGGTGGCCGTACCCTGGGCGATCAAGGTACCAAACACATCCAGATTCTGACTCCAGGTCGGCATCTCCACCAACACCCCTGGCTCAATGGTCAGCTTATAGCCCTTGTCCACCGTGACCGTATTGATGAACCGGTAGAAGGAGTTGGGACCCAGCTTGGGCATGCGGGCATCCAATGCCCCTGCACCAACTGTAATGCCTGTCAGCGCTGAACGCACATCAGCGAAGTTGTTGGCTCCCCCCACCCACATCAGCACATCATACTGCTCACTGTTACGCACTGAGATGTGCTGGAGAGTAGGCGTTTGGGGAATGGTAATGTTGATGGCAGCATTGCCAAAATAGTTGTCGCCCAGCTTGTCGATGGCCACATACTGCATCACTGAAGCACCCCCACCTGCTTTGAAGAAAATGCCCCCTCCATGCGTTGAGTTGACATTACCTCCGCCACCTACACCCCGAAACCGGATCGAATCGGTGGCGGTGCCCTGGGCGATCAAGGTACCAAACACATCCAGGTTTTGACTCCAGGTTGGCATCTCCACCAACACCCCCGGTTCAATGGTCAGGGTTTGGTTAGCTGGTATTGTTACTGTACCAGTAAGAACGTAAGGACTTTTAGCCTTAGTCCAAGTGCCGGAAACAGAGCCACTTATAGGTGTGTCAGCAAAACTATTGTAACTGACTACCAAAAAGTAGACCAACGAAGCTATCAATTTTAATCGTATAGCCATAATGATGTGAATAGCAGGTGGGTAAGGGCACTTCTATGAAATGGGGGCCAAAAGAGTCTATAACTTCGTGGAAGGAGATTCTCAGTTAGTTAGTCCAACGCCACTACTTATCGCAGGGCTTTTTGCTTAAGTTGCAAAAGTTGATCTTTGATCTGTTGATTTTCCTGAAGCAGATTTTCTATTTGTTTCTGCTGTTGAAGCATATATAGCGTAAGCTCTTCAATTTTTTCCAGCAGCTTGGCCTCTGTTCTGCCTACGTCGATACCACCATCTTTGACGATCTGATCTGCGCTGTCAATACCAGGCAGGTGGTGAAATTGATCGATATATTGTCTGACTTCGTACAACGGACGTAATCTATAGGAAGAGCTAAATACTTTATCTGACCAGTCGTCAGTCGTTTTGATGGCTACCTTTAGCTTTTCTGTTAGGATACCTTGAGATACATAGAGGTTATAGCCCGACGGCTTATAGGTTATTCCTTCGCCGATAATGACGCCACCTGAGCTACTGTTTTGTAAGTAAGAGCCAACCGACCGCCATAGGCCTGTTGAGTCAGCAGCTAATCGTGCACTGTTATTGAGGCTACCTAAAATTACATTTCCTTCCTCATCAACGGTCAGGAATTTGGTTCGATTGAGGACTGTAGCTGGAGACGTATACGGCAAACTGCTTAACCGAAGTCCGGATTGATTGGCTGCTCCTGTCAGGTAAAGTTTGCTTTGGACATTCAACGGTGATCCATCGGATACACGTATAGACTGGCCAGCAACTTTGGCGCTAATGAGATAGATGAACAGGAGTAAGAGGTGTAGATGTATTTTCATAGGGATAGATAGTTAGAGCCACTAATTTACTAATTCAACAAATTAATCCTACTAGTTCAGTATCAATAGATTGTAAAAAATACGGAGTTTTTAAAGTAAATATCAAGATCTCAACTTTGATTGCCTATTTGTTAAACATATAACTATAATTGCCGCTCGAAAGAGAACTGGAAGAATTAGTGTTTTTGTCGATTCAATACTTTTCGGCGTTAACTAAATAAGGAATAGCTGAAGAAGCCCTCGACAGAACCTATTATCAGATTTTCACTCGTTGCTTAGACGTATATGGTAAGACTAAATTAGGTCTTTACGCATTTCATTGATCTTGCGGAACCGGATGATTTCAGGACAGGTAAAAATCAATTTCGTCCAATAAAAGGGTAACTAGTGTTATTTATTGGACGGATAAATTGCTATGGATGAATAGCTTACAACAATTCCAATCGTTCACAAAATCGTCCACGAAAACCTCCGAATAAAAGCAGGACAAAACATTATCAGGCGCATACAATCACTGCTTATGTCCCTCGACTACCCAATTAGGCATAATGATGGGGCAGATTCTTAGGTCAGTGAGCGGTTGGCAATTGAATGATAAACTCAGTCCCCACTCCTTCCTGACTCTCCACAAGCAATAAACCCTGATGCCCCTTGGTTACAATATCATAGGAGAGTGATAATCCCAAACCAGTACCTTCGCCCGTGGGCTTGGTGGTAAAAAAAGGCTGGAAAATTTTGGCTTTGATTGAATCGGAAATGCCTGTACCGTTGTCAATTACCCGAATCTGAATATATTGATTAACCTGGGTGGTCTTTACAGTTACGGTAGGTTGATAGCCATTCAGCGTTGTTTTCTGTTTTTCGCGTACGGCATAGAACGCGTTGCTGTACAGATTCAAGAGCACCCGGCCAATCTCCTGAGGAACCACCTCGACCTTTCCAAATTCAGTGCCAAAGTCTGTTTTCAGTTCGCAGTTAAATCGGTCCCGCTCCGGCGGACCGGCCGGAGCGGGACCGGTTGAATCGGCTTTGTCTTTAGCGCGAAGGCCCTGGTAAGCAATTTTGAGATATTCATCGGCTAAGGCGTTGATGTCGATGAACCGTTTCTCTCCCGTTTCGGTACGGGAGTGTTCCAACATACCCCGCACAATACTCGACGCCCGGTTACCGTGATGACTGATCTTTTTTAAATTGCTGGTGAGGTCGCCCAGAATTTCTCCAGCGTAGTCTTTTTCGGAGTCAGATAGTTTCAGCAATGGCCCTTCCTTCAATTCATCAATCAGATCGACACTCACTTCGGCGAAATTATTGACAAAGTTCAACGGATTTTGGATCTCATGGGCGATGCCGGCCGTCAGTTCACCCAGGCTGGCGAGTTTTTCCCGCTGAATAAGCTGATCCTGCGTGTCTTTGAGTTCGGTCAGGGCGTCGGCCAGGTGGTTGCGCTGAGTTTCGATTTCCTGCTTTTGGTGGATCACCTCTTCCGTGCGCAGGGCTACTTTACATTCCAGCAGTTGGTTGGCCCGCAGCAGTTGCCGAGACCGGTATCGAATCAGAGCCCAGACGCCCAGAGCCGCCAGCAGGGTATACAGGGTGTAGGCCCACCAGGTGCGCCACCAGGGCGGCAGGACCACGAGCCGAATTGCGGTTCCTTTCTCGTTCCAGACCCCATCGTTGTTCGACGCTTTTACCCGAAAAACATAGTTGCCTGGTGCCAGAAACGAATAAGTGGCCGTACGCTGTGCTCCACAGTATACCCACTCGCTGTTCGCACCTTCGAGCTGGTAAGCATAGCGGTTCTTCTCCGGCGCGATAAAGTTGAGGCCTACGAAATTGAACGAGATTTCGTTGGCGCTGTAGGCCAGCGTCATGGGTAATTTTGGAAACAGACGGGTCGAATCCAGCACCTGAACCTGGGTGATGTACACGGGTGGTTTATAAGGATTACCACCCATTTCCGATGGCCGAAACACCACCAATCCATTCGTACAACCAAAGGCCAGTTCGTCCGTTGGTGTGCGGGTACAGGCACCTGTAAATTCCCGGCTCAGCAGCCCATCGCGGTTGTCGAATACACGAAGTTTGCGCGTCACGGGGTTCAGTCGGCATAATTTTTCGCCGGTAGCCATCCAAAGCATGCCCGCCTGGTCGGTAACAAGGGCAACTACATGATTGTCAGGTAGTCCGTCATGGATCGTGAAAGTAGAAACGGCAGCCGTTTTAGGATCGATGCGGAATATCCCACCAATATTGGTCGATACCCAGATAGCCCCGTCGTGGGTTTCACAGAGCGCCGGCACATCCCGACTATACATAATTTTCTGATTTTCAGTATGCTTTGGGTGATAACTTACAAACCTACCCGTACGGAAGTCTAGTTTGCAGGGGCCTACGCCCCCCACAGCTACCCAGACATCCCCGGCCCGGCTCACCAGAATGTCGTTGACCTGGCCTCCGCCCTTGCCGATGGGGCTATCTTTATCGATTGGGTAACGTGTATACCGACCATTGGTTGGGTCGAACCGAGCCAGATTCGACTGACCGCCTACCCACAGGTTTCCGTGGTTGTCTTCCTCGATACTAGTGATGGAAAAGCTGGCAGGATAGTGCCGAAACTGACCATTGGCATCCATCGTGTGTAGACCCGACGGGGTGGCCATCCAGATCCGTCCGCTCCGGTCGCAATGGATGGTCGAAATCAGATCGGCGGCAGCGTCCACGGCGGTAGCATCCACTGTGGACGCATTTACAACCATTTTTTTCGGGGTTAGCAGAGTAGGCGTGAGCAACTGCGACGTGTAATTGACGTACGTATGACGATCCGACAGATTCAGCCGAAACACACCCTCAGCGTAAGGTCGTTTGGCGTTACTGAACCAGATATTTCCCCGTCGGTCGGTCGATAGCGTGGTAACGTGGTTCTCGAACCGGGGCGTCACGTTGTGGTCTGGAATGGGTTGATAGAAAGCAAACTGGGGCATTAGCATGGAGTACCGGTCGATGCCGTTTGCTGTCCCTATCCAGAATGTACCCCGATTGTCGGCCAGCAACGCCCAGACTACGTTGTGGCTCAATGAACCCGCAATAGTCGGATCTGCCTGATAAGTGACGGATTTGCCGGTTGCGGGGTCGAGCTGGATCAGGCCCGAAAATGTTCCGGCTATCAGGTTATGGTGTTCGTCTTCCGCCAGGCCGTGCGGCAATATTTCCAGGTTATTCAGGTATACCTGACCAGTTGGCACGTACGTGGTAGCTGCATTTCGCAGGCCAGGCAATGGTGTTTTTCCCGGCAGCAACCGATAAAGCCCTCTGCGCTGGGTCGCTACCCATAGGCTATTGTCGGCACAGAGGTACATCGACTCAATGATGGGTTGCTTTTCGGCGGGGTTGATGCCAAAATAATACGGGCTGAACTGCCCCGTGCGCCTGTTCAAGGTGAACAGCCCGGTGGAGGTACCTACCCACAAGGTACCAAACCGATCTTCCTGAATAGACCACACCCGGTCATCGGCTCCCTTCGCAACAGGTATGTCGTAGAATTGATACTGTTTCGTGTGGGTATCGAAGCGTGCCAGCCCCCCTTCTGAGCCAATCCAGAGAAAACCCTGTTTGTCTTCCATCATCGTATAGCAGATGTCGTAGGGTTTAAAACGCTCCGATCGATCCGGCCCTATCCGAAAGTAGTTGATCCGGCCTGTTTGCTTGTTGAGTCGGTGCAGCCCTCCGCCAGGCGTAACAAACCAGATCTCTCCCGACCGCGACTCCAGCATATCCCAGACCGTATTAAGGGCCATGTGGTTGTTCGGGTCAGCGGGGTCAGGTTTATACACCTTAAACGTGTACCCGTCGTAGCGATTCAGGCCGTCGTCTGTGCCAAACCACATAAAGCCCTCCCGATCTTTGTAGATACAGAAAAGTCTATTGTTCGACAACCCCTGGGTAGTGCCCAGGTGCTCGAACTTCAGTAGATGCTGCCCCAGTGGATGCTGCGTCACTGGACGCTGCCCCTGCGCGAAGGCAGTAACAATTGTAGACAGGATAACGACAAGCAACTGGCAGCAGTATCCAATGGGGAAGTATCCACTGGGGCGTTTATTCATGGGTTCAGGTGAGGAAAGAGGGGTTATTGTCGACAGAATTACAGCCAGGCGTTAAAGAATTAGTTTTTTGCACGTTGCGGGTGTTTCTAAAAAAATGGTCGATCAGGCTCAATGGTCATTTATCGGCTTCAATCGCCCTGTCAGATTTGGGTCAAATGCTGATAAATTTGGGTCAATCCATAAAAAAACGTTGATGGTTTGCCTTGGGTAGCTATTGCCGAATATAATCGGTAGGCGTTTGCTGGTAAAACTCCTTGAAGACCCTCGTGAAATAGGATGGTGATTCAAAACCCACCATATAAGCCGTTTCGGATGCATTATGACCTGCACGCAACAGGTCGATAGCTTTGCGAAGTCGGTACTGACGAATTAGATCATTGGGCGATACCTGCAACAGTTTATTTACTTTCATATAGAGCGTCTTGCGACTCAGCGCCAATTGATCGGCTAGCCACTCCACACTTAGCGATGAATCATCCAATCGCTCCTCCAGCAACTGATACAACCGACCTAAAAACTGATCCTGAATGGTTACTAGCGGAGTTGATTGATCAGGCCGGGTAAATTGTTGCCGATATTCTTCCCGCAACTTTTCCTGACGGGTCAACAAATTCCGCAGTCGCAGACGCAACTCACCCAGGTGAAACGGCTTGGTCAAATACTCATCCGCGCCCTGATCCAGCCCTTTTAGTCGACTGTCGGTTTCAACGCTGGCCGTCAGCAGGATGACCGCAATATGATCGGTGGCCGGATCGGTTTTCAGTTGGTTGATGAGTTCATAGCCATCCATGCGGGGCATCATCAAATCTGAAATGATTACATCGGGCAATTCTTCTTTGGCGACCATCCAGCCTTCGTAGCCATTGGCGGCCGAACGGATACGGTAAGTAGTCGCTAATTCGGTTACTATAAACTCCCGCAGTTCTGCATTATCTTCTACAACCAACACCAGCGGTGTGTTGTCGGACAGCGTTGCCGTTGTTGGATGAACCAATTCAGTGGGCACTATTGGTACATCGACCGAGAGCCGGGATTCTATGTTCTGCGGAGTCATGGCACCTGCCTGCTGGAGGGGGATTTCCACCCGAAAATGGGTTCCCGAATGCCCGTTGAGCCCTGGCAATTGACTTTGTACGGTGATCGTTCCGCCTAGCCTGACTGTTAATTCATGAACCAGTGCCAGACCAATGCCGGTTCCTTCATAGGTGCGACTACGTGACGTATCGACCTGGTAGAATCGGTTGAAAATATGCGGTAGTTTATCCGCAGCAATACCAATACCTGTATCGCTGACGGTTAGTTGAGCCATCGTTGGCGTATGGGTCAAGCTAACGCTGATGCTGCCTGATTCAGTAAACTTGATGGCATTCGACAGTAAATTGTAAAGGATCTTCTCCCATTTGCCTGCATCGAAAAGGTAATTCCCGGCTGGCAAATTGGTCTGGTAGGTAAGGACCAGTTGCTTAATGGTAGTCGATGGACGAAACAGATCTACGATCTGGCCAACAAAGCTGGCTAGGTCCCCCACCTCATTGTCCAGATCCATTTGCTGGGCTTCAAGCTTGTTGATGTCCAGCAGTTGGTTAATCAGACGCAGCAATTGCCGGGCGTTACGCTGCACCGTCGATAACTGATTCTGGAAAGCCGTTGGCAGATTCGGGGTCTCCAGCAGGTTGTCGACTGGCGACACAATTAAGGTGAGGGGCGTACGGAGTTCGTGCGTGATATTGGTAAAAAAACGAGTTTTCATCTCGTCAACGGCCTTGAGTTCAACCGTTTCGCGGAGCTGACTGGCCGACCGAATTGTTTTTTCGAGGGTTAGCTCCAGATCCTTAAAGTTGATAGGTTTGGTAATAAAGTCAAACGCCCCCCGGTTCATGGCCGTTCGGATATTACTCATATCCCCATAGGCCGTAACGATTACGGTGCGGATAATGGGATTAATTTCCGATAGTTTGGCCAGCAAGGTTAGTCCGTCCATACCCGGCATATTGATGTCGCTGAGAACCACATCAATATCGAGCTGTTGCTCCAGAACCGTTAAGGCTTCCTGGCCATCGCGAACGAAGATAAACTCATAGGTGTGATTGTGAATCTGGCGTCGGAAATGTTGTTTGAAGAGGTCTTCTAAGTCGCTTTCATCATCGGCTAGTAGAATTTTTGTCTTCATACAGGGAAGGTTATTTTGTGGAGTGGTTAGCTCTACAAAAATAATTCCGTTGCCCAGGAATGCAAGCCATAATTTAATGGCTTGCAGAAGTTCATTGACCAATAGATCACTAAATAATCAATCTAGTAACCGTTTTAATAAATACTGATTATCAAGAAATTACCTACTAATTAGTCAGTAATCTCAGTACAGCCAGTCAAAAAGGTTTGACTGCCTCGAACGTTAATTGATCGTGCGTTGGGGACGAGGCTGTGGATCGCTGGCAACTGAATCGATCAGCTTGATTGACGGGTTGATTTATTGACCCACAAACGGTTGGAGTTTAGCTCTCAGCTGCTCAAAATCGATGGGTTTGCTCAGAAAATCATTGGCTCCTTCGGTCATCGCCTGCTGGTAGCTGGGTGCATCGCCATAGGCCGTGATCATCATAATTACGGGTGGAGGAGGCAGGGGATAGTCAGACCGCACCCGACGCAGCAGGTCGAGTCCACTCATACCGGGCATGTTGATGTCGGATAGAATCAACACATCTTTCCCACCATGCTGGTTCAGATAATCCAGCGCCTGCTGTGCTGAGTGAGCAAAGGCAAAGTGCAGCGTCTGGGAGCGGATTTCCCGGCGAAACCGTTGTTGAAACAGGTCTTTTATATCAAGCTCATCATCAACGACAAGAATGGTCATGGTGTATGGAGTTAGTTAAATTAGTGGTAAGGAAATGGTAAAAACGGTTCCCTGATTGGGTTCACTTTCGGCGGTCAGGGTGCCCCCATGTCCTTTGGTGATAATGTCATAACTTAAACTCAGCCCGAGCCCTGTGCCTTCGCCGGTGGGTTTAGTGGTGAAAAAGGGCTGAAAGATCTTGGCTTTCACCGACTCCGGCATGCCCATACCGTTGTCGCTAACCCGGATCTGTAGTTGCCCATTAATCTGATGGGTGCTGACCGTGACGGTTGGTTGATAGGCTGACGGGGCTAGTTTCTGTTTCTTGATTACGGCATAGAAGGCGTTGTTGAACAGGTTTAACAGCACCCGCCCAATTTCCTGGGGAACCACCTCGATGCGCCCCAAATCAGTCATGAAGTTCGTTTTCAGGTCAGCGTTAAAGTCCTTGTCTTTGGCTCTCAAACCGTGATAAGCGATCTTAAGGTACTCATCAGACAGGGCGTTAAGATCCGTAGGACGTCGCTCGCCGGATTCAGTGCGGCTATGTTCGAGCATGCCCTTGACGATACTGCTGGCTCGTTCGCCGTGGTGATTAATTTTTTTGAGATTGCTGCTGAGATCGCCCAGGATCTCCTCCGCATAGCCTTTTTCAGAGTCAGGCAGTTTCTGGAATGGTCCTTCCTTAAGCTCATCAATCAGTTCGGTACTGACTTCGGCGAAGTTATTGACGAAATTCAAGGGGTTCTGAATCTCGTGAGCTACACCTGCTGTTAGTTCGCCCAGGCTGGCCAGTTTCTCTTTTTGAATAAGTTGGGCTTGGGTGGCGCGAAGGTCGATGAGGGATTGGTTCAGTTGGGCCGTGCGCGTTTCAACCTGCTGCTCCAAACGCTGATTCTGGGTAGCTAAGAGTTGGCGTTTCTCTTCGGTTATCTGTACAACGGCGACTGCTTTCGCGCGATCTTCAGCTACAATTTCTTTGAAACGTAGTGCGATATAAACCAAAAAGGAAAGGGGAAGGGATAGAAAGAAACCCGTTGCTGCATAGCCAAGGTGAGGATTAAAGAAACTGGATAGTTGTAATATGGCATATCCCAGCGCAAAGGCAATCGTCAGAAAAGCGCCTGTTACAATAGCCCACAATGCCCCTTTTAATTTTTTTCTGGCCCATATTAACAGTGCAAAGAAAAAAAGGAACTGCAAAACAGTAGCCAAGGAACTAGGTAAACCAGTATTGGTATACGCTGTCAAGCTGCTTCCAAGCACTGAAATTCCAATGATAAAGCTATCGATTCGCCGGGATGAGGGATAGTTTAAGACACGTAGTAAGGTGATGGGTAGAAAAGCAATGGCGACGTCCAATAATACACTTGATATACGGTAAACGATTACTTCATAGATAAACGCAGGTTCCAATACCTCCATCATTAACCCTATACTAGCAAATACAAGGAGAGTTTCGCCGATAGCCAGTAATCGGATTAAAGACCTTTCATACAAATTCTGAAAAACCAGTAGCCAGAACAGGGTGGCCAACAGAAACGATACGGTCAACCATATGGCAGAGTAAACAGGAGAAAGTCGGGCATTAACGTGTAGCCAATTAAATGTCTTAGGGCCAACGATTCGGATGATTTTACTGGTTCCACCCTCCAATTGAGCTTTCAATTGGTTTTTCGAGAAGGGGGAGACATAATCGACAACATGCAGCGCAATTAGGTGATCATGTCCAGTGGTTAAGTCAAATGGAGCCGCTTTTTGATAATAGGGGTAGTGCTCGGCATAGGGTCTGCCGTTGGCGCCTGTGTTACCAAACGAGGTGATCAGCCGGCCATCTACATACAGGTCAACAGCCGCCCAGCAATAGCTAAACACGCCTAACTGCATGCCCTCAAAGGTGGAATCCAGCCGAATGCGGCATCGAAACCAACCTTCAGCCCGTCCGGTCTTATCGGCATCTTTGATCGATAAATCACTCGGTCTGCGTTTGGTCCAACTTGTGGTGTTCAGTGCCGGACTGGCCCAGCCTGGATTCTGCCCCGCTTTAAATACCCAGTCCCGCATTGTTGATAGATTGATGAGTTGATCCGACGAAAACATCCGATTAGTCAGGGTAAGGGTTGTATCCTGAGCCAGGCAGGGAGTCAGGCAGAGACTAACGAGTAAAAAAGCTACCAGAGTTTTCATAAAAGAAGGAGCTATCGGATGGGTAATTGAATGGTAAAAAGAGTTCCTTGTCCTGGCTGACTCTCGACAGCCATGCTTCCGCCATGCCCTTTAGTGATAATGTCGTAACTCAACGAGAGACCCAATCCTGTGCCTTCACCTGTGGGTTTGGTGGTAAAAAAAGGCTGAAAAATCTTGGATTTAAGGGATTCTGGAATGCCTGTGCCATTGTCGCGCACACGGATTTCAATCCGCTCTTCGACCGATCCCATCCCGGTCGTTCCCAACCCGGAAGACTGGGTTAGCGATGACGCCCCTTCAGGGCTGCTATGGGACAGCAGTCGCGTACTGACCGTGACTGTGGGTTTGAACTCGGCTGGAGCCGTTTTCTGCTTTTCCGAAACAGCGTAAAACGCATTGTTGTACAAATTCAACAGCACCCGCCCAATCTCCTGAGGGACTACGTTCACCAGACCCAGGCTTGGGTCAAAATTGTTCACTAACTCGCAGTTGAAATTGGTTTTGTCTTTAGCCCTTAGGCCGTGGTAGGCAATCTTGAGGTATTCATCGGCCAGGGCGTTGAGATCCGTAGGTCGTCGCTCGCCGGATTCAGTGCGGCTATGTTCCAGCATGCCCTTGACAATGCTGCTCGCACGACCGCCGTGGTGGTTAATTTTGTGTAGGTTGCTGGTCAGGTCATCGGCTATAGCCATAACTTCATCTATATTACCCGCTTGAACCTCTTCCTTTAATTCTTCAATGAGTTCGGTGGAAACTTCTGAGAAGTTGTTGACGAAGTTCAAGGGATTTTGAATCTCATGAGCAATACCCGCTGTCAGTTCGCCCAGGCTGGCCAGTTTCTCTTTCTGGATGAGTTGATCCTGGGTGCTTTTGAGTTCTGTGAGGGTTTCTTCCAGATAGTCCCGCTGGGATTCAATCTCTTCTTTCTGCTGCTGCACCTCCTGATTGAGCGTCTTCAACTCTTCATTCGCCTTTTGCTTCTGTCGGTTATTCCGGTAAAACACCCCAGCCAATAACAACAAGACGGCGACCATACCTAGCAATCCATAGATTTTAACCCGGCTTTCAAACAGACTTTTTTCGTCCTGCAATTGCTGCACTCGCTGCTGTTCCTCTATCAGCGTGGTCTGGATCTGATTAAATTTTTGCTGACTGAACAAACTATCGCGGGCGATGATCATAATACTTTGGTACTTATAAGCACTGTCGGGTCGATTCAAGCCCCGATATAGGTTAGTCAGCAGTTGGCTGCTGGTAAGCATAGCCCTGTAGTTGACTAATTTTAGGCTGATTTGCAGGCTGGCTTTCGCCAGTAAAAGGCTGGAATCAGGTTGATTATGCTGCTGCAAAAACTCCCCGTAGGCGCCGTATGCATAGCCTAAACCGCGTAGTTCGTGTTGTGCTTTGAAAACCTGAATACTACGACGATACAATTGAGCGGCCCGGGTGGGGTTAGTACTCTTTTCCACTCGCGCCCAATAAAGTACTTGAAAAGGATAAAGCCGTATGGGTGGGTATTCCTGTTCACTCAGCTTCAGATAGTAGCGAGCCGAGTCGACTTTATGCATCCTCCCGTAAGCTCCTCCCACTTCCGCACTTGCAAAGGATGCCAACTCCTGGTCATGTACCTTAAGCCCAATGGTATGAGCCTGTTTAAAGTTGTTAATTGCCAGCGGGGAATTTTCCAGAAAGCCATATAAGATTCCGATACCGTAGTAACACTGACCTTGATCATCAATCTGATTTGTTTGCTGAGCCAATTGCAAGGCTTGCAGCAAGATTCGGATACTTTGCGGAATGTCGCGTGTGGAATAACTTTGGCCCAATAGAACCCGGCTTTTCAATTCGCCCCGTAAGTGACCAAGCGTATTCGCCAGTTGAATTCCCTGCTCCGCATAGTATCTGGCCGAGTCGAAATTTCGCTCAAAATACTTAATGCTCAAATCGGTCATGAGCCACATGCGGGCGGTATCCGTTTTAGCTTCTGAGAGTTCTCTCCGCAGACTGTCAATGGCCCGACTAGTCGATTGGGCTATCGTCTGTATTGAGCTAAGAATCAACAGTAAAAGCAGATAATGACTTTTCATACTAAATGATTAGTTCGTAGAGAATCGAATGATAAACTCCGCTCCTTCACCCACTGTACTTTCCATAGTGAGTGTTCCGCCATGCCCTTTGGTAATAATGTCATAGCTCAGCGAAAGCCCTAAGCCTGTGCCTTCACCGGTTGGTTTAGTGGTGAAAAAGGGCTGAAAAATCTTGACTTTCACCGACTCAGGGATGCCGGTGCCGTTGTCCGAGATGCGGATTATCACGTCCGATTCACTACGTTGTGTACTGACTTCAATCCTGGGCTGATAGTTGGCGTTGGCATCAGTACGTTGTTTAACCCGCTCATTCACCGCATAAAAGGCATTGTTGTAGAGGTTCAATAACACCCGACCTATGTCCTGAGGGACTACATCCACCAGACCCAGACTTGGATAAAAATTGCTCACTAACTCGCAGTTGAAGCGTTGATTTTTGGCTCTCATACCGTGATAAGCAATCTTGAGATATTCATCAGCCAGCGCATTAAGGTCAGTCGACCGTCGTTCACCCGACTCAGTACGACTATGTTCGAGCATACCTTTGACGATACTGCTGGCTCTGCCGCCGTGGTGGTTGATCTTTTGGAGGTTACTGATTAGATCCTTAAAAAGATCAGCAATCAACTCGTCGTCGCGGTCGGGTTTGGCTTCTTCCTCGCGCAACTCGCTGACCAATTCGTTACTTACTTCGGCGAAGTTATTGACGAAGTTCAGGGGGTTCTGAATCTCGTGGGCGATACCAGCTGTTAGTTCACCCAAACTAGCGAGTTTCTCTTTCTGGATGAGTTGGGTTTGAGAGGCTTTTAGTTCAGCGGTGCGGGCTTCAACCTGGTGCTCTAAAAGCTGGTTTTGATTGGCTAAAAGTTGCTGCTTCTCCTGCTCCTGAGCGATATTTTTTTGAGAAAGTATTTCTAAATCAATCAGCTGTTTTTGGAGTAAGCGATTCGTATTGGCACGCTCCTGCGTGAGCAGGAGTGTGATGGTGAGGGCCAGAACCAGAAAACTAATCGTAAACAGATCGTCTCCTAAATCGCCTAGAATGCTGCGCGCCATGGGCACAAAGGCAACTAACGTGTATAGAATAAAGGCCGTCAATAGAATAGAGTGGGAGAAGCTAAACAGCTTTGCCCCTGCTTTTTGCTGTATGGCAGCAACCACACCCACCCGCAGGATATCAGTCCAGGGGACAATAAAGCCCAGCACCCACATAAATGGCCCCGGAGCGTCAAGAAACGAAAACAAATAAGTGGGTATGGTCGCTAAGGTGAGTGTAGCGGTAATGAAAAATAAGGCTCGTTTAGGTTGGTTAAAATACGCGTAAACGCCCAGCAGGTAGAAGATGGCTGAGAACGTAACCGCTAGACAAAAGACAATGTTAAAATAGTTGTTGAAAAGAATGATTCGTGTGACGGCTAAAAACGCAGGAGGACCGTCTTTGGTGAAGGCATCAAGGAAGTGAGTAGCTCCCTGAGCGATGAGGAATAAGCCAAAATATAAATGGGCGAACAGGGTAGGTGAAGAGACAAAGAAAATGAATTGTAAAACGCCTAACACCAGAAAAATACCGAACAGGGTGTATTCCAATACATAGACACTTTTTAACATTTCTCTACGATTCGTTGCGTAGTCAACTGGACAAAGTCTCACGCCAAAGAACGGCATTGAATTAAGCCTATCCATGCTAAAAAGTCTGTCTGTTGCAAACGCATAACGAACGGCAATAACCTGCACACTATCTGGCCCTAATACAATGGAGGAAACGGGGGTAAATGTGGCTTCTTGAATTTGTTTGCTGGCCCCTATTTTTCCCTCTTCCGCTACTTGTGTTCCATTCAGAAACAGTTCAGTAGCCCCAGCCTGAATAGTACTCAGACATACTATCTTCCCCCGAAGCAGCGGAGTCACATGCAGGCAGATGCGAAGCCAACCAATTCCCTGCTGAGGCAGTTGGTGCAGCAGGGCCACTTCCCGAGTCGGGTTGAGTGTATCCCATCGGGAGTCATCAAAATCGGGTTTGGCCCAATCAGGATTATCGCCTAAATGCCATTTCCAGCCTTTATCCAGCAGAATACCATCTTGTGGTAAGCTATCGATACGAAAAGCAGACTGCGCACATGCAGTCATTATGATCAGAGAAAGGCAACCAATGAGTAGAATTGATTTCATCACGAACGGTTAAGCTTTAGTAGGTAAGCTAATGGTGAACTCGGTGCCTTGATTCTGTTGACTGTCCATTATCAGCATTCCCCCATGCCCTTTAGTAATAATATCGTAGCTCAGCGAAAGACCCAATCCAGTGCCTTCACCCGTGGGTTTAGTGGTAAAAAAAGGCTGAAAGATCTTGGCTTTCACCGAATCTGGAATGCCGATGCCATTGTCTGAAACCCGAATCTCGACCTGATCCGACCCCCACTTTGTCTGAACCTTAACGGTTGGTTTATAGTCAGGATCAAACTGCTTTTTTCGTTCGGCAACAGCGTAGAATGCGTTGTTGTAGAGGTTTAACAATACCCGACCAATATCCTGAGGAGTTAGTTTGACTAGCCCCAAGGCCGGATCAAACTCGGTCACTAACTCACAAGTAAAGCTTTTTTCCTTTGCCTTTAGGCCATGATAAGCCAGCTTAAGATATTCATCGGCCAGCGCGTTAAGATCAGTGGGTCGTTTCTCACCCGATTCAGTACGGCTGTGTTCGAGCATGCCTTTGACAATGCTGCTGGCCCGACCACCGTGATGATTGATCTTCTGGAGGTTGCTGGTCAGGTCGTCGGCGATGGCCATAACTTCATCGGTGTTACCTGCCTGCACTTCTTCCTTTAATTCTTCAATGAGTTCGGTAGACACCTCGGAGAAGTTGTTGACAAAATTCAAGGGGTTTTGAATCTCGTGGGCGATGCCCGCCGTTAACTCGCCTAAGCTAGCGAGTTTCTCTTTCTGGATGAGCTGGGTTTGTGTGGAGCGCAGATCGGCTAGGGTTTGATTTAATTGATCGCGTTGACGTTCTATCTCTCCTTTTTGCTTCGACAGGGTTTGATTGAAGCGTTGCTTTACCCGGTTTTGCCGAACCAACCCGACCATAAACAGAGCGAAGAGGGCCAGCCCAACCAGAAGGCCGGATCTGACTTTGCGTTGCGTATCGATGTCCAGATTCAATAACGAGATCTGATAGTCTTGCTGGCGTTTGTTTTGAAGTGCCTTAGCTTCGAGTCTCTCTTTTTCGAGCTTTTGATCCAGTTCAGCCTGTTCGGCTTTCGACTGGAGTAACTGCCTCTCCGACTGCGCTTTTAATCCATCAATTTCCCGCTGTTTTTCGATGGCCAGAATATGTTGACTTTGCAGCAGTTTGTCCTGTTTCAATCGATTTTTCTCCTGCTCCTCTCTTTCAATAGTCGATCGAATTTCCACGTCTAAGAGGTAACTGGCCTCGTCTTTCTGGTCGGATTCTTTTCGGTTTTTTTGATATTCTTTCAGGTACTTGTACGCTTCCAGCGGCTGGCCCACTTCCTCATAGACCTCCGACAGTAACAGCGATGACTTTTGGGTTAGGAATCGGTATTGACTGGAAACCTTGTAGCCTGGCGAGGCTTTGTCATAGCTCATCTTGCCATACTTGATGCTTTCCTGGAGTTGGCCCAGCTTCTGATAGCATTGCGCCATGTAGAAGGTCATATAGGAAGCCAGCCGTGTAGAATCAGTTGTCTGGTTCGCATAGGCGATGGCCTGGGCGAAGGTTTTTAAGGCTTCCTGATAGGCACCCTGCCCCATCAACAGCTGCCCTTCCGCATCGTAGTGCCGGGTTGCCGTAATTTTTTTGAAGTTTTCATTGTACCGATCGATTGGTGCTTTTCGAGATTTTTCGATAAAGTATTTAGCTTCCACAAATTCTTTCAGATTGATGTAGCAGAAGGCTATTTGCAGATAAAGATCGGATAGGCTGGCTCCATTCCTCTTCATGTCTTCCGCAGCCAGGGCAGCTGATTTTTTTAAATACTCGGCCGCCTTCTTATTCAAGTTCAAATCGTAACTGATTATTCCCAGACGATAAAGAGCGTTAATTCGGAGCTCTTTCTCACCCTGTTGTTCCAGTATACGAACGGCTTGGGAAGCAAATTCAAAACTTAAATCCCTTCGAGCCTGAGACCCATATATCTGGCTGAGGAAGTGATACATTAAGGCTTTCTCCCGACTATCTTTCAGGTTTGCCAGAATGGTTCGGGCCTCAATCTCGGCTTCTTTAGCTTGCTTTGCTTTGCCTTCTTTTTCAAAAAGCGTCATTTCATATCGGTAGATAAAAAAGGGAAGTGCGGCCTGGTTATTTTCCCCGAATAGACGAATGGCTTTCTCTACATAGGGAGCCTGTTCCTCTCGTGGAATGTAGCCCACATAGGTCAGTAGCAGATTGGCCAGGATCTCCCGATCCAGATGCTTTTCAAAGTAGTTGATAGCCGCCAGCATTTCGGCTTTTGCTTTTGGGTTCTTCCTATGATCAGGCGCTCTTTCGCTGGATGGAAAGGCCTCGTCTGATTGCTTGCGGTCATTATATGACCACCTGCCCAAATAATAATAATATATATAAGTATGGGGTGTAAATATGTTGAAATAGTCCAGCGTGATCCAGTACAATCCATCTCCTTTTGCATATGCCAGTTTGTTGGCCAACTGATGTGCCTGAACGGTTGCCAACAAGCCCCGTTGATATTGCATATCGAAAAAGCAAAAGCGGGCTAGATAATTAAGTCGTTTAACCGTTGTGGTATCGACTTTGGGCTGCTGCTTGATCAGGGTTTGCAGGCTATCAATTTGTACCCGGTAAGACGTAACGGCTTGCTGAGCCTGCGAGCGATCCAGGAAGAAAAGCATGAGCAACAAGACAATCGTGTACTTTCGCATCTTTGATAGCTTAAAGAGGTAGTGTGATAGTAAATAAAGTACCCTTGTTCTCGGTACTGTCTACGGAGAGTGTTCCTCCATGCCCTTTGGTGATGATGTCATAGCTCAATGAGAGTCCCAGTCCGGTACCTTCGCCCGTAGGTTTGGTGGTGAAAAAGGGCTGGAAGATCTTGACTTTCACTGAATCAGGAAAGCCTGTTCCGTTGTCCGAGATGCGGATTATCACGTCCGATTCACTACGTTGTGTACTGACTTCAATCCTGGGCTGATAGTTGACGTTGGCATCAGTACGTTGTTTAACCCGCTCATTCACCGCATAAAAGGCATTGTTGTAGAGGTTGAGTAACACCCGACCCATGTCTTGGGGAATTAGGTTCACCTTGCCTACTGTATTATCAAAGTCGGTTACTAGCTCACAGTTGAATAGCATATCTTTTGCCTTCAAACCGTGATAGGCAATCTTGAGATATTCATCGGCCAAGGCGTTGAGATTGGTGGGCTGTTTATCGCCCGATTCGGTACGGGAGTGTTCGAGCATGCCCTTGACGATGCTGCTGGCCCGACCGCCGTGGTGGTTGATCTTTTGAAGGTTGCTGGTGAGGTCATCGGCAATGGCCATCACCTCATCGGTGTTACCCGCCTGCGCTTCCTGCTTTAATTCTTCAATGAGTTCGGTAGAAACTTCGGAGAAGTTATTGACGAAGTTTAATGGGTTCTGAATTTCGTGGGCGATGCCTGCCGTGAGTTCCCCCAGGCTAGCCAGCTTTTCTTTCTGGATGAGCTGATCCTGGGTGCTTTTGAGTTCGGTGAGTGTATCCTCCAGATGGTCGCGTTGAGATTCAATTTCTTCCTTCTGTTGCTGTACTTCATTGGTGCGCTGAGCTACTTTCTCCTCAAGCAGTTGGTTCTCCCGACGCAAGGCTCGTGAACGATAAGCAATATAGGCGCGCAGTATGCTTGCCAGAACCAGTGCATAGAAACAATACGCCCACCAGGTTTGCCACCAGGGAGGGCGTATCGTTACCTGAATGCTTGTCCCTTTTTCATTCCAGACTCCATCTGCATTGGCCGCTTTGACCCGAAAAATGTAGGTGCCGGGTTTCAAATCACTATAGCGAGCCCGTCTGATGGTGCCATTCTGTACCCAGTCTTTATCAATGGGAGTTAACTGGTAGGCATAGCGCGATTCGCTACCCCGACTATAGCTAATGGCTGCAAACTGGAAGGTTAAGTCGTTCTGGTCGTGGGGCAAGGAGATCTCCTTCGCAACAGAGATATGGACGGGTACTTGTTGACCTATCCCAACGGTAGCCGGTTTTCCCTGAATCGATAAATCGCTCACTATAACTCGGGGCGGGTAGGGATCATCCTGTATTTGAGTTGGGTAAAAAGCAACGACTCCTTTTGCGCCGGCAAAATAGATTTCGCCGTCGCTTGTTTTAAATGACCCAATGGTGTTGAAAAACCGTAAATCCTGTAAACCATTACTCAGATTGAAACGTCGAAATTGCTCTGTTCTGGGATCAAAACGACACAAACCATTATTATCAGTACTAATCCAAAGATAGCCTTTGGCATCCTCCTGGATTCCAGAAACGGCATTGCTGGGTAGCCCGTCCGCCATCGTATATCGTTTGCGTATGGTGCCATTCCTATCCAGTAATAAAAGGCCGAATCCATAATCTCCCACCCAAACATTGCCTGTTTTGCGATCCTCTAACAGGGTTTGTACAATCCATGGGCCTTTGAGGAAATCAGAATAGATCGTGAATTGCCCAGTTGCCGGATCAAAACGGCTTAAACCACCACCGTCGGACCCAATCCAAATTTGTTTTCGACTATCTTCTCGCAGGAAATAAATAGTTGTATGAGATAAACCCGCCCGCTGGTATTTCTGACGAACCAATCTATTGATGAGTTGCCGTTGGGGATCCGTTATCTGCACGAGTTGAATGCCCCACAGCTCGGGATGATAGGGCGGTGTTGCAGGCCAGGCTCCATACGAAAACTCCTTATCTGACTTAAACCGCAATCGGTAGCTACCGGCTGCCAATCTAAGGGTTTGAGTCTGAACACGCATCGTCTGGTAGCCATCACTTCGGCTCTGCTTGTAGGACATTTCCCACACCACCTTCCCAGTCAAATCCTCTATCCAGCCATAATCGTCTTTAGACGTGGCGGTTAAATTGCCTGCTGCCACTATACATAGGTCTGTTGGTTGGGCGAGCGTAAACGGGGTAGTTTTGTTTACATTATTGCCCGGATGCTCAATAGACGCTATCCGATGCGCGGGTATGGCTATGCGATTTAGTAAGGCGAATAAGTCAGGCGTATACGTGCTATCGGCCGGATAGTAATAGGTAAGTTTGTTTTGATCAATATCAACATGGTCAACTTCTACCAAATTACTTACCCAAAGTGTTCCATCGGAAGCCGGTAATAAATAGTTTATATAGGTAAACGCCGACTGATTGGGGTTCGATCTGTTAGGAGAAAACCGGGTGAACTGTCCCGTTTTTCGGTTCATTAAATACAGTCCACTTTCCCAGGTTCCTACCCAAAATCGACCTTTTTTATCCTCTGTAATAGCGCCCACGGTTCCTTTACCCAGGGAATGCGTATCGAGGCTATCGTACTGGTAATGGGTATAAGTACCCGTTTTTTTGTCGAGCCGGTCAAGACCCGTTGGTGTACCAAACCAAATCACCGAAGGCTCAGAAGGTGCTTCGTAAATAGTAGCAACAAGGCTGTTTTGCAGGCTATTGGAATTCCTGGGATCGCTTGTGAGGGATGGGAACTGGGGCCGACGATTCTGCTTATTTAAGCCACCTAACCACGACCCTACCCAAACAAGTCCTGTCTTATCCATCCAGAAAGACCGAATACCATTAAAATTATTCCCTGCCAGCAGCCCTTCCTCCTGATCAAGTCTATTCTCGTAGCGTAGAAACTGATTAGTTCGTCGGTCATAGAAATTCAACCCGTTTGACGCAACAAACCAAAGATTGCCATCGGGCATCTCGTATAGGAAGTTGAGTAAGCCGGGGCTGGGGCTTGTCGGATCATTGGGTTTTGATAGTATATGCGTAAAAACACCCGTTTTAGGATCAAATCGATCCAGGCCCTGACGGGTCGTGATCCAAATTATCCCATCCCGACTTTGGTGTACGTTTGTCAGGGAATCGCACCGGAGGCTATTATGATTTTTAGGGTCATGTTTAAATTGGGCCACCTGGCCATTTTTCGGATTTACATAAAACAACCCTTTTCCGTCAACAAACGAGGATAGATAGAGGCCTCCTTTGTTGTCGACAGCAATAGTGGTAATTTTCTTAAAGTCAGCCGCAATGGCGGGGGTTGTTATAGGGTTGAAACGAATAAATTGATCAGACGTTTGGTCAAACCAATGCAATGTATTTTCCTTCTCTCCCCTGGTTGTTACCCAGATTATCCCCTTCTTATCCTCTATGAAAGAGAAATCATGCATACCATTTTCATAAGAATGGTAAATATCGTTGCTGGCTAAGCTATGGGTGTTTTTTGGATTCGGGCGCAAGTACGTCCAGGCCCTCGTTTTAGGATTAAGCCGGTCAAGTACATAGCCTTGAAGTGCCTTTCTATAGGTAATTGTCCAGATATTGCCTTGTTTGTCTTCGTGAACTAAGCCTACCAGATCACTTTTTTTAACTGGTTCCGGGCTTTTTTGTGTATAGTTAATAAAGCGCCCGGTAGCTCGCTCAAAGCGAAAAAGGCCTTCCGTGCCGATCCATATATCGCCATTTTTGTCTTCATGCAAGGCTCTAATCCGTTTTCCCTGGAAGCTATACGGATTTTTATTGTCGTATTGAAAAACGACCATATTCGTCCCATCGTAGCGAACAAGGCCGTTTTGAGTGCCCAGCCACATATACCCCAGGTGGTCCTGTAGCATGCTAATAACCGAGTTTTCGGGCAGCCCATCGGCCACCGTCAGGTGTTCGAACCGGATGCGGGTCGGTGGCCCAACGGGTGGGTGACCCGATTGCTGAGCCAACCCGCTGAATTGACTCGTAAGGGTAATGAAAAAGAGGAAGGGTAAATGGAGAAAACGCATGGGTGTATAGCAAGAGAAAAGCCATTCCGTGAACGCGAATAAGCCATGCCAAAATAAGCAGCCTATCCCTGGAGAAGCTATCACATTTGGGGCAAAAGCTGTCAGATTTGGGTCATTAGGCGGTGCTAACAGGAAGGCACATTCCAAGCTACGAAAAAGCGGTAGTTAATCCTTTCGGAGGTTAACTACCGCTTAATTAAACATTCCAACCGTATTGACGCCTACATTTCGCCAGGACTTAAGGTAACATCACACTCAGTTCCAGGTGAGACGGATAGCTGGCCGACCGGAAAATAGAGTGCGTCGCTTTCTGGTAATCAGCCTCCGTTGCTTCGAAAATATTGGGTACGTATCGTTGTGGGTTCCGGTCGATCAGGGGGAACCACGTACTCTGCACCTGCACCATAATCCGGTGACCCTTCTGAAACACATGATCCAGCGAATGCAGATCGACGGTGAATGTTTCTACTTTATTGGGTTGCAGCGCCTGTGGTTTTTCGAAACTCTTGTGGAAACGACCCCGCAGGATGTCGTTGGCCACCATGAACTGGTAACCGCCCATCTTTGGCTCTTTGGGGTAGCTTTCAGGATAGACATCAATCAGTTTCACCACCCAGTCGGCGTCGCTGCCGGTGGTGGCGGCAAACAGCTTAGCCAATAGGGTGCCTGTTACGGTCACGTCTTCGGTCAGCAGTTCGGTTTGCCAGCTGAGTACATCAGGGCGATTCTGCACAAATCGCTGGTCTTCAGTTAGCCACGTGAACCAGCGCGAGCCGGGGCTATAGGTGGCTTCAATAGGCCGGGGTCGGTACGGTACGGGGTGAGCCGGGTCCGAAACATACTTGTCCGTTCCGGCGGCATCGTTGGGTTTCTCAAACGACAATTGGCCATTGGCCCGGAAATACAGATTTCGTTTCACCGATTCGGCGGGCGGCCATTGGTTGTAGGTTTTCCACTGGTTTTTACCCGTCTGAAAAGTGGTCACTTCGGGAAATTTACCGTCGCCCTTCCCTTTCAGGTGATAGGCAAACCAGGGCGCAAACATCGCCTGGCGAAACGTACTGGACGCCGTGGTATCGAAGCTGATGTTGCCCAGTTTACGGCCTTCGCCCCAGGCCCAGCCGCCATGATTCCAGGGGCCAACAATCAGGTGATTCTGCTGGTTGGCGTCCCCTTTTTCCCAGAGTTGATAGGCCTTTATCGGCCCATAAAAGTCTTCCTGATCCCACCAGCCCGCTACATTCTGAATGGCTACCTTAGGCTTCCCAATCCGGGACGACAGCGATTGCTTTTGCCAGAAAGGGTCGTAATTGGGGTGTTTGGCGAAGTCATTCCAGGTTGGCAGTTTACCCATGAAATACTTTTTATTGACGTTGGCCAGCGGCCCTAATTTCAGATACCAGTCGTAGGTATCATAGCTGCTGAAGGCAAACATCGAATCGGTTTTAGTGGCTTCTTCCATAAAGGCATATTCGAATCCGTAGCTCAGCCGGAAGGCTCCCTGATGATGAAAGTCGTCGCCCATCCACATATCGGCCGGCGTGGCGTGTTCCGAAATTGCTCTAAGGGCCGGGTGCGGATCGATGGCCCCCATTACGCTTGTCCAGCCATCGTAAGAGGTGCCATACATCCCTGCTTTCCCGTTGTTGTTGGGTATGTTTTTAAGCAGCCACTCAATGGTGTCGTACGTATCGGTGCTTTCATCGATGGCTTTGGGATCTTTTTTGTCGCGCGAAAATCGCTGCATTTCAAACTTCCCCTCCGATTTGTAGCGCCCACGAATGTCCTGCGCTACAAATATATACCCCTGATCGGCCATGATTTTCGTGTAGGGCGACTGGTCGGGGAAGGGCGCCTGATCTACGCCATAGGGTGTCCGGTTAAACAGAAATGGCAACGACTCATCGGCGGTTTTGGGCGTAAAGATGACCGTGTTTAGCCGAATGCCATCCCGCATGGGAATCAGTACGTTCTGGCGAACGTAGCGGGTTTCGGTCATGGGTTGGGCGACAATGGCGAAACAACTGGCCAGCCAGAAAACGAAGAGGAGCGTAAGGGTTTTGTTCATGGAGGTTAACGGACAATACTTGACAATTGACAGACAACAAATGACAATCTACTTTACCTTCCTGGCTTCGGTTGTCTGCCCGCCAGCGGTCATATTTCGCCCAACAACTTTACCCGACGTGTCGCGGATAAATTCGAGTTGACCATCTGAATCTTTAAAGAAAAACCGGGCTTCAGTTTCGGGGAAAATTTTCGCCGTATTTCCATTTGTCCACCGGTAAAGCAACTGATTACCGGCGCGGGTGACAATATTTTTTCCCAAATCCCCCTGATATTCGCCTACATAAGATTCCAGAACCGTTTCCGGTACAGCCACCGTTTGCTTGAGGATGGGCTTATAGAAACCATTCCAGTTATAGACCGTGGCCACACTATTCGCTATTTCTCCGAGAATGGCCCCGTTTTGCGAGTTGACCATAATCACCACGCCGTTGCCACCGGTCAGGCTTCCATAATACAGGCTCAGAAACCCCATATCGGATCCGCTATGTGAGAAATAGGTGTCTGCCCCTTTTTTAACAATGAATACGCCCAACGCTGCTGAACTATCCACGTAGGGTGTAAGCCTCAAGCGCGTCGTTTGCTGCGAGAGTACCTTACTGGATTTGCCCTGATAGGCCAACTGTGTTTCGATAATATACCGGCCTAAATCGGTTGGGGTTGTCCAGAGTCCGGCGGCTGCCTGTTCGGGGTAGATATGATACTTTCCCGGAACTTCACTTCCGCTTGCCCAGTAGCCCGTTGCCAGCGTGTTCTCATTGACGGGCGGCTGCGTGTACGAACTGTTGACCATGCCCATCGGTTTCAGCACCCGCTCCCACATATACTGGTCATAGGGTTGATGGGTTACGTCCATAACCATAAGCTGGGAAATGGTTGTTCCGCCACCAGAGTACTGATACTTCAGGCCCGGTTCAAAGGCAGAACGAACCGCCTGAGTATTAGCCGGTTTTTGGCCATTAAGCACCTCCGGCAAGGTAGGAATGGCCTTATTGATCCCATAACCGGGGAAGCCGTGAATCGTCAGCCCCGCCGTGTGACTCAATAGGTTGGCCGTGTTGATTTTCCTGCCTTTGGAAACCGAATCATAGGGAAATTTCCAGGTGGTCAGGTAGTTGTTGATGTCGGCATAGAGGTCAATTTTTTTTGCCTGGACTAAGGCCAGTACACCCATGCTATTCAGCGACTTACTGATGGAACCGGCCTGAAAACGGGTCTCGGTCGTGACGGGGTGGGCGGTTCGATGGTCTAATTGGGCCGTATCGGCCCAGCCGTAGGCTTTGGCCCACTCAATTTGATAGTTGTGAACAACGGCTATGCTGAGACCATGAATTTTGTAATAGCTCATGCGCTCTTGCAGTGTCCAGTCTTTGTCGTCGGGTGTACGGTTGACGTAGCTGGCTAAATGCTGCTCAACCTGCTGTATTTTTGACAGCACGTCTTTAGAATACTGAGCTGGTTGGGCGACAACGGCGAAGCTGCCGGTCAGCCAGCAAACGAGCATAATCGATACTAATACCTTCATAATGAATAAGTGATCGTTGTTTGGATATGTTTATGGCTTCCTGGCAGGAGTAGAATAGGGTGGATTGACTACCGGAGGGTGGGGCTCATTCTGCAGTAATTTCAGTGCTTCGTCAACTGCTTTTTCGAGTTGCAGATCATGACCTTTTGATACGGCATCGGCGGAGATTGTTTGCTCGATATCCGGCGAGACACCCGTGTTCTCGGCCACCCATTTGCTGGTCATGGGATCAAAAATGGCGTTATCAGGGGCGGTCATGGCACCACCATCGACAAAGGAATAATGCACCGACGATTTCACCAGGCCACCCCAGGTACGCGTACCGACGAGCGGGCCCACTTTCTGCTGACGGAAGATCCAGGGAAAGAAATCCCCTCCCGACCCTGCCAGTTCATTGATCAGGAGTACTTTGGGACCGAGTATGCCCGCGGGTAATCGCATGGCTTTACCGGCGGGCACTTCATTGGTAATAGACGCTCGTAGCCGACGTACCATCAGATCGACCATGTAATCGTCCAGCAATCCTCCTCCGTTAAAACGCTCATCGATAACGGCCCCTTCCTTATCCTGCTGGGCAAAATAATAGCGATTGAAACTGGTGAACCCTGCTCCTGATGTATTTGGCACCCACACATAGCCTAATTTCCCTTTCGACAATTCAGCTACTTTCCGCCGGTTATCTTCCACCCACGCAAGCTGGCGCAGCGCATTTTCTTTGGTCGTAGGTTGCACCCGGATAGTCCAGGCACCTTCGGGTGTTGGTTTGGTATTCACCGTCAGGATGGTTTGCAACGTAGCAGTACCGTTCAGCGATTCATAGGGGTCTTTGTCGGCCGTCAGCGGTTGTCCGTTGATGGCCAGAATATAGTGGCCTTCTTCTACTTTCAGGTTTGGCTGAGCCAGTGGGGCGACTAGACCAGGGTTCCAGCTTTCGGTAGTATATATACGTTTGATTTTCCACCGTCCATTAACAGCAATCAAATCAGCACCCAATACGCCAACCCGTGAGGTATCCTGCTCCGGGAAATTGCCACCGAAAACGAAACTATGCCCTACCGATGTTTCTCCACCCAACTGGTCGAGCAGGTACGTCAGATCGGCGCGGTGTCTGATGTACGGAATCAATGGCGCATAGTCGTTCCAGACGGCCTGCCAGTCCCGCCCATGCATGTTTCGGTCATAAAAATAGTCGCGCTGGTAGCGCCAGGCCTCCGTAAAGATTTGCTTCCATTCATCGAGCCGGTTCAGTTCCATCCGTAGGTGCATCGGTACCGCTCCCGCCGTTGCACTTGGCGGTTTGGTTGTCGACACAACCTGCCAGTCTGTTCCGGATTTATACAATAGCTTTTCGCCATTGGCCGATACGGCAAACTCGGAACCTGATTTCACCAATTCGTCCAGTTTCTTGTCGGCAATGGTGTATTTGCTCAGTGTTTTACCCGTGGAGATGAGCAGGTGTCCTTTGGGGCCCGCCAGCAACGCTTCATAACTGCCTACCGGAATTGGCATCGCGATGATGCGCCGATCCAGATTCGTCCAGTCGATCCGGACGTTTTTGGCCGCCGTTGTGTCCTTTACGGCTACTTTTTTGCCCGGTTTAGGCTTGGTCGTCTCTTCTGGTTTGCTAAGGAGTGCAGGTTTACTGGTGCTATCAGGTTCTTCATCAGTTTTAAGCGGAAATGGGTTCGGGTCATCCTTACGCAGCAGGGTGATATAAGCCCCAAACGTTGGTTTAGCCTGTTGCGAACTGGTGTTGGCCCAGCCCGAACCCAGCGCGGCATTCGTACTCGCTAAAAAATACAGATAGCGTCCGTTTAGATCCCAGGCTGGCGACAAAGCATCGGCCAGGGGATCGCTCAGCGGTCGCGTTTTTTTACTGTCTGCCGACCAGACCATCACGTTCCTGAAATTATTAGCCGCGGATTTCGTGTAGGCCAGCCATTTGCTATCAGGCGACCAGGTGAGCCCCATATTATCCCGGTCTAAATTCATACCACCGGTATCGATGGTCGTAATAGCGCGGGTCGATAGTTCGAGTATCCTGACTCGTACCGCATTATCAGTGAAGGCAATAAACTTTCCATTAGGCGACCAGTTTGGGTTCCAGCCTAATTTACTCTCACCGATGGGGATTTTCCTTGGCTCTTTGATCCCTTCCTGATCAGCGATGTACAGCGCATAACCCTCCCCATCTTTATCCGAAAACCAGGCAATTTCTTTCCCATCGGGCGACCAGACGGGCCTGCGGTCGGCTGCGCCGGAACTGCGGGTCAGGTTTCTGGGATCGCCGTTTTCAACGGGTACGGTAAATATATCGCCCCTGGCTTCTAATAAAATTCGCTTTCCTGTTGGCGACAGCGACGCATTGGTGGCCGATTTGGTTACCAGTTCTGTATGGGTCTCGCTCCAGGGAAAGTCGCCAATGACCGTTATGGCCAGTTGACTGCTTTTAGCCGTTGTGGGGTCAAGCAGGTGCAAATACCCATTGTGTTCATACACTAACTCGTTGCCATTGCCCTCCAGCCACTTGATGTCGCCATTGGTCAGTTTGGTTACCTGACGAAGAGCCAATGTTGTCGGATTATACGCCCACACGTTCATGATAAAGTCACGGTCTGAGAGAAAATAGATCTCGTCCTTCAACCAGATCGGATGGATATCAATGCTCCCCTGGGTGGGGATGGGTTGTTCAGTTAAGGTCTTTAGATCCAGTACTTGCAGGGGTGTATTTTGTCCACCCCGGTAATGCCGCCATTCGCTATCCCAGCGGCTTACCCGGTCAACGATGAGTTTAGTCCCATCTAGCGCATACCGACCGTCAAATCCCCACGGCGCTGGTAATAAGGCCGATGGCCCGCCTTTGGCCGAAACGGTCCACAGTCGATTGTAAGCCGTAGGCGCCGTTTCCCGGCTGGATGCGTAGAGCACCTGTTTGCCATCTGGTGTCCAACCTCGTGGATACGACGGGGCCGGGTACCAGGTAAGCCGGGTTGGACTTCCTCCCTGCGCTGGCACGATATACACCTGGGCTACACCCGACCGATTGGAGCTAAAGGCAAGCCACTTGCCATCCGGCGAAAAGTGGGGATTTTCTTCTGTGGCATCCGTACTGGTTATCCGTCTGGCTTCTCCCCCATTTTTGGGTGTTACCCAAATATCGCCACCGTATTCAAACGCGATTTGCGTGACACTGATCGTGGGCTGTCTCAACAGGCGTGTCTCCGGCATTTGTGCCCAAGCAGGTGCCCAGACTAAGAGTAAATTCAGGCAAACGAAGACTATTTTTTTGGTTAACATCGTAGGAATGAGATTTTTGAGAGGGATGAACAGGCAAACTACTTTATTTTCCTGGCTTCTGAGAATTACCTATGCTTTTCATGAAAGAAGAAGTCTATAAAAAATGGGTTAGCGGAGTTATTTCAGAAAATTCCACTTCATTTTCACCGTCTCACTAGGGACGCTAGAGAAAGAGGAAAAACGCAACTGAACGTGCAAGCGTGCAGAAAAAGAGGGCTGCTTTCACGGAGATTTTATGGTTAAAAAGAGGAATACTGATTAGGATGCGATGACTTGTCGGCGCATAGGCTGGCGTTCCCAGTAGGTCAGGCTCCGCCACACCCATTCGAGCGGACCAAACTGATAATACCGGAGCCAGATCGGGCTGACAATCAGTTGCAACACCCAGATAGCCCCAACCAGATAATAAAGCTGGTAAAACTGCCACTCAGCATACTGGTTCAGGCCATAGCCGTTGAACACGATTGTGCAGATCAGCGTGTGCATGACGTAGTTGGTAAAGGCCATCTGCCCGACAGCCGACAGTCGATTCAGGAACCCCTGCGCCCGACCCGACCGTCCGACGGCCCGGTGAATCAGCAGGATTAACAGGCTGGCATGGGCCATCACCAGCAGAATCCGCTGGAAGGGATAAATCAGGTCAATCCAGGAAATTGGATGTGTTTCAAAATAGACCATAAAGGCGGCTGTATTCGGGATGTTTGCGTAGCCGTAATAGAAGCTATAAGTTACCAAAGGGAGCCCTAGCCCGTAGCCTATCAGCATCGTTTGCCAATATCGTCGGCGCGACCATTGGCCTGTTACGAAGCCCCATTTATAGAGCGCCATACCCAGTAGCATCAGGGCCAGCGGATCCCAGAGGCCGAAAATCAGGTATACCGTTTGCTGTTCCAAAACCTCTTTACGGTAGCGCTTAGCGACCGTAAAATAATCGTCTGATTTCATCATTCGAGTATGTTCGGCTATTTCCGCTTTATTGGGAAAAAATTGCTTTTGCGCTTCCTTCCAGTCTTTCACGATCTGCTGTTGGGCGACAGTCAGTTTCTGCCCTTGCTTCTGAACCGTTTGAATCGCCAGATAGGCCATGCGCTTGTTGCGTACATTCTGGTAGAAAAGCGTGCTGGCCACGAAGCCAATAATGGCTACCAGCGGTACGCCCATTGCCAGATAAGTTGGCTTCATCCTGCGGAACCAGAACGCTATTATACCAATGATGCCGTAGTAGTACAAAATGTCTCCCATCCATAGCAGCACGTGCGAATCGATCAGGCCAAACAGCACCAGCCAGCCCATTCGCCGGAAAAACAAGGCCTTTCCCGACTGGATATCGTGCCCCGGCCCGTCTTTCTCTTTGCGGGCCATAAACAGAATAATGCCTACGCCAAAAATCATGGAGAACAAAGCGCGCATCTTTCCTTCAAACAGGATGGTGATACCGGCGCTGACCCAGAAGTTAACATTGGTTGGGTCGCTTTGGAAGACTTCGCTGAAGCGCTCTGCCATAGAAAAGTACGGAATATTCATCAGCAGGATGCCCAGCAGGGCTACACCCCGCAGGATGTCGATGGTTTGGATGCGCTCAGCCTGCGAAATGGGCCGGTGGTCTGCGGTTCCCCGCTGGGGCATTCCGGATAGGGAAGCCTCAGCAATGGAGGAAGTTGTGGGTGAGAGATTCATAAAAGGGAGAGATTGAGGTTTAATTACTTTGTACTCGTCCGCGTTCTTCATCAGAGCCGGTGGCCCGGTTCCTGGCAGCTTTTATAGTCTTGCTGCCGAAACTGCGTGTGTATGTCAGTCGAAATACACGCGGCTCAGTCAGAAATGTCATCGTTGTATTGATATTCAGAGCGGGAATCGTGCTGTTGTAGCGGCCAATGTTTGTCCAGAAAATGTCGCTCACCGTTAGCCGGAATGCGCCTTTATCCTTCGGCAGGAGTTTTTGCAACCCCAGTGTTACCTGTCCAAAACTCCGGCCCCGATACAGGCCAAACATAGTCGGACTGTAATAGAACCCCGTCAGTTCAGCGGTGAACTTGTTGGGCAACGTAAACGTGTGCGATGTGTTGACCTGGGCGTTCCAGAGCGTCCGGCTCACGGGGCTATCCTGATACAATGTTGTCAGGCTTTGCCACAGACCCGTCAGGTTGGTCTGACTTTTCCACCAGGGCGTTACCTGCCAGGGCAAACTGGCGGCTAAAGAGAGCGTTTGCTGGTGGTCGATGTTTTCGGCGTAATACTGAATCTGGTTCGTGACGGCATCGACGTGCGGCTGAAAACCGGCAATCACGTTCTGATCGAGGCTGTATTTGAGCGAAAAAACGTACGCATCTTTAAACGTATAACTCCCCTGCACGGCATCGGAAATGGTGGGTCGCAGCACCGGATTACCGGATGAAAAGGTGCTGAGGTCAATAAAACTCACAAAGGGCGCAATATCGTTGTAGGAAGGCCGGGTGATGCGCCGACTGTACGAGAGGTTGGCCGTATGGTTTTTCGACAGCTTCCGCGATAGAAACACACTCGGAAACAAGTTGCCATAGTCCCGGTTAAGTAGCGACTGACCATCGGGCCGATGAATATCGGTGCGGGTGTGTTCATAGCGCAGCCCTGCCTGGAGCGTAGTTTTGCTGTCTAAAGGCTGGTTCAGGCTTACATAGCCGGCCAGAATAGTCTCGGCTAATTGGTATTGCTGGGTATAGAACGAGTCAACTTTCCAGCCCTCGGCCATCAGCCTGTCCAGGTTTACGGTATTGTCCAAGCGGGTGGTAGTGGCTTTCAGGCCCGTTTCCAATCGACCTTTGGTACCGATTGGTTTGATGAAATCGGTTTTCAGCACCCAGGTCAGAATAGGCGTTTTTTTGCTGATCCGAATTTGCTCGTTCTCCTGAGTGCCGTTCGTAAAATCCTGCTTCGTGCTGTTGTAGGTATTGGGGTTGTCGTTGTGATAATACAGCCGGTCGAGGTCGATGCTCCATTCCTGTTTGTTACTGAAAACGTGCCGCAGGTTCAGGTTCAACAGCAGGTGCTGCCAGTGATTTGTTTCGGTATTGAGCAGGTTGCTCTGTTTTGATTGCGCACCATTGACAAGCGTAATGCCCACATTATCAGCATTGTCCATGAAGTAGGTATTGTCGAACCCCGACACTAATCCGTTTAGCGTCGTTTGCGTACTCAGCGAGTAATCGAACCCCAGTTTAGCGTTGTAGTTAGTCGTAATCGGAAACCGGTTCGACTCCGTGTTTGTCGCCAGTGTCTGGCCAGGCTGCTCTACCACTCGATCAAATCTCAGATTCTGCCAGGTTTGGCTACGTAAAAACGACCCGTTGCCGTAGATATTCAGTTTCTGGCTACGGTGGTTGAGGTTGAGCGTTCCCGCCGGGCGGGCATACCAGCCATAGCCAAGCGTGGCCGAGACGTTGCCATTCATGCCGAAGTCGCGGTTCTTCTTGGTAACGATGTTGATAATCCCTGCATCACCTTCGGCATCGTAGCGGGCCGGGGGCGTAGTGATAAGTTCAATTTTTTCGATGTCGTTGGCCGCCATGCCTTCCAGCATTTGTACAACAGTAGCAATGGGCAGGCGGGTCAGTTTGCCGTTCATCATCACCATCACACCACCTTTTCCGCTCATGGTCAGACTGTTATTCTGTCGGTTTACAGTAATCCCCGGCGAGCGTTCTAAGACTTCGAGTGCCGTGCCGCCAGACGCCGTGATGCTGTTCTGGACATTTACCACCAGGCGATCTACCTGCTGTTCGTACATCGGTTTTTTGGCGGCCACCGTCACCTCGCCGAGCGTTTGGGTGGATTCACGTAGGGTCATATCCGGTAAGGCCACCGCGCTGGTACCGACCAGCACGACAGCCGACCGGTTTGTTACATAGCCGACCGCCGAGGCCACTAACCGGTACTGGCCCGGCCGGACGTTATCAAACGTGTAAACACCTGTTTCCAGGCTAATTGCTCCTTTCACCAAGGTTGAATCGCGAGCGTTGAGCAGGGCCACGGTGGCAAAGGACAGAGGCTGGTTATGGAGGGTGTGGACAGAACCGGAAAGCGTAGTTTGGGCAATGCTAACGGTTGGCAGATAGGTAATGAACAGCGCAAAAAAAAGGTATAAAGTTTTCATGGAGTTGGGTGTGGATTTAGAAAGGATTAATTGTACTAGTAGATATCTGTAGGTGAGCGAACAGGAACCAGGCAGCAGCAATCAAAGCCAGGCTGACAGCGAGGATGAAGGTGGTCAGGGCGAAAGCAAGGACGGTAGTGGAAAATCGGGGCATGTCCGTAGTGGTTTGGGTGACTGACTTTGAACGGGTCAAAGGTCACCTTACCCTACTAGTCTCGCTTTCACGTTTGAGTCAAAAGCTGCTAAATTTGAGTCGATTGTCGGAGGACTACCACTAGCAACAAGTCATTATTGTTGCACTTAAATTAATTGAGTACTAATGGAGGAAAGCAAGGACAAAAATCGTTCAGGAAAACGTTACTGGGTTCGTTAAATTGAACGTGTATGTATTTGTATAGTAAGTACTTGCCTTTAGTTTAGTAGAGAGTGACTTGTCCTGGAAAATATTGACCATAAATAGCCAATTTATGGACAGGCTTGTTAAACTACGCATGAAACAGCCAGAAGGTGTCATGCGGCAAATCGTTGCCCAAATTCTGCTCGGTCAGCTGAACATTGACCAGGCCGCCGAACGATTAAAAGTTAATCGTCAGACGGTGCTGCGCTGGATGAGGAAAATTGAAGAGGAAGCCAATCAGCGTACGGCCCCAATTGATTTCGAGAAGCCACCCCCTCCACAAAGAGCAACCAAGTCCTCGAAGCCAAAGGAAAAATCACAAGTTGATGAACTACGCGCTAAAGTCCTGGCTCTCGAAGAGCAACTGGAGGAGGCTAACTTCAAGGCACTCTACTATTCAACTTTAGTTCGAATAGCCAAGCATGAGTTAGGGGTGGACATCGAAAAAAAGTCCGTTACCAAGCCATCCGGTTCATGCTGACGAATCATCCCAATATTTCGATTCGGCGGCTTGAGGATGTGCTTGGTTTTACACGACAGGGTTACTACCAATACTGGCAACGCCAAAATGAGCAGGTACCCGATGACTTAAATGTGTTGCGTCTGGTCAGGCCCATTCGTCGCCAACATCCGCGGATTGGTGGACGAAAACTCTACTATTTTTTACAGCATGAATTTTTGGAAAGGGGAATAAAACTGGGTCGGGATGCCTTTTTCGAGTTGTTGGCCAGGAATAAGATGCTGATTAGAAGGCGTCGACGAAAAATAAAGACGACCTTTTCGGGGCATCCGTTTCGTAAATATCCAAACCTGATCAAGGATTTAGTCGTAGAAAGACCTAACCAATTGTGGGTCTCGGACATCACGTATTGGTTTACTCAGGGCGGATGCTTGTATATTTCATTGGTAACCGATGCTTATTCCAAACGAATCATGGGCTACAGTGTAGCTCCAACCCTGGGGGCTATTCATTGCAAAGCGGCTTTAGAAATGGCCCTCAAGAAGATAAAGAAACGAACGGCCAAAGCCTTGATTCACCATAGTGATCGAGGCCTTCAGTATTGCAGTGCTATCTACATTGGGTTGCTGGACAACTATCATGTTCAGATTAGCATGACTGAGACGGGTGATCCTCTGGAGAACCCCATTGCGGAGCGGGTGAATGGCATTTTAAAAAATGAGTACTTGGCTCATAAAGCGGTGTACTCGTTAGCCCAGGCCGAACTGGTTTTGGAGCAAGCCGTCTTTCTTTATAACTACAAGCGACCCCACCTAAGCTGTGATATGCTGGTGCCAGACCAAGCTCACCAAGGGGAAGGGAAGCTGAAGCGAAGGTGGAAGAATTATTACCCTAAAAGACAGGGGAAGGTTTGAGTAAATAGTTAAAATAGGGTCTAGATTAGTGGTCAATAAAAAGATGGATAACCAATAAACGGTCAATGTTTTTCAGGACGGGTCAGAGCTAAAAACGTCCACGAAAACCTCCCATTGATTTCAAGCGAAAAAGGGCCGGTTAAAGCCCTATTTTCTTTTCCTTGAACGGGTGAATAAACGGTAACTACTGTTCTTTTTTTCCCCTTTCCAACTTTTTTAGCTACTGGCTTAATTGGTCTTTCCGCTCCAGGAATTCACCATATTCGAGGGCAAAGAGCCGACAATTGGACGCGTATTTCTGTCGAAGTCTGCTGAGTTGCGCACTTATTTGAAACAGGTTCTTAACGACTAGTGGCTTCTGATCATTAAGAGCATTAACCCGAACTTGTTCATCTTTCTGGGTAATAAAGAACTCGTCGCCAATGCTATCAATCAGGTAAACCACGTACGTAATCTGCATTTCATAAGCACATTGATGACATACTTCGAATCTTCAGCGGTAAGTTGCCGGTGCCCAAGCTTTTTTTAAGTAGATGGTTGCGGGTTGGCTTAAAATTAAATCATCCGTAACTTGACTGACCGGATGGTTGGCTTTATGCAGGACGATACTATAGTTCTTGGCAGCATTAATAATCTGCTCTTCAGCGGCTCCAAATGGCATGACTTAATGCGGGTCAATACATTCTTGCAGAAATCTTACTAGTTGGCTATGCATAAAACTCACAATGGGAGTTGGTGATTTCTGTCGCCAACTGGCATCTAATGAATTTAAGTATGGGATTCGGCTATCGACATGAATTAAACTTATTGGTTGTTGATGAAATTGCTGAATATAGTTCATCAGTAGCCGAGCCATCGGGCCGTTGCCTGCCCCAAAGGGATGAAGCGTTAAGAGTTGAAAGTGGGCTGTAAATGATAGGTCGTATATCTGCCGAGGTGTTCTCAACCGTGTAATGGCCGTATTAACCTCCTTTAGTAGATTATCCAATGCCCTAGGCAGTTTATGAAAATCAATCAGTACCCTCCTTCCTACCGTTTTATCATCAATCCGAAGTTCTCCTTGGCTGGTGTCATACTGACTCAATAATGAGTAAATAGGACCGCCCGTATGGTACATAAGTGTGGAGGCTAATTCCTGTAAAATGGTGCGGTTTAATGGAATGTGCTCATTTGCCATAGTCAATACTTGCTGAAGGGCATTATGATGATCAACAATCATCAACTGATCACCTAGGGACTTGTCAGTAAGTCTGATTCCTTTTTGAAGTAAATTCTGAATTTCGAGTAGTGTTAATGTTCCCCCTTCAAGACCAATTGAATGATAAGTCTGTAGAATCCCTGATACGTCGTTGGCTTTGGTAGCTGTTACTTTACTAAACTGCTCAACCAATTGAGGCAGGGTAAGGCTAGTATTCATACGGATTCATGAATAAATAGGAATGCGGAAAGATACTTGATCGATAAAGGTTTGAACTATTCATTTGCAAGGAAGGGGCTTTTCTACCTGATTTACTGTAATATTACTCTGACAAGTAACTCCTTGAAATGACAAAATTTGACGAGCTAAAGAAACGATTTCCGAACCTGATTCCCGTTCAGGAACTGCGGTCAAACGTGTCTATCGTCGAACTGGCAATTCACTATGGCTACTTGCTGAAACTGAATAAAGGGAAAGCTCGACCTGTTCTGGAGAATGCATCCTATAACGACGTAATCCTCATCAAGAACGCTCAGGATGCCAGCCAACAGGTCTATCAGCGGGTTGGCAATTTCACAGATTCCGGGACAATTATCAATTTCATTCGCAACCGATTAGCAACCGTCTTTTCTAAATTTAACCGCTCCGGCGAAGATGAATTTAAAAATATTGTAAGTGTCCTTTACGATTACTTACGTATTGATCCTGAACAAGTTGATTTAAACAGACGGGCGACCGAACAGCTAGTTGAGAGGAAGCTTAAGCCACTCTTTTCCTTAGACTTATTTGAACTTAGGCCACTAGAAAATGACAACTATTTAAAGACTCGTCATATCAGTTTAGAAACTATTAATAGCCTTGAGTTTATTAATAGAATCGCTACCCAAATCACGTATTTTGATCCTCAAAAACATCAGATAGTAGACTTTACTACCGTAAAAGACAACCCTCAGCACAAGTACATTCTGTTTTCTAATGTTGCCTTTCCCTATTACGATGGCGTATCAACGGAAGTGACTGGTTTAGAAATTCGCAATGAGAATGTGAAACTGCATGCACCGGGTAGCGATAAGACATCTAGCGTCTTTTTGTCGAATCTGCCCCCAAAAGCGGAGCAATTTTTTATTCTGGAAAGCGCCATTGATGCACTTTCCCATAAGCAGTTACGGAGTTTACACGGAGATACTAAATTTAACTCGGTGTATTTTTCTACAGGTGGCAATCTTACATCCGAGCAGGTCAACACCATAACCAAGTATATCGACACAAGCGCTAAAGCACACGCTTGGAAAATTAACCTAGCGTTTGATAATGATGCAAAAGGCTTTGCGTATGATCTGCAATTCATTCAACAATTATTGGATACTAAATTCCCGCTTCGTTCTGTATCTGTGGGAAAATATAAGATTGGCTTTGCATTGCCTACGAAGGAAACCTACAGAGCTTTCCGAGAAGATTTAATTAATCGTATTAAAGCCTATAATGAAATGATTTTGGGCCAATCGTCCATATCGCTTAACGCCAATGCAACCGAGTCAACTGATTTGTTAATTTCTATTGACCAAACCACAGATCAACTAGTGCTCAGTCTTCCCGAAGCTAATTTACCTCTCTCCTATTTCACCAAAAGCTTATTAGAGCTAAGTGGGCTTAACAAACGGATTTGTATTAACAAATCGACTACAAAAGACTTCAACCAAGATTTACAACAGGAAATTCTAACAACTTCTGATCTGGGGAATTGATGATTTCGAGTTTGCTTGAAGGCTTCACAACAGCTTACTCCCCTACTCGGATTTGAATTGATCCTTATGCAAAATAGCCCAAAGTGACAGCTTGTCACTTTGGGCTATTTGCTTTTTCTTTCAATGTGTATCAACTATAAAATTAGTTATATTATTTGATTTTACAAGCAAAGTGACAGCTTGTCACTTTGCTTGTAAAATGGCAAGTAATTCATTGGTTTTCTGTAGGATACGTTCACAAGATTTACGGGAAAGTGTTCCAGCAGCTAATTCTCGAATTGCAGTTTCCAGTTTTTTTACGCGGTCCTCTCCTACTGTTTTTTGACTTGTTTTAACTGATAAGTTCGTATCTTCAACAGTTGCATTGGACTCAACTGAATTAGATTTGGCCATCGCTTCAATAGCTGATCGAGCGATCTTTTTCTTTCCTGTTAGAATCTCCTGTTTTTGCTCAGGGTTTAGCTTGTTCAAACCTGCGGCAAAATCCCCATCCCGCTTAATGGTACGACTACTAACGCCATACTCTTTTCCTAGCGTGATAGAAACATCAACTACGGGAGTAGTTGACACTTTATTTCCACCCCTAACTGTCTTTTGTTGTAGATACCGTAAACCTCTTAGATAAGCGATTTGCTCAGTTGAAAGATTGCGTCTTCCTAACTGAAAATCGATCATGTAATCCTTGGCCTCGTCTAAGCTGGTAAATCGAAGCAGGTTAATCCGGTAATCCAATTTATGCTCCTGACTGATTCGGTACCGATTGTGCCCGTCAATAAGGACGTAAACCGGCCGGTTTTCCTCATCAAGGTGTAAAATTGTTGAGGTTGTCTCCCAAACGCTCAGCGGATCTTTTACCCCGTGTTTGAGGATATTTTGCTGAAGTTGCCTGTATTCCTCCTCAGCGAGGGGCGGAATTAAATCCCGAAGCTGGTCAAGGACCTGAATCTGGCTCTTTATATTTTCCTCGGTTGATAAAAGGGATGTCGGTAGGGTAGAGGTCTTCTCGCGCATCGAACTCATGAAGTCCTTTTTCATATCAGATGGTCATTATTTCGGTGGCAAGATGGTGATACTGCTGCCAGGAGACTGATTTGTTAGAGTAAGTGTACAAATCTTCCTTGGCAACTTGGGATTGCTTAATGACCGTCGATACCTCAATGATCGCTTCGTAAATGGGAAAGTTTCGGTAAGTATCCCGAATATGGGTCATCATGCTTTTATGAATACTCTGATTTTTATGCACCATCGTAAACACAATTCCTTTCACAGATAAAGTAGGATTAATGTATTTGCGAACCTCCGCAATTCGATTAAACAGGCTTTCTACGCCGTGGTAGGCACTGGCCTCGGGTTGAATCGGAACAACGCAATAATTCGATGCTACGAGCGAGCAGGTCGTACAAATTCCCAAGCTAGGTGGGCAATCAATAAGAATATAATCAAACTTATCTCGTTCATCTTCCAGCTTTAAGGCCAATCGGCGGTCGGCTCCAATAGAATTAGCCAATTCTGATTCTCGGTATGCCATCCGTATATCGGAAGGGGAAAGAAATAAACTAGGGGAAATCTCAACCAAAGGTAGGTCTGTTCCCGTTAGTAAGGCGTCAATAACCTGTTCATCCGGGTCATGAATACCAAAGCACTGGGACAAATTCCCCTGTGAATCCATATCAACGAGTAACACCCGGTTTCCGAGTAAACTTAAGGCCTTTCCAACGTTGATCGTTGTCGTCGTTTTACCAACGCCCCCTTTGTGATTCACAATCGAAATCACTTTAGCTTTATCAAAAAGGGCTTCTGAATAGCCATACTTTCGTACCGCTTCGTCTAAAGCAGGCAAGTGTTTGGCCGGGATGTCTTTTTGATCGGATAGGGCTTTATGCAGCGTCTTAGAGGGAATACCCGCTTCCTTTTCAATCTGAGACAGATTTAAGGCAGGTTTGGAACGCAGGAACCGAACTAGTTTGTCCTGGTTAATCATAGGGTTAAGGATAAAATTTTATCTTTTGTAAAAGTATAAAGAACTTCTTTTATCCAAAACAAAATAAAGAACTTTTCTTTCTAGGTACGTCTAATTGTTTAAATGATTGAAAAATAAGCTATTGTCTATAATAGTACCAGAATTTACATTGGAATTGCTAAGACTGATAACCCTAAGCGCTAACATCAAAACTGCCGGAATAGGAGGGAGGCCATTTGGGGGCTTGGAAACTATCTATTCTAAATCCTTAAATACTAATGGCTGAAGGCGTTCAATGGCTTGAAAAAATGGGCCGTACATAACTGGGTTTTGAATATTCTCGAAAAGGGATAGCGTATTATTATAAAATCTCCCAAACATGCCTGATTGCATATGTTGGCGAACCGGTTCGTGCCACTCGGGATGGTCAATCAGTAGTTGGCAAGCTACTTGGTGTTTCGTTTCGGTTAGCGCCTGCAATTTTGCCTCTTCAATGGCCTGTTGCCGCTGTCGGGCTTGCGCCTGTTCTTTAAGTTGTTGCTTTACCGGATCTATCTGTGTATCAGCAACATCATTGAAGGTTGGTAATGGCGTATTGATCATTTTCTGTATATAGCCCGCTACATTTTTAATTACCGTCCCTTGTCTTATTTGCTTCAACGTGTAGCTAATAGCGGTACGCACTTGATCTTCCGATGTTTTTTGAAGCCAGTTTATTACAACTTCACGACTAACAAATTGCGCAACAGAAGCATACAATTGATCAGCAAGATGCTCAGTTCCAGAGTCATTGGCTCCATTTATAACTTCTTGCTCTTCTTGAGTAATCTTTTTGGCCTCTCTACTCTTACTGACTGAGATAGTGGGTTTGGCCGCTGGAAGTAGGGGTGAGGCTTGGGTAGACATATGAAAGATAACGGCAGCAACTTTGCGGTTACTACGCTCTTCTTTCATTTCATTAATACGAATATTCGTAAATGTATTTAGGTCATTGCAAGCTCTAAGCAGTACTTTTTGCTTGAAATTTCCATAAAGCGGATATTCTTTTTCACCAATTTCAAGGACATCTCGAAGCCGCTCCACCGTATAGCGAATAGAGGTCTTTTTTAAGTTCATCTGATGGCGTAGCATCATGTACAAGCGAATAGAAAACTGACTATGCACTCCTGAGAGATTACGTACGTCAAATTCAAGGTACTCCGAGCGAAGTTGAAGCAAATACGGTTTTAATTCAGGATGAAACGTAACACGAATCGAGTCAGACTTCGTATTGCCGATTTGCGAACTAGCACTAGTTAGTAAGGGAATAACTGTACGATACCGGTTACCATCTTCCTTTGTATGATAAAGTACCATTGTTTTGTTTACCAGCCGTTCCGCTGCATCTTTTATGCTTTCGTAACTGCGCCCGTCTCGACTTAAACTGAATAATCGGATAATGTCTGCAACGCGTAATTCATACTCACAGAAGGTTACGTCATCTGGACTAATCATGGTAAGCATTGTGAAAAACACGCGGAATTCCACTACGTCCATGCGGTACGTAGCCTCTACGATACCGTTCTTACCCGCTTTCAGTCGGGCGATTGTTCGTTCACCTATATCTGAGCGTCTTCGTACTGTAGTCTCTTTCGCCATACTACTAAATATACTCAAAAACTGTATCAACTTACGCCAATATGATTGGACTACAAAAATTTTAAGTTGACTTTTAAATGCTGTTTAATCCTAACTTTTCGGGCATGCGTGTTTTAGGTTATAATTACGTGTTACCGGTTATAGTTGAGATGTGAGCACAGCAAGACTGAGTAAATTATTACACCTAGTTTTATATAAGTACAGGAAAAACTGATGGCAGAAACCAGCTTTTTTAGCTCATGAGGTATTCAAACTCATGAATATTAGCTCAAAGGGCGCTTTGGTGAATGCGAGATATAAGTTATAAATCTATGTGAATTAGGTTATGTTTAAACGAGAATCAGGTTATAGTCCTACGAGATATAAGTTATATATAAACGTGATATGAGTTATAATTAGACGTGATATAGGTTATCTTATTGAGGTTAACTATTTGACTGTCAGTGTATTGTTCGCGTCTAAAAAGAAACATTAAGAAAGTAATAAAAAGTAACACACTAAAGAACTAATGTATGTGTTATCCGAAAAGAATGCTATTATTATAACTGGATAGTGGCGATTTTACGATGAGAGTTCAGATTAATGAAACTGCGTAGTAGCTACGTGTTATAGGTTATAATTGATGTTAATTAAGATGGTTATCTAAAGCGAAATGGGCTGCTCTGACTGCCAAGTTTGACCGCCTGAGCCGCAATTTAGCTTTTGTGATGACCTTAAGAGATTCAGAAGTAGGTTTTGTAGCCTGAGATTTACCGGGTGCCAATACACCTACAGTAGGTATGATAGTTACGTTTGCTCAATACGAGGCAAATCGTACTTCTAAACGTACACGCGCTGCCCTGGCACAAAAGAAGGTACAAGGCTTTTAACAGGGAATGCCAAAGAACTTGACCTTACAAGCCATTCAAAAAGGTGAGATAATTAGGGTGACTAATGCATTAACTAATAAAGTATCATGCGAACGTTTATTCAGTACCAGAACTTTGAAGTTCCGTCGTGATTCATAGCATCCCATCAATTGGTTGATAAAACCAAAAATTTGAAAACAGTTATACTTAGGGACTATCAAAGTAGCCAAGCAAAAAAATAACCTTTTAATAATATCAAGTTATCTTATGCGTAAAATTGACTACATTATTTCAGACTCACTGCACGAGCAACTCAAAGAAGATTTTAAAAAAGAAGGTGAGAATTGCCATATTTACAGGAAAGCATTGCCATCGCTAAGAATTTTTCTAAATAAAATTCCGAACGCCCAAATGCTGCTGGGGACCAAAGGAGGTGATCTAACGGTTCAAAACGAAAGCCTGGACGCTCCTAATGAAAAGAAGGGAACAGAAGCCAATACTATTACTTTCAATCAATTAAAAGTATCTAGCCAAGCTTAGCATGATTCACTTAAAGCTAAAATGGATATAATGAGGTTATATAAGGTTGGTCAGAAAACCGTCAAGCCCTTCTTTATGAAATTTGGAGAAGACTTTCTATTGAAGAAGGAACCACGATGGGCCTTCACATTTGCACAACCTAGAACGCAAGGCCGACCTAAAAAGTGATTACGAATACGTTCATTTACATAATAACAAACAAAAAATAATAGTTTGTAGAAATATGAGTGTTACAGCAGCTATTGTATTATATGTGGGTGATAAGATATTAGCCCAAATAATAAAAGACGAAGTTTGGACAAAACGTCTACTTTTTTATCTAGTTCCAGCATTAACTTATAGAAAAAGACTAATTAAGATTATTTATGAAACTATAGAAGAATATGAAAAAACTTATACATACAAAAAAGAAAATAAAAAATATCCATTCTACCATTCTGAATATTTCTTTGAGCATATAACGTTTTTCGTCCTCTTTGATAAGGGGTCAGTCATTAAGCTGAAAAGTGAATTTAACTTACACCCTAACGTCATACCGCCAACTCAAGATGAATTAGAAACTTTTTACTCATTATTCCTCAAAAAAATTAGTGAAGATAAAATTTTAAAAAATAAATTTATAGATGAAAACTATAAAAGACAAATTTACGAAATTACAAAAACAATTAACGCATTAATAGAAATAACATCATCTATAAAAGATGATACATCAACTACTAAGGACGTAGTAGAATCCTTAGCTGCGCATACAGCGTCTAAAACCTTAACACCGGAAAAAACTCTAGAGTCATTAAGTCAACAAGTAAAAAGACAGATTAAAAAACAAATAAATTCAGGAAAATACATTAATGATACGTTCATTGAAACGGGCGAGCAAAAGGACTATTTAAGATACGCATCGGATTCTATACTTTTTTCAAAAAAATGTTTTGAAGAGATAATAGGTATGGATTTTCGTCTTTTGAATAAATTATTAAAAAAACTAGGAAAAAATGAATTTAACCTAGATTTTCATAAATATTGTGATTTTGAAAAGACAATTACCATTAGTAATTCAGCTAGGTTATTGAATGAATGGTTTAAGCACTTATCAATAAAACAGCAAGAAATTAAAGAACTTGATATTAGTTCGAATGATAAATACAAATTTGAAAATAAGTTCAGAGATAGGGTTGATTCGTTAAAATTTTTAATATCTAAAGTCATTATAATTAATGAAACAGCAGGTCAAGGGAAAACTAATTTTCTATGTGACTTTACAGAAAATTTCTTATTAACGAGGGAAATTCCTACAATATTTTTAACAGGAAACGAAATACAAGCTTCAGATTTAAGAACCTCAATATTAAAAAGAATCTTTCCTGACTCGAATAACTTTTCGTTTGCAGATTTGTTAAGTTGTTTAAAAAATATTTGCTACGACCAGAATAAATTTTTTGTAATAGTGATTGATGGGTTAAATGAGAATGTTAATAGCAGATTACTAAGTCAGAACTTAGAGATATTAATTTCTGAATTACTTGAAAACGATTTTGTAAGAATAATTATGAGTTGTAGAACAGAGTACTATGAAAAAAACTTTGTAAACTTCGAAACATCATCTTTTGCAAAAGAAATGCAAAAGATAACATCTCTTATTAGCCGTAATCCTGATAACGAATTGAAGAAAAAACTATTTGAAACATACTTTTATCATTTCAATATAGAATATAGAAGCATTAGCGACAAAGCTTATAATCAACTTGTATCTAATTTTTTATTACTTAGAATTTTTTGCGAAGTATATCAGAATGAAAAATTGGACTATATAGATAATATTTATAAAGAAGAATTATTTGAAAAATACTACATTCAAAAGAGCGAGCAAATAAATCATCATTTAAAAGAAAACGATGATTTTAAAATACAAGGAACTTTTGACATAAAAAATTTCATAACAAGTATAATAACTCGTATGATCGAAAGAAAAGAATATGTTAATATTCCCCTTGATGAAATTATTAATGATCCTAAAGATCGAGAAATGTATGTCCGCTTTTTAGACGAGAATATACTTGTTAAAAGAGACATTCAAGATAGTGAAAAAGGAATTTTTACACCTTCTGAATCTGTCAACTTTACTTTCGATGAGTTTAGAGACTTCTTAATTTCTAGATACTTAATTGAAAAGCTATATAGAGATTCTAAAGATGACTTTATAATATTCATAGAATCACAAATTAATGAAAAATCCGCTTTACTAGAGGGTTGTAGTACTTTTCTTTTCTACATATCTCGGAGAACGACAGACAAAACGCTGAATAGTATTATTTCAAATCAAAAATGGTTTGACTACGTTTTTTCTAAATGTATATTTTCCATTAAAGACTCACAAGTAACTCAGGAAGATAAGAATTTATTAAAACAAAATATTATTAACGGTACTGAATTTGGCAACTCACTAATTTTCAATTTAATAACTAGATTCAAAGAAGAATATTATAAGAATTTGAATATTAGTTTTTTGTTCAGTATCTTAAGAGAGCTTGACGAAAAACAATATCAAAATTGTTTTATAGAGAAGTTTGGAGAAGTGAATTGGCGACATTCTTCAAGAATAGATCAAACTAACTTATTAAATCAACTAGCAAAACTATTAGAGAATAAAGAATTCACCGATGAATCTGATCACCATAAACTTTTTGAATTATTAATATATATGTTCATTAATTCAAACAGGTGGGAGGTGACAGAACTATATGAAAGATATATTTTTCAAAATGGAAAAATTGGTGCAGCACAATTGACAAGAGCACTAACTAGCCGAAATTCAGAACTCGTTAAGGAGATAAATCAATTTGTCGAAGATTATGAAATTAGCCTATGATTTTTATAAGTCTTTATTACTATTAGATAGTAAATTAACAAAAGAAATCTTTTTAGATAAAGCAGGGGTAAAGGATGGTTATTCCTTACAAATGTTTTCTAAAATGTATGATAGTGTATTTTCAGAATTAATAAATGTAGAAAAGGAATATGAAACATATTATATTACAGAATATAAGAGTTTAGAGACCTTTCTTTTTAAGAAATATAATTTGAAACAGGAAGATATTAGTCTTATAATTAATGAAAAAGAAAAGTATCCCGATTGTCAGCTTTACAGGAAAGATGACAATTCATATGGTGACTATGGTCTAGTTCAATTTACATTTTCAGAAGTGATGTATGACAGAATAGTTAATATTTTGATGCTTAAAATTTAAATACGATGAAAATACGATATGATTTTGTTACCAACAGTTCTTCAACATCATTTGTAATAATTAGTGATGGTGAATTTAATTTTAAGGACTTTATTGATGCAGTGGGTATTAAAGATGACTCACAATTTCTAGATGTGTATAAAGCATTATTTAGGGCATTTAGCAAAGATTTGAAATCTGCCCGTGAATATTACAAAAGAAATTACTCAGACAGTTACTCAAGCTTCGAGGAATTCGTAGAGCATAGACTTTGGAAGAGTGGAAAAGAAATCTTACCTAAGATTTTAGATGCTGAAAGTAAGGGTAAAATTGTGTACATTGGGCAATTAAGCAGTGACAATGACGAGACAGAGAGTTTTTTCTGTACAGACGAGTTTATTATCGAAAGTGACAAGTTATATATAGACGCTCAAGAAGATGGTTGGTAAAGAAAATCATATTGTACATAAAAAGTATGACGATCAGCATTACTCTGTTTTTTTCAACAAAAAGACAGGATACTTTGTCCGAGCTGAAAATGAGGGCTTTCCTGAACCTCTATGGTCAATGCATGGTCCAGAATTATTAGATATAAGTATAACAAATTGGTGCGATAAAGGCTGTACTTTCTGTTACAGGAAATCGACTCCTAAAGGTAGTCATATGCTCCTCAATGACTACAAATCAATTATGAATCAAGCAAGAGAACTTGATGTATTCCAAGTGGCTATTGGAGGAGGAAACCCAAATCAACATCCAAATTTTGTAGATATTCTGCAAATGACTGTTGAAAATGGGATTGTGCCTTGTTACACAACAAACGGTAGAGGGTTGAATAAAGAAATACTAACAGCAACAAAGGAACTGTGTGGTTCAGTGGCTATTAGTGCATATGAACCATATACAGAATTTAGAAATTCTCTCGAACAACTATTTGAATATAATATCAAGGCAAATGTTCATTTTGTAACAGATAGTAACTCCATCGATACAGCAATAAGCTGGCTTAGAAATCCGCCTAGTTTTTTGAAAGGCATTAATTCACTTATATTTTTAAACTATAAACCGATTGGAAGAAAACCTGATTTATCATTATTACTTAAAGATAAAAATAAAATAAAGGAATTTTATAGTCTAGTAAATCAATGTGCAGGAGCTTTAAAAATAGGCTTTGATAGTTGTAGTATTTCAGGGGTTGTAAAGTATGTAAACGTTAATTCAGAATTTTATGAAGGTTGTGATGCAGGTAGGTTTTCTGCTTACATAGACGAAAATTTGAGAATGATGCCTTGTTCTTTTATGACTAATACAGATTGGTTTGGTGATCTGAAAACTACGAACATGTTAGATATTTGGCAGAATAATGTTTATTTCAAAAAATATAGAAATAATATTATCAACAACGGATGTAATTCTTGCGCTTTTCAAAAAACTTGTATGGGAGGGTGTCCCTTTATAGAAGAATTATCTCAATGTGATTGGAAAGATGAGAGACTTGGACTGTCGTTTAATTAAAAATTAAACTTTAATGTTATTCTAATGGATAATTCGACTGACGAGTTACTTAATAACCTAAGCTGGCAAGAGTTAAAAGAAAAAAACAAAATAGAAGCTATACTAATTTTACAAGATATAAATAAAATTATATCTTCTGTTAACACTTTTAATTTATTGACTCAACTTACAAAGATGAGTTTTTATATTAGAGAAGATGAAGATGTATATGAGTATAGCATAGCTTATAATTTGAGAGAATTACCAATAATTCATTTACTATGTGGTCTTTCCTTGCAAATGTCCGAATGGGAAGTTAAGCCAGATATAAGTGCTGAAAATTTATTTACATTAATTAATAAATCGATCAGTTATTTACTCAAGGATAGTCCATATTTAAGTGTAACAGATGAAGAAGAAAAAAATAAATCATTTGTAATTCAAGGCCATAGGCAAACTATGAAGATGATACGTCCATTAAACCCAGAGCGTTATCATCACCAAACAGAAAGTTTTGTCAATTATATTGACAACCGAGTTTCAGATATGTTTATAAATAAATTCGGGCTATCTCCAAAGGATTTTTTAACAATTGGAAAGCTTATAAATGAATATACAATAAATAAAATTAATAATAATAGAAGGCTATCTCATATGAACTCTGTAGTAGTACAGTTTTTAAATAATCCCGAAGCTGATACTGATTTTACAAAAGTAATAATTTCAAAGAATGAGGAAGATTCACAAAAATATTTTGATTTTTATGTTAGATACTTAGATTCATTATATACATACAAAGATTTGCAATTTACCATTGATGAATTAATACAAGATGCCAGTTTCAAATACGTAGAAAGTGATAAAATTGAGAAATATTTAAATACATACAGTAGCAAACAAGGAGATCAATTAATTAATAGCGATGTTTTAATTGACAGTGTATTAATTTATAAACCTTTTATTAGCTGGAACAGAAAATACTTCTGTCCTGCTCCAACTGATGTAATATCGTCATTACCGGCTTTTTTTGAAAAGATTTTAGAAGATGAGAAATTAGCGAGTCCACCTACAAGAGTATGGGACCGTTACCAGAAAGCTAAAGCATATTTTGTAGAAGATAAAGCTGAGGAATATTTTTTGAGGATTTTTCCAAAAGCCTCTGTACACAAAAACGTAATATATAATTTTAATGGAAATATTGAAGAAATTGATTTGTTAATACCATATGATAATAAATTAATTATAGTTCAAGCTAAGTCAGGTTCTCTGAATTATGCTGCACGTAGGGGAGCAGAAAAATCATTTAAAAATGCCATTAAAAAACTTGTTGAAGATTCTTATTACCAAGGAGTAAGAGTGAGAGATTATATAGAGACCAATCCAGATACTAGTTTTAGATTGCAAATGAACAATGAGCTTGTTTTTCAATCTAATACTGAAATTCATAAATTAACAGATTACATTTTTATTAGTTTAACACTAGAATCGTTAGGTATTTTGTCAGCGAGAATAAAGGAGTTACGTTTTTTAGGGCTTTTTAAATCTAATGAATACCCTTTAGCAATGTCTATATATGATTTAGATACTATAACATCAATCTTACCTGCTTCGCCTTCAATACTACTACATTATATCAAACAAAGGATCAGTTCTCAAAATGAAGGCTTATTTGTTTTTCACGACGAATTAACGCCATTTGGATGGTATTTAGAGATGGGTTGCATAAAAAAGCCATCCGATCCAGAGTATGAAGATATTACTCATATTAGTATCGATACTGATTATTTAACAAAATTTGATGAGCACTATTTAAAAAAGGGTGATAAGCCTAAACTTATAGTTGAAGATGAATGGGTAAGTCTTATAATGCATATTGAAAAAATTGGAACTCCAGGATTTAGTGAAATAACAGAGCAGTTGTTAAATATTTCTTCTGAAATGCGTAAAAGATTGATTAAGCGCATACAAGAGACTTACAGTAAGAAATACAAAAAAGAAATTATCGGAATAACCTCCCTAGGTTCGACCTTAGAACCTTTGGGAGTAACCTTTGTAACCTATGATACAACTACTGCTACATTAAATCAAATACTGGAGACGTATAGCTTGTTAAGAAAATATCAAGCAAAGAAGCGGTATTGGATCGGACTGGCTAAACAGCAAAAGTCCAATGGTTCTTGGTGGGAAACCACTTGTGTTCAATACTATAATTTTCCTTGGGTTTTTGACATAAATTATAATAACGAGCCAAATACTTTTTCCAATAATAATTAATATCGCCAATTTTACTTTTCAATATTATGAACACTAGTGATCAACTTCAACTCGGTGTAAGTACTGTACTCAAAAATGTACAGAATGCAGTTGTGTCGGCTGAAGATTTTTCGGCTAGACAAATAAGTCATCTTATTGATGAATTAGGGCCACATCAGACGTTAACAGTGAAAAAGGCTCATTTGATCAATTTCCAAGATTTGGAACGTTTATGTGGACTTACTTCTGGTGGAAAAATCACCTTTGATTTTTGTATGTAGTCCTATTATTTTGACGACATATTATTTGCTCAAATAAGGATATGTATTAACCTTATTTCATGGGTTTATGTCAATAATTATTATTTCTTTTTTACTGAACATTGATACTTTGCAGTTTGGATATACTAAGGGGTAGCCGAAGACTGCGACTCGACCAGTTGGCCATAGATTTCCTTTGTGTTTAGCTCTAGCACGTCCTGAATCCGTATCCGGCCACGCTACGCTGGGCGTAACTACGCTCAATCATTTGACTTTGCGTCTGGACCGAATCTTGGCTGGTTTCGCCATGCGCTTAAGTACGGTCTTGGGTGGATTCATGTGGCCACGTCAATTATACCGTTTGCTCGAACCTAATGTATCTTCTACAAAATGAAAGGTATACAGTCTGGAACGTTCCATAATTCGTAATTTTACGAGAATAACATTGCCTTAATAGGTTGATTGTTAAATAAAAAATGGAAGACGTAAAACAGCGGGTTGGCCAAAGGATACGGGAGGCTCGAAAAGCGAAAGGGTTAACCCAAAAAGAATTAGCCGACAAGATTGGCTTATCGGTTGGCACTGTAAATCAATATGAAGTAGGTAAACAGAATCTTACAATAGAGACAATCCAAAAAGTTGCAGACACTCTGGGTGTTTCCTTTGACATTATTTTAGGTTAAATTTTTTTCATAAAAAATTATGGATATATCCATAATTTTTTCTATATTTATAGAGTCAAACGACAACAAAAAAGCCCCTAACGCTGACATCTTGGCGGAAGGAAGCGAAGGGGCGAATGTCACACTTAACTATCTAGTCAAATGCAACCGCTGCAAAATTACGCTGTTTCTGACTGCGTACCAAACCCCTATGAGCAAGTGGTTAGCTTGCCCCTGGTTTCTACTGGCAGTTTCTACGTCCAAATCGAGACCCTTCGCAATATTTACCTACTGGCCAAAAACCCCTGCATGGTAGCCAAACATGGCCGCTTACTGGCCGATGAGGTGCACACGCTTTCGCGCCAACTTGAAATTCTTATTGATGGGTTAGACCCTCTAATTAAAGAGGCTATAGCGTCCCATTTGGAAGAGGCTGAATAATGAAAAGTAAATCATTGGATAAGGTTGTTTCAGTAAGCAACCTTATCCGCCTTATTCGCCAGATGGATGAATATGAAAATTGGAAACGGGCAGTGTTTATACGGGACCGATTCACCTGTCAGCACTGCGGGGCCAGAAATGGGCGTAAGCGGGTTATAGAGGCTGACCATATTATAAGTATTACCTTGTTGGTCAAAGAAAACAGGGTGATTAGTATAGAGTCGGCGCGTTGTTGTAATGCTCTTTGGGACATAAACAATGGGCGAACACTTTGCCATTCATGCCATGAGAAAACGGAATCCTATCCGGGGCGCTTTGTTAAAGATATAAAAAGTTGAAAACTAGTTAGGCTAATATGATATATGGGTAGCCGTTAACACGGCTACCCATATATTAAAGCTGTGTCTATCAATTTAGTTAAGAAAAATGCTCCCAACCGTCGGGCTTTTCTGGACCTTCAGGCGGTTCTGGGCCCTCGGGTTGATCCGGTTTGCGGGGTTCAGTGGGGGAATCAGGTTTAGACGGTTTCATATTATCCCGTACAATTTGGCGAACATCCTCCTTAATTTGCCGAAAGTTGGCCCGTTTTTCGGCCTCGCTGACCGTCGTAAACGGCTCGATGGTTTTCGCTTTTGATTGGGGGGCCATAAACTGAGTGACAAACTCATTTGTACTTCCCTCAGCAATAAAGCCCGCGAACTGGCCCGTTTGGAGGTCTCGAATCGTTTGCATGGGTAAGCGGTCCCGTTGCTGAATGGAGGTGCTTACGTTTTGGCTACTGGAGGAACTTCGATCCCCCGAACTTCTGCCAGAGGATACACTTTGATATTCTACATCCTGTTTGCCAAACAGAGTTGTTACCCGTTGCAGGGTTTTAGGGTTGGTTGAGCGGCCATAAAACTGATTGGACAGGTTACCTAGTAACATCTCTGAATGCTGCGGCCCTAATTGGCCTTCCATTTGTGAGATGTCTTGTACGGCGTACACGGTGGCCACTTTACTAGACCGCGCGGTGGCGGGTAGCTCGTGGAAGTTCGGAATGAATAGGGTAGGGGCCTCATCCAAAATAATGATGCTAGGCAACCTGCCCGGTTTATTCATTCGCTTGGTAGCTGTTGCAATGATAAGAGAAATTAATGGGGAGTACGTAGTGGGTAAGTCGGCATCGTTGCCCACCACTAAAAAGCTTGGCTTCTCAGGATTGTTTAAATCTAAGGGTACTTCATCCCCGCTCATAACCCAAAAGATTTCAGGTGTGTTTAGCACGGCTAAATAACTTTGAACGGTTGTGAAAATGCTGGCCAGGGTCTTTTCTGATTCCTGGCTAGATGTAATAGCAGCGACCAATCCACGTACTTCCTCATCCGTGCTTAACAGTTCGAGCAAAGGCTTTGGTTGCGTTTCAATGATGAGGCTACTCGCGTGGGGTAGGGTGCAAAACTGAGGGTAATTATTGCGCAAAAACCAAAGACTACCGGTTAATAAGGCTTCGGCGGTCTGTAGCCAAATGTCCCGTTTTAAGCTTGATTTGTAATCCAGATTACTAAACGTTGTCAGGGCTGCTTCACGGGCGTAACTGGCATTGATAATGATTTTGGGACTAACGGGGTTAATCCGGTGGCTACGGGTCAAGTCCGTAAAATTCACGTAATAAGTGGTAACGCTACTGGCCGCATATGCACCTGCTACTTCCTCGGACAAGGTTGGGAATTTTCGATCATATAAAATACCCGTAAAGTTGGCGGCTGCGGACTGCTGGATAATGGGCTCAATAAGACTTTTGCTTTTGCCGGTGCCCGGACCTCCGCAAATAAAAATACCTCGGAAAATATTACGAAGCTCAATAATACCATCTACCGTCATAAACGAAAAGCGGGGCTGATCATCGGGTACCGGCTCAGGTTCTGCCTGCCAATGAAACAGGGGCTTACCGGTATGAATCCAATAGCCATATACACCGGTTACCACCAGGGTCATGTAAAACCAAGCTGTAAAGGTGGAACCCTTGCCCAAAAAGAATTTTAAGATAGGGGAAAGCATCATCCCGCAAAAAATCATCACAAGGGCCATTACCCCAAAACGCAACCACAGTTTATTCCAAAGTACATGGTTATTGAAATGGGTTTTCCGCGTGTAGAAAACCATGCGCAGGGCCAAATCAGGAATAAAATCAATTCCTAAGTGCCGCAGAAAACCCATCGCCATCATGATCAAATTTCCCGAGAGTATACCGATACCAATGGCATAAATTAATACAGTCATGTAGATACTAAATTATCGTTGAGAAGAAGCTACTAGATAAAGATTATTAGAGGGATAAGTCCTCTTTTTTTTGCTGCGGAATTTGTTCTTGTTCGGCTTTCTCGCTGCGTTGATTTGATCGCTCCGAGAGGAGGTAATTGGGTTGTTGTCTTAGGGCTTCTAAACGCATGGCTAGGCGTTCTTCCTGACTGCCTTTCTGCAAGGTGTTGGCATACTGAAACGTTTCGTTTAAGGGCCGCTCATAGCCAAACTGCCGGTCAAACTGTTGCTCCACTGCTTGCTTAAATTCGGTTCGGTCAAACCCGCCTTGCACGGCTCCCTGACTAGTCGCCCGGTGGTTGGTAGCGGGACTTAATTTTAGCGGGTGATTACGGTCAATTTCGCCAGCCTGTTTTTTTTGTTGATACCGGGTTAAATCCTCCGTTCGGCTTACGATGATATGCACGTGAGTTTGGGGTCCCTCCTTGGATTCACCCTCGATGCGTTGCTGTTGTTGCACAGCTTTATCAGTATGAGAGAAGGTTCGCGCTTGCTCGATCTTGGCGAACCAAACGAGGTCTGCACTCTTTATCCCCTTTCCAAACTGTGAAGCGTATTGGTCCATGGCTCCCCGAGTAAACGACTCCAATTGGTGACGGTTATTACCCAAGTGAGTTAGCTCTGATTGACTCGGACTCAAAATGACCTGATAGTATTTATCGTCCTGTTGCCCTAAGTGCTTCCGGTTCGCGTCAATGGTGGATACCACCTGCGATGCATCCATATTCCCCTTGTCGTGTGTGAACCAATTGCCCTCACCTTCTTTTTCTAAGTATTGTACTAATCCAATACAGCTCCCTTTGCCTCCGTTCGTAATCTTGGCTATCATCTTAGGAAAACATTAGTAGATTAGTTTGTCTTTTTCATCAACTCCTCATAGACGGCCCGAAATCGATCTGTCTGGAATTCGGGCTTAAATGCTCCGCCAATGGTGCGTATCTGCGACTGACGCAGCGTTTTGGGTAAGTCCTGACTGATGAGTTGAAGGAGTAATTTTATATCGTCGCTAATAGGGCGAAGCAGTTCGTTTTCCTGCTGGCGGATGAAGGAGACTAAGCGTTTATCCAAGGCTTTTATGGCGTCCGTTGGGTTGTCTGCTTTGGGGTCTCTGGGGTCCGCATGGGTCGCTTTGAAATAGAAAATCATGGCCTCTAACAGCCCTTTTTTTGACAGGCCGTAACTATCGGCCATCCGTTCAAACTCGGCAAACAAATCCGCCGAAATCAAAACCTGCTTGTCTTTCTCCTTACTTTTTTCCATAACATCAGTTATAAATTAGTTTTTGACAGTTGATAATCAGCAGTTTAGGTTAAAAACTCAGTTTCAAACTGAGTTTTTAATGCTACTAAATATACTTACCTGAGTTCTATGTATAAGATAAAGAATTGAATATCAGTATCTTATCAACAATACTGCGAGTCAAAAATGAGCTTGGTACTGTTCCCGCTCGCTCCTTAAATTAGGGAAAATTAGTAGCGGCTTTTACTGGTCTTCACTGTATTCCAGTTCGCTGTTCAGCGCATACGTTTGCTGTAGTTTAGCGAAGGCATCCAAGGTTTGGATGATGTCTTCCTCTTCATGCAAGGCCGTTACAATGAGCCGAAGAATCAGGGTCCCTTTTGGCACAACAGGGTACACTACCGGACTACAAAATACCCCGTAGGTATAGCGAAGCTCTCCCAGAAAGGCAGTAGCTGTTTCTTCCGAACAGGTCAGGTAAATCGGGGTTATGGGACTACAGGTATTGCCAATATCGTACCCCAGCGTTTTCAAGCCTTCCTGTAATAACCGAGTATTTTTCCAGAGCTTGTTTCGTCTCTCGGCACCCTCTTCTGCCAGCAACTTTAATTTGAAAAGCACACTGGCTACGGTTAGTAAGGGGAGGGTTCGACCAAATGTCTGCGACCGTAAATTGTACTTAAAGTAGTCGATAAACTCTTTACGAGCAGCCACAAATCCTCCCGTAGTGGCCAGTGATTTGGCAAAGGTGCTGATGTAAATATCGACTTGGGGCATCAGATTCCCTACTGATCCATGTTCACCAAAGCTCATAAACCCGTGGGCATCGTCTACTAGCAAGGTAAAATCATAGGTCTCTTTCAGCCTAAGAATATCCGCTACATTGGCTGTATCCCCTCGCATACTGAACACGCCATCGACTAAAACCAATACTTCACTACCGGGCTGTACTTTAGATAGGAGCCTTTCTAGTTGATGAATATCATTATGTTTATAGGAGAACTTTGGCCCCTGATGAAGCCTTACGCCATCAATTAAACTGGCGTGTACTTGTTGATCATAAATGACGGTATCATGCCGATCCACTAAGCTATCGACGACGGAAAAGATACCCTGGTAGCCGAAGTTGAGCAGCAAAACATCCTTGTCTAGTAGCTGGCTAATTTCGGCTTCTAACTGTTCGTGGTAGATGGTATTTCCGGTCAGGAGTCGTGACCCGGCGGGGTAGCCAGCACCATATTTTTTAACGATCTCGGTCTCCGTTTGTATGACCTTATCATCCGATTGCAGTCCTAGGTAATCGTTAAAACTCCAGACAATAACCTCCCGGCCTTTGAAGGTCATACGGCTCTTTAAGGGCCCTTCTAGGATAGGATAAATGTATTCGCTTTGATACTGGCCATACGCACTAAGGCCACGGTTTTTACCGGTTAACTTTTCTAGTAAACTCATAGAACGTTGAGATAAAAAGATGGCCCATTTTCAGGATGCACATCAGGCAATATGAACTAACTGACTTAAGATCAGCTTTGACAGTTTCTTGTTAAAAATCCAAAGCTTTTTCACATATTCTAAGTTACTAAAAGTTGATTAAACGGTAAATGAAAATAGAAAAATAAAAGTGTAAACTATAGATATAGTTATATTGAAATGACTTTTTGATTGAAGTCATTTATTCCATTTTACACAATTACTGCTTGGATAGGGGAGAGGGTGTACAGGGCCGCTTAAAATGATCGATGAGTTGCATACGCGTATATCTGAATGCTTTCAGAAGGGCATGGCCCTTCGGGCAAACATGAACTCAGAGGTGAAGAAACGCTATGAGAACATTACGCAATCGCGCAATGAAACGATTTTATACGGACCTAAAAAGTAGTGACCGTCGCACGGTTGGAAAGGGAAATGAAAGGATATTTTGCTTATATTGTTAGCCTTCTTTTAGGGGTAAGTCTCTGGTCCTGCGGTACTAAGGATTCACCGCCTGTGCCCCAGCTACCCGGTTACCTCCGAATACCAGCTACCTTGACCGGCTATGTTGGTTCGGGCCGTATTGCCATCAGCGGTGGACTAAACCTACTGGCTGAAGGTCCAGAGGCTCAGGATGCCTCGACAAAGACCTATACGGGTGTATCGGGCAAAATCGTTATCGGGGATATCACGGCCAATTTCACCGTTGGGCAGCCCAGGGCGTATAAGGAGACCTCGTTCGTTCCGGATGCATATAAATCCAGTGGCCAGCTTTTGACGATCCACGCTATTGAGCCAGGCACTTACCCAATGGGCTTTGAAACCAAGCCAACGCCTATCGGCGCGCAGGCGGATCTGATCCTGAACCTGCCCGGCCCTCAGCTGTACCAGGCGAGAAACGGTACTTTAACCATTGCCGAGTCGACACTCATCAAAACAGAGGGCGTTGATAAGCTCTACCGCATTCAGGGTACATTTCAAACCGCCCTGTTTGGCACAGGGGTTGGCCTTCCTTCGACCAAGGATTACGCCGTTACCGGCACATTTGATTTGCTGTTAGTCGAATAATACGGCCTTACCCAGACCTTTCTATGGTTCCTATATTTTTACAGAAACGCCGACCTGGTGGCCCCGTTGCCCGGTTACTTGTGACCCTATGTATTCTCGTGTTTGCTGTTGGCTTTTCGTTACTCCTTTCGCTGGTAGTCGTCGAACGCAGTTTCAGCCGGGATACTAAGTTGATCCTGATAACGATTGTTTTAGTTTTAACGATGCCAATACTTGGCCTTTTTGAACGACTTAGGCGATAGGGAAGATTTGTCTGAAGCTCTTTACAAGTTGGGCAATTGTACTGAACTTAGTAGTATCAGATACAGTATATTTCGTGCTATAATATGGGGTAATTTGTAAACTTGTTAATTTGTAAAATGATAAACAAGTTTACAAATTGATAAGTTTACAAAGATTTTACATTTTAGTATAATACTGGGTAGTTTTGGGGATAGGGGAAAAAATATTCATTTGCCTCAAACAATGCAAAAGGCCATTGCACAAATAGAGCCTTTAAAGAGAATGAGTCAAAGGTTAGTTACTAATTAAAAATAGCCTAGTGTTTCTAGCGATCTTCCCCATGAATCAACACGTGCCAGGCAGGTAAATACACGCAGCATGTAGCGTCTTTGCCTGGTTGACTATTCGCCATGATCGCTCCACCATGATTCGACACTATGCAATAACTAGTAACGGAATCCTTGGGACATAGCCACTCATACCGGTAAATAAATGCAGAAGGTAGACCCCTGCCCCGGTTGACTGCTTACCCCAATCGCGCCCCCATGATTCATAACGACTTTCTGCACAATGGCCAGCCCAATACCGGTGCCCGCAAACTCATGCTTCCCGTGGAGCCGTTGGAAGACCTGAAAAATTCGATCCGTATACTTCTCCTCAAAGCCAATACCATTGTCGGTGACCTCGATAGCCTGATAGGTAGCAGCTGCCTGGGCGGGCTGAATCGAAGCTGGCAGATTGTGAGCTGGCAGCGAGCTAAAACGAATCGTAATCTGGGGAGGAATCCGGCTTCCCGAAGCATCCGTTCGGCTAAACTTGATGGCATTGCTCAGGAGATTCTGAAAAAGTTGCTCCATTTGAGAGGCATCCCCCTGCACGACCGGTAGCGGATCGACCTGAAATTGGGCCCTGGTCTCCCCGATAACCACCGATAGGTTTTCCAGGACCTGCTCCACGATCCGGTTCAGGGGAACCGAGTCCGTAGCCGCCTGCCGGGTGGAGATTCGCGAAAAGGCCAGTAGATCTTTGATGAGCTGCGACATGCGGCTAGCTGCCGATTGCATCCTTTCCAGGTAAAGCGACTCCTCCCCGTCAGGAGACCCATAACGGGTCCGGAGTAAATCACCAAACTGCTGAATCTTGCGCAGGGGCTCCTGCAAGTCGTGGCTGGCAATGTAGGCGAACTGCTCCAGGTTCTGATTCGACCGGATGAGATGCCGATTGGCCTCTTCAAGGCCCCGATTGGCCTGAGCGATCTGGTTACTGGCGGTCAGGAGTCGCTCATTTTTGAGGGTTAATTCCGTATTGATGGCCGCCAGGGCGTCGTTTGCCACGGCCAATTCTTCGGTGCGTTGCTGGACCTGACTTTCCAACGCCTGTTGCATATGGCGTTCCAGCGTCACCTCCCGCGACGTTCCATCGACGCGCACGACCCGACCCGCGTCATCAAGGATGGGTTTGCCAACCGAGTGAATGATGTGACGTTGGCCCGTGCGTCGGTTGATAATCGTATGCTCATCGTCAATCAAATCCCCCTCAGGCCAGTCAACCTCCGCGTTTAACAGCCATTGGTGCCGCCCCTGATCTGCATCGGCAAAACGACCAATAATGGCCTCGATCCCTACAATGGGTTGCGCAAAACCATACCAGTCCAACATGCGCTGGGAGTAGGTCATTTGGCGGGTGCTGATCGAATAACTCCAGGTTCCCAGCTCAGCTATGTCAATGGCATTGCGCAGGCTGATTTGGGCAATTTCGATGGCCTGCCGGGATCGTACCACTTCTGTCACATCCGTAGCCACACTCAAAATGGCATATACTTGCCCCGCAGCCTCTACTAATGGGGTAAAGATTAAATTAAATAACTTATGGGGCATCGAGCCATCGGCCTGTGTAATGGCCACCGGTGCCCCGTAGCTCTGATAGGGCCTTCCAGAGGTAAACACCTCATCCAAAATGCGCAGATAGGACTGGCTTTCCAGCTCGGGCAATAAGTCCCGCAGCGGCCTGCCCGTCACGTGGGGACCACGGTCGATCAGATCGATGAAGTTCTGGCTGGGCATCTCCACGATCAGATCTCGCCCCACCAACAACACCAGCGCAGCCGGTACGTTCGCCACCACCGTACGCAGTTTGGCTTCGCTTTCCTCAATTTTATGGCGATTGCGTACTTTTTCGGTAACATCCACCGCCGTGGAGAGCACCCCGTAAATTTGACCAGCGGTGGTCCGCATCGGCTGGTAGGTAAAATCAAAGTACCGGGTAGTCTCCCCATCTTCCCGGGGGAGAATAACAGGTGCATCCGTAGCGGAATAGGCCTGCCCCGTCGCATACACTTCCGAAAGCAACCGGGAAAATGGCTGGTTCTTTAGCTGGGGGATGATCTCCAGCAGGGGCTTGCCCAGCACTGTGGCATCTTTCCCCCAGCTCCTCAATACCGGTTCATTGGCCCGGGCAACTCGCATCTCCGGCCCGGTCATCAGGATGGTTCGTATTGGGGATTGCTCGATCAGACTGCGGGATTGTAGTTCACTTTCGGCCAGTTGCTGCAACGCCCTGGCCTGCTCGGTCACGTCCTGCAGCGTGCCGTTAAAGCGATAAGGGAGCTGGTCCTCATTGAACCAGGCTCTTCCCTTTGCCCGGACGATGCGGACCTGCCGAGTCTGAGGATGGATCAGGGTATACGTACAATCGTAGTGTCCCCCCGAGGCATACTCCATGGCCCGCTGAATGGTCGTAGCCACCCGGTCCCGATCCGCTTCGTCCATCACGGCGATAGCCCAGCTCAGGGGGATTTCAGCGTTCGTGGACAGGCCAAACCAATCCTTCAGTCGATCGTTACCCGTAAATGCTCCCGTGACGGGGTTTAGCTCCCAGGTACCTAGCTCAGCCGAATCAATGGCGAAGGCGAACTGGTTTTTACTCTCTTCGAGCTGGTGGATGGTTTTAACCTTTTCGGTCGTCTCCATGCAAGTCACAAAGACGCCGTTGATCAGCCCCGTATCGCCATAGGCGGGACTGTAACTAAAGGTCCAGTAGATATCCTCCAAGTGCCCATTACGGTAGAAGGGCACCAGTTGATCCTCGAAGTACACCGGCTCCCCGGTCTGCATCACCTGGTCGATGAGGGGGCCAATAAACGTCCAGATCTCAGCCCAAAGTTGGGCGCCTCGTTTCCCCTGGGCGGGATGTTTGCCGTCGATGCCTAGGCTGGGTCGAAACGCATCGTTGTAAAAACAAATCAACTCCGGCCCCCAGAACAGGAGCATGGGAAAGGCCGAGTGCAGCACAATGCCCAGCGTGGTGCGCAGGCTGGTGGGCCATTGATCAGGCGTACCCAGGGGCGTTTGTGCCCAGTCGAAGGTGCGGGTCAATTCCCCCATTTCCCCGCCCCCCGCCAGAAACGGTAAATCGGAATATAGGCCAGGGACGTTTTCGGGTGGCGGAGATGATGGCTCGATCATGAAGATGTTGGGGTCAGGTAGGCGTGATCAGTGAATGCCAGGCTTACTTCGGTTAACCGTTCTCCCTTGGGAGCGCTTACCCGTATCCCTGGCGGAGCCAAGTTCCTGTTCATCCGCTCAGGGCCAAACCGTTTCTAAAGGAACGGCAAAGGTACCCATTCTGTTACCGTTTTTTTCTAGACAAGCGACTCCATTGATGGGTGGGGGCTACCCTTGATCCGGCATCCCTCAATCGGGTTATCCCATCTTTGAAAGGCAGAAAGTTGCTCCCGGCTTAAACCAGCTGTTTTAATCGCGTTGAGCCAGGCTTGTTTATCGGTATGCAGCAATCTCCTAATCAGTTGCAAGTTGCCCGCATCAACCAGTTGATCGAGTTTGACCCGTTCCTGATTATGACGTCGGCAGGTAACACACCAGGAAGCCCAGCCATAAAGCAGGGTAAAGGGTTTAGTCGAGGTTGGCAATTTTTTGATAACATCCTGGTTGTCAGGCAATACAAATTTGTCCACTACGTAGCCCGGCAATATGGCTTCTCGGTTTACAATTAGATTTATTTACTGGATTCGCCGTCGGGTGAATGCTGGATGGCAGGCGATAGGCTTGTTAGCAGCTCTTTGGGCAGGCTCACCCCGAGAATATCCGCATTAAATAGACCGAAAAAGTCAACCAAAGGGGAGTCTGGATGAGATCGGACGTAGGTATGCCCCGTTACAAATTTGGTTTCAGTATGTCTTGTAAACAGTCAATCGGTAATCCTTCGCGACAAGCTAAACCAAGTAGCCAACCCAGAAAATGCTTTTCCGTTGGAGTATGTATATCTCGTTGACTCCAGGCCTTTGTCAACGTGCGGGTAAGAATTTCTTCTGACTGTGAGTTTGGTAGATTAGCTAATAGAAGAATACCCCATAATTTAGGCGCATAGCCATCATAAAATGAGGTATAGGCGCGCCGATCGGGGGGCATTAATGCGATAGGAACCATTTAAGCTGCGGTTTATGGAGTAGCTTGGCCGACAGCTTAAAAGGCAGGAGCGGAAAAGTCGAGTCCAAATGGATACAACACTGCAACAGCATTTTAGCCTTATTGTTAGATCGAAAGCCGTTTTATCCTATCCTGCTTCAAAACTACTCATTCGCCCACAACGTATGGCAATATTAAATTGCCATACGTTGTAGTCGGATGAGTAGTTCGACAAGTAGTTTTAGCCTACCTTTCAAGAATGGATAAGATGCGCATTCTGCTTGCCGATGACGACGAAGACGATTGCCTGTTCTTTCAAGAGGCCCTAGGTGAGTTACCACTATCCATACAGCTCACTATCGTGCATGACGGTGAACAGCTGATGCAACTACTCACAAACAATCCTGAACACCTGCCCCATGTTCTTTTCCTCGATCTCAATATGCCCCGCAAAAGTGGATCTGAATGTTTGTTTGATATAAAACAGGATGAAAACTTAAAGCGGCTTCCCGTAGTTATATTATCCACCGCTTTCGATCAAGAGGTGGCCGAGCTGCTCTACAAAAACGGAGCGCAACACTGCATCCGCAAACCGGCTGATTTTTCACAACTCAAACAGGTCATTCAGCAGGCACTTACGCTACTCGCGCGAGACAATACCCCCCAACCGCCAACAGAACGCTTTGTTATTGAAGGGTGAATTCAAACCAATTTCACCATGCAAGCAAAGAAAAAAATTAAATCCACTAATTCATTTCCGGTGGTGGGTATCGGCGCTTCAGCAGGTGGATTGGCTGCCTTTAAAAAATTACTAAAAGCCATTCCCGAGCAGTCAGGCATGGCTTATGTACTGGTACAGCATTTAGCACCTACCCACGAAAGCCAGTTGCCCGAACTGCTACAAAAAGTCACCTCCATTCCGGTGTTGGAAATAACCGACGACATCAAGGTAGAGCCTGACCATATTTATATTTTACCCAGCAATAAAATGTTGGTGGCCAACGATGGTGTGCTACAATTAAGCCCCCGCATCCTAAAAAAAAATGAACTCAACCTGCCCATCGATCTTTTTTTTGAATCGCTGGCCGAGATTCATCAAAGTCACGCGATTGGGGTCGTCTTATCGGGTACAGGCAGCGATGGTACGCAGGGACTAAGAGCCAATAAAAAGAATGGTGGCATCACGATGGCACAGGATGCAGCCTCGGCAGGGTATGCTGGCATGCCCACTAGTGCAACCCAGGCGGGTATCGTTGACTTTATTCTTCCCCCTGAAGACATACCCCAAAAACTCTTGGATATAACCCGTATGCTCAGCGGAAAAGCTAGTGATCCCTCAAATCCAGCGGAGCCAAAAAAGGAGGTGTTTAACCAAATCCTTTCCTTACTACGCGTTCGCAAGGGAACTGATTTCACCTACTATAAACAAACGACGATCCGTAGGCGTATTCTGCGCCGAATGGCGATTAACAAACAGGAGGAACCGGCTATTTATCTGGCTTATTTACGAGATAATAAACTTGAGCAGGATGCTTTATATCAGGATCTGTTGATTCCCGTTACGTCATTTTTTCGTGACCCGCTCGTCTTTGACAATCTTTGTGAAACGGTATTTCCACTTATCGTAAAAAACAAAGCAGCCAGTGAACCGATACGGATATGGGTGGCGGGGTGCAGCACAGGCCAGGAAGCCTACTCGATGGCGATAGGCTTTCATGAATTGTTGGGTGATAGCCAAGAAAGCGTCCAAATTTTTGCCAGTGATTTAAGTGAGCCCGCCATTGCTAAAGCACGCACCGGTATGTACACAAAAAGCGAAGTAGCGGGCGTGTCGGCCAAACGCCTACAAACGTTTTTTTCAAAAACCAATGGCAATTACCAGATCAACAAACCCATACGGGATATGTGTGTGTTTGCTGCCCACAACTTTCTAAAAGACCCGCCTTTCGGCAAAATGGATTTAATCAGTTGCCGCAATGTGCTGATTTATTTGGAACCTTACCTGCAAAAAAAAGTATTTACGACCTTTCATTATTCGTTAAATCCAAAAGGCTATTTATTACTGGGCAAATCAGAGGATATTAGTCAGGTTCCTGACTTGTTTACACCAGCCGCCAGTAAGGGTAAATTATTCACCCGCAAAGATGGATCTGGCCAGTTTATTCATCTGGCCAGCCAACGCAGTGAAGTCAATCTAAGCCAGGCAAATTCGAGCAGTGAAAGCCTGCGCACCGACTTTCAAAAAATAGCCGACGACCTGATTCTCAGCCATTACACACCGGCCTGTGTAATCGTCAATGAGGCTATGGACATTGTGCAATTTCGCGGCATTACCAGCCTCTATTTAGAGCAAGCTGCGGGTAAACCCACTCATAATCTATTGCGGCTGGCTCGTAACGGGTTAGCGTTTGAGTTGCGTACTCTTTTGCACAAAGCCAAAAAAGAGCAAGCACCCGTTATCAAAGAAACTATTCCGTTGCCTATACATGGCCGCTTACATACGATTGCCATTGAAGCCGTACCGCTGTCCAATACCGTTGAGCCCTATTATCTAGTTCTTTTTTACGACACTGATGCAAGGGGTTATACCCCACCCGTGATTGATTTTATAAATCCAAAATCACAGGCAAAAAAAGACGACAAAGACCTGCGCATCTATCAGTTGGAGCAGGAGCTTATGCAGGCCCGAGAAGACATGCAGGCCATTACCCAGGATCAGGAGACTGTCAATGAAGAGTTGCAAAGCGCCAATGAAGAACTACTGAGTGGCAGCGAAGAGTTGCAAAGTTTGAACGAAGAATTAGAAACGGGCAAAGAAGAGCTACAGAGTAGCAATGAAGAGCTGACGGTTGTCAACCAGGAAATAACAGGGTTAAATCAACAGTTAACCGTCGCGCGGGATTATGCCGAAGGTATTGTGGCCACCGTGCGGGAGCCACTGCTGGTACTGGATAAGCATTTACGCGTGAAAACGGCCAATAGTGCTTATTATCAATCGTTTCAGGTCGATGTAGCCGATACAGAAGGCAAATTAATCTATGAATTAGGCAACAACGATTGGGATATTCCCGTCTTGAAAGAATTACTGGAAAATATTCTCCCTAAACAATCAACATTTGATGATTTTGAATTAACGCATACCTTTTATAAGGTTGGCGAGCGGATCATGCGGCTGAATGCGCGGGAAATAAAGGAAGGTAATTCTGAAAAATTAATTCTACTGGCGATTGAGAATATCACCGACCAAAAGAGAGCCGAAGAAGCCCAATTACAAATACAGGAACGCTATCAATTTATTACCAATACGATTCCCCAAAAAGTATGGGCGACTGATGAAGAGGGTAATTTAGATTTCTTCAATGACGTCTGGCTTAATTACACGGGACTTACGTTAGATGAACTAAAAGAATGGGGATGGAAAAAGATCATTCACCCTGATGATTGGAAAAACTATCAAAAACAATGGCAGCATTCGCTGGAAACGGGGACTCAATTTGAGTTGGAACACCGGTTATTAAATAAAGAAGGCGAATACCGTTGGCATTTAAGCCGAGGTTTAGCTTATAAAGGTAAAAACGGAAAACGGTCCATGTTATGGGTAGGTACCCATACGGAAATACAAGAACAGAAACAACAAAAAGAAGAATTAGAAAAAGCAGTCGTGGCGAGAACTTCTGAACTAAAGCAAGCGAACGAATCACTGGCCGAAAAAAACCAGACCCTTCAAAAAATGAATAAAGAGCTTGAGTCATTCACGTATGTATCAAGCCACGATTTACAGGAGCCCTTGCGAAAAATACAAACCCTGGCCAGTCGTATACTCGACAAAGAGCATGATCAATTAACCGATAATGGCAAGGATTATTTTGAGCGCATACAAAAAGCAGCCGCTCGCATGCAGCAGCTTATTCAGGATTTACTCGCCTTCTCCCGTCTGAGTACTGCCGAACGAAAATTTGAACACACGGACCTCAACCTACTCATTGAAGACATACGAAGCGAACTCGAAGAAACCATCCACGAAAAACAGGCCACCATCGATACGACTAAACTCGGCTTTGCCAACGTCAACCAGTTTCAGTTTCGCCAACTCCTGTCTAATCTGATCAGCAATGCGCTTAAATTTTCTAATCCTGCTAGATCACCTCACATCCATATAGAAAGCACCCTTATAAAGGGCCGCACCTTAACTAACGAAAAACTATCACCTAATGCTGATTATTGTCATATTACAGTTAAAGACAACGGCATTGGCTTTGCCTCTCAATACAGCGAAAAAATATTTGATTTATTCCAACGCCTGCACACCAAGCAAGAATATGCTGGCACCGGTATCGGCTTAGCCATTGTGAAAAAAATCGTTGAGAATCACAATGGCATTATTAGGGCGACCAGTGAACAAAATGAAGGAACCCAGTTTGATATGTATATTCGATCTTAGCCGCTAGTAGGATCAATGATAAACCCGCTTTTCATCGTTTATTAAATCATTCCCGGCTAGGGTTGCCACAACAGATGCTTTAATGGTGTTCGTCCAGCTATCTGAGCGTGAAAAATTCATTCCAGAGCGTGCTGAGTTAAATCCGATTAATGCGTCACATAAAGCCCTATTCTTGAAGCACATATAAATAAACGCTCATTCGTCTCACGCGGGAGCGTTTTTGGAGATTCTTAAGCAGGTAGTATGATGCTCACCACTTTACTCATTCCGTCCGCAGACTATCGGTTGGACTAGCTTGAGCAGCCCGGTAGGTTTTCAGCCCAATCGTCAAGCCACCTAGTATCAATAGCACACCCACACAAAGGCCAAACGTTTCCAGGCCGACGCTCACCCGATACGCAAAATTTTGCAGTAGGGCACTGCCGGCCAAATAACCCAACGGATAAGCTAGTAATAGGGCGGTCACCAGTAGTTTACCAAATTCCCAGGATAGCTTGGTCACCAGTTGCCCTACGGTCGCTCCCATGACCTTGCGAATACCTACTTCCTTGATGCGCCCTTGCAGATTATAGGTTACTATGCCCAATAAACCTAAGCTGGCAATCGAGAGCGAAAGGCCAATCAGCACGGCTAAAAAATCGGTAAACTGGCTGTTATCGTACTTACTGCTCAAATACGCATCGTACCATGTCCCCAGGAAGGGTTCATAGGGCAATTGCCGTTGCCAGATCCGTTTGGTTTGGGCTAACACCGCTTCTTCGGTTCCTTTCGTGATGGCCAGGCTGAGATAGCGAAATTGATCCGGTTGATACTGCATTAACAGGGGTTGGATGGGCTGAGCTAGAAACGAGAATCGAAAATTTTTCAACACGCCTGCCACCTGCACAGCCAGACTGTCATTCAACCAAAGCGTGTGCCCAATGGCTTGGGCCGGATTTCCCAAACGAAGTGCGCGAACGGCTTCTTCATTAATCAACACGAATCGAGACGCTACAAGGCCTGTCTGATGGGGAAAATTATGGCCCGCCAGCAGAGATAAGCCCATCGTCTTGACAAAATTGGAATCAATATCCACCACCACTACCCGGCTTGAGTCGCTACGGGTTCGCTCGACGCGCACCTGTCGGATCTGATTCAACTCGTTCAACAGGGCCGACGAAGCACTGACTTGTTCAACGCCTGCTACCTGACTCAGCGCCTGAATCAGCCCCGGCCGGGGTTGGGCATTGAGCGGAAGGGTTAACAGCTGCTCCCGCCGAAACCCGTAGTCAGCCGTGGTTACATAGTGAAACTGCCGGTACAAGGTTACCAGCAAGATCATGGCCACTAGCGAAACGATGAACTGAACGACAATCAAGACTTTTTGAAACGAGAGCCCCCGCATCAGACCCAGTCCAGAAAAGCTTCTCAGAACCTGCGCTGGCTGGAAACCGGACAAAATTTGGGCGGGTGCCCAGCCGGCCAGTGCCCCCGCTACCAGGACAAACCCGATCAAGAATAGCCATAATTGGGCATCCCAACGCTGACCCGAAATCAACCACAGCTGCACCGCCGGAAGTGGCCGGACCAGGGTGGCCATGCCATAGGCCAGTCCCACCGCCAGCAGGGCTACCATTACAGATTCGGCCATGAACTGGCTCATGAGCTGCCACCGCATGGCGCCTACCACCTTACGTAAGCCCACCTCCCTAGCCCGACCGATGGACCGAGCTACCGTTAAATTTACATAATTAAAACCGGCCAGTAGCAGTGTTATTAGGCCGATCAGGAATTCCACCCCTAATTCGGTATAGCTTTTCTCATTGACCATCCGCTCGCTCAACTGCTGAGTAGCGGGCGAGAGTTGGGTGAGTGGCTGCACCTGGAAGTGGTAGTCTGTCTTTTGACTAGCTGGTAAATTCACCCATGCCCGCTTGAGCAGAGACGGTAATGCCTGCTCAAGCTGATTCACTGGTGTGGCCGGTTTCAGTAAGACGTAGGTATAGGCTTGTTTGTAGTACTTCCATTGCTGGCGGTCACTGGGTTGGAAAGCCTGAGGAAAAGAGGCCAAAGAGAACAGGGCGTCAAATTTGAAATGGGAATTTAATGGGGGCTCGGTCAATACCCCCGTAATGGTCACTAAGCCCAGGGTCTTGTGCTGAATAACTTGGCCTATTGGATCAACACCCCCGAACAACCGATGGGCGGTTTTGGGTGTAATAACCGCTGTTAATGGCTCGACGGCGGGTCGGCCTTGTGCAAAGCGAAACCCGAAGAGCTTGAAAAAGCCCGGATCAACGGCCGCAGCCTCGATATTGAGTTGTTTATCGTTGCTTAGGAAACTACGGCCAGCGTTTAAGCGGGAAAGGGGAATATACCGAACGGCCTCTTCCAAGAAGGGGTAGTCCTGCTTCAGGGTTGGGGCCAGCGACAGAGGTGTGGTTGCGTAGGTGGTGAGGCCGGTGTTTGCATTGCTTACCTCGGTGATGATGCGGTAAATGCGCTCCTGCTTGGGATGAAAGTCATCATAGGAGAAGACCACTTTGATGTGAGCAATGGTCAGAAAGCAGACCATTAATCCCGAGGCAAAACCGAATATGTTGATGGCCGAAAACAGTTTGTGTTTCCACAACTGCCGTAGCGCGATCTTAACGTAATTCTGAAACATGTGGTTTGGGCGTATGATCTATGAGGGATTGCTCCTTGGCTAAGCTCAACTATCATACCAAGGCCATCAACATTGTTCTAGGGCATTGAGCAGGGTTAGCCATCCATACTAAGTACGGAATCGGACATGATTGTGTCCGAATTTGAAGACATAAACTTGTCTCTTTTTTCGCCCCAATATTGAAGCAGATACATGAATACGGATTCGTCTCAAATAAAAGTGTATTGTGCGAAACTAGGCTATCGGTTTCGAATGGAGATGATGTTGATCCATCGCCCATTTTTTCTTGTCCCGTCACGCTGATCCTCTTCAAAGCGAATCCACACGGGTGTATTTTCCTTATCAAAAGGGGCAAGTAGATCTGCCCTATATCGGACAGAGTCAACGGCAATAATCCAGCCACCACACCCTCCGCAAAATGTAAAGTCTTTGCCAAGAATAGTAGCTGGCTTCTCCTCAGGCTTTATTGATTGACAGCAGATTGTGCTGCCTAGAACAAGCAATAGCAAGTACCGCATAGTGTCAATTAAGTATGCGGTATAGACCCTGAATCTAGATTATCCGTTGGAATAATTCTTTTGAATAAGTAAGCTTCTAGTTACTAATGACAAGCATTTTAGAGCAGATATATAAATGCGGCTTCATCTCAAGTAGGAGCGTTTATGTAAGACAGTGATCTTTTAATATCTGTCTTACATAAACACCTTAGCTTAGGCTAAACCCGCAAATCGGGCTTGCAGGAATGATTTATGGCGCTCTAGAAAGGCTTTCAACGATTCGGGTTGAATACCGTAGTCAGCAGCCTCATGGGGGTCAATTTTATAGCCTTCCACGTTCTGCCAGATATAGGGCTCGATTCCCCAGTTAAACAAACCGCTTGAAATCGCTTCCTCCTCGGTGAGACTGGTGGCTTCAAAACGTTTGCCGGTCACGGCGGACAGCGCTTCAGCCACCTCGGCCATCGTGAGTTTATCCGCCACCAGCGACAGTTCTTTATGGTTGAATTTCTCCGGCTGAGTAAAGGCTTCTGCGGCAAAACGGCCAATATCCTCCCCCGTTAACCAATCGACTTTGGTATCCGGTGCAATGGGCGTATTCAGCTTGCCTTGGGCCATCATGGGGAACATAACGGCATCCCGGGGGGGGAGCAAGTTCTCCATTAAATACGGAGGCTTTAGGATGGTCCAGTATGGAAAGCCCGCGGCTTTAACGGCCTCAATAGCCGCAGTTTTTTCCTGCCAATATAAGGGCTCCCAGCGGCCTTTGTCCCAGTCGACAAAGTGTGCTTGCTCCCCAGCCCGCGCCACCGAGGTATGCACGAACTGCTGCACGCCAGCCGCCTTGGCAGCCGAAACTAAATGGGTAGCATGCCGGGTTTCCTCCCCCTTGTTGCCTGGGTGGCTACCCATTTGCACGGAGAAGACACCGGTCACCCCTTGTGCCGCCTTGGTCAATCCTTCCAGGTCTTCAAACGTGGTTTCGACCAGCTCGACATTTTTGGCCGCTAAAACCTGAGAAGCTTCGCTGTTCTTATCGCGCACAATCGCTCTGATGGCGAAATTACCTTTCGCTACTAAGGCCGTAACGACGGCTCCTCCCTGGAGGCCGGCGGCACCCGCGACTAGGATGATTGGTTTCTGAATCGGATTCATATTCGTCGGTAAAACTTTCTGTAAATTTACGCCGAGCTGGTTTACAAAAGATGCCAGTTACCTAAAGGATGCCAGATATACAGCCGGACAAAGCCGCCGTTGCGCAGCAAATACGCCATCTTCAGGATACTCTGTACGTAGTAAACGGGAAGTGGAAACTTCCCATCTTGGTGGCTGTTCACCAGGGCAACAGCCGCTTCCGCGACATCCAGCGGAGCGTGCCGGGGATCACCACCAAAGTCTTATCCACCGAACTCAAGGCCTTGGAACAGAACAAGCTAGTGGTGCGCAAGGTGTATGACACCTCGCCCCCCACCGTGGAGTACACGACTTCCTCATATTGCGATACCTTGCAGACCATGATTTTGGAAATGATTGCCTGGGGTAAAAATCACCATGATCGACTTCGGGAAGAGTAAGGCGTATGCTACTGGAATTAGTAGTCGCTAAACCAGTATGAATACGTATCTCGATGACTTAGTAGCACATAGGAAAAAGAAAACTCGACTCTTTAAATGGAAAGTGGTCGAAGCTTATCGCGCTGAACGAGTCCAGGCTTCCGAATTAGAAGAAAAACTGGGCATCTCTCGGACGGAATTACGCCGTCTTAACCGCTGGTACTACCGGTGCCGCTTACTTCCCCTTTTACACCCTAAAAACCGCCGTAAGTATATGAAACGGGACGCGGATTATGTCAAAATGCTGGAGCGTAAACTGGCTGAGATGGAAAAAGAGAATCAGTTTTTACGTTTACAAACCGAGGCTTATCAAACGGTTATCCAAATCGCTGAAGAGCAGTTTCATATCCCTATCGTAAAAAAGCCTGGCGCCAAGCGGCCGAAAAATTGACTCGTCGCTACCCCTTAGTGGGTATGGAGTTGATTTGTCGACTGTTTGGCCGGGTGCGTCAAGCCTGGTATGCGGCTACCAGGCGAGCGGAAAGAACGAATTTCCAGACTGATGCTATCTTGCAGGAGGTCAGACGAATACGACGTGAAGTACCGGGGATGGGTACGCACAAATTGCATAATGAGTTGAAGCAGTTTCTAACTCGCCATCGCATTAAGTTAGGTCGAGATCGATTGCACTTGCTCTTGAAAGAACACGGCATGCTGGCCAAGAAAAAAGCCAGCAAAGTGGTGACGACTGAGTCCAACCACCCGCATTACAAATATCCTAATAAGGCGAAAGACGTTAAGCCTGTTCGAATTAATGAGCTGTGGGTCAGTGATTTGACATATATTCCCGTTGGAGTCAACTATGCTTACTTGTATGTTATTATGGATGCATTTTCTCGTAAGATTGTAGGCTGGTCCTTGCAAAAGACGATGCATGCCCAAGGAGCACTCAATGCCTTGAAAATGGCTTTATCTGCTCGCAAAGACATCAGTCAGCCACTGATTCACCACTCAGACCGGGGCGTGCAGTACTGTTCGTGGGCATATGTGCAGCGGTTACGTCAAGCCAACGCTACCATCAGTATGACTGAGTCAGGTGACCCAAACGAAAATGCAATGGCCGAGCGGGTGCTTCGCTCGCTGAAAGATGATTGTAAGTTGGCTCGTGGGTTTACTTCTTTTTCATCAGCCGAGGAAGCAGTGTCCAGAGCGATCAATGCTTATAACACAGTTCGTCCCCATGCATCGTTGAATTACTTGACTCCGCATCAGATGCATCAACGTAAGCGAAAGCCCAAGCTTCGCTGGTACCCTTATAAAAAAGTGAGGTACGGAAATGTACAATACGATGGCTTATTTCGCTGATTTTAATATCTGTCCAACTCAATCAGTAGCATACGAATAAATCTAATTAAATAAAAATTTTAATAAGCTGATATAAAGCACTTTAATTTATAAAACGTAGAATTTTCTATTGAAAAAACAGTGCTAGTCAACTTGTAAATTAGTTAACTAATTGAATGGTTTACAAATCTACAAGTTAACTAATTTACAAGTTGACTAGGCATTCAGACTTTATCTAAAAATTGGTCAATTTTTAGACCATAAGGACGCGCTATTTGTACAAGTGATTACTATTCTTTCTATTATTCTATTCGTAATTGGGTTATCATTCATTCATAATCATATCCCCAAAAATGGCCCCTATTGATTTGACCGATCCACTGCGAAGAGCTGGCCCCTGAGGAAAAAGTGAAAGCGTTGATTGGGCTGTTTTAGCCTCCGGCTTGGTCTTGGGTTTGGGGTCTTTCAACTGATCGATCCCCAGCGATTTGACCAGATAAGCGGTTGGATTCTTGACATTTTGGCGAACCCCATTGGCTAATTCAGAATCAATCCGGAAAAAGGTATCCAGCAGGCTATGATCCGACAAAATACGATCTTTTTGAAAGCCCTTTAGCTTATAGTTCTTCATTAATTGCCATGCTGTTGTGTAGGCTTCATTAATGGACATGTTATTAACCGTCCGTTGATCCTGACTAACGGCTTCAGCAGCTAGCTGCTGTTGTGTTTTAACTATAAACGCTAATTCAACAATTTTTTTTCCAACTTTTTTAGCAGCTGACCACTCCAGGTAAAGGTTTGCCTTCTGCTGCAATTCACGCTGGGCTACCTCTAAGGCATTCTTTTTAAAATCATTGAAGGTATACCGGCTGGGACAATTAAGCATCATCATCAATCGGTCTACTGAATAAGAGAATTCACGCTGCCCACGATTATGGTACATGCTAACGATTTCGAACATACGTTGTGCGTAGACCGAAGAGAGGGACAACATTACGTCAATATCATATTTTGTGTAACGCTGGCCCAATTCAGCAAAATGAGGAACTACATCGGCAAACATAGTTAGCTCAATCACTCGCTTACCATCAATCACTTCGGAACGAACCCGTGGGAAGGGGGTAATAAAATCAAACTTGCCTTTTGCGTCATTACGGTATATCAGGCGTTTTGATTGCAGGGATTCAGCTGCATCTGCTATCTGTTTATGATGATCACGGGTTAATTCAGAAAATGGAATACTGAAAACAACGTTTGCTTTTTCCTGCAATTCTCCTTTTAAAGTCATGTGGCCTATCTGATTGACGACCAGGACGACAATTTTCTTTTCCAACTCGGTAAACTCCTGTTTCGATTCCGTGAATAAGTTTGGTTGATAATTCGTCGGACGTTTGGTAAACAAAGGGGCCAGCTGATCTTCAGGATTTTGCTGCATTTTCTGAAAAAGTAGGGTGAATATCAGTAAGTTTAGTCAAATCTATAAAAACCAGTTCGCTTTTACAAACTGGTTTTTATAGATTTTTGCTTTATTTTTTGCTGCCTAAACCTCGTTTTTTACATTTAGGTACACCGCCTAAACCTCGTTTTTCTCACCTGTTTTTTTCTTATATTAATGTGTTTTTGTCGGACGAATTGTCAAAAAGACCCAACTAAGGTCAGATTCGGGTTTAATTTGCTACTTCAGACATGCAAATTCTCTGCTCCGCCTAAACCTCGTTTTTCATATAACTACCCCTCCCAAACCTCGTTTTGATCTCGCTTAAACCTCGTTTTTTGTTCGCCTAAACCTCGTTATAAACTATGTATATTCTCGCCTAAACCTCGTTTTTATACCGCCTAAACCTCGTTTTTTGACAAATAAATTATTGATATACAGATAGTTATGTGGCCTAAAATCAATCAAATAAAATATTGATAAAAGGATAAAGGATCAAAACGAAAAAATTTGTGTAAAAGGGGAAAAAGATATTTGTGAAAGTAGAATCACTTATTTACTTTTATAGTAAATAAAGCACGTACATTTTAAGCTTGTACTCATGCCAAGAAAACCTGCCAAACGCAATGACGAGGCCCCCTTGGAGGGCCTGCGCACCGTCCTCAAAACCCAGGCGGTTGCGCTCTCTCCGGGAATCAACCAGATTAGCAATCCGCCCCCATCCGATCCCCACCTGGAGTATTACTTCATTCCCATGCAGTTCATGAAGCAGTATCAGGCCTACAACCGGCCTGGTAAGCCTCTGAAAAACCTCAAACTGGTCAATTATGACAAGCCCGCTATTTCCCTTTCCTTCTTTTACAAGCACAAATACTCCATTGAACGACAAGTTACTCATGGGGATGTGGTACAGCACATCAAAAATTACCGGGATGAATTACTAAACCGATCCCTGATGGAGCAGCTCAGTGTGAGCCAACTCAAAGAACTTCGAGAAACGGACGAACTGCTGCGTACTGTACGGGAGCGACCCGATACTTACCAGGCCTGCTTTTCGAATTACCACCACAAATATTACTACTGGTATTGTACCTACCGCTATTTTGATGATCTAGCCAGTATGAAAACGACCACGTCTAGCGAACACTTACTCAAGCACACCGAGCGAGTGGGCCATGAGGTCCATGAACGGCTTAATATCATTTTCATTGATCCTGAATACATCAATGAAGCAGTTCCCCATGACCATAAAATCATTGACCGAGAACTCAAAAGCTTTCCTATTCACCTCCGACAGGGCATCACCACCTTATATCTGCGGGAAATTTAATGGGGAAATTAACGCCGCTAGGGTAGGAGGGAAGCAATTGATTAACAGGTCCTTATAAGTGCCTCGTAGACTTAGTTCTCTTGGGGAAACAACCGCCTAATGTCTATCTTGTAGCTTCAGCGGACAATAAGAGTGGGGCAACGTAATTCGAGTTGGATTGCCCCTGCCATTGACCTATTTTAGGTTGTTAGCCAAGGGTAGAACTCGAATTTCAAATACGAACGGCCCAGCAGCTGGCAGTGGAGGGGGTACAGGAGGATGCTGAAAAGTTGAGCGCTTTAGCTCCGCACGAGGTAGTAATTAAAGGGTATGAAGTAATGGCACAGTATCAACTAAAGCCTTGGCAAAAAGACCTAATCATAACCGATCCTGAGCTGCTGGAAACCTTATTCCGACTGCATTCTGAATTTCTGAATGGCATGCGTCCAGACGTGAAGAACCGCAATAAATATTTAGCTAAATCACTGGGGATGGATAAGGTAAAGCAGCCAAAAACCTCAGCACGGGACACCCAGACGTCAAAGGCCCTCCAGCCACAATTAAGTTTCCATCGACCAGCGTCTGATACACGAATGAGTGGTCAGGCTCAATCGAATGGATCATTACTCGGCACTATATTACCCGAAAAAAAGGGTTGAACTTTCCAGAATAAATGCCTTCTTGTATTTAGTCATATAAGGCATAAACCACTAATTCCAGTAGCATACGGCCTGTTGTATAACTTTCATTATGTTAACCTAGGCTAAATTCAGGCCCTCCGGCATACATTAAACCGCTTTTATGGAGTGAAATAAGCCTCAAGTTTGACACTTAGTTGCTTTTCTAACTTCTGGCCGTTTCCAGCTGCACAGCGTCTATAGAGAGAGGATATATTAGTTGAACAGTTGCGTAAAGCAGACACGTTATGGTTTCAATAGAGTCAGCTTATTGGATAAGCCAACAGCAGACCAGCCCATCAACCTTGACGGGGGTTTACTCGTAATTAGAATGGGGTAATTAACGCTCAAAAGCTCCTGAATAGTAGCCTATTTACCCTTTAATTTTCATGCGAATGAAAGCCCTTCGTTCATTCTTGAAGTAGGTTACTAAGAGGCCTGGGGTATCCTGTATCACTGGTTTCGCAACGGCTGGTACGCTCTAGTCTGGCCATTCTGGCTGTTGGAAGAAGAAGGCTTAAAACAGGGACGCCCACTCTATAGTTAGAATGGGCGTATAAAGAAGCTGGACGCACTGACGAAGTCACTTAAGACCGTCATGCTGCTGACGATCGCTTGGTTGATCGAGCAACGGTGTAAAGCTAGACGGTGACTCCCTGCGTAAAGAACAACAGGACATTGTCATGGCTGTAGTTTTGGTGCACGGGCTTGTTTGCATCAACGTCGCCAGCCACAAAATTGTAGGTGCCTGGATAGTTGACATCTTGGGAATCCTCTACGCTTCCGGCCAACGTTCTGCCAGCCATCATACCATAACCAGCCAGGCTAAAGGTAATGGCATTCGTGGTCTCATCAACTACCGTCACCTCCGAGACTAAATACCCCCCTTCTTCGGTCTCCATTAGGGGTTGCTGAGATACCAAGTGTGCTTGTAGATACTCGTAGGGTGTTTGCATATTGTTTTTTCTATAACAACCCAGGCGACACGCTCACTGTTCAGGGACTTTGTTGCGCGTTAATGCTGGACTTGCTACATTACACTGGACAGTAAGACCATGCTTAACTTACTGTCCAGTATAATGTAGCAAGTCCAGCCTCAAGTAGGAGCGATTTATGAGATCATGGATCTTTGGGTAGATAGGCCTGCCGACTAAGAAATTATGATCGATTTAATGGGGTTTGGCATCTCATTAATTGTACTCAAACGGACAGGAGACGTCCGAAATTGTACTCCACCCGTCATGAAATAGGACTCTGGGAGCCTAATTGAGCCGGTTTGCGCCAAAGGTATACTTATTGTGGCCTGACTCAATCAACAACCTACGATCAGTGCTAAACTTGACTATGAATCAGCTAGATCCAAAGGGTTTCGTATTACCCAGTTTGTCAACGCCAACGTTTTATTTATTCCATTGGATTAAGAAGTGCCCCTTCTTTTTACTACTTCTATTCATACAACCTGCTAGCAGTTATGCCCAACTAGAGCCGATCCCCATCCCCAATGAAAAAGCTTTTTTAATCAACTCCAAAGTCCTCAACCAACAACGGAGTATTTGGATCCATCTTCCCCAGGAGTATACTACTTCCACCCAACGCTATCCCGTCCTGTACCTACTGGATGGAGAAGGCCATTTCAACTACGTGTCTGAAGTAGTAAACTATCTATCCAGCTATGATCGAAATCGAATGCCCAACATGATTGTGGTGGCCATTCTAAATGGGGATCGGACCCACGACTTTACACCCATCCATTCCTTACTGTTTGGGGGTAAAGTGGACAGCCTGCGCATGAAGACGACTGGCGGTGGTGCTCAATTTTTGACATTCATCCAGCATGAACTGGTTCCCTTTATTGACCGCCAGTATCGAACCCAGCCGTATCGAGTACTGGCTGCCCATTCGTTGGGTGGACTCTTTGGTCTGTATGCCAAAGAAGCAGCCCCTGAGCTATTTCAATCCACTATTTTAATGAGTCCAGCCATTTACGGGGGGAATGCTGAAATACTCACTCGCTTCAAGCCCTTTCTGCAGACGCATCCGACTCTATCCGGGAAACTATTTATATCGATTGGCCATGAAGATACGCAAACCGTCGATTCACTGGTTGCAGTACTGAGAAGGTTTTCACCCGCCAGACTAGCCTGGACTTTTCAAAAATACCCCGATGAAAATCATTTTTCGGTGACCTACAAAAGTATGTATGATGGGCTAAAGTTTATTTATCGGCATTGGTTCATGGACAATTATAACCCAGCCTTACTGACCGAAAAACAGATGGTGGCTCATTTCGATAGCTTGTCAACCGAGTTTGGCTATGCCATGACTCCTCCCGAAGAGCTGGTCAACAACTTGGGATACAAGCAACTGAATGCAGGTCATCTGGATGCGGCTATTGCCCTATTCAGACGGAATATTCAGAACAATCCAACCTCCTGGAACGCCTATGATAGTCTGGCAGAGGCCTACCTTGTGAAAGGAGACAAACCATTAGCGATTGAGAATTATGAAAAGTCAGTCTCTTTAAATCCGGCTAATGAGGGAGGAAAAGCCGCATTAAAGAAACTAAAACAGATAACCAAATAAAATCCCTCGTCTCATGAGGGAGGGTTTTAAGAGACACTACTTTTTAATACCTGTCCAACTCAATTAGTCGCATACGCAATTCGTTAACTGGCTAGCCTCTTAAACCGGCCTTTCTTGCCTCCTTCTATTGGTGCATGAGGTTTCCCTGGTAAAGACGGAGGGCACACATGGGTTAAATAGTTACTTTTGATTGGCATATTCTAGTAACAAGCACAAATGGTTTTACGAGTACTCCTTACGCTTCTAGCAGCCTGTACAGCTTCTATCCTTCGGGCCCAGGCCCCAACAAGTGGAATCGACATAAAATTATTCAATGAAATTGTTCGAAGTGGTGTCATTCATCGGCCCTTACCCCTTGATCAATCCCGGTCTTACGATGCTATTGAGCTAGCAAAACCCGTTCTAACAGCGCAGCCCCTGACCCAAGCGTCTGTTGTCAGTAACTGGAAACAGATCGGCTATGGAAAACTGGCCATCAGTACGGATCACACTAGGACAGGGCAGCCTACGTTGCGGTTGAGTTTGCCGACAACCACCGGAAAGCGGGCAGTGGGTTCGGTCAATGACCCAGATTATGCTACGTATGGGAATTGCCGATTGCAGTTAAACCTGAATGGGGCGAATTGGGAAGCCTATAACCGACTTGAATTTTTTATTTACCCACAGGCCCAGGGGGCGCAGGTCGTAAACATCAATATGGATGTTCGAAATAAAAACCGATCCGCCAAAAACGGAACGCTGATGGCATCGGCTGATCATCTTATTAATTTGACCAACTATCAATGGAACCGCTGTTATCTGGATTTGTCGGACATACGGCGAGATGAGGTAGACCAACTTGGCTTTTATGTCTCGCTTAAAGGAAAAAACATCACTACTGGTGACTCCGTCATCTATTATATCGATCAGCCCGTTTTAAAACAGGTAAAAACCCAGGAAATAAGCCATGGGTGGCTACCAGCCCCCAATAGTATTGTGTATTCAACATCGGGCTACATGGCTCAGGGCCAAAAAACGGCTATTACCAATTGGACAAAAGATAAACCCAATTCCCGTTTTCAACTGATTAATGAAGCGACTCATCAGGTAGCGTATGAATCAAACGCAAAGCCAGTACAAACGTCTACGGGAGCCTATGAGGTACTTGACTTTAGCGATTTCAAAAAAGCCGGTACCTACCATCTCGTCCTGGGTCCCATGAAAACCGCTGCCTTTGAGATTGGCACCCGCATCTGGACCGCTTCTCAGTGGCGGGTATTAAATTATATTTTCTGCCAGCGGTGCGGGTATGCGGTGCCCAACATCCACGGGCAGTGTCACCTAGATCTGTTTTCGGAACATAAGGGTAAAAGCATTTCCTATAGTGGTGGCTGGCATGACGCAGGGGATCTTTCTCAGCAAACCTTGCAAACGGCCGATGTTACGTTTGCCCTGCTGGAATCGTTCAAGAACCAGCGCACACAGAATCCCTTACTGGCCGCCCGCTTGCGGGAAGAAGCCGAATGGGGGCTTAATTTCGTGTTGAAAAACCGCTATGACGATGGCTACCGGGCCAGCAGCATGGGCTTGCTGATCTGGCAGGATGGGGTGATTGGCACGCTGGATGATATTCATTCCGTGCGGGTACAGAATAACGCCTTTGATGCGTTTCTCTATGCCGCTTACGAGGCTTATGCCGCCATGACCCTGGATGGAGACGCTGCCTACAGCGAGTATCTGGGTAAGATAGCCCGCGAGGATTTTTCGCTGGCGATGAAGACGTATCGAAAAAGCGGGTATGGGGGCTTCACCCAGATGTATGAACACAATTACAATACGTCGCAAAGCCAGTATATGGCCACGGTTTCCTGGGCTGCCAGTATGCTGTACCAATTGACGGGCGAAACCCAGTATGCCCAAACGGCCGCCGAGTTTATCCGCTACACACTCGAGTGCCAACGAACCACTCCGCTGGGCGATGTGAAGGGGCTGGCCGGTTTTTTTTACCGGGATACGACCCGAAAATCCATCGTTCATTTCGTGCATCAGTCCCGGGATCAGGTCTACATGCAGGCCCTTATCTTATTGTGCCAAACCCAGCGTAGTCATGCCGATTACCCAAAGTGGTATCGGGCCGTGCAGCTTTACGGCAAGTACCTCAAAGACATCCTGGTTTACACAGCTCCGTATGGTATGATACCCAGTGGGGTCTACCATAAAGAGGAAGCAGCTGATTCGGCGGCTTTCTATTCATTGCATTTATTTCCGCCCGCCAACGCCAAAGAATTATATACGGAACAACTAACCAAAGGGGTAAAGCTGGATGAGGCGCATTACCTGAAGCGATTTCCCGTTTGGTTCAGCATTTTCAATGGGAATACGGCTGTCCATCTAGCCACCGGCAAGGCGGCTGCCCTGTGTGGGCATTTTTTAACCGATGAAACGTTGCTTCAAATTGGGCGCGAACAACTGTACTGGACGGTCGGGAAAAACCCCTTTTGTCAATCGCTCATTTATGGGGAAGGAAACCGGTATCCGCAACTAGATAGTTTCTCGTCCGGGGAAATAACCGGCGCAATACCGGTCGGTATCCGTACCGCCAATAATGAGGATGTTCCCTGGTGGCCGGCCATCAATAACGCCACCTACAAAGAGGTGTGGGTAACTTCAGCCGGCAAATGGTTATCGTTACTAGCCGAATATTAAGGGTTGAATAGAATCCGTAAACTCTAGATACGTATCAATGATTTATTATCGAAAAGGGATTAGTACGGTAGCCTTGCTGGTTTTGATACTGATTCAAGTGAGCGCACAGGTACCGACGAATTACCCGGCCAACTATGCCAAGGCACCCCGGTTCAAAGCCCTGATTTAGTTTAGTGAGCGGACGGAAAGAGATCATGTAATTTTTGCCCACCAATCCATCAACTTTCTGCAAAAGCTTTCGGTTGGCGATGAGATATACTCGGATGCAACCCAGAAACTGCTAGTTATCAATGCGCTTAAGTGGGTGCTTAGCGCCGACAAGCATGGCGACCCTTTTAAAAAATAAACGCCACCAGGATGTTAATAAACCAGGTTTACAAAGAGGAGAAGAAGCCCGTTTGTCCCAGGAAGGAGCGTTTAAGGGGATGCGCCACTAACAAGTAACCCCGTTTTGAGTTACCTTTTTAACTAACTAATGGAAACGGATGAAGAACATGTCGATAACCTTTCTCCTGGCGGGAGCTGTATTGGGCCTGCTTTTAGTTATCACGGTAAACCAGGCTCGTACCAACCTGAACCGATCGCTGAAGCCTAAGTAGTTGAGCGGAACGGGAGGGGGTGGAGCGCCACTACGATGCCGAGTAGGCAATTCCTCACTTGGCTGATGAGAAGCGGAGCGTACTGTAAATAGGAGCATATTTTGAGACGATTATTTTAAATGATGTCAACGCCACTTCGTGCAAGTAAGCCTCGTGGTCAGGCCTTAGTTAGCTCAAACACGTACTGCTTTTATCATACATCAGCAGCGACCTATATTTGTCAAAAGTTGTGAGTTGGGGAACACGATTTACTAGCGAGAACCTAGGGTCGCTGGCAAGATGTATTCCTCCATCATCTTATCAACCTGCGTGTGAGCGTAGGAAGTGCCGAAAGCCGTTGCTGTGACCACAACCACCAACGGCTGATCCTTGAAAATGTAGATCTTGTTGCCCCCGTTGCCCGCACAATAGTAAGTTTCTAACAGTTTGTCATTTACATGGTACGTTCTATTCCAGAATAGATAGCCATAATACTCGCCGGGGCGGCCAGGGATAGCTTTATGCCGAGTGAACGTCTTATCAATCCAGACTTTGGGAATCAGTTGCTGGCCCTGCCAAGCCCCCCCGTTCTTGTATAACTGGCCATACTTAGCGAAATCAAGAGCGTTCATCCGAATACCACCCGCCGTGTTGGCTACCTTTTGGGGTGTATATTGCCATTTATACGCCGTAATGCCTAATGGACCAAAGAGCTTCTGATCGGCATAGCGTTCCAGGCCGCCGGGTACCTGCTTGTCAAGAATGTCGCCTAGCACCACAACCCCGGCGGTAAAATAGTGCCATTCGCCCGCTTTTCGGACTGAATCAACGGGTAAATCCAGTGCAAACTTGACCCAGTTCGCGGTGGGATACATGTTTTCCTCATTACCCGCCGACGCCCGCCGATCATCATCCCCCTCGAAGACTGAACTCATTGTCAGCAGCTCTTTCAGCGTGGTATTGTCTTTTTGGGGCGAGTAGTGGGCAAAATCGTTTAGCCGGTAGAAATCCTTCAAGCCTTGCTGTTCGCTCATCAAATAGTCCTCCCCGATGGCGATGCCCGCTACGGTAGAGGCAAACGACTTACCAACCGAACGCACATCGTGCAGCGTCTGTCGGTTGGCCCCGTTAAAATATTCCTCCATGAGCAACTTTCCGTTTTTCAGCACAACCACACTAGTAATGTCTTTGAAAACGGACGCATTAATCTTTCCCTTCAACGTTTTGAAACGATCCACATCGATCTTATCTGAGGATATGGCTATGCCCGCATAGGGTGTCAGCTGGCTTAACTGAACCGTGGCCGGATCAATCACGGGGTCTAACTGAACATCCAAGACTAATTGGCCCTGGGCTATGATTGGCCCTACTTTTAGGGTAGGATTACTAAGAAAGGGACGCATTTCCAGGGTAAGCGTATGCTTGCCTTCGGTCAGCGCCTGCTGGCCACCGTTGCGCAGAAACAGGTTCCAGATCGATTCCCCCCACTTGCGCTGCCGGGGATAAGCTATGAAGGGCTGGCGGAGTACGGTTTGGGTTTGTTTGGCGACTGCTTCAATATGATCGGGTGGCAGGTTGCCCGTATAAACCAGCTTGCGATCCACATAAAACGAAAATTGGTAGCTGCCCAAACCGATCCGCTCGGTTGCCGACTGTTGAGGAGCTAGCTTCGCCAAATAGTCGCTTAACGGCTTCGCCAGAAAGGCGGTGATAAACAGTTCACTTTTTGGCGTTAGGGTGTAAGCCGTTAGAAAGTCCGACGCTTGGTAGTGTTCCAGGCGGATGTCACTGGCCGCAAACGTCAATTGGCCTTGGTGAGCTTGGTGAACCGATGAGACAGGAGAATGATTGGTTGCCAACGCCAGGGCTTGTCCCCATGCCGGTAGGATGCCGATGAGCACTAAATGGATAAGAAGTAACGAGCGAATCACGATTGAGCAGGTTGTTTGAATAGTTTCATCCAACAAAAGTAGGAGTCAAGCCCAGCTCAAAATAGAATAAAATTAACATGGGTGCTTAGCGGAGTAAATGGCGACGGTAGGCCAACGGTTTATCCTGACATAACGCCTTGAAACAGCGGATAAAGTGGCTCTGGTCGGCAAAGCCACACGACAAGGCAATATCCGTCAAAGAGCTATGTTTTTGGGGCATCAGCGCCAGTGCGTGCTGAATACGGATAGTTCGGATATACTGACTCAAGCTACAGTGAAAGTACTGCGTGAACGAGCGCGAGAGATGGACCGGATGAATGCCTACCGTTTGGGCTAAGGCGGGTAGGGTCCAGTTCTGGGTAGGCGTATCCTGTAGGACATCTCTTAGCTGGTTGACCCAGGCCGGTCGATTTCGGTCGGTGGCCTGCCCATCTCGGACCAGGCGGGAAACCACCTCAATCAACACCGATTGAATGGCTAAGGGCCGAGTTATATCGGCTACTTTGGACTCCTTAAAGAGTTGATAGAACAACACTTTTAGCTGGGGATCGGCGAGATTCAGGCTACCCTGTACCCGATTTAGATCTAAATCGAAACGGGTCAGCCAGTGGGGTTCCAGCTCCAGGTGGAAGCCTCGGGTAAAGCCTGGGGGCTTTTTGTTGTAGTGGGCCTCCTGCCAGTGATGAAACAGTAGACTGCCCGCCGAGCAGTGATAGGTCTGCTGTCTGTTGCCTTCCAGCACGCCCCCTTCCAGAATAAAGGTGAAGTAGGCGTTCTGATGATAATGCCAATCGACAAAATCATGGGTATACTCGGTATCGGTCAGTGTCAGTCCTTCTACCTGAATTAACTCATTGGTTTGGCCATAAAACTGACCGGTTGTCCGGTTGATCATGCTGGAGGACGAGTTGATGGGCTAATATAGCTAATTTTTTTATCAGCCTTTTAGGGATATGAGTCCCCGTGTGTGGCTCAACTTACAGCGATCGCATGGAATGAGCCTTTTTTGAGAATAAGGCAAAGACGGCTTACTTGTAACAAACTATTTTTGTATTGTACTTCCCAAAGTACGGTAGCGAAATACTAGAAAAATGCAAAATCGTTATGGCACCCAGCGTAGTAGAAGCAAACCGTTGGCGTCTGAGGAAACCTAGCTCAATTCTTGTTTAAAAGTTCGTCCAGTACTTTTTTTCCGTTTTTACTGCCTGGATTTAATTCGATTGATTTTTGATACATTTGGATGGCTTCCTGCTTTTGACCATTTTTTAACAGCGTTTCACCATAACTATCATACACATTCCAACTGGTTGGGTTGAGCGCAACGTTTAATTTGAACACGGCCAAAGCCTGCTCAAGTTGACCTTTGCTGAGTAAACTATAGCCCCAGGAATTGAGCTCGCCTTCCGAATGTCGGTAAGCAGCTTCCTCTTTTTTGGCTTCGTTTACGGCTTTTACGGCATAATCCAACCCCCGATTCAATACATCAAGCCTTGTTTTTGCATCGACTATTGAGGAATACGCTTTTACAATGGAGATAATGGCCAGTGACGGATTATCGTCAAAAATATAATGGCCACTGGCATACGCAACCGTTCCATTACGTTTGCTTGCAGCGCCTACAAATTCTTGATGGCAACGTTTCCAGTCCTCAATCTCGATTTTGTCCGTAAAAGGCGGATTTTCAGCTACCAGATCTAGTACGGGAATGACCAGGGGAAATGGCGATTGTCTAACGACGGATACGTTTTTAGTCAGGTCACCAAATTGATAATAAAGACCGGGTCGTTTCGCTTTAAATTTTTCCTTTTCCAAGTCATTTGACGATTGCAAAACAGACAGCCGTTTTTCATCAAACCAACAGCTTGTGCTGGCATCAAATAGTACGGCGGCCTTCACTTGATCGGGGTGTCGATGGGCATAGAGCGTAGCATACAGGCCACCTTGGGAGTGAGCCACTAGCATAACATCGCCAGTATAATTTAATTTTTGTAGGCCAATTTCGAGTCCTCTAATGCCATTCACAATACCATGTTTACTGGTATCCAACGTAGATTTTCCAAAACCGGCCCGGTCATAGGTAATGAGCGTTGCACCTGTGATGTGGACAAGAGGTCTTACTAGTTTATTCCAAACAGATCCGTCATCACCTCCGCCCGCTTCAAAAAGGATAGGAATACCCTTTCCTTTCCAGATGGTAAAATGCAGCTTGTAGCCACCCACCTCCATGAGTGTATCGATCTTTTGGGACGCCCTGTTTGGGGCTATTGCGTATGCTACGGATAGTAGTTGACAGTTATTATAACAGACAGTCTATTAAAACGCCCGGTTACCTGAGACAATACATGAAAACGTCCTCGTCTCATTGTGAGGAGCGATTTAAGAGATTAACAATACAGGAGTAGGTTGCCTGACGTGTCATCCTTGAGCAACCCAATGGCCTTTTTTAAAACAGGGTTGACCTTTGATTTACCGTTTACTAAGCCGATTTCATTACCGGCTACTCCATCACCCATATTTAAGACTATGAATGCATGAACAGGTTTCAGCTTAACCCCATTCCGCTCAACATCACTAACCGCCATGCGTAGATACTTACTGCTTTATGGATTTCTGCTAACGGGTTTAATCAGTCAAGCTCAGTCTACAGATGACATCCCAAAAACCATCAACGATTTAGAGCAGATCGGAGTCAAAGGTATCTTGACCGCCGATACTAACTTACTGGCCCAAATTTGGGCCCCTGAATTTATGGTCACTACGCCCCGCAATACCATTGCCCAGAATCGAGCCGCCGTCTTCAAGAATCAGCAGCAGGGCTTAATTGATTACAGCTCCTTTGAGCGAGTTATTGAGAAGATGCAGGTACAGGAGAACCTGGTCATTACGATGGGCTATGAGTTGTTTGTGGCAAAACATGACCTGCAGGAGGCCAAGGCAGGTCAACCCACCAAGCGCCGATTTACCAATGTATGGATGAAGAAAAATGGGCAGTGGAAACAGATCGGCAGGCATGCCTCGATCATTTGTTCACCCTAGGCTACTAAAAAAGGTTTATAAAGGGGAGAGAAAGCCACTTCATCTCATATGTGATGGTATTTTGAGAATAAGCACCTATCGACACCTACTAAGTAAGCCTACCTAAAAATCACCTTAATCATTTTCGGCTACAATAAAGCAAAATCAGGCTACAGGTATCAGCCTGCCTACACTGAAATTTGCCCTATAAAAAGCCAGAAACATGAACATTATTCTAACCGGATCACTCGGTAACATCAGTAAACCATTAGCCACCCAACTCATGGCTAACGGGCACCAGATAACCATTATCAGCAGCAAGCCCGACAAGCAACAAGCCATTGAAAAACTGGGAGCCAAAGCCGCTATAGGCCGATTAGAAGATGCCTCTTTTCTGATTAGTACCTTCACGGGGGCCGAGGCCGTGTATTGCATGATCCCTTTTGATCTTACGGCGGCCGACCAGAAGGCATATTTCCAGAAAATAGTTAATAATTATGTGCAGGCCATAAACCAAACGGGTGTACAAAAAGTGGTGTTGTTAACCGGCTGGGCAGCCGGTCTCACAGGCTCGTTTGAAGCAACTCAGTTGGCAGACCAATTAAGCCAAGTCGCCTTTACTGAACTGCGTCCTACTGTGTTTTACAGCAACTTTTACTCGTATATCCCCATGATAAAACAGCAAGGGGCTATCGTGGGAAACTATGGTGGTAATGACCCAATTGCGGTGGTTGCCCCAGAAGACATTGCGGCTGCGGCAGCCGAAGAACTAACGGATTCATTTACGGGGAATAGAGTACGCTATGTAGCCAGTGAAGAACTTACCTGTAACGAAGTGGCCAGCATATTGGGTAAAGCGATTGGAAAGCCTGACCTACATTGGGTCGTTGTTCCGGATGAAACGTTGCGAAATGGCTTTCTACAAATGGGCATGCCTGCGCAATTAGCGGATGAACTGGTAAAAATGCAGGCAGCGACGCATAGTGGTGTGGTGTACCAAAACTACCTGCGGCATCAGCCGGTCCTAGGTAAAACAAAACTAGCCGAGTTTGCCAAGGACTTTGCTAAAGCGTACCATCAACAATAACAGACTAGTAGCGATATGAGCCAGCCCATCCGGGTCAAAAGCATCCAGGAGTTTCACCAGCGGAGAGGCTTGCCCCAATCGGCGCATCCGCTGATTAGCGTCGTCAATATTAAGGACATAACCATTGCGCCAGATCGCTTGAGCATTAACGACTTCTACTGTATTTCCATTAAACGCATCCCAGACGCCCGCTATCGCTATGGACAGCAGGTATATGATTTCACGGGAGGTGTATTGTTCTTCACCGCACCAGGTCAGGTGATTGGTTTTGAACTAGCTAACCTACCTATAGATCCAACTGGCTGGTTGCTGCTGATTCATCCTGATTTTTTGTGGGGAACACCGTTGGCAAAAGCCATAAAGACGTATGAATTTTTTGACTACGGTGCTGATGAAGCGTTATTTCTCTCCGAAAAAGAGGAGAAGATTGTTGACGGAATTATTGCCCAGATCAGTGGAGAATATCAGGCCAATATTGATCCTTACAGTCAGGGGATTATCCTGGCCCAAATCGAGCTATTGCTCAACTACGCAGAGCGATTCTACAATCGCCAGTTCATTACGCGCAGAATCAGCAACCATCAATTACTTGACCGACTGGATACCTTGCTCGAGGACTATTTCAACAATGAGGAGCGTATGCACAACGGGTTGCCTACGGTGCAGGCGGTATGCGATCAGTTAAACATATCGGTGAGCTACCTGAGCCGTGTACTGAAGCTATTAACCGGCCAAAGTACCCAACAGCACATCCACGAAAAACTGATTGACAAAGCGAAAGAAAAGTTGTCAACCACCGGCCTGTCGGTGAGTGAGATTGCCTATGCGTTAGGGTTCGAGCATCCGCAATCGTTCAGTAAGCTTTTTAAAGCAAAAACCAACACCACTCCGCTTGCCTTCAGAAGCTCATTTAATTAGACACGCGGTGGTGTGGCAGGTTCGTATATAGGTGGGGCACTAAACGCCCTATTCAGGAGAAGAGTTCTTCGTCTTAAGCGTGAGTATTTTGCTAGATTAAGCAGACGGATGATTGCCCGTCAAAACCAGATTGCTTTGATCCTTTCCAGCCAGAACGACCACTCCCCAGGCTGGTAAGTACAACAAGAAGGTAGCTCCCTGGCCGGGCTCACCCGCACTACGGTGTGTATCAGGTGATGATGATTGCCCCAGTAGATGCCCACCAATAGGAAACTCAGTACGTAGCTTAGCGTCTGGGGAAGCAGCGGTTTTAAGTCCGTCCAGTTGCCACCTTCGAGCAATTTGATGCTAGCACCATCATCGTGATGATGGCTAGAACACCATCACTGAACGCTTGTAATCGAGTTTTGGTCATTAGGCAGTAAACAGGGTGGTTCGTTTAATTAAACGATTGTCGGAAGGCCAGGGGGGATAAATTCGTTTTGCTTTTAAAGAGTTTGCTGAACGAGGGCGCATGCTCGAAGCCTAACGCATAGGCAATTTCACTGATCGATAAATCGGTGGTAGAGAGCTTCTCCTTGGCCCGCTCGATTAGCTTGTCATGGATATGGTGTTGCGTGCTCTGACCGGTTAGCAGTTTTAACAGAATGCTTAAATAATTCGGCGACACATTCAACCTATCGGCGATGTAGGGTACCGTAGGCGGACCGTTGCGGGCTAGGGCATCGCTGTTGAAGTAGTCCGTCAAAATGGCCTCCAGGCGGTTGAGCAGTTGATGGTTGGTGATTTTGCGGGTAATGAATTGTCGCTGATAAAAGCGGTCTGAGTAGGTCAATAATAGCTCAACCAAATTGAGCATAACGCGTTGGCTAAACAGATCAATCCGGGCCTGGTATTCCTGCTCAATCTGGTGGATGATGCTGACCAACAGGCCCTCTTCTTTTTCCGATAGGTGCAGGGCTTCATGAACCGCGTAGCTAAAAAAGGCGTATTGGCGAATGGTTTTGGCCAGGGGCGTATGCCACAGGAAATCGGGGTGAATCAGGAGTAACCAACCCGCCGAGCTCCCGGGGGCATCCGTTTCGATGGTCAACACCTGACCGGGTGCCATAAACATCATGACGCCTTCGTCAAAATCGTAAGGCTGCTGACCGTATTTGAGCTTACCCGTTGAGATTCGTTTTAAGGCGATGGAATAAAAATTGCTGATCAGCGTGAGGGAGGAGGGTTCCACCCGGTGGTTGAGGGCGTCAAAATTGATGACGCTGATTAACGGATGCTCGGGTTTGGGAAGCTCCCAAAACTGATGAAACGCTGAGATAGTATCTAGTTTATGCGGTTGGGCGTTTTTCACGAGGCAGCGATTACTGTTTTCTTCAGTACCGAACACGGTCAGCCGACTTTCGATTCACCGGCTGCCAATTGCGAATTAGCCGCGCGCATATACAGCGGCAAATTCCCGGGCAAATTCGGTCAGCTTGACTTTACCCATCGTACGGGGTTTGTCTTGTTGGTAGTGCTCGCCTAGGCGTCCGTTGTGGATGCTGGCTCCCAGTTCAACTAAACCAGTCGCTACGTGGGGCGGTATGCCGTTCCGCTCCAAGCCGTGCTGGGTTTGCTCGTCGGTGAACGTCATCCAGCGCAGATCGGGCTTACCAATGGCCGCGCCCAGGATACGGGCCGCTTCGTTAGCCGTATACTCCCCGCTGACGACATAACGCATGTCGTGGCCGTTGGCTGAGCGGACCAGTTCTTCGGCGGCAGCCGCGGCAATATCAACCGGAGCTACCATCGCTACTAGGTCATCATCCCCGTAATTGGTACCCATAAAGCCCGCCTGTTTGATCATACCCATAAAGGCGTATAAGTTGTAATACATGGACCCAGCCCGCAAGTGTGTAATGGCGACATCCATTAGTGTATTCAGTAACTGCTCGACATCATGGGAGCCAGCAATAAAGCCAGTGCCCTCGCTTAGATGGGCCCCCCAACTGCTCAGGTGAACGACCCGCTTGACGCCCGATTCTTTAACGGCCTGTACATAGCAACGCCCAATGCCCTGATAATAGGCCCGTGAATCGGGTACGTGGATGTTGGGGGGAATCATACAAAAGACCGCATCCGCTCCGGTAAACGTCGTCGTTAAGAAGTTAACATCTTCCAAAGATCCGATGGCTGGCGTAGCCCTCAACTCGTTGATGGCCGATTGCCTACCGGCCTGGCGACTAATGACCGTCACTTCATGCCCTTGCTGTACTAACTCGGTAGCCAGCGGCTGGCCAACATTGCCTAACGAACCGGTTATAATGATTTTCATAAATGTTTCCGATTTACTTAGGGTACAAAGTTGGTTGGACTGACCTACCCACCCGTAGCCAAATCTCAGGATGTTGTAGTTATTTCTTGACTGATCAGACGGGCTGTTATTGAGGTGTTAAGTAAACGGATCAATGGAGCGAAGGCCTATCCACAGGTTTAAAGGGTTAGGCATTACACTTTCTGGAACAAGGCTGAAAAATTGGGTGCTTTAAAAAATGTACGGCATAAACGGGCGGCCCGGTCCGCCGTTGCGGCATCGACAGCGGCTCCGACAAACCACGGTCCGGCCTGGGTCGACACACCGATGGCGGTCGCGACTAGAAAATTTGTGTGTAAAACAAACGCCCGAATTAATGAGCAGATGTATGAATATTTCGTCGTCTCATGCGGGAGCCTATTCATGAACGTTTGCTCGTCTCATGGAGGAGCGATTTATGAGATCTCATTCTTAGATTCAAAGTTTCTGTAGATTGGCAAACCGATAGCTGATTATATCACAGAAGAATTTGACGATAAGCTCAAGATCACAAACCCGCCACCTTCTGTTTCGTGGTCGAGTACGTACTTATGAAACCTGTTTCCCCTTTCATTTATAGCACAGCGAAGGCACTCTCCATTCTAGGGCATCCCCTGCTTACGATTACCTTGTTTGCTCTCTATGTAACGTTCCAACAGTTGTCCATCAGGAATGCCATTATTATCTCCGCAGGACTGCTGGGTGGGGTGGTGTTACCGATCTCATGGTACAATTACCGAAAAGTTAAGCGAGGTCAATTCACTAATTTTGATGTGTCCGATCAACGACAACGCGCTCAATTCTATCCAGTCTTGATTGGGGCCATATCTCTGTTGACAGGCCTTTTGTTTGCTACTCATCAACCCCGCCACTTCTGCTACGGAGCAGCCTGCGCATTGCTGTTGGTTGTTAGTTCATATGGGGTAAATCAGTATGTTAAAGCGTCTTTACATACATCGCTCTCCTTTTTTCTGACTTGGGCGATCTATAGTATCAATCAACCTTTGGGCTTACTGATGGGGGTTTTCGCTATCTTAATTGGCGTCTCCAGGCTGGTGTTGGGGAGGCATACTTTATTGGAGATCTTAGTCGGGGCATTGATTGGCTTGATAGCCGGTACTTGCTTGTACAGAGTTGCCTTAATGTCATAAAAGTACGTAGACAACATGACGTACACGACTGATTGAAGTAGCCAGTTTGAAAAAAATCAGCGTTTTCATGAGAATAAGCAAACGAGTATGGGACATCCTGAGTGAGCGTGTCATATAAACAAGGACTTGACCGTAGCGACGAGAGGAGAGAAAAGTTACCAGGACGTTACTTCAGTAGCTACTTGTACCCCTGTTGCTCTATAAAGAGCAGGGCCCGCTGTAAGACTTCGTCTTGACCACTTAAAACGCCACGAATGGTCAGCGAAACGGGAACGTCAATCTTGACCCCCAGGCGTTGATTCGGCGTGCCATCGGGATAGTAGACCGCAAAACCCGAATAATGAGATTCGTAACCCCCAGCCATCAGAATCGTGTTCGACACCCCATTTGCCCCAACGGTAGGCAAGCCAATCGTCGTGGGATGAAGCACGTTTTGCCAGGCTATAATATTGGTCTCCGCCTGGCTGGCGTTTTGCCCACACAGCAACACGAAACGCTTATCTCGATCTACGGTCACGACCGAACCCAAGGGGGAGACCGTTTCAGCTTCCAGGGTAACGGCATTACGGCTCAATACCGGATGCGTAATCTCGGGAAAGGCATTGATGCAGACCGTATCGGTTTTCGTCATGAAAGGAGCCGCGATGGTGCCCACAATGGCGGCATCGCGGGGGTAACCCCGGGCATCGAGAATGATATATTTTCGTCCCTTCAAGGCTTGCCAGACGCTGTCCACCTGCGTACTATACACACTGTTGACCCGCACGTAACCCGTGCTGTCGTTCAGGCTGCGCCAATACGGCTGGGGGACAGGCGGATAGTAAACGCGGCTGAAGGCGGTTAAGTAAGCGCTTTTAGCCACCGGCGTTACGGGCATGGTTATTGGTTTGCCCGCCCGCACAATCGTGATGGCAAACGGCTGTGGCCCCGACCGGCTCACCAGGGGAATCTTGTGCAACAGATCGCGGTAACTGCCCTCATTGGAGCTGCCGGCATACTGGTGCCAGCGCTGATAGAGCGTATCGATGGAGATGCCATCGATCGCGATTAGTTGATCACCGACCTGTCCGTTGGCCCCTCGATGGGTGGAGTCGGCAATGAGTTGGACCAGGATGGTTTTGCCTTCGAGGTATTTGAGGCAGAAGGGCGCATAAAACTCGTTGATCCCCGGGGGCGGTAAGACCCCATGCTGATAAAGCACCTCCGCATGGCCATCGTTCAGCTGGGCACTCAATTCGCGTAGCAGCCAGTAATAGCTTTTGTAATCGCGGGCAAACAGAAAACGAGGGACAAAGTAGGTCAGGATTGTATCCCAATTCCCCTTGATCAAGTGTTTGTTGGGGCAGAAGTAGTGGATCACGTTCCAAAAGTTAAACAAGGCCGTCAGGCGAAGCTTGCGATTGGGATACAAGGTATCGGAGTAGGTTGGCTGGGGGAGTCGGATATAAACCGTATTGGCAATCGGGGTGGGATTTCGGCGCGGTGGCTTCTGGAAAAGGGTCCGACAGTACTGGATCAATTCCTCGGTTGTCAACGGATTGGCCATCCCTACCACCCGGTCAGGAGGTGTGCCTAACGTCCCATCTTCGTAGATTTGCTCGCCGACCTTAATCTTCACCCGGACTTGATCCGCCAGCGGCAGGGTGTAGTAGTCCCCCTGGAGATAATCAGGCATAGGTCCCTCAACGATCAGGTAACAACCATTCCGGTTTCGCAGGGCCAGCAGGGCTTTTAGCGTATTGGCGTTGGTATACTGATTCACGATAAAGCAGAAACGCTTCCCGCTGAAACGGGATTTGCCTTTCAAGAGATACGCTCCCTGGGAGGTATTCTTGAGGCCAAAGCGTTCCTGATACCAGTAATTGGGATCGCCCCCCCGATCCCGGGCGGGGATCACATCCAGGTCATCGGAAAAGTCTTGCCGTAAGTAGGCATGATAATAAGCCGTCCGGAGCGTGGGTAGAATAAGGGTGCGATCAATCAGGCCCGCCACTAAGGGCTGCACGAAAGCCGTATATTGTTGACGCCCTAACCGTTCGTTTTCGGCTTGATTGCGCAGGTCAACTAGCCAGTACGGTTTAGGGCGTGCGGCTGTTAAAAAGGAGTCCAGTGAGAAAGGAGCCGTAAACCGCTCTTGCGGCAGGGCAATATAGCCCATCGGAGCGGGTAAGGGTTGCGTGAACTTGACGGGCCTAGTACGAGCGGGTTGACTGAAGCCCGGTGCTGACTCAATCTGCGTAGTCGTATCGCCGATCAGCCGGAGCATGCCCTGAATGGTCCGGACAAAGTTGGCTCTGGATGGATTGTCCAATAGGGGATCGAGTGTTTTGAGCAGTAACTCATCGGCCTGGAGCGTGCCTTTCATCAACTGGGGATGGAAGTATTTAAGCGTGCCCCACAGTTTGCCGATGTCAGCCACCCGTTGGGTAGCCGGTGCAGTCCAAACCGCCGTATTGTAGGGGGTAAATAAGCTGGTTTCAGCCGGGATAGGGGGTTGTGCCTGGGTGACCAGAACGAGTAGGCAACCAACGGATGACAAGGAAAGGAAACGATTCATAAGCGGAGTTCAGGAGAAGTCCATGAATCAGCGGATTGACGCTTAGGTGAAGCCAGTCGCCAAGGTGATTTGCCCCGGCTAACCGCTTCCCTTTTTGTCTCCGCTGAGGTGAACAGACTGCAAACTTACCTCCGTTGACGGGGTTAAACTTGTAAAAATCATGCAGCCCGGATCTGGGTAGTGATCCAGATGAGCTCGTTTTGTTCAACCGTTGCTTTTTGTTGGAGTTGCCTGGGGGTGTAGCCGGTTAACTGTTTGATGTGGTTGATGCAGTGTGCCTGGTCGTAGTACGCACTGCTGTAGGCTACTTGGGTCAAATTGGGACGAAGGGGGGCCTGTAAACCCGTCAAGGCATGACGGAATCGAACCGTCTGTCCAAACCGTTTAGGACTCTGACCCACCTGCTCCATAAATAGTCGATACAAGGTGGAGGGATGGATTCGAAGCGTCGCGGCTAGCTGCTCAATGGGTTGACCGGTTGGTCGCTGGCCAATGAGTTGCAACGAAGCGGTGGCCAGGGGGTTCAAGCCCGTAGACAGGATTCGAGCCACTAAGAACGCTTCCAGTACGCTGGCGCGTTGGGAGGCTTCGTCCAGACTGAAGAGCTGATCGAACAGTGACATCGAAGCGGAGCCGAACAGATCGCTGAACACGTGTTCGGATTGGACGAGCTGGTCGTAGGCTTCAGCGGTAAACGCTCGTAGGGCTGCCGGCCGAAACAAAATACAAACCTGGTCCATCTCGCCCTGAATGTTGACGGTAAAGGGCTGTTGGTGAAAGCCATATAAGCGGCTACTAACCTGCTGGCCGGGCTTGACCCCACACTGATTCAGGCCGGAAGTAGGATTATAGGTAACCTGGTTATTTTTATAAATGGCCAGGCAAAGATTGGTATTGGGAAAGGTCGTATAGGTGAACGAAGCCTGATCTGTTTTGCAAAAGAATAAGAAGGATTGCACATACGGCTTTAATCGCGGATGCGAGACGGGTATAACAAGTGTTCGCATGAGTAGCAAGCGCAGTTCTAGTTTATGTGAAGAAAGGGCGTATAAGTATAGACTCTTGTTTGATCGATAGGTTGCATCCTCCCTGTTATTAATCGCTTTCTATGAAATTCTCACTGAACTGTGTCGCCAGAAACGCCCGTTTCTATAGGACGACAATTATAGCTGAAAAGCTCATCGAAACTCATTCCAAAACGGCTACAATTAATTATCGCTTTTCTTGATTTATTCTGTTCGATAGTTGACTTATCCTAGTGAAATAGGTCCTTTTGTAAAAATAGCACAAGACGTTGCTGCTGTTCGAACCA
>NZ_BAAHBG010000017.1:141584-236785 GCF_054776855.1 Spirosoma migulaei | reverse complement strand
ATATCGGCTCACTCAGTTATATGCTTAATCCAAGTTGATCCACAACTTTTGACCTTGATCCCAAATCTGACTGTTCTGGCAAATTGATTACCTGTCATTCAGCTTCTCTTACCCGAGTTTATTCCTAAGAGGTTCAACTTGATCTCTATCGATCGACAATCGGCAGGATGGTGGAGTTCGAAATTTTTCCATCTGAGACCATACAGTTTTTCTTTCAATTTAATACTCTCCCCTTATAATACAAACAAAATATATCAATTCACGAAATTGTGACTAACAATAGGCCTCTCTATATCATTTAAGGACTAAACTCTGGAAACAATTAGAGCTACATACAGTTTATAATACAAATAAAACATAAACTCAACACTATGAAAATCGAAGTAGAGAAAGGTCAGGACAAAACACTATTGACAGATGGCCAGCAGCAAGTAACTGTTACGGACATTGAGGAAGGCACCAGTGAATACAAAGGCATTCCATTTTTTGCCGTTCGCTTCGAAAATGATGAGGGGTATATATCCCAGCGTTTTTACCAGTCTCAGGCAGGAATGCCCGCTATTATAGGTTTGTTTGAAATGGCTGGAGTTCCCGTTGAAGCAGGAAAAGAACTGGACACAAAACAACTAATGGGTAAGGAAATGATAATTGAAGTAGGCGAACGATCCTATACCGATCCTGAAAGCCATAATGAACGGACGTTGAAGCAAGCCGTGAATTTTTTAGTAAGCTAACTGGGATTTCGTCAGTGGTTGCTTAACAGGCATCCAAAAAATCAGCGACAAAGCTTTAGTAAATAGGTTTGTATTAAAAACAGGCAGCTCGTCAATTGACGAGCTGCCTGTTTTTAATATAGTTGCTGGTAGCTGAATTTCCTGTTGATTGATAATCGTTAGTTTTTGAAAACGCGCGTCCAATCTAAATTCCAGCTATATGCCTGTTAAGATTCCTGAACCTGCTCCTGAGGCTCATTAACAAGTTGCTCCTCAACAGGCTGCTCAACAATAGGTCGTATGCTAACCGTGTTGGTTCCGCTTATTTTTACCCGATATTCCCAGTCTCTTTGGGCTTTGTTGCCAAAGTATTCTTTAAGCGAAGGATGAGAAAAACTGGCTCCATGCTTCGACGTTTTCTTCCGCTCAATTGGGCAATGAATTCGCTGATCATTTGGAAGGGTTACTACGACAATTTTACCGTGTTCCCCAAAATATGAATCAACACCGGCTGGCACATTTACAATACCTTGTTTGTGACTGGCTAACTGTGCGGTGATCGTAAATGCGGGTTGACTCGGTAGATTACTCGGTGGATTGCCTGTAGACATGAGACTTGCTTATTGTGAAGCACAAAGGTATATAATAATAAAATCAGTAATTTACTATGTTGCCTAGAATTTAGAGTATAGCTTAGCTTAATTTAAGCTGAGTGTACGCTAAATTCTATTTATTTGTTCATAAGTTGACTTTATTGCCTCCTCAGGCTTATTTCTGCCACGCATCCAATAACCGACGGATCATAATAATTTCCCCCACATGATACGCCGTATGATCAGCGGTGAGCATAGCCTCGCGAAGTAAGTTTTGCCCATCCCCATGGGCAAATGGTGTGTACAGGTCGGACTGAGGGTCATTCAATAGGCCAACGAAGGCATCGCGATCCTCCCGAACCTGATCGATTGCCTGTTGCCAGACGGCCTCATTTTCAGGAGCCTCTGCTTTCGTCCAGTACCCTGTTGGCCAGGGAGGGGATTGATGATCCGCATTCCGGGAAAATTCGAGAATATCCCATTGCACCGTTCGGATGTGGTCTACTAGCTGCCAAATACTATACGGAAGCTTGTCTGGCTTTATTCCCCGTAGCTCACCCGGTAACTCGCTTACGGCATTATCGAATGACTGATGGGCATTACTACCGGTTAATAAGCTAATTAGTTGCTGGCGGACGGCTACGTCCTGATCGGCAATAACTTGATTGGGTTGGGCCATGATGATTGACGTCGGTTCTGTTAAAGACTACCTGTAATGATCGCTGATTGTTATGTTTTTTATGATTTTACGAACCGTAACATAAACGATACGTCTTTGTTAATGATCCCAACGATCAATTATGAAAGCAATCATCATTACCCAACCCGGCAACACTGCCGTACTCCAATTTCAGGAACGGCCTGTTCCACAACCCGAACATGGTCAAGTCCTGATTCGGGTACGGGCGGCTGGCGTCAATAGAAGTGATATTCTTCTGAGACAAGGTGGCTATGGCATGAATCCGGCAGGGCAGATTCCAGGTCTTGAAGTAGCGGGAACTGTTGAGGCATGCGGCCCCACTAGCAGCCGCTGGCAGATTGGCGACCAACTTTGCGCGCTCATCAGCGGGGGTGGTTATGCTGAATATGTAGCCGTTGATGAACGCCATTGCCTGCCTATTCCACCAAATCTATCCTTTGTTGAAGCAGCTTCACTCCCTGAAACTGTTCTGACAGTCTGGTCAACGGTTTTTCAGTGGGCGCACCTGACATCGGGAGAAAATTTTCTGGTGCATGGTGGTAGCAGTGGCATTGGTGTTACCGCCATTCAGTTAGCAAAAGCGTTCGGTGCCCATGCCTATGCAACCGCAGGCAGCGATGAAAAATGTACGGCCTGCGAGCAGCTTGGTGCAGTAAAATGTATCAACTATAAACTGGAAGATTTTGAGCAGGCGCTGCAGGAAGTACAATTAAACGTCGTTCTGGATATGATTGGCGGTGATTACACGCCTAAAAACCTCCGCCTACTGGCTACCGACGGACGACTGATGTTTATCAATGCCATGCAGGGTGCCGATAGTCAGATCCACATTCCAACGCTGATGCAGAAGCGTATAACGATCAGCGGCAGTATGCTCAAACCACGAGATGCCAATTTCAAAGCAGCGCTAACGACCGAAGTTGAACAGCAGGTTTGGCCATTGGTAGCAGATGGGCGATTAAAACCGATTGTCTACCGTACCTTTCCCCTTTCAGAAGCCGCACAGGCTCAAGAACTCATGACTGGCAGTGACCATATCGGCAAAATCATCCTTGAAATTCAATAAACAGCTCCCCCATTATGGCCACTACGTTTCTGACTGCTGAATGGCGAAACTTAATCTTTGCGAATTACGCCCTCGACCGTCAGGTGCTTGAACCTCTCCTTCCCTATGGAACCGAGCTGGACGAGTTCAATGGCGTTTACTACGGAAGCCTCGTAGGCTTTTATTTTCAACATGTGAAACTGTTCGGGCGGGTTTCTGTGCCTTTTCATCGGCAATTTGAAGAATTCAATCTCCGATTTTATGTTCGACGAAAATCTCCAACGGGCTGGAAGCGAGGGGTTGTATTCGTTAAAGAGCTCGTTCCAAAACTTGCCATTACGCTGGTGGCGAACACGCTATATGGTGAACCCTACGAAACGCATCCTATGCGCCACCGCTGGGACATTCAGGAGAAAACCCAGCAGATCGACTATGAGTGGAAAGTCGGTTCTGCGTGGAATCATATCCGGGTAAGCGCCGACCGTACCGGCCACCCCCTAACCCCTGAAAGCGAAGAAGCGTTCATCACTGAACACTACTGGGGCTATACGAGACGTGGAGACGGTCGACGTCATGGACCCGGACGTACCTCGGAATACGAAGTTGTTCACCCACCCTGGAACATTTATCCCGTAACGGATTTTAGTGTTCTGTGCGATGTAGAAAAACTTTACGGCGCTAGGTTCGCGCCTTTTTTTGAGCGCCCTCCAGCATCCGTTTTTCTGGCCGACGGATCGGCGGTGAGTATACAATCAGGCTCGGAAATTCGGTGAAAAATGGAGAAAAATACTTGTTTAAACGTAGAAAAATGACTATCTTTCGTATAGATAATCAGACAGTTAAACAACATGACTACTCAACAAACACCTGCTGTAAACCCCTCATTTCCAAGCCCGGAGAATTTCCTGAATGACATTGAAAATTGCCTCAGCCTATACACTCTCAATGTGCTAAAAGACCGGTTGGTTAGTCAATATCGGATCAATCCAACGATCGACACAGAGGCCTATGATTCTATCTGGAAAGCCATGCACCGGAAGTCATGGAAACTTAAAGGCAAGTGGAATAAATACAGCCATCGCTTCCTGTCTGTAGCCTAGCCACTCGGCTAACACATGCGCTCAGGTTCTCGCTTGGCTACGCCGACCAGGCTGGCGTACCAGTGAATTCTATTCCTTCAAGGGCCTCTGGCCCGTTTTTGACGTAATCTGCTTTTCTCCGGCCAGAGGCCGTTAAAACAATAGCCCTTACTCGGCATAGCCAAGCGAGAACATGCGAATGGCCGACTTTCCCTACTTGACAAGCCAGACCTGTTGCGTGAAGCCACCATTGATCGCAGCATCCCACACCTCAACCCGCACCCAGGTTCTATTTTTGAGATTAGTGGTCAACGTGAGTGTCTGCTTGCCAAACGGAAGCGTGCTCATCAGGTCAATACGTTCGCGATAGACCTGGTTGCCATCTCCCGATATGATTTCGGCAAACGTTAACGGGAATGTCCAGTTTACGGTTAACGAAATGGTCGCTTTTCCATCCGCAGAGAGCTTTAGCGTTTCTCCTGCCCCTTTTCCATTGACCGAGAACGTGGGGAGCATGACCTCACCCGTTGTTACGAAGAATTTACCCTGTTTCATCACGTCCAGAATTGGCTGCCAGCCCTGACTGTAGTCTGGCAATTTATCCAACTGGAGATAGTTGACATTCAGGTGGGCGTAGGTTTCATTCTCCGGCTCCATCGAAAAAATGTCGGATTCCGCAATCACGTGCTTTTTTAATCCCCAGTTAGCCATATCGTCCATCAGATCCAGTACGCGCCGACTTAACCGCGGCTCCGACAGATCCGCAGGAATATTTTTCCAGGCAGCTCCAAAAAAGTGGTCGGATTTATAAAAATCTTCGTCTTTGTATTGATCCGGAAATCCAGTCGAACCCTTCGTGCGGGCATGCGCTGTCCAGGCCAAACCATTCTCGGCCTCAAGAAGCTTCAACATGTCGTTTTTATCAGCAATTCGATACACTTTTCCGTAGGTCGGGTCGTCCGTAACGAACGGCATCTCGGGTTTACGGGACATGATCCAGTACACTGGCTTCGGGAAAAAGTCCAGCCAGTGCCCCCCGAAAAAGTTATTCGGCTCTTCGCCCGGAAGTAATAGAAAGTTGTTGTCTGATAGTCGTTTACATTCACTGAACAAAGTTTTTAGTTCCAGCAGGCGTTGATCATCGGGCCCTTTGGGATGGCCGGGGCCATGAAACTCTGCCAGGTGCACAATATTGACGCCCGCGTTCTTGAACACGTTCACGAAGTTTGGCACCTTCGGTACGGGCTTTCCGGCCAGCACCGTGTTCATAACGTGTTCATTATGAAAGTGGCTCGACATAGTTTTGTAGCCAGGCAGCACGGAGTACTTATCGCTATGCGTAAAGCGTTTTACCTCGTCTAGTACTTGGGCTGGTTTATTGGTGCTGAGCAGGCAAAAGAAGTTTAACCGCTGCTGGGTTTTAGGGGGTGCATTCACCCAGGGAACCCAGCGCCTGTCGCCCATCAGGTCCTGCCGAATACCGATGCCAAACGCAGGTACCAAACTCCGGTAGTTAGTACCATACCAGGTAAAATCCAGATTATAGGCTTCATCCAGCGGGTAAAAATATTGATGGGGGGCAGGAAATACCGCCAGACTACCCTGGTTATTGGCCCCGATAATTGTCCGGTATTTCACCGCCTGAGCTTTGTTGGGTTGGTTCAGGTCGGCCGTTACGCTTTGCATCTGGTTATCAGTATCCGACCAGGCAATGTTCGTCCAAACCGGCTGTTTAGTCACCAGACCGGCATCATAGAGAATGGCCGTAGAATCCACCTCTGTGGCCATCACCGCGGCCACATTAAACAGGGGACTTCCATTATAAACCGTAATTTCAAGCGCACCTTTGAAGGTAGCGGCTTCCACCTCCGAGAGTCTGACTACGGTTCGGGAGCCAATGGTTTTGACACTGGCAGTCCGTTTGGACAATTCAACGGCGTACGATTTGTGGGGTAGTTTGTTCGTTTTATCGAAGAAGATATTCCAGCCATTTTGGGAAATTAAATCCCGTTTACCAATCGTCAGCACGAAGGCGGGGTCGAGCGCGCTGGCTATCTCACTAAATTTTCCCTGGTGAGATAGTTGAATGCTACTGAACAAAGGCTTTTCGGCATCAAGATTAAGGATCAATTTAGCCGTCTCTTTTCCATTGGCGGGCCAGCTAACAAGCAGGTTATTTCCCTGAGTGGTTACATTGGTGCCGTTTTTTTTCTGATAACCCGATAAATCCACGGGCACCTGCGCGTAAACGCCTGAGCAAATCAGCACCAGTAAGGCTACTAATTGATTCTTCATAAACCCTCTTCGTTATGAACCTCATAAGTGGGTTGCTCGGAGAATCTAATGCCGTGGAGCTGTAGAAATAGGGTATTAGGAGGTTAGTTGGTTAGTAGGCAACCTATTTATTCAATATGGCCACCTGCTTAGGGGCAAAATCTACCACAGTCAGTAAAATCGGACGGCACAGGCCGCCCTGCGCCAAAGCGGCAACTTTTACGTTTCGTTAACATTCTTTTACTAGCCTGCCAACACATCTCAGCACAAAGACTGGTAGGTTTACGGTCTGCCGTTGCGGCCGTCCGCGACTGCGGTTGACATTCGTTGGTATCAAAAAAGGAAAAAGGATGAACTACTCCCGCGTATATGCATTGTTTTGGATGGTTGTTTTTTGCACTTCCTGTGGACAAAACCAAACAAACTCACCAATAAATACTATCAAGTCCGAAATTAAAGACATCGGGCCTAACATAATGGTTCGCAATATAAAAAAAGGCAGAAATGGCACCATTTTGATTGCTGGCCCGAACAACTCATCATTTGGTGATGTTTTTCGATACGACCCTTCCAGGGCCGGGGAAAAATCGTTTACTAATCTGACAAGTAGACTAGGCCAGCACATATTCTGGGATGTGCTGGAAGATCGACAAGGAAATCTTTGGTTCGCTTCTACTGATTCAGGCGTTTATTATGACAACGGGAAATCCATTCAACATTTCACTACCACGGAAGGACTTGCCAATAATCGAGTTACGTCTGTTTATGAAGATAAAGCCGGCATTATTTGGTTCGGCACTGGAGGTGGAGTAAGCCGTTACGATGGGAAATCGTTTCGAAATTTCACTTCTCCGAACACTCCGCTTTTTTTTAAAGAAGGGCATTGGAATGATGATATTCATACAATCCTTGAAGATAAAACAGGGAAATTGTGGGTTGGCACAAGGGGCGACGCCTTTGTTTATGACGGAAAAAAATTTACCACGTTAACCCATAAAGGTGAACCCTTTCTCGACGTTTGGGCTATACTGGAAGATAGCAAAGGGGCTATTTGGCTCAGCGGTTACAATGGCTTTAAAGGAGGCCATCGACCCGGTGGGCTCTATCGCTATGACGGCAGTACCTTTACTAAGGTATCGGAGAGAGGTGCTTATGCTATAATCCAGGATAAAAAAGGAAACATCTGGACTACGGGTCCTGTAAATCCAGCTAATTGGACGGTCCAGGCACTTTCCCGTTATGATGCAACGTCCTTGTATAGTACTAAGCCCACGGTAACCGAAATAATTTCAGGAAAGGCTTTTCTGGGACTTTTGGAAGCTAATGATGGAAGTATTTGGTTTGGCGATGCGACCGGAGTGTATCGTTATGATGGAAAGACCATCACGGACTTTTATAATAAAGAGGGTCAGAAAAAATATATCATCGATACGAAGCAAAGTGCTATAATCTGGAAAGGTTCCAGGTTACTTGGTGGATGGGAAGGTCCTACGTTAGATAGTGATGGTTCCAGTACAGGAGACGTCGATATAGTAAAAGGAGAATTGTTGATCGAAAACCGTCAGCTGCAGGGTGGTGCAGTTGAAGTCGACATGAATACCATTGAACAAAAGTTTGATGATCAACGTCCACACAATAAATTACCTGCATTTTTTGATGTCAAAAAATTCCCTGTTTCAACCTTTGTCATTACGAAGGTTGAAACAGGGAATGATGGACATACAAAAGTTCCAACTGATGGAAGTATAAGAGTTAATGAAGGAAATATAAAAGTTACAGGGAACCTGACCCTTGAAGGTATTACGAAGGCAGTTACGTTTCCAGCCAAAATGCAATTTAAGGACGGAATGGACGGAACTGTCGAGGTGAATGGTACGCTGATCCTTGATCGAACAGATTGGGGTATCGATTATGGATCAGAAAAGTACTTTTATCAGTCTGGTGATGCAATTTTGGACGACGTTAAACTCTATATGAAAATGGTAGCCAAAAAATAACATCTGAATCCATTAGACTTCAACATGATCAGATCATGTCATTCCGTTGCAAGAGCTTTTGGTTTTTTGAAATTCTTAAAAAATTAAGCAGAAAAAGGGGTTCTGCGTGCAGCCACGCAAATGAGCATACAGACGGTTCCGAAAAGAAAGTAATACCCGGCTGATTTCATTGGCTTAAATTTCAGGATCCTGTGGGTAAATGGTCCATACCTGATTGGCACCAGCTGTTTTCTTCGCCAGAATTACTTTCGCATTCACGGTTCCGGCGTCGGATGGGGTTAAATACAGATCGCTCCCTTTGAGCTTGATTCGATAGGTATCTTTCCCCGTACGAAGAAATTCGTATTCCTGATTTGCCTGCAACGAAACCAACGGTTGTTGTTCTAAACTAATGCCCTCCGTTGGAGTGGCTGCGATGGGTTGCAGCGTTTTGTTCGTGAATAAATTGCGTAGCTGATACGTTTCGCCTTCTACGTGATTAAAATCCCAGGTTACGCATTTCCAGTTAACAGGCGAATAGGAAACAATGGGCGTTCCGTTTGCTTTTCTAGCATCCTGCACCCGAAGCACCAAGCCCGTCTGCGTGTTTTTGATCGCATAGGTTCCGCTAATCACCTGAGCAAAACCCGCTTTAGTCAACACGGTTAAGCCAATGACTATCAACCCAATCAATTTTGTTTTCATCGTTGCATGAGGGAATTAGTTGAACAAAAAACAAAGTAAGCAAGAAGGACGAAACGCTACGGTATCCAGCCCTCAAAAGTCCAGTTCACGATATGAGAATGCCCAGTATTTTAAGGATACTGTCATGAATGTAGCGCGCCCATCAACCTATCTGTTTGCTCAGAAAGTAATATTCTGTCGAGAAAGGTTCCAACAGTCAGTAGCCCACTGTACACCAATCCGATTACGAAAAAAGGAATTATCAGACTAGCAATTTTTAATAGCCGGGGCGGAAATTCCTTGAACTGGCTACTTGTTGAGCATGCCGTTACTGATTAACTCAAAATCATGTTTGTCGATCTCAAAAAAGCCGATACGAAAGGGGTAACCCCATGATTTTTTGTTCGAGATAAAATCAAGTTCATCAATGAGTGGCAAGATCGACACATCACTGGAGGCATGAAACGTTACCTTTCGCCGGAAGGGAGAAAAATTCTCCGAAACGGTTACCTGATAAATGGTGTCGTCGATTAGTTGCCCAATGGCTGTAAACGCCTGACATTTCTGGTCACCTTCCAGCACTTGTTTCGGCGAATAGAAGATCACCCAGTCACCGGGTTTCATTCGTTTCAATGGCGCTTGTTTTCCGTGATTGGCCTGCATAAATCCGCCGGAAACCCCTCGAAGTACGTGGTCTTTTGAGGCTACAACGATCCAGTATTGCGGTGATTGGCTCATAATACGACACGAATTGCGTTTAGTCCAGGGATACGTTGCCTTCGGTGAATTTCAGGTTGTATTTTAATTGGTTCAACCGCCAGCCGTTCGTTGTGCGCTCGACCTTCAAGTCATAGCTGCCGGTAAACGTCCGTGTCTTACCTTTCGTAAAGTGGGTAGCTACTGCATAGCCGTATAGGTCCGCCTGGGTGCCTTTTAGAGTTATCAGATAATGTCCACCCTGGTGGTGTACCTGATCAAGGTGTTGAAACCCTAAACACCTCATTTACTAACCCTTCCCAATTCCGGGAATCGGTGTACATGAACAGACGATTTGCCAGCTCGGCAAGTTGCTGCCTGTCCTGTAGCTCGGTAAAAGCAGTTCCGCGTTCGTTATTCATGAAAAATGACGGTCTGTGTTACTACTATTTACAGAAAACAACCTCTCTAATTTCGAATTTGTTTGCTAAATGGCTATGCCATCACACATAGTGAGCATTCCTCTACAGAATCACTCGTTTCTTCATATTCCTTCTTTCGCCAGCAAGTCGGTGGCTTCCCTGTCCTTATATTCCAGAATTAGTTTCTCCAGTTTCATTTTAACTGGGCAATGACCACTTGATTCTGAGGAAAATAGTTTTACTATTTTTACACTGGAGTATAACAATAGTAAAACTTTACTCTTTTTGCTCTAGCAATTACTGTAATGCCTTTTTACCCTCTTCATTACCAGGCCAGAGCACAATGGATTTCCGGTACATAGCAATGGCTTCCTGTTATTTTCCATCTTTAGCCAGGGCAATGGCATAGCTATCCTAGGTGCATGCTGTCGTCTTTTAATTCATTGAATCGGCGAATCGCACAATCGGGTCCTTTGCTGACCATCCTCTCTCCATATACCCTTGCATCATCACCTATAGCGGATTTGTATCGATATTGCCATAAAAAATGTTGGTTTGCTTTTTGGTCAGGTTTCGGTGCAGAAAGGTAGTTAGGCCAACAATATGCCCGTCAAGAAACATGAACCGGTTGACGAAACAAACGGAAATCGGGCAGAAAACACCTACTAAGGTCTCCTGCCCGATTTAAACATAGTTTGCTTCTTATGCTTCTTCTAATGCCTTGATATCAATTTTCGACATCTTCATCATGGCTTCCATGGCCCGTTTTGCTTTCTTCGGGTCTTTATCACCCAGCAGTCTGCCCAATGCAGAGGGCACAATTTGCCACGACACCCCAAATTTATCTTTCAGCCAGCCACATGGCCCTGGCTCGCCACCTTCAGTAAGCTTCTCCCAAAAGTAGTCTACTTCTTCCTGCGTTTCGCAGTTTACGAAGAGCGAAATACCCTGGGCAAAGGTAAAATGCGGGCCACCATTCAAGGCAAAAAACTCCTGCCCATCGAGTTGAAACGTAACCGACATGACCGTACCTGCGGGTACCGGAGCTCCCTCCCCATATCGGCTCACACGCCCAATAGTTGAATTTTTAAAGATGGAAGTGTACAGGTTTGCTGCCTCTTCGGCCTGGTTGTTGAAAGTCAGGAATGTCGTGATCTTTTGCATGTTGTTTACCGTTTTGATTACTACCGAAGCAAAGGTACAATAGCTCAAAACAACATCAGGTGGGTAAAAACGACATTATCAGGGTCGATTCCGACAAGGGATTTTTGTACTTATTGTTTCTGTGGATTCTGTAGAATCACTATCGAATCTTGAACAGAACCTCAACGAACGGGTCATTCGTCACGGCACGATCTTTCCGCGTTATATCGCGATCAAAGGGGCGGTTGAGGTTATTACCAGCCAGATCTTCCTGTCGCCCTTCAATTCGAAGTCGATACGTTCCAGCCTGCCAGGCCTCATTGGGTTTGAAGGAACTTTGTTTTTCTTCGTTGCCCGGTTGCCATTTACCCGAAACCGGTTTGCCGGATTCGGTCAGGACGTGCAACGTTTCAGTTAGCAGGTTATAATCGAGGGGCTCTCCGAATGCCACTTCCAGTGGGCTTACGCTTCCCGATTGCGGCTGGGATAATGTCCATTTTGCCGGAACGGGAGATAAACTATCGCGCGGCACTGTCACAAATGGTTTTATAGTTTTCTTCATGAGCCTGGCACCCTGCTGATCAGGCCAGGCAGCCGAAACAACCAGTTCATAGTGAACACCTGCCAGTAAAGGTGCGCCTAAACGTTTGTTCGGTTGTAAATCACGTTTGATACGGCCGGGGTCGAGCCAAAGGGTTAGCATCGTCCGATCGGCATTCCAAAGTTCAGGCTGTAGGTTGAGAAAAACACCGGGTAGCGTATCGGTATAATTTCTAACTAAGGAGACGTAGTTCTGCGATTGCCCTTCCCGCATGGGGCGGGAAAAATGCAGGTAAATTTTCAGCAAATTATCCGGCAATGAATCCTGGGTCGGATAGATGGCCAGTAAGGTTGGGGTATCGCCGGGGGCCAGGTCAGGAATGGTCATTTCGCCCAGTTGATTGTCTTTCAACCAGACACCATAGGTGAGCCCACGGGTAAACGGAATCAGCGGTTCAAAAACAATGGATTTACCAATTGATTGATAGTTACCTGCAATGGCAGTCTCTTTACCCGCTAATCGTACCGCCAGAAACTGACCCAGCGAATCGGAAGATACGGACTGGAGTAACTGTTTTGGGATGGAAATACCCGTTGCCCGTTTATCAGTCCACCGGATCGAGATCTCGGCCTTTTTTGAGGGATGACAAGCCCAAACGAGTCCGAACGTAAAAAAAATCAGGCTGTACACGGCGTACAACCTGATTTCGGCATGCCTATTTCTTTTATAGATAACGATCATTAGCGGTCCAAAGATCAAGATTACCGTTTGACCGGCGCTGGAGCAAAATCATCTGATTATCGCCCAGTTTGTCTAATTGAATCACATTGGTTAATGGCAACGATACAAAATTTACGCCAGCCGTAGCAAAGTTTTCCTCAACGGGTGTGGTCAGTGAGCCTTGATACTCTTCAATGTTTTTGTAGCGTACTTTAAAAACCGGGCGGCTTGAGTTAGCCATGATCAGGAAGGATTCGTTTCCTTTTTTCAGCGTGATGATATCCAGCGGTTGGTTACCACTACCCATCTCAGCAACCGTCCGGCCTTTTACATGCTTCCCGGCTTTCAACTCATCCATTGGAAAAAGCACCAGCGGGGTGCAGGTATAGCTGGCCAGCAGGTATTTTTTGCCCTTGATCTCCGTTGTCGTAAAGGTTTTGATAGGCGCCATTGTTTCGTACTTACCATGGGCGGCATGGTAGATTTCGAGCGAAGCCTGATCCTGCACGTTTGTAAACGGAAACGGAATGCTACGGAATGTAGACCCAAACTCCTGGTTCGATAAGCCACTCACCAGTACCTTGCCATCGGCAAAATCCATATCCGAAATTGCCGCAATACGCAGCGATTCGCCCCGTTGGCCTTTAGCATCTTCAGCGGGAACATTCGCTAGTGCCTGCATGGAGAAGGGAACGTTGCTTAGTGAAACCGGGGTTAATTTGTCGCCTTCTACTTTGAGTAATACCGGTGTCCCATCGCTGTGTTGTACAGCACAATACACGCTTTTTGATGTTGGGTTGACAGCAATATCCTGAATCGTGATGTTTTTGGCGTCCGTTCCTAATAAAGCAGCAATCTTCTGATCAATGTTTTTGACATCAACTGGGCTGGGCTTTTCAACAAGGCTGGCATCTTTCGTGTCGATGGCGAATACCGTTGCGCTTTTTCCATCCCCAATAAACAATACCCCATTCGGGCCAAACGAGAGCGCATTGATTGATTTGATAGCGGGTGTTCCCGTCACAAACCCATACTGATTTTTAATCGGGCGAGTGGTTGTTGCCAGCAGCACAAGTCCGGCACAGCCAATGGCCAGTAAGGAATACATTTTCTTCATGCTTGTAAAGGTTAATTTATTGTGAATAAACGGATTAGCGAACGAATATAAACATTATCAACCAGGTTTAAAGGTATTCCTATTGAGTGGTTTTAACGACAAACACCCTGACTTGTTTTCGCTAAGTCAGGGTGTTTGCCCTCAAATCAGGGAAGTAATTATTTCTTTTCGGCCATGGCAGGATCCTGCTTGACGAATTCACCCATTGCCTTGATTTCAACTTCTTCGCTCACAACAGCAGTCGACGAGGAGCCCACTCCAAAATCCGAACGCTTCAGCGTACCGCTAATTTTCAGACCTGCTTTTTCCTGCTTACCCCGAGGGTTTTCCATAGTAACAGGGCCAGTCAGAACCGCAACGAACGTAACAGGTTTGGTTACACCGTGCATGGTCAGGTCACCCGTTACATTGTACTTCTTACCATCGGCTTTCTTGAACGATGTGCTTTTGAACGTCAGGGTTGGAAATTTTGCAGCATCAAAAAAGTCGGGGCTTTTTAAGTGCGTGTCGCGACGATCGTTCTCGGTATTGATGCTGTTAACATCAGCAGTTAACTCAATGACAGCATCCGAAAGATCAGGCTTAGACGATGTAATTTTAGCGTCAAACGTTTTGAAGTTACCGTCTACTTCCGATAACATTAAGTGGGTTACAGAAAACCCTACTTTGGAGTGGGCTTTATCAACTGCCCAGGTTTGCGCAAAGGCGGTCGAAAGGGATAGTAGCGCGGCAACGGTGAATGCGATTGATTTCATGCGTGATTGGAATTGGATTGGTGAAAAATTGAATTTAAGCAAATTTAAATTAAATGTAGCAACACAGAAAATAAACATACGTACTTCATTTGGGTACCCTCTGTATTTACGTTACTAATCTGATTATCTGGGACGTCCGCCTGCTGGCGCTGCCTGTTGTGGCTGAGCATCGCCACCGCCGTCACCTTTTACATCGTCATTACTGACCGACTTCGACTTCCGACGTTGTTCTTCAAACGTCATTTTACCGATACGGTAGGTAAACGTGATTTTCAGGTTTGAATTGTAGAGGTGAGTCACATTCACCTGCGACAGCAGTGGAGAATTCAGCGTGGTTCGCATGGTAACTCCGTTTCCAACGAAGTTCTCAGCCGCCAATCCGATGCTTCCACGCTTGTTGGCAACATCTTTTCTAATCCCCAGTGAGTACATGTAAAAACTACCCTGCGTGCCCTGCAACTGTGGACTTGGCCCCCGGAAGAAGCTAAATACCTGCGCGCTCCAGCCTTTGTTCAATTGCAACTGGCTCATTAATCGACCGCCAAGGCTTATGCCAGAATTATCGATTGTTACTGACTTCCCATCGGCCCCGGCGGTTGTGCCCTGCATATACATGTAGTACGTATCCAGTCCGCCGTTCAGGCTCCATTTTGAGGTCAGGCTCGTATTGAAGAAAACGTTAGCCCCGATGGTACGCTGCACGCCAATGTTCTGAAACGTTGTGATAATGGCCCCTGGCAGATAGCCCAACGACGTATCGGCAGGAATACGAACCTGGGATATAGCATTGTTGGTTAATCGGCCAAATACAGCGGCATTCAGATATGTTTTCTTAATGGTTGAACTCAGGCTTAATTCAACGTTATCGGTCAGTTCTGGACTCAGGGTTGGGTTACCCTTCATGATCATCTGCGGGTTAGCTGCATTTACGTTCGGGTTCAACTGTTGCAGGCCCGGCCGTTGAATCCGTCGGTTATAGGCGGCTTTCAGGGTGCTCCCTTTCAAACTTTTCGATACGTTGATACTCGGCACCAGGTTGCTGTAATTGGGAATATTCAGCGGTACATTTTCATTGGCCGTAGCCGATATGCCCGTGTGCTCATAGCGTGTTCCAACTTTAAACGTGTATTTGCTGGGCGTTACGTAGGTATACGAGATATAACCCGCCCCAATATTCTGACTGTATTTCAGTGAGCCGGATGGGTTCGTTGGATCGATGTTCAACTCGCCCGTGCTACCTCCTACCAGATACTGAAAACGACTGTCCACCTGACGCATGATGGCCTTACCGCCGAACTCCAGCAACTGGTTTTTCCGAATCGGCGTCTGGTAATCTGTCTGGAAGGTTAATTCCTGATTGGTATTGTTGTTCAGGTTTTGCTGACGACCCGTCAACATACCTGTATTATTATTCAGCAAATCAGCGAAAAAGTTATTGGTCAATCCGGTACGGCTGTATTGGGTAGAAATACTCCACTCCTGCTGAGGTTTAAACGTGCGGATGTAATCCAGATTCATATCGACCGAGTTGGACAGATCTTTCCGGTTTACATCGCGGTTGGTCATGCTCTGGAGCACGTCATTCGCAAAGGTGCTGGTGAGCTGACTCTGCTGCTGAATAAAATTACGGGTACCAAACCGGACGTTAGCCGACAAGGACTGGTTTTTTGCCAGATCGTAATCGAAACCAAGCGTATACTGACCGAATACGGGTTTATCGAAAGCCGTACCATTCTGAAGCGTGTGCAGCGATTGCGTACCTACTTTCGTTGTCTGGTCTAATGTAGAGGAAGCCCGGTTATACATAGCCCGGCCAAAACCACCCAGCGTAATACCCAGTTTACCTTGCCGATACGATCCATTCAAACCCAGGTTCGACGCCCGCAAGCCTGCTCCGGCATCTACGTTCAAGGTTAATCCATGCAGGGTATTCTTTTTCGTAACGATGTTAATAATCCCGGCGGCACCTTCGGCATCGTACTTGGCCGATGGGCTCGTAATCACCTCCACCGATTTAATCATGTCGGCAGGGAGTTGTTTCAGCGCATCGGCTACATTAGCAGCTACAATGGTGGAAGGCTTGTTATTGATCAGAACGCGAATATTCTGGCTACCCCGTAAGCTCACGTTGCCATCCAGATCCACCGACAGCATCGGAACCCGTTTTAACACATCAGAGGCATCGCCCCCTTTAGCCGTGATATCTTTATCGGCGTTGAAAACCAACCGGTCAACTTTTTCTTCGATCAGCGCAGCCTGCCCAGTCACAACTACTTCGCCCAGCATACGTACGTCGGCAGGGAGTTTTATCGAACCCAGATTCATGTCGGTGCCTTTGGCAATGGTAAACGACTGAGAGTCGCGGGTTTTATAGCCAATGAAGGAGTACTGAAGCCGATATTCACCAGGAGCCAATTTACTTAGAGAGAAAAGCCCTTTTGCATCGGACGTTGTCCCATCAATAGGCTTATTCGTTTTAACATTCATCAGGGCGATGGTTGCAAATTCAACGGGTTTCCCGGACGTCGAATCGACAAGGATACCTGCTATTTTGCCATTGCCTTTTGGCGTATCTTCGGCAACGCCCGTAAATTCGGCTTTTTTACGTCCGTTATCCTGGCCAAATCCGCCTGGACCACCGGGTCCACCACCTGGAGGGCCGCCACCAAATTGAGCGTATGTTATTTGGATACCTGACAGACCAGTCCAGAATCCAAGGGTGAGTAGTAGAAGTAAGAATTGCTTACGCATTTGTACCTATAATTTCAGATTGATGGGTCAAAACAACAACCGTTCGATCAATCCAGAAAACGCAATAGACTGAAGGGTTGAAAACATCGGCAGATCACCCTTTTTAGCCGATGAATGACTATGGGATTTCGTGCTTTCAATAATCGGGCCATTCGTCGGTTAAACTAAGCCAGCTATCGGCAAAGTCGGGGGAACCAGCGATTGACTGACGCAGAATCAGGTATTTACTGTAAACTTGTAGCTTTCCTACTGATCATGGCTGTCACCCTGTTTTCACGGCGTTACGTTCCACTGCTGATTCATGTACTGGGTTGGATCTTGCTGGGCTACCTGCTTTTTTTCAATCAGTCGCTTAATTCGGAGCTAAAATTTCCGCCCTTATTCTGGATCAGGCAGGTCATCTTTTTTGCTCTGATGGTGGGCGTATTTTACGTAAACTCCCAGCGGCTGGTTCCCAGATTGCTTTTGCAGGGTCAAACCAGCCAATACATATTGACCTTGCTAGGCCTGATTTTACTCGTCCTTATCGTACTAGGAGGTATTGAGTTTGGATTTGATCTACCCACAAAAGTCCATCGGGTATTTCATCCGGATGGTTTTGGAAAACCGAAGTATTACGGTTGGATTCAGCCTACGCTGTTTACCATTTTTCTTGTGTTAGCCATCAGTACCAGCATTGCCATGCTGCTGAAATGGCAGGATGATGCGAATCTCCGAACCGCCCTTGAGCAGGCCAAGACAACCTCCGAGCTCTCGTTTTTAAAGGCTCAGATCAATCCGCACTTTTTCTTCAATACCCTTAATAACATTTACGCGCTCACCCTCATCGACGTTGAAACCGCCCGGGAAGCCCTGCACCGACTCTCCCGGATGATGCGCTATGTGCTCTACGATACTCAGTCTGGTACTACACTGCTAAGCAAGGAACTCTCGTTCGTCAGCGATTACATGCAACTCATGCAGCTCCGGTTAACGGATAAAGTAACCGTAACCCTCGATACACCAAGTCCACTGCATGACCAACCAATTGCCCCCATGCTTCTGCTCCCGTTTGTTGAAAATGCCTTTAAACATGGTGTCAGTGCTCTGCACCCAAGCCGAATTCAAATCGCCATCCAGCAACAGCAGAATACATTAGTACTGGATGTGCATAACACGGTGTTTGTTGAAAAAGCGCCCTCGCTCGAAGCGGGGAATGGCATTGGCCTGACCAACACCCGACGCCGACTCGATCTGCTGTATCCAGGCCAGTACGACCTTCGGATCAATGAGCACACCATGGCTGGCGAATACCACGTGCACTTAACCCTCTCTCTGGCATGACACTCTCCTGCATTGCGGTTGATGATGAACCACTGGCGCTGGGCCTGGTCTGTGCCTTTATCGAGAAAACCCCCTTCCTGAAACTGGCAGGACGGTATAGTAGTGCTGTTGAAGCCTTACAGGGCCTGATGTCAACGCCGGTCGATGTTCTATTTCTCGATATTCAGATGCCTGATCTGACAGGGTTGGAGCTGGCACGTGTACTCGAACGGAGCAACCGGGGTACTAACACGACCCGAATCATCTTTACAACGGCCTTCGATCAATTTGCCCTCGACGGGTTCCGGGTCGATGCGCTGGATTATCTACTAAAACCCTTTAACTACGAGGAGTTTCTGCGGGCGGCCAGTAAAGCCCGGAATTATTTTGAGCTCGTGCATCGCCCCATTGAACAAACCACAGTAGCTATTACCACGTCAACTCCGATTGAGGTTGTCGATGATTACCTGTTCCTGAAGGTTGAGTATCAGCTCGTCCGTATTGCCTACAATGACATTCTGTATATCGAAGGACTTAAAGACTACGTAAAAGTCTACCGACTCAGTGATCCCACAAAACCGCTACTCTCTTTAACGAGCTTAAAAACGCTGGAAGAGAAACTCCCCATCCGGCAGTTCATGCGGGTCCACCGGTCGTTTATTGTCGCCCTTGATCGTATTAACGCCGTTACCCGCAACTCTGTCCAGATTGGATCGGCAGTGATTCCAGTGAGTGACCAGTATAAAGAGGTATTTGGGCAATTCATCAGCCGCTGGCTGTAAGTAGTACCGCTCCGGCGGCCGTCCCGTCCCGGTCGGGTGTGTGTGACGTCAGCTACTTATAGCTGACGCAATAGGTTTCTCAAAACCTATTTTTCGCACCGTCAGGTTTTGAGAAACCTACGGTGTCGGTTATAAGTAACCGACACCACGCAGAACATCGTAAGTCGTAACTCGAAATCCCAATAAGTAGGAAGCAATTTGGCCCTTCTTTCAGGTACTTAAAGCTAGTAATATGCGAGTTGAAGCGGCCATTGCTACCGGTTCCGGAAGTTTTCAAATTGATTTTATCGAAGTTGGTGACCCCCAGGGCGACGAAGTCCTGGTTGAGATTAAAGCTGCGGGTATCTGTCATACCGACTACGATTCTCTCTCCTGGGGAAAACCCATCGTCATGGGGCATGAAGGCGCGGGTGTCGTGCTACGTGTTGGCCCCCTTGTCCGAAAAGTCCAGCCGGGCGATTCCGTTATTCTTAACTGGGCCATTCCCTGCGGCTACTGCTTCCAGTGCCTGGAAGGAAATCAGCATATCTGTGAGGTAAACTCGCCGGTCACGTCGGGAAATAAAGCCAGCGGAGGACATGCCGCACTAGAACGGACAACGTACAACGGTCAACCGATTGAGCGGTCGTTTAGTCTGGGCACTATGTCGGGAGCTACGGTGGTTCGGGAGGCTGCCGTTGTAAAAACGAACGTACCTATTCCGTTTCCATCAGCCGCTATTGTAGGGTGTGGGGTTATGACAGGCGTTGGTTCCGTTGTCAATGCCGCTCAGGTAAAACCAGGTCGTTCCGTAGTGGTAGTCGGTACCGGAGGTGTCGGGTTGAATGTAATTCAGGGAGCCCGAATTTCCGGAGCCGGGATGATCATCGCTGTGGATGTCAACCCTAATCGACTGGAGATGGCCGTCCGCTACGGAGCCACGCATACCATTCTGGCGGATCGGGCAGATAAAGGACTTAGCCAGGCGGTTAGTCAGGTGAAACAGTTAACCGGGGGACGGGGAGCCGATTATGCTTTTGAATGTACAGCCATTCCTGAGCTGGGTGCCGTACCACTGGCCATGGTCCGAAACGCGGGTGTCGCCTGTCAGGTAAGCGGCATTGAACAGGAAATCAGTATCGACATGAACCTGTTTGAATGGGACAAAATCTATATGAACCCCTTGTATGGAAAATGTCGCCCGGAAATTGACATCCCTATTTTGCTAAATCTATACCAGAAAGGCGACTTAATTCTGGACGATCTGGTTACCCGAACCTATTCCCTTCATCAGCTCGACACCGCTTTCGACGATATGCTTAAGGGACGCAATGCCAAAGGCGTACTGGTTTTCTAATGGACACTCCTTTCCGAACCATCGAAATTTCCGATCCGGCTTACGAGCGGGATGGACTTCGGTTGATCACCGTCAAGACACCAAATCTGGCAGGTCGTGGCGATATAACGGTCTGGATACCCGGCCCTGATTTGATTGGCGACGAACCCCTTCCGCTGGTGATTCTGCTGCATGGCGTTTATGGCAGTCACTGGGCCTGGTCACTAAAAGGTGGAGCCCATCGAACAGCCGAACGCTTACTCCAGGAAGGTCGGTTTCGTCCGATGATCCTGGCTATGCCGTCGGATGGACTCTGGGGGGATGGTAGTGGCTATCTGCCCCACAATACCCGAAATTTTGATCGGTGGATTGTCGAGGATGTGTCTGAAGCCGTACGAGCGGCTTTACCAGTTCACCCGCTATTTCCTAACCGCACGTTCATTGCGGGCCTGTCGATGGGTGGTTTCGGGGCTTTACGATTAGCCGCAAAGTATCCTGAACGATTCCAGGGAGCATACGGGCTTTCATCGATTACACACCTCAATCAGCTCTCCCTATTTGTAGAAGAACCCCTCAGCCACTATATACAGGCTGACCCTGTCGATGAATCGGTTCTGGACTTGCTAGTCCGAAATCGGGCGAAGCTGCCACCTATTCAGTTTGATTGCGGCACAGATGATCTGTTGATCGAGTACAACCGCTCCTTACATCATTCATTGACCGAACAGGACATACCCCACCAATATAGAGAACATCCCGGCGGGCACGAATGGCCGTACTGGCAGGAACACCTGGTCGATGCGTTGATATTTTTCACCTCGTTAGGTTAGCCACAGAACGACCCATCGATGCGGCACAGCTAGTTTATCTCAATAGTTTAAACGTCGGTTTGGCCAAATTAACGAACAACGGTTAACGCCCCCGAATGCTTACTAACTTTTCCGGGAGCGGATTCAAACGTAAGCTGATAGCCATATACACCAGAAGGAACCCGCTCCCCCCGATAGGTACCATCCCAGGTCAAGACCTGATCAGTGGTCGAATCAAGTTCACCATGAAAAACAACCTGTCCCCATCGATTATAAATTGTCAGTTGCCGAAGCCGCCCCAGACACGGATTGACCATGGCTCGGAAGATGTCATTCACCCCATCGCCATTAGGCGTAAAACTAGTGGGAATCGCGACTAAACAGGGAATAAACACAACGTTCACACCATCACTGGCTTCACAATCAGAATTAGCCATATTCACCCGAACCTGATAGCGCGTTGTTTGGGTTGGTTTGGCCCAGGTTGTGGCGCAGGTTGGACACGACAAACCGGCCTGGGGCGACCAGCTATAGCTGTACTCGGGTCCAATTGGACCAGTAGCTATTAATTGAACACTATCACCCTGAACCACAACCGTATCGTGCAGGGGAGCAATAGCAACCTGTTGAATGACCAGGTGGGTTATTACCAGGCTATCGCACAGGGGAGCCATTCGGGCAATACGAGTTTGATAGGTACCCGCAGTGGAATATATACTATCCCCAACGACCAGATGGCTTCCCTGACAAAGAGTTACACGTTGAGTAGACTGTGGTGTAGGACGCATACTCACTTCGGTAATGAGAACACTATCGCAGCCTGTTGAATTTTGAAATACATGCCGATATGTGCCTGGGTGGGCATAGATCGAATCGCCTACCGAATACACCTCACCCGCGCATAAGCTCACTTGTTGACTCGTTGGAAGTAGAAGCTCTTCAACTTGATAAGTCTGTCGCATCGCGGTTCGACAACTGGGATTCAGGAACGATCTCGATTCCATATCCACCCAATACGAGTCGTGTAGATGAGGGCTAATTTGGATTGTTGCGGTCGTGTCGCCGGTACTCCAGCGGTATCCATCAAAACCAGTTGGGGCTGTTAAACGCATCAGACTACCTGTACAGGATGATATGGACGTAGCTGTAATGCTCATTGCCAGGCACTGGGCATCGAAATATACATACCCAAAATGCCCCCCCTCGGTACAGTCGTGGGCAGTCACTTCCAATTGGAGCGTTTGCCCCACATAAGCGCGCAGATCCAGTACATTCGTCGTCCAGTTGCGGTAAATAAGCCGCTCGAATTGGTTGTTCTGTTCCTGATAGCTGAAACCGGGCGTTTGCCTGGTGGCTACTGCTTCATAATAGCCACAATTGATTGTATCGCCAGCCAGGGTCCGAATCAGCAAACTAAAGCCGGGCTGCTGATAAACCTGATGATTAGGATTTTGCAGCACTACGGCAAACTGATAACGCAGTAAAGGTTTGTCGACGGGTACGTTGAACGTCGTTCGTATCTGATCTGCATAGCCCCCCGCTTCCAAATCGCCAATGCGAATTGAATGCTGGCTACCCGGCGCTACGACTGGAATCGGCTCTATAACGTTGGGATCATAGCCATCACTCCGACTGGTGATGGTATGCCCATATTGATTAATCCGTTTGTGTAGGCTCCCCGGTTCCAGTTTATAGGGTAAGGGGAAACTATACGGAGACATCTCCCCTGTCAATCGCTCCCATCCCCGAAAAGAGCCTTCCTCAAAGCCTAGATTGCTGCAATCAACTGACTGTCCATAGCCAGGCAGCCCCAAGCATAGGTATCCCAAAGTAAGCCAAAGCAACCTGATCATAACATTGATTTTTCAGAAAACGCCCGATCTAAAAAATCAGTATATCGTATTGATTTATAGGAGTCAACTCAACCAGGCAAGGTCATAACAGGGCTTAATTGGCGTCAGAAGTCATAATTTTCTGCGTCGAGTCCCTGTTGTGCTTTTTAGTTTGAAAGCACAACAGGGACTCGACGCAGATTAAGAAGCTGTTTGCGGTATATAAAGGTCGACTTTCTCCCCTAGAGTTGCTTTGCCATTTTATCCAGCACAATTTCGTACTCTTTGGTATTCATATTGTAACGGATGATGTACTCGCCTGGATAGTAGCCAGTTGGTGCTATTTTCTGTGGCTGCTTGATCGCTAGATGTTGCATGGTCGTTTTCTTGAGGTAATCCACCGTGATCATCGGTTCGTAGAAGATGATCTCACCCTTGTTGCTCCCATACAGGAAGGTGGTCGTAAAGCCTTTACCGGCTAATTCCGGGCTGGTGGCATCAACCCAGTGATTCCCCATCATGGGCACAGGCCCCGCCGTGACGTAATCGGTAGGCAGGTAACCTGCATCCGGTACTTTACTCATTTCGGCCTCCTTACCGGGCGTCATGGTCAATCGTTCCGCATTGGTAATTTTGTAAAAATGAAAATCAAAATGCGGTACCGTATACACTCCATCGGGCTCATGTCCATGCGGCATGTAGGTTACATACGCATGTTTAAAGGGTGTTTTAGCCCCTTCGGTCGGCAACTCCATCACCAGTTCCGCCATATCGGCAGGTAAGCTGTTCAGAGCCGCTTCTGATACCGCGATTCCAACTTCATCGGGGTTACCGCTGGCATCCAATTTCACAAACGTGCGGGCGGTTCCGTTTCCCAGCGTTACCGATTGCCCATAATGAGGATCAGTTGGGTTAGGCGTGTCGTTGTTGTCTTTTTTGCAACTGCTGAGTTGCAGCGTAGCGGCCAGTAAAGGCAACGCTAACAGATAAGATGGTTTCATAAAAAAGAGGATTATAATTGATTATTGGCCCAAAACTAGAGCCAGAGCCAACCGGGCCCAGATGCCGATCAAGCGAAGTGAGAAATCCGTTCATTGAAGCGTCTAAAAGGCGATATGGAACGCAGATGGCGCGGATCGGGCATGTTTTCTCGGATAAAAACGGTTAAAATCTGCTAACCCGCCTGTGAGGCAATCTGCCGTTCATTCCTTTGAGTAGTACGGATTGACGGTTTATGAGCGTGTACGGATAGCTCATATTCTCGATACTACAGTTCATCAGCCCAAATTTCCGGTTCACTCACTTGCCAACTGGCGATTGGCCAGACACCACCCAACTTTGAGCCAGCAAACAACAAATACGAGGCTAAACACGCCAATCGTCATGAAAACAGTTACCACTTTTTTCCTCTTTTTCTGCATCAATACCTTGCTGCGGGCTCAGAGCGTCTCGTTTCAGGGAACCGTTCTTGACGGGCAAACTCAGGAACCCATACCGGGCGCTACGGTTCGGCTCATCGGCACTACGATCGGGTCCATTACCGATGCACAGGGACGGTTTTCAGTAGCGGGTCAGCAGGCAACCGACAGCCTGATCATTAGCAGTATCGGTTATCAGGAACGTCGGGTTGCCTCCTCCGGCAAACTGAGTATTAAGTTAATGCCCCGAATTGAGGACCTTCAACCGGTAGTGGTAACGGCCAGTCGGGAAGCTCAGGCTCGTTCGGAAGCGCCCATGGCTATTAGTCGTCTGTCATCGGGACTTTTGCAGGAAACTAAACCCGTTAATCTCTACGAAGTCATTAACAAAACGCCCGGTGTGGTTATGCCAAACCTCGGCAACGAGCAACACATGATGGGTATCCGCCAGCCCTTCAGCACCAACGCCTATTATTTGTACCTGGAAGATGGGGTGCCAGTACGCCCAATGGGGATTTTCAATCATAACGCCCTGATCGAATTGAACTCCTTTTCGATCAGTTCTGTCGAGGTGGTGAAAGGACCGGTTTCCTCGCTGTATGGTCCCGAGGCCGTTGGGGGTGCCATTAATTTCCTGACGCATCGACCAACTGCCGTACCTGTAGTGCGGGTAGGCGTCATGGGCGATGGCTGGGGATACAGACGCGTTCAGGCGGGGGCGGGTGGCATGCTCACCAACCGACTTGGCCTGTTTGGGGGCGTATCTTTAGCCCGGCAGCGGAATAGCTGGCAGACCCAAAGCGACTTCGATAAAGTGTCGCTCAATGCTCGTGCCGAATACGCGTTCTCCAACCAGACACGCCTGACGGGGACAGTTTCCTACAACCAGTATTATTCGCAAACGGGCGGCAGTGTAGATAGCCTGGCGTATTACAGCCGTCAATACGTGAGCACAACTGATTTCACGTATCGAGATGTTCGGTCGCTCCGGTCGCGGTTGACACTGGAACACCGCTGGGCCGCCCACAGTGAAACATCGGTAACCGCCTTTTATCGGGACAACAGCCTGAAACAGAATCCAAATTACAGTATCCGCTGGAAATCGGGGGCCACCACAGCCACGGGTGAAATCAATGAAAATGCGTTTCATAGCATCGGCCTGATGGCCCAACACAGCCAGCGGTTTGCCTGGATGGACAGCCGATTACTCGTGGGTATAGTATATGATAACTCACCGACGACCTATTACGCGTACCAGACCGAGTTGCAAGCCAGCTTACGGCCCGACAAACGGTCGGTGGAACGGTATGTTCAGGTACGCGAGCTGCCCGATCAGTTCCTGAGCCGGTATGCCGCCACGATTCATAATCTGGCCGCCTATGCGCAGTACGACTTTGCACCGATGCCGAATCTGCGTCTGTCAGCAGGACTCCGCTACGACCGAATGGCATTCGATTACGAGAATTTCCTGGATAAAACGACTGGCACAAAAAACTACAATCAACTAACGCCTAAACTGGGGCTAACCTACGATCTTGGCCACGGTGCAGGCCTGTATGCAAACGTTAGTCGAGGGTTTTCACCACCGGGGTTAACAGCCGTGTTTCGTAAAAACCCGAATACCGCTGCCGGACAGCCCCCCTTCTATTATAACCTTCAGTCAGCCCAGTTTAGCAATCTGGAAGTAGGTGGCTGGGCGTCCTTTCTGAACAAAAAAGTCAACATCGACTGGGCTTTGTATCAGATGAATGGTATCAACGAACTGCTCAGCATTCGTCAGCCAGACAACTCAACCGACTATCAGAGTGCGGGCCGAACCCTCCACCGGGGTCTGGAATACAGCCTGACGTATAAACCCTCCGGTCAGTGGTTTTTCCGCTTCGGTGGCACCAATTCCATCCACCGCTTCGAGGACTTTGCCCTAAGCAACCTGCCATCCGATGTGGTAAAAAATCTGGCTCATTACGATATGCCACAGGCTCCCCGTTGGGTGGCCAATACAGAACTGACCTATAAGCCCCGCTGGGCGAAAGGCGTGCGGATGGCGATGGAGTGGCAGCGGATCGGTCCCTGGTATCAGAACCAGACCAATACGGTTCGGTACAACGATCGGGGAGCGTTTGGTGCGCGGGGTGTCAGCGTACTGAACCTGCGAACGGGCTACGTGTATAAGGCGATGGAAGTCTATGTAAACGTACTGAACCTGACAAATGAACTGTATGCCAACAACGCAACGCGGGGTAATGTCATTACCGACCGCACAACATTCACCCCAGCCGCACCCCGCACGTTTGTGATCGGTCTCCAATACAATTTCACCGGAAACTAATGCCCATCATTCATGAAAACACTACTCTTTTTTAGCGCCCTGTTAATCAATACACTAACTACACTTGCGAATCCGGGCGATTCGCTCCTGAAAATTCCCAACGCATCGTTTCCACGCCTGCAAACGGACCATCAGGGCAATCCGGTACTGACCTGGATCGAGCGGACGAAAACAGGTATCTCGCTCATGCACTGCATATCCACCAATGGAGGGAAAACATTTGGTGCACCAACACGTATCAGCCTGCCCGCTACGACCGCAGCCCACGGCGAAGATGTACCAAAACTTATATTTAAGGGCGATGGCACACAACTGGTGGTGTTCAGCCTGCCGAAGCCCACACCCGATGTACTCCGTGCCGGAAACCTGCTGTACAAAGTGTCAACAGATCAGGGAAAAACCTGGAGCTTAGAACAACCTATACACCGAGATACAACAGCGGGTAAAAGCCACTCCTACGCCGAACTAACCCGCCTGCCAATGGGCGAAATTGGACTGATCTGGCTGGATGAGAAACTACCCGGTCACGAAGGTCGCTCAGTTCGGTTTACCCAGACCCTGGCCACCGGGGGATTCGGGCCGGAAATTGTAGTTGATTCCAACGCCTGTCAATGCTGCCGCCCCGGTATTGTTTCTGATACTCAGGGACGCATTTACCTGACCTACCGCGACTGGTTACCCACTGAAAACGGCCCGGGTGCACGAGATATTAGCTATGTCGTATCGACGGACAATGGTCTGTCTTTTAGTCCGCCCAACGTGCTGGTACATGACGACTGGCAGATCAATGCCTGTCCACATTCGGGGCCACAGTTGTTTGTTCGCGACGAAGTGGTCTATGCCACCTGGTATTCTGGCGCCAGTGAACATGAAGGTATCCGGCTGGCCAGAGTCGATAAGCCACAAGCTACCGAGTTCATTGCCGGAGCCCAACGGACACACCCGCAGGTAACGGGCTGGGCCGACGGGCGATTAGCGATGGTCTTTGAGGAGTTGGTGGGCGAAGCTCCCGATGCGTACCGTCAAACACTGGTGCGGACGTACATGGCCAATGGCGAATCCCGGACAATGGCTCTAACGGCACCCGGTGAGTTAACCTCCTTGCCCGTGCTGCTCCCAACACCTGATGGCCTGCTGGTTGCCTACCAGAGCTGGCAGGGGCAGAGTACCAGTGTTATAGTAAAGCGAGTTCCTTTTTTTCAACCATAAACAATCAAATCCAATGAATCTGTTTGCACTGGCTATTGTAGCCACCGCGACCCTAATGGGGTCCAATGACACGCCTACGGGCGAAAAGAAACCAGCCACTATTCAGTATGGCGAATCGGTAAAAGCCGGAAACGGCACCCTCCGTTCGTTTGTGCGGCTCGACGCCAAGGGCAACCCCGCACAACTGGGCGTGGCTATCTCCGAAGCTACGCTAAAAAGCCTGCCCGCTGAAGATGCGTACTGGGTGCTAACGATGCCCAAAGGAAGCGACAAGGCGCAAATTCAGCATGTATCGTTCAACTGGATGCCCCACGGCCACGAGCCAGATGGTGTGTACAATGTACCGCATTTCGACTGCCACTTTTACTATACATCCAACGAAGATCGGCTTGGCATTGTTGAAAATGATCCTCGTTTTGGTAAAGACCCTGAAGGCGCTTATCTGCCGAAGGGATACGTAAAAGGCCCTGCGCTACCCCAAATGGGTGCCCACTGGATCGACCCGACCAGCCCTGAATTGAACGGCAAACCCTTTACAACAACGTTTATCTATGGCGCACTCGATGGCAAGGTTACCTTCCTGGAACCGATGTTTACGCTTGATTTTCTGAAGAACGTAAAGGACGAACAGCTACTCGTAAAACAAGCCGAAAAGGTGGAAAAAGCAGGCTTCTACCCCGCTGCTTACCGATTTGTATACAATGCTGCGGAGAAACAATATGAGGTAATTCTGGAGGATCTTCAGAACCGCAAGTAAGTTAAAATTGCCTATTACATACAGAGACATGGAGAGCACAGAACCGTAAACTACTGATTTTTAGTATTTAATCCGCACTGGCGGCCCGTTCTGTTTTCTCTGTGGCTCCGCTTCCGCAGTCCGATGTGTTTAATAAAGTAAATTTATTAAACACATCGGATTAATTTTTGCGCCAGTACGCTTCAGTCCCCAGATGTGACGCTTCACTGGGGGCTTTTTCCGTTTTACAAATCTTCTGGTTGGGGTAAACGCCTAAATTTGCCGACTTTTAGGGCATTTTTCTTAACCAATCGAAAGTTATTTTCATGACGTTTGCGACCTGGAATCTGTTGTTTACAGGCATGGTTAGCTCCATTTTGCTACTGAACGTAGTGCAATGGGGCATCTACCGGGAGCGCATTTATGGTCTGTACACCCTATACATGCTGGCCTGGCTGGTTTATTTCAGTCTACGAGTAGACGAGATCAACAAGTATGTATCAGCCAATCTTTGGTATTTTGTTCGGGCTAGTGCCCCCATGCTGGCGTATTTTGTCTATTTCGACTTTGCCGACGCGCTGATTCAGCTCCAGGCCCGGCTACCGGGTCTGTTTCGGCTGTTCCGTCTGGCCAAAGCAGTAATTGTGAGTTACCTGGTGCTCATGGGCGTGTTATGCTTTGGTATAACAGACTGGTATGGAGCGCTCTACGACACAGCCCACACGATCATGCGGTTACTCATGGTTGGGCTGGCAACCTACGGAATTGTACAAATCAGACAGCTAAGAGGGGTAGTGCCACGGTACATCGCGTTGGGGTCAAGTTATTTACTGGCCGGGGGTGTTGTGTCAATGATCATGACAATGGTGCATCGTTCATTAGGGGAACCCTTGTTAGTTATGTTTGCGCCTTTAACGTACCTGGAGTTTGGGATCCTGGCCGAGTTGATCTGCTTTACCCTGGTGCTGGGGTATCGGCAGCGTCGGGGGGCCATTAAGAGTGCTATTGTGGAACAACGGCTTGCCCGGGAACGCGAACGGCACCAACGTGAACAGGTGGAAGCCGAACTGGTTACCGAGAAACTTCAACAACAGATGTCGGCGATGCAGATGATGGCACTTCAGACGCAGTTGAATCCGCACTTTTTATTCAATAGTCTTAATTCGCTTTCCTCACTGATTGCCGATGAGCCGGGGAAAGCGATCCGATTCGTCGACGAAATGTCGAGTGTTTACCGCTACCTGTTGCGCACCAATAATCTGGCGCTAACGACATTACAAACCGAATTAACGTTTATCGACTCCTATTATCACCTACTTAAAACCCGCTACGGAGCGGGAATTGAGTTGATTAAAACGGTTGACGAGTCATCTCTAACGTGCAAGCTCCCTCCTCTTACACTACAATTATTGCTTGAAAACGCGGTAAAGCACAACATCGTCTCTGCCGAGACCCCCCTGGTGATTCGATTCGATACCAGCCCCGACGGCTGGTTGACGGTGAGCAACACACTCCAGCGAAAGACGGTTAACCGGGCAAATTCCACGCAGAAGGGGCTTCTTAATATTCTCTCCAAATACCAGCTATTGGGCCAGCCCACACCTAAAGTAGAGGAAACAGCCGATGCGTTTATCGTATCCTTACCACTGATCGACGATTAGATTGAACGTATTTTTAACCACAGAGGCACAGAGAACACAGAGAAAAATATGTCATAAAAACTCTGTGTTCTCTGTGCCTCTGTGGTTAATCTAATTTTGTCTACTAGAGATCGTGTACACCGGCGTTTCCTGAAAGCGGGAGGCTACAATCAGTTCCGTACTTCCCAAATGCGGCTTAAATAAATCGCTGGCAACCTGCGGGCAATTGTTGTCTTTAGATAAGTGCGACAACAACACATGGCTCATAAAATCAGGCTTGTGCGTTCTGAAAATTTCCAACGCCTGCTGGTTAGATAAGTGTCCCTTACCACCCCGGATTCGCTGTTTAAGAAAATAGGGGTACCGGCCATTGGCCAGCAGGTCATCATCGTAATTGGCTTCCAGAAAAGCCGCATGGCATTGGCTAAAGTGATGGATGAGGTGTTCGCAGGGAGCGCCAATATCAGTAAAGACGCCCACTCGCGTGTTCTGATACGAAATCAGGAAACTATGCGGATCGCTGGCATCATGATGTTTCGGAAAAGCGGTAACACAGAGTTCACCAATCCAGACGGGTTCATACCCTCGCAACGCCCGGAGTGGAAACGTCTTTACAGGAAAGCCACAGTGTTGAAGCGTACCGGGCGTAATGAACACTGGTAACTGATATTTTTTGGCAAGTTGAGGAACACCCCGGATATGGTCTGAATGTTCGTGGGAAATAAAAATAGCCCGTACTTTATCCAGCGATAACCCGAGCCGCTCCATACGCCGTTCCGTTTCCCGGCAGGAGATGCCAGCATCGACTAATACCGCATCCTGATCGTTCCCAACGTAATAACAATTCCCGTTACTGCCCGAATTTAACGAGGTAATAAATAAGTTCATGATGATCTGACAAGCTACGCAATCGCCATACGAAGGTACGGCTTTGTCAGAGATTGACAGGTAGGGTTATTTTTTTTCTTTGACAGGATTAAAATGTAGTGCCGACCGTCCCGGTCGGGCGGGGAACACTTAGCTACACACCCGACCGGGACGGTCGGCACTACAACTATACCGCTTAGGCCTCTTTGGGTTCATCCTTCTTGGCGTTCTCTTTCAACGCTGCCAGACCTTTTTTCCCGTAGGCGAGTCGGGTAATACCGACATATAAAACTGGGACGACGAAAATGGCCAGCGAGGTAGCCGCTATCATTCCACCCAATACCGTACGACCAATCGTAGCACGGGCAACGCCCCCTGCCCCACTCGCCAGTGCCAGCGGAAATACCCCCAGAATGAAGGCTAGGGAAGTCATCAGAATCGGGCGTAGTCGCAGCCGAACCGCTTCAATGGTCGACTCCAGCAAATCCTCGCCTTTATCGACGCGCTCTTTCGCAAACTCCACAATCAGAATAGCGTTTTTGGCAGCCAACCCAATCAGCGTGATTAACCCGATCTGAGCGTACACGTTATTCGTAAGATACGGAAACAGGATAAGCGCAACGATAGCCCCCAGCGCACCGATGGGCACCGACAGCAGTACGGAAAATGGTACGGACCAGCTTTCGTATAAAGCAGCCAGGAACAAAAACACGAACCCAACCGATAGCATGAAAATGTAAATTGAGCTATTACCGGCGTTGATTTCTTCGCGGCTCAGTCCACCGAAATCGTAGGCGTAACCGGCAGGGAGTACCTTGGCGGCTACCTCTCGTAGCGCATCATTGGCCTGACTACTACTATAACCCGGCTTGGCTCCACCATTCAATTCGACGGAACGGAACAGGTTGAAATGCGAAATCAGCGGAGCGTTTTCAATGACCGTCGTTTTAATAACCGCACTAATCGGCACCAACTGGCCACCCTGGTTACGAACGTAATACTGACCCAGATTTGTCACATCCGTTCGGTACATCGTATCTGCCTGCGCTACCACCCGAAACTTACGTCCGTAAATAATGAAGTCGTTGACGTACTGGCTACCGAGGTACGTTTGCATCGTCCGGTACACATTACTCACCGAAATACCCAGTTTCTTGCATTTGTCGCGATCCACATCGACCCGGTACGCGGGGGCTTTGGCGGTGAAGTACGAAAACGCCCGACCAATTTCAGGCCGTTTGTTCGCTTCGGCCAGGAAGTTCTGTACCACACCGTCAAAGGCCTTCACGTCATCATTGGTTTCACGCTGCTGAATCTCAAACGTAAATCCTGAACTCTGTCCTAAACCCGGGATAGCCGGTGGCTGAATAACCTGAGGCCGAGCGTCGTTCAGTGTTGACAGAGCCCGTTGTAGTTTAACCACGAGCGAGTCGGCCTGCATACCCCGCTCAGTGCGTTCCTCCCAGGGTTTTAGCTGAATAAAGACCGTACCGCTGTTCGATTTTGAGGCAAAGGTGATGGCATTCAAACCGCCAAGGGCTGAAAAGTGCGCTACGTAAGGCTGCTTTTTCAGAATATCCATCACCTTGTTGAGCACAACCAAACTCCTTGATGTCGAAGCAGCTTCCGGGATTTCATAGGTCACGATCAGACGTCCTTCGTCTTCCGTCGGGATAAAGCCGGTAGGTTTGGCGCGGAACAGCAGCGCCGTTCCAATATACACCACCACCAGCCCGACAATTACCAAGGGGGTCAGCTTAATCAGCCGCTTCACACCGTTGGAGTAGGCATTCGTAACCCGCTCGAACCATTGATTGAACTTGTAGAAGAACTTATTCAGTCCGGTCGCTTTTTCGTCGATGTGCATTGGCTGCAACAGCAATGTACAAAGCGCAGGTGTAAGCGACAGCGCAACAAAGGCCGAAATCAACACCGAAACGGCAATCGTAATGGCAAACTGCTGGTAGAGTCGCCCGACAATGCCCGGGATAAAGCCTACCGGTACAAACACAGCCGCCAGAATCAGGGCAATGGCAATTACCGGAGCGGATATCTCCCGCATGGCTTCCCGAGTCGCGTCTTTGGGCGTCATACCCTTATCGAGGTTCACTTGCACGGCTTCAACCACCACAATCGCATCATCTACTACAATCCCGATGGCTAGTACAAAGGCAAAGAGTGTCAGCGTGTTAATGGTAAACCCAAGCGGTACGAACAGGGCAAATGTACCCACAATTGAAACCGGGATGGCCAGCAAGGTAATGAGCGTTGCCCGCCAGCTTTGCAGGAACAAAAACACGACCAGCACCACCAGCACGAGGGCTTCGCCCAGGGTTTTCACCACCTCGCCAATCGATACCTGAATTACCGACACTGATTCGAAAGGCACCACATAATTGATATCTTTCGGGAACGTCTTTTTCAGGTTGTCCATGGCCTCATACACACCCTTGGCCGTTGCCAGCGCATTACTGCCCGGCAATTGATACACCAGCAAATAAGCCGCCCGATTGCCATCAACGAAGGAGTTACTGGCATAGGAGAATTTACCCAACTGCACCCGTGCTACATCTTTCAGATAGACCAATGAACCCTTTGCCGGATCGCTCCGTACAATGATATTCCGGAAGTCCTCTTCCTTACTGAGTCGGCTGTTGGTAAATACGCTATACTCAAATGCCTGAGTAGAAGGTTGTGGGGACGCTCCTACCGAGCCACCCGCCACCTGTAGGTTTTGCTCCTGTAAGGCTGCCACTACATCGTCGGAGGTTAGGCCGAGTTGAGCAAGGCGGTCGGGTTTGAGCCAGATCCGCATACTAAAATCATCCGCCCGGCTGAAAATATCCCCTACGCCCGGCACCCGTAACAGGGCATCCCTAATATAAATATTGGCGTAGTTATCCAGGAATGAGACATTATGGGTCTTGTTGGGCGAGTAAATCGCAACCAGCATAAACAGGGATGGGTTTCGTTTCCGAACCACAACCCCCAGGCGGGTAACCTCTTCCGGCAGCTGCGGCTGGGCAATACCCACCCGGTTCTGTACATCCAGAGCGGCAATATTCACATCGGTACCTACCTTGAACGTCACGTTCATGGTCATCCGACCATCGTTGGTGGCGTTGGTTTGCACGTAATCCATACCAGGTGTGCCATTCACCTGTGTTTCAATGGGCGTGGCTACTGTCTGCTCAACCGTCTGTGCATCGGCACCGGTGTAGGTACCTGTCACCTGCACAACGGGCGGGGTGATATCAGGATACTGACTGACAGGGAGACTTAACAAAGCCAGTACCCCGAGTGCCACAATCACAACCGAGGCAACAATGGCGGTAACCGGCCGATTAATGAATATTTCTGCGAACATGTCTTTTTAGGAGTGAGGAGTGAGGAGCGAGGAGTGAGAAGGCTGACGCGTCAGCAACTCCTCACTCCACACTCCACGCTCCTATTACTTTGTTACCTGCACTTTTGCCCCTTCCCGGATTTTCTGCGTGCCTTCGGTTACGATGGTTTCTCCTTCTTTGAGGCCATCTTTCACGATTACTTTATCATTGATACGGGCACCGAGCGTTACTTTCTTCTGGCTGACCTTGCTACTATCGCCCACTACAAACACAAAGTATTCACTCATTTGCTCCGTTACAGCCTGATAGGGAATTAATAGTTGTGGCTCACCCGTATTGTTTTTCACCCGGATATTGGCATTCAGGCCAACTTTGAGTTGTTTGTTGGGATTCGGAAAGGCAACCCGAACCCGAAGGGTACCCGTTTGTGGATCAACGGCCCTATCAACGATGCGTACCGAGCCAGGGTATTTGTATGTACTCCCATCTGGCAGTAACAGGATCAGTGTTGAATCACGGACTACATTCGGCTGGCCCTGTAATTTTAAAAATCGGGGAATCTGTGATTCATCGATCTGTACATCAGCGGCAATCGGGTTATCCGATGAAATCGTGTTGAGTGGTGTTGAACCCGGAGCTACAGCCGCGCCAAGTCGTACCTGCGAAATGCCGATTGTACCATCGAGCGGGGCATAAATGGTTGTGTATTTCAAATTCGTAGCCACCTGCCGAATCGTTGCTTCGGAGGCCTCTACCTGCATTTTAGCCGCTTCCAGCGAAGCATTGGCGTTATCGACCAATTGCTTGGCAACGGCATCCTGTTCGGCCAGGGTATTGTACCGGTTAGCGTCCTTTTGAGCCCGGTTCAGGTTGGCTTTCTGAACATTCAGATTGGCAACTGCCTGATCGTAACTCGCCCGGTATTGCTGGGGATCAATCGTATACAGTTTTTGCCCTTTACTAACATGCTGACCATCCTGAAAAAAGATACCCGTAATATTGCCGGCCACCTGCGGTTGAATCTCCACCTCCAAAAGGGCAGTTACCGTTGCCGGAAACTGATCGTAGTAGGTGGCACTTCCTTTGCTAACTTTCACCGCACTAACAGCCGTGGGCGGTGGAGGAGCCTGTTGTTGCTGGGCATCTTTTTTACCGCCACAAGCGGCAAGTAACAGGGTCAGGATCAATCCCGATATAGCCAGATTTATAGGCTGCTTCATAATTCTAATAGACACGTTTGTCATGCTGACAACACTTAAAACTGAATAACACCCAATGCCCGCTGAACATCTAACTTACTGATCAACACCTGATAAAGTGCATTGAATACATTAAGTCGTGCGGTTCGGAGATCGGCTTCGGCGATGGTTACGTCTAGATAGGTTTTGATGCCGGAGCGATACTGTAGGTTGATAATCCGGTACACATCTTCGGCCAGTTGCTGATTCTCGACCAGCGCCAGATAGTTCGCCAGATTTCCCTTGTAGTTTGCTAAGGCCGTGGCATACTCGGCATCGACCGCACTGGTCAGCGCAGCCAGATCCCAGTTCAGCCGCTGAACCTGCAACTCGGCAATTTTTGTCTGATGAATACGTCGCCCTCCCTGAAAAATAGGTAGCGCAAGCGTTAAGCCAATTACCGAGTTGGGAAATGACGCGCTATAGAGTTGCCCGAAGGCATTGTTCTGATACAATAAATTGTAGTTACCAAAGGCCGATACCGATGGCAGATATGCCCAGCGATTGTAGCGAACATTGGCATCCAGTAAACGCCCCTGTGTTTGCAAAAGCTGATATTCAATCCGATTTTGCGGATTTACTAACGAGAGTGTGTCCAGGGTAACTTCCCTGGCCAATTGTAAGGTATCATAGGTTACCGCCAGTTGACTTGTTGGCGGGTACCCCATAACCTGTTTTAGCACCTGGTATTTTGACCCAACCAGATCCCTATATTGTTTCTGCTGAGCGCGAGAATTATTAAGCGCAATCTTCGCCCGCTGCGGATCGGTTTTATCAACAATTCCACTCTGATACTGATTGGTAGCGTCCTGTAAACTACGTGTCAGGCGAGCGATATCCTGGGTCAGAATATCGACTTGTCGTTGCGTCAGGATTAGGTCATAGAACGCTTTACTGACATTTACGACAACATCGATCTTATTTCGGACCGTGTTCTGAGTAGCCTGTTCCCGGTAGGCGTCGGCAGTTCGGCTGGCCAGTAACACATCCCGGTTAAAAATACTTTGCGTTACCGAAAGTGAGGCCGTCGATGTGTTTTGGGCACCGAGCGAAACGGGACGTTTCTCACCCGTGGTCGCATCAGGAATGAGGGTAACGGGCAGTTTGAGGTAATGGAGCAGATTATAGGAGGCACTTAGTTGGGGGTACCAGGCGGCCAGTGCGCTTTGCACAGTACGTTCGGCAATATCCTGGTCAATAATCGCCTGACGGACTACAGGCTGATGACCCAACGCATACTGAATGCAATCGGAAAGATAAGCTTGTTTCGATAGCGAATCTGTTGTTTTCTGACTTACTGCATCAATCGACAAAAACCACCCAAGCGCGAAAAGAAAGCCAATAAACGTTCTATTCATAAACAGTTAAACCTTGAAAACCGTAGTTGGGAGATTGGCAACGGTCTGTATCTATAACAACTCGCCAGAGTGTCCATTTTGTTCGTTCGTTCCAAAGAAATTAGTGACTGCGCTACCGCTACTTAAGTAATTTCTCGAAACCATGCCCCGTAAAACAACCTGACTTACCGACCTGATAATGAGTCCTTTTCACCACTAGCTAATTACTTTTTACTACTAATGCCACCTGTGTATTAAATTAATCTTAACGCCACCAGCAGGCAAATTTGACAGGTTCACCAATTGGTAAACCGGGCATGGATTGGTGCAGTTTTTAAAAAACCTGCAGGCCACTCAGAACGCCCAGACACCCTACTTTAAATTCCTCGTTTCTGCTTTACCCCTGTTTTGGTTTGTCAAAGCGGGGCAAAGGCCGTAATTTTCGGACTATTTATCAGTACGCAACCACATGACTGAAGCAACCAAAGACTCCGACGAAGGCGTTACCAACGAAAATAGCACCGCTGGTGGCAGCAGTGCTGGTAGCTCCCTCAACTTCATTGAACAAATTGTAGAAGAAGACCTGGCCGTTGGTAAGAACGGTGGACGTATTCACACGCGTTTTCCACCCGAACCTAATGGCTACCTGCATATTGGCCACGCTAAATCCATTTGCCTGAACTTCGGGCTGGCCGATAAGTACGGCGGGCAGACAAACCTTCGGTTTGACGATACAAATCCCGTAACGGAAGATACCGAATACGTTGATTCGATCAAGAACGATGTCCGTTGGCTGGGTTTCGACTGGGAAAACGAGTTTTATGCATCTGACTACTTCGATCAGATTTACCTCTTTGCTGAGAAACTGATTCAGAAGGGATTAGCCTATGTAGACGATTCAACTTCGGAGGAAATTGCTGCTCAGAAAGGTACGCCGACTGAACCGGGACGCATGAGTCAGTACCGCGACCGGAGTGTGGATGAAAACCTCGATCTGTTCCGTCGTATGAAAGCTGGCGACTACCCCGACGGTGCCAAAGTGCTACGCGCAAAAGTCGATATGGCCTCGCCGAACATGCAGTTGCGTGACCCAATCATTTACCGGATCAAACACGCGCATCACCACCGTACGGGCGATACCTGGTGTATTTATCCGATGTATGATTTCGCACATGGTCAGTCCGATGCGATTGAACACATTACCCACTCGCTCTGTACGCTGGAGTTTGAAGTACACCGGCCCTTATACGAGTGGTTTATTGATAAGCTTGATATTTTCCCCTCCCGCCAGATCGAGTTCGCGCGGCTCAACCTGACGTATACGGTCATGAGCAAACGTAAGCTCAAACAACTGGTGGAAGAAGGCCACGTGAGCGGCTGGGATGATCCCCGGATGCCAACCATCGCGGGTATTCGTCGGCGTGGTTATACCCCCGCCAGCATCCGTGAGTTTGCTGACCGCATCGGAATTGCCAAACGCGATAACCTTATCGACGTGGGCTTGCTGGAATTCTGTCTGCGCGAAGAGTTGAATAAGACTACACACCGGGTCATGGCCGTTCTCGATGAAAAGCCTTTGAAACTCGTTTTAACGAATTACGAGGTTGGCCGTGAGGAGATCATGCCTATCGAAAACAACCCCGAAGACGCTACCGCGGGCGAACGCGATGTGCCCTTCAGCCGGGAAGTGTACATCGAGCGGGATGACTTCATGGAAGTCCCGCCGAAGAAATTCTTCCGCCTGTTTCCGGGCGGTATGGTACGGCTGAAAGGTGCGTATATCATCAAGTGCGATGAGGTAATAAAAGACAATGCAGGGGAAATTATCGAACTGCGCTGCTCCTACATTCCCGAAAGCCGGAGCGGTTCTGATACATCGGGCATCAATGTGAAAGGCACGATTCACTGGGTATCGGTACCCCACGCCGTGGAAGCCGATGTTCGTCTGTACGACCGCCTGTTTTCCGTGGAGAACCCAGCGGCCGACGAGCGTGATTTTAAAGAGTTACTGAATCCAAACTCGCTGGCAACCGTACGTGCGTTTGTTGAACCTGCGCTGGTAGAAGCTGCCCGATCGGGAGCCCAATCCAACTTCCAGTTCATGCGCAAAGGCTACTTCATCCTCGATCAGGATTCCACCGCCGACCGTCCCGTATTCAACCGGACCGTTACGCTGAAAGACGGCTGGGCGAAGGAGATGAAGAAGGGGTAAAGATTACTATGAGGTTATAACTCTTGATTAGCTGTGTTTAATTCTTTATAAACACAGCTAATTATTTTTGCACAAAAAATTTTACTCTATTCACAATGGCTGTTAATAATCTATTAGATACTAGCACTGTAAGTTTCAGTGATATCATTGGTAACGGCAAATTATATCTTGTGCCTGCATACCAGAGAGATTATTCGTGGAAAGCAGATCATTGGGAAGACTTGTGGTCCGATATAATCTCAGTAAACGACAATGAATCTGTTCATTATATGGGTTCTATTGTATTACAAAATCAAGGAGACAAAAAGTACACTATTATTGACGGACAACAACGATTAGCTACGTTAAGTATTGTAGTACTAGCCATAATAAGGCTTATTCAAGATTTAATTGATAAAGGTATTGATACAGAATTTAATAAAGAACGAATCATTCTGCTTACAAGCAAGTTTTTAGGAGATAAAGATCCCGCATCGTTATCCTATTCAGCAAAACTTTCTTTGAATGAAAATAATAACAGTTTTTATCAGTTACACTTAATGGCTTTTCGACCACCAATTAATGAAAGAACATTAAGAGACTCAGATAAATTACTTTGGCAAGCCTATAATTTTTTCAGAACTACATTACAGAAGTATTTTGATAAAAATCCGAATGGTGAGGAGATAGCTACGTTTCTCAATAAAAAAGTAGCTGAAAGGCTTATGTTCATTCAGATTGTGGTAGAAAATGAGGTTAGTGCTTACACCGTTTTTGAAACATTAAATTCTAGAGGGGTTGACTTAACAGTCACTGACTTACTCAAAAACTTCCTTTTTTCTGTCTCTACACGAACTGATTTAGTCCATGTAAAGGAAAAGTGGCAACGAATCGTTGACAGTGTTGGACTTGATACATTCCCTGCCTTCCTACGCCATTATTGGATTTCAAAAAATAAATTAATCAGACAGGAGTATCTATTTCGAGCAGTAAAAGAAATAATAAAATCTTCTATTGATGTCATTAACCTTTTAGATGATCTTGAAAAAGATGCGCAACTTTATAACGCATTAACTAATTCATCCGACCCTTTTTGGATTGGAATGCGGGAAGCAAAAAAAAGAATAAAGGAACTTGAGTTATTTAAGGAACGACAAGCATTACCTCTTTTATTATCAGCATATAATAATCTTAGTCAAGAAGAATTTGTTAAGGTTCTTCGTATTGTTAGTATTATCACGTTCAGGTATACCGTTGTTAGTGGTTTGAACACTAACCCTAAAGAACAATATTATAGTCAAACTGCAATAAAAGTTAGCCGTGGTGAAAGCAAGAATGCTTATACAATTGCTCAAGAGTTGCGACCATTATATGTGAGTGATTTGGATTTTAAAAATGACTTTTCAACTTTATCCATAAAAACCAAAGGCAGAAGTAGAAAATTAGCTCGATATGTTTTATTCGAATTAGAGAATAAACTAAGCCAAACAGATATTGACTACGAAGAAAGCCCTGCAACTATCGAACATATTCTCCCAGAAAACCCAAGTCTTGAATGGTCATCTGACTTTCCGCTTTCCACACAGGACAACTTTATTTATCGGATTGGAAATTACACATTACTAGAAGATGATAAAAATCGAGACTGCGGCACAAAAAGTTTTATTGAAAAGAAGGCCATATATCATACAAGCCAATATAGCCTTTCTAGAGAGATAAAGGCTGATGTATGGACTCCTAATACACTTGATAGAAGGCAAACGAAGTTATCAGAAATTGCAACTTCGATTTGGCGCTTATCCCAATTTGATTAATTCCCATGTCCATCATCCGCAAATCAAGCAATATCAACGATATTCCGGCTTATGATAAAGAATACTGGTGGGCTAAAACGCCACAGGAACGCCTGGCGGCTGCGCTAAAACTGATTCGGCGGGCAAAAGCCATCTATTACGCAAATCCCAAAAACCCACCCTTAGGCAATGGAGGACAAGTGCCTAAATCTGATAAGCCTGTTGACCACCAAAAATTGCCGATTATTCAACCGCACGACTAGGGCGATTTAGAAGTTTCGCTGTAAACCCTGGTTTACTTCCTCTTGCGTATATTCCGTGTTGTTTGATAATGTCTTTAGAAAGGACTTCATATTGCCAACTGCTTCCTTTCTTGCATGAGCAGACTCCTGGCCAGGACTACTAGGCGATAGCTTAAGTACCTGGAGAACTATCCGTCGGACGGCCATTACATTCACTTCCCGGTAGCCAAACTAAACGCAAAAAGTATCTTTCTACCGAAGCAATGGCTTCATTAGTCTACTTTCAGTAACACTCCTCATTCACCGGCACATTCGCAGTTTACGTCGGCACATTATGTTAAAATAGCTTAAACACGGCATAAAAGGCCTTTTAGCCTGCAACACCTCGAAAAAAAACCTCGTATCCGGAAGTAGACGATCCACTCAACACGTCAACTTAACCAGATCCGGATGAGAAATCGCGTTTCAACGTTCGACCGACTACTGGGTAGTCAACCAGAGTCCACCAGATGGCTAATGCTTATTGGCCTGCTTATGCCTTTGTCTACCTGCTCGACTGATGCAGACGAGGATATACCTCAACAGCTTGGTTCAACTACCGAGAAACAGGCGCTTATCCGATGGATTTCAACTTACTTACAGGAGGCCTCCACCGAAAACAGTACCAATCAGCCTACGCCCGACAGACGCCCAGATTTACAGATTCATCACTAACATTCAGACTTTTTCTACCACTCTTTTTTTACACCCAATCAAGTAACTCAACCGCTTTAGTCCTATGAATTTTCGTATAGCTTACCTTCCCCAGCCATCAACAGTTTTTCCTACTCAGAAGACAATTAACACGGTTCTCCTGCTAATCTGCCTCAGCTGGACAGCCTTATTGGTCGGATGCTCGACTTCGGACGTTACCACACTAGGCGACTGGCGAACCCGCTCTGATCTCGACGGCGTTAGTCGTAGTGCAGCCGTTGGCTTTGCCATTGGAAACGTAGCCTACATTGGCACGGGCACCACTTCGTCGAACGATCTCTTAAAAGACTTCTGGGCCTATGATCAATCCACTAATGCCTGGAGCCAGGTGGCCAATTTCGGGGGCACTGCCCGTATTTCGGCTGTTGGGTTCGCTCTGGGCAACAAGGGGTACGTTGGCACCGGCGTAGACGCCAATAGCAATCGGTTAAAGGACTTTTGGGAATTTGATCAGGCCGCTAATACATGGAATCAAATTGCCGATTTTGGCGGAACAGCCCGGCGAAACGCGGTGGCCTTCGCGGTTAACAATAAAGGGTATGTCGGCACTGGCTACGATGGAAATTACTTAAAAGATTTCTGGACTTACGACCCCGAAAGTGGTAGCTGGGAGAAGACGACCAGCTTTGGCGGAGGAAAGCGATTGGGAGCCATTAGTTTCATTATCAACAACATTGCCTATGTTGGCACCGGTACAAATGGCGCGGCTCTAACCGACTGGTGGGCCTACGACCCGGCGCAGGACCTATGGATCGAAAAGGGTGATTTCGAGGATGAAGAAACCGTAGCTCGTAGTTACGGAGTTGGTTTTGCAATCGGCTCACGGGGTTATGTGACGGCTGGAGACGGCAGCGCTACGGTTTGGCAATACAATCCTGATGATGATAGCTGGGCTGAATTTGGCGTCTTTGAAGGTGGTACCCGATTGTACGCCCTGGGCTTCGCTATGAATGGGAAAGGATACATCACAACGGGGCTTAGCGGAACGACTACCTTTGATGACCTATGGGAATTTGACCCCACCATCGCACAGGATACAGACACTTACTAACGCTTGACCAAATTTGACGCTCAAGGCCCATTGAATCACTTTTCGTTGATTTTCAACAAAATACAACTAACAGAATCTAGTAGTGTCTAGTTGGATCAAGTACTATACTCAACAATAGCGTTCTTACTTATCAGTATAACTATCTACACAAGTAAAGTTATGGTCGTCAGTCGAGAGGTGAATTTTACGGGGACATGCCCATCCATTACCGAAATAGTCTATCATGTGCGTCAGCGAACAGGTGTCCCGGTTACGTATGTAGCTGATAAGTGGCTATTGGCAAACCCGCTCAATAAAGTCGATATTTTTAGTCTTTATCAGGATGGAGACCACACCATTGTCCTGACCAATGACGAACCCACAACTGATTTAGTAGGAGCCACACTCTATGCCTTATTGGAAATGGGCGGTTCGTATAGTGATCAAGGCTATGCCCTATAGCAACCGGCATACATACTATGAACTCGAGCGTAGAAATGGCAAGTTAGGATCATGTCTACGCTCGAATTCATAGTATATTTACTGGAAAACGAATCCGGACGAACATGAACCGAATCAATAAAGAAGACATTAAACAAGAGGTATTTGACTTGTATGATGATTATGCGCATAACCGGCTCGATCGGCGCGACTTTGTGCAAAAATTATCGACCTATGCCGTTGGCGGCCTTACCGTAGCCTCTTTGATGAGCTTTCTCATGCCTGATTACCAGGGCGCTATCCAGATCAAAGCCGACGATCCACGGTTAAAATCAGACTACGTCAATTATCCTTCACCAAAAGGGGGCGGCACCATCAAAGCCCTGGTGTCGATGCCAGTGGATGCGAAAAAGAAACTTGGCGGTATTGTTGTGGTTCATGAAAATCGTGGATTGAATCCGCACATCGCAGATGTGGCCCGGCGAGCAGCTCTGGCCGGATTTATTACGATTGCGCCGGATGCGTTGACCCCATTGGGTGGCTATCCGGGCAATGACGATGAAGGTCGTGCGCTCCAAAGTAAGCGAGACCGAAATGAAATGTTAGAAGATTTTATTGCGGGCTATGAGTATCTAAAAGGCAACAAAGACTGCAACGGCAAAGTTGGTGTTGTTGGTTTTTGCTTTGGTGGGTGGATTGCCAATATGATGGCTGTGCGGTTACCCGATTTATCGGCAGCCGTTCCGTTCTATGGCGGGCAGCCAGCCGCTGAAGATGTTCCAAAAATAAAAGCTCCGCTCCTCTTGCAGTATGGCGAACTGGACAAAGGAGTTAATGCAGGTTGGCCAGCTTATGAAGCCGCGTTAAAGCAGAACAATAAAGAATACACCGCTTATGTGTATCCCAATGCAAATCACGGCTTTCATAATGATACAACCCCTCGTTATGACAAAGCAGCCGCCGAATTAGCCTGGAAACGTACTATTGACTTTTTCACTGCAAAATTGACCTAGTTTAATCTGGCTCACTTTCCACAAGCGGCACTTCCCGTGCAGGTTAAACTCACAAACAGTTCGGAGCGGATTTTCCAGCCCGCGCCTGTTTTACGCCACATGGCCAGGTAAACACCCGTGATTGTTTGAACGCCATCCGGGCGCTGGAAACGACCAGTCCAATGCCCTTGCTCGGCTGCTAATGGAGCAGTCGAGCTTATTTTTATGCTCTCAGTATCACGAACATACCCCCTAAAATTTGGGTCATTGAACTGAACCGCTACCGAAGCCAGCACCGAATCCCGGCTTGTTACGTGGGAGCCGCTTCCCCGGGTCACCTCAATATCTGGCAGCATCGTTTGCCCAAAGCCCGTCAGATCACGGGCCTGAATTGCCTGGTTCGATTGTGCACGGAGCGAACGTATAGCGGCTACGTCGGGCGATTCGGTAGTCTTCGTCTGAGCCAACAAGTGAAGCGAAAACAACAGGAACCCGATTGGCAATAGCAAAAAACGATTTCGAAAAGGATTCATAGAAATAAGTGAAAGTTTTCTAACAGGGAAGCTATTCAAACTTTTATTGTTTCCATGAAACAAGTGCGATTTGGCGTGTAGTGCCAACCGGGACGGTCGGCATTACACGCGTCTTTCCTTACCATTTTGGAAAGTTTAAACAGCTTTAGGATTGACAAATCCGTTTGCTTACTGCAGCCGGTAAACTGGATACCGGTTGTGCGTTTTTTCGTAATAGGGTGTCTGTCGATAGATGAAGTCTAACTGGGCGTCGGCGTTTTCGGCGAAAGCTTTATCAGATGCTCGTTTATCGTCCAGTTTTTTGCGGAGTGCGGGGTCTTTTTTCAGAAGTTCAGCGGCTGTATCCTCGAAAATATAATCGGAAAAATATTCTTTCTGGTCAAGCGAACTATCGAAGAAGTTCCAGGCGAAAAACGAATCGACACCTTGTGGTTCAAGCGTTTCAACGATATATCGATTGGTGGGTTGATTGGTCAGAACCAGGTAGTCGCCTTTGTAAAACTGAATTGTTTGTGACTCCGACCGCAGCTTAATACCCGAGTGAATATAATGGCCCTCATAAGGTCGTTGCGGGCTTTTGTAATCAGTGACGTAGTAGGCCGATACGGCCATTGAGGTATCTTTAGGCAGTATCTGTAGTATCACTCCATTGCGTTTGAGCAGACCAATCACCTCAGACCAGGCCTGAGGAATAACATATGCTCGTGGCTTATCGACCTGTACATCAACGACAAAGTTATTCCAGTAGGGAATTCGCTTCGTGAACGGTTTCGAGCGATCGTAATACTGTCGTTTCAGGCCCGACACCTCACTAGGTTTGTAGGCCGCTTCGTATCCCAGAAAGGTGATCGAATCGGTTTTACTACGATCCAACTTATAGCTTAACGGGAAGTTCGTCTGTTTACGAACTTCCTCATTGGCTTTCCGGTAATTCGCCAGAATCGTTTGGGCATCCCGTTCACATAATCGCAGAACCGATTCGTCGAAGGCGTAGGAGGCTTTTACCCGAGCCGGGTAGTCTTTCCACATATGCGTCTCCAGGGTGAATCCGAAACAGTTGAATAAGGCGGCATAGCCGGTTGAGTAACGGGGCGAATCGTTATAACCCAGTAAACCACTCTCGGGGGTTTCCGAAAAACTGTTTATATACGGAGCCGGTGGAAAGCCCTGCCCGGTCAGCCGTTTATCGAGTTCAGGCTGGAAGGTTTGCGTCATGTAGCCAGACACAGTTGGGTGGAGTTTGTCTTTCTGCGTGGCGAAATAGGTCAATACATGCTGGTAGTCAGCGCCATCACTGGTGTGATTGTCAATAAACACCTGTGGCTTCAACGATTGATACATCGTCTGAAACGCCTTCGTGTTTTCGGCTTCTGCCTTTATAAAATCGCGGTTCAGATTCAGGTTTCGGGCGTTTCCCCGAAAGCCATAGGATTCGGGTCCATTCTGGTTCACCCGCGACACCCCTCGATTCAAGGCGCCATCGATATTATAGACAGGCACGATGGCCAGTAGCACATTTTTGGGCAATTTATTCGCTTTTAATAAATCCCGCACCATCATCATACAGGCATCAATCCCTTCGGGTTCGCCGGGGTGAATACCGTTGTTAATCAGCAGGGTTACGCGATCAGGCCGAGCCGTGAATTGTTTATCAGCCGCTAACAAAAACACATGAAGTGGTTTTCCGATATCCGTTTTTCCCACCTCAATGAGCTTGGCCTGATCATATTGCCGGTCTACTTGCTGATACCAGCTTATGATCTGGGCGTAGGTAGCCGTCTGATTCGTGTTGCGCTCGTAAGGGGTGAGATCTCCAACTTTAGCCTGGGCATACATAGCTGTTGGTAAGGCAATTAGAAACAACAAAGCGTATATTTTGATCATAAATAGTTCGATTTTTATTTTTAACCGTAAAGGACGCAAAGATGAATCGCAAAGAGCGCAAAGTGTATTCTTCGCGCTCTTTGCGATTCATCTTTGCGTCCTTTGCGGTTAAAAATAAAACAATTAGACATTACTCTTTTTTTTCTTCCTGGGTAAAACGGGTGTACTTGCTGGCGGTATTCGGTGAAGGGTTGCCTGTTCGTAGGCATAGCATAACTTCACCAGTGTTGGCTCACTAAACGGTCGGCCAAAGAATTGTAAACCAGCCGGTAAGTCAGTATATGTAAAACCCATTGGTACGGTAAAGGCCGGGAAGCCCGTTGGGGGTGAAAGTGCGTTGTTGTTCGTTCCCGACGGCGTGTTCAGATCGCCAATGAGCCGGGGTGGGTAACTAAACGTTGGATACACCAGTACATCGACCCCCGTTGAATCCATCGCCCGAAGTAATAGCTGACGAAGCCGGGCACGCAATCCCAGATTTTTGGCCCAGCCTTTATGCGCTTCGGGTGCCAACGTATCAGCATCCGAGTCGAGTAACGTCTTTTCGATACTGGGGTGAAACTGCTTCGATTTGATAATGGACTTCAGGCTTTTATGGGGCGCATTGGGGCCTAAGTTGGCCAGGTATATATTGAAATCCCGCCGTAGTTGTGGAATCGTATCGAATGATTTATTGATGGTATCCAACTCTGGCACCCGAACTGAATCGACAACAATGGCTCCGGCCGCCCGGAGTTCATCCAGCGCCTTGTTGAACAGCGCATACACTTGTGGATCAGCATTCTTTGTCGTGCATAATTGCCGAAATACACCAATCCGGGCTCCTTTCAATCCGTTTTTATCCAGAAACTGCCGGTAAGTCTGCGGGATTTTCCCTTCACTGCGTCGGGTCACCGAATCAGCTTTATCATAGCCCACAATCACATCGAGCACCCGTACAGCGTCTTCCACTGTCCGACAAATAGGCCCACCTGTATCATTTGTCATAGCTAGTGGGGCAATTCCATCGCGACTAACGAGCCCCAACGTTGGCCGAAAACCAACCAGACTTTGATGTGCAGAAGGCCCGCGAATAGAGCTGCCCGTATCGGTTCCCAGGCCAATGGTTCCAAAGTCGGCAGCTACAGCAGCAGCCGTTCCCCCACTCGAACCAGCCGTTGTTCGTTTCGTATCGTAGGGATTACGCGAATAGCCTGGCAAAATAGAACTCACCGAAAAGTTGCCCGACGTAGCAAACTCCGCCAGATTCGATTTGGCAATAATGATTGCACCAGCCTCCCGAATTCGCTGTATAACAAAGGCATCTTTGGGCGGGATTGACTTTTTCATGGCCAGGGTTCCATTCGTGGTGGGCATGTCGAAGGTGTTGTAGTTGTCTTTTACAATCACTGGAATACCATGCAGTGGACCCACGAATTTTCCCGTTGCCTTATACAGGGAATCCAACCGATGAGCTTCGGTAAGTGCTTTGGGATTCACCATGATAATGGCATTCAGGAAAGGCCCCTGTTTGTCATACGCTTCAATCCGGTCGAGGTAAAGCTGCACGAGTTGCGCCGAGCTCAGTTTACCGGCTTGCATGGCCGTGTGCAACTGGTCGATGGTGGCTTCACGCAGTTGTTTCGGCTTGAACGACTGTCCCTTGACAGATACAATCAGGCACAGAAAATTGAGTAAAAGAGGAAGTACAAGTTTCTTCATTGTATACGGTCCGTAAACTATAGCAATTACGTATTGAGTAGAAATGGCAGAATAAAGTATTGATTAGAAAGAAGCTTGCCAATTTTTGAGATAAAAATAAGCTTACAAACAGAACAATCACTATAGACCCCAAAAAGTCCAACTTTTCATCCGTTCCGTTTAAGGAAGTCAAAGTGAGCCTGCTGTTTGACCTTACCCAAACAAATCCCGTACTTGCATAGACTATTTTCTCCTACAAACTCTTACCAACAACAATGAACCTCAATCGCAGAGATTTCCTCCGGCAGCTCGGCTTCGGTGCCGCTGGCCTGGCCATTGCCTCTACCCTGCCCGACACGAGTTGGGCTTTACCAGCCAAAACGGGAAAATTACCCCGTAGTTTACCTGAGGCACAAGGTGTTGCGCCGGGCGGCCTACTTGATTTCGTGAATACGGTGGAGGCTAAAAAGCTCAATATTCACAGCATGATGGTGCTTCGTCATGGCCAGGTCGTGGCGGAGGGCTGGTGGGCACCCTACGAACCCCAATACATTCACACGCTCTATTCGCTAAGCAAAAGTTTTACGTCATCGGCAGTTGGGATGGCTGTTGCCGAGAAGCGATTAACGGTTGAGGATAAAGTTATTTCGTTCTTCCCGAAAGAAGTGCCTGCCAACGTCAGTACAAATCTGGCAGCCATGCGGGTGAAAGATTTATTGACTATGTCGACGGGCCATGATAAGGATACGACCCCTGCCTTGCGGGGAGGTACAGACAACAACTGGATTAAATCATTCCTGGCACAACCTGTCGATCATGAGCCGGGAACATTTTATATGTACAACAGCGGTGCCACGTATATGCTGTCGGCCATTGTGCAGAAGCTAACGGGTCAAACCTTGCTTGAGTATTTAAAACCGCGTTTATTCGGGCCACTGGGTATTGAGGGTATGGATTGGGAAGTTGACCCAAATGGCATCAATACCGGTGGCTGGGGCTTACGGATTCGCACGGAAGATATTGCCAAATTCGGCCAGCTTTACTTACAGAAGGGTATGTGGAACGGGAAACGCCTACTGTCAGAAGCGTGGATTCATGACGCGACCAGCAAGGAAGTTGAGTCGAAGGGCGGCAAAGGTGATGCCAGCGTCAACGACTGGATTCAGGGATATGGGTACCAGTTCTGGCGATGCCGTAACGACGCTTATCGGGCCGATGGTGCGTTCGGACAGTTTTGCGTTGTGCTACCCAAAGAAGATGCCCTGATTGCCATCACTGCCGAATCAGCCAATACACAGGGAATCCTCGATGCTATATGGGATCATATTCTGCCAGCTCTTCGGGGAACGGGCCTACCCGCCGATAAAATAAAACAGGCTGCCTTAACGCAAAAACTGGCAACGCTCACGCTACCACCCAGTGTTTCGCAATCGGCCTCCTCTATACAACCTAAAATAAGCGGGAAGACATATGCCGTTGCGGATAATTCATTGCATGTAAAAGATGTAACTCTGACATTCGGAAAGGATGGCTGCATCTTTAAGCTTCAGGACGACCAGGGCGATCATCAGGTATTGTGCGGCATTGGTCGCTGGCGGGATAGTACAACCACCTTATCCGTAGCCCCACTGTCGCTGACACCCACACCTGTACCCAATGGCCCTAACCGAAAAGTGGCAGGCAGTGGTGGCTGGCAGGACGACACTACCTTTGTCATGACCTGGCGCTTTATCGAAACTGCCCACTACGAAACCGTAACCTGTCGATTTGGTGCCGACGGTGTTCAGGTGGAATTTCAAAATAGCATAAGCATTATTACGAAAGGGAAAGACAAACGCCCTGTACTGGAAGGAAAGGCGGTAGCTTAATTTATTGTCATGGGTAGTCAGGAATGGTCATTTATTGCAAACAAACGGCAACTAAATGACCATTCCTGACTACCCATGACAATAAATTACAATAATTTATCCAGTGTAATTGGCAAATCCCGGACACGCTTACCGGTTGCATGGAAAACGGCGTTGGCAATAGCTGCGGGGACGCCCACCAGGCCAATTTCCCCCAAGCCTTTCACACCCAATGGATTCACAATGTCATCATGTTCTTCTACAAAAATGACATCGAGTTCGTGAATATCGGCGTTAACGGCCACGTGGTATTCAGCCAGCGAGTGGTTCATGATTCGACCCAGGTGGTGGTCCATAATGGTTTCTTCTTCCAGCGCTTTACTGATTCCCCAAACCATGCCGCCCAGAATCTGACTTCGGGCGGTTTTAGGGTTGAGAATACGCCCCCCGGCAATGGCACTCACCAGCCTCGTAACCCGAACTACGCCTAAGTCCTCATCAACTTCCACTTCTGCAAACACCGCCGAATGCGCACTGCGGGCATATTTTCGCTGTTGTAGCATTTTGGGTAACCCCGCCGATGTTTCCCGAACAGCCGCTCCTCCGTTGGAATCAACTACAGCCTGTAGGTGAACCGCTACCGATGGATCATTTTTCAGTTGAATCGAGTTGTCGGCAAACACAACATCCTTACCATCAACTTTAGCAAAGGGCGAACCGGGCATCTTTTTGGCCAGTTTGAACAGCTTTTTCGCTAACTCTTCGCAAACCGTTTTCACGGCTGTTCCAACGGTTGCGGCTGTCCAGGAACCACCCTCAATTGGGGCAGCAGGCATATCACTATCCCCTAACTTAAACAGTACGTCTTCAATTGGTATTCCAAGCGTATCCGCGGCAATTTGCGTCATAATGGTATAGGTACCTGTACCAATATCAGCCGTGGCGCTACTAACCCGAAGTTTACCATTAACCATCAAAACCGCTTCGGCACGGGCAGGCATCTGATTAGCCTCCCAGATACCGGTCGCCATACCCCATCCTACCAGGTTGTGGCCATTGCGCATCGACCGGGGTTCAGGCTTTCGTTTCATCCAGCCAAACCGTTCTGCCCCCTGCCGAAAACACTCCCGAAGCTCTTTACTCGAATACGGTAAATCAGCGTTCATGTCGCGTTCCGTATAGTTTCTCAGGCGAAACTCAACGGGGTCCATTCCCAGTTTATAGGCCAGTTCATCTACAGCACATTCGAGCGCCGACATACCGGTTACGCCACCCGGCGCCCGCATATCGAGAGGTGTGGCCACATCCAGAGGTACCAGTTTGTACTTAAATGTAACATTCTCCGGTGGATACAGCAGTCCCCCCCAACTGGATACAATCTCGGTGTAATCTTCAAACTGCGAGGTTTCCCCAACGGTATCATGATAAAGGGCCGTCATGGTTCCATCGGCCGATGCGCCTAAGGCAACCGTCTGCACCGTGGCTGGTCGATACCCAAACGTAAACATCTGCTGTCGGGTGAGAGTAACCCGCACAGAGCGCTTTAATTCACGAGCAGCCATTACAGCCAGAAATAGCTGATATTGGGGCCGAAGACCTGAGCCAAAGCCTCCACCAACATAGGGAGAAAGTACGCGTAGGTTCTTAAATGGGATATCGAACACCTGCGATACATACAAAACACTGTTTGTTACCCCCTGGGTTTTGTCATAAATAGTATACCGCGCCCCCGCCTTATTTCGGCCTTTTTCATACACGACCGTACTGGCAAACATCTCCATCGGGTTATGGTGCTCCATACTATGCACATATTCACCCATCATTTGCACGGGTGCGGCACTAAAGGCTTCCTCAAAATTACCCCGAGGTTTTGGTGGGGGTGGTTTTAGCATTGAAGCCATACCCAGCGATGGTTTACGTGCCTTATGCCGATTGGCCTGCAAATCAGTTTCGTGTGTGTCTTCCTGATAGTCAACCTCAACCAGCGAGGCCGCATAGCGAGCGAGCTCGAAGGTTTCGGCTACGACTAACGCAATCGGTTGCGCATTATAGCTGATTTTAGCATCTCGTAAGGGTCGAAAGGGTGAGCCGGGTGGGGCATCCTGGTCTTTGTAGTTCATATCGAACCAGGCTAGCTTGGGTCGGTTCTCGTGCGTAAAGACCTGTAGAACGCCATCCAGGCTCAGGGCCTTGGTGGCATCAATTCGCTTAATTTTTCCCTTCGCAATGGCGCTGTTCACCACATAGCCGTAGAGTAGATCCGGGGTCTCAAACTCGGCGGCATACTTGGCCTTACCTGTCACTTTATCCAGTCCGTCAACGCGGCTCAGAGGCTTTCCTATGTATTGAGTCATGATGCTGGTTTCAGTTTAGCTGCCTGTGATAACGCCCGTACAATGGCCCGTTTTGCCAGTTCGATTTTGAATGTATTGTGCCCAAATCCCTGAGCGCCTTCCAGTAATGCATCCGCAACCGACTGAAATTCAGCCTTCGATGGTATTTTTCCGGCCAGGGTAGCTTCAACTTCGGGTCGTCGCCACGGTTTATGCGATACGCCACCGAGTGCAATTCGGGCGTCCTTGATTCGACCGTCTTCCAGTTCCAAAGCCGCAGCTACCGATACCAGGGCAAACGCATAAGAGGTTCGATCACGAAGTTTCAGGTAGCTATAGTTTTTCGAAAATCCGTTGGCAGGCAAGTCGATGGCGGTAATGAGTTCATCGTCCTGAAGCGTATTGTCGATATGGGGCGTATTACCGGGTAGGCGGTGAAATTCGGCAAAGGGAATTGTTCGCTCCCCATACGATCCTGTTACGCGCACCACCGCTTCCAGGGCTGCCAGCGCTACGCACATATCCGATGGATGTGTAGCTATGCAGTGTATCGACCGGTCCGGCGCTTCGGTACCCAGAATCGCGTGAATTCGGTTAAATCCAACGAGTGCCGAACAGCCCGAACCAGGTTCACGCTTATTACAGGGTGTAGCCACATCGTAGAAGTAATAGCAGCGGGTACGTTGCATCAGATTGCCGCCATCGGTTGCCATATTACGCAACTGCGCCGATGCGCCCGCCAGAATGGCCTGCGATAGTAATGGGTATCGCTTAGAGACCTGTTTGTCATATGCCGTATCGGCATTGGTCATCAACGCGCCCAATCGTAATCCACCTCCTTCGGTTTCGGCAATGGTAGCTAAGGGTAGTCGGTTAATGTCTATCAGGCGGGTGGGACGCTCCACATTCTCCTTCATCAGGTCAATCAGGTTGGTACCGCCCGCAATGAATTTGGCGGTATGCTCTGATGCCCGCTCGCTCACCGCGTTGGTCACGCCATCGGCCCGGGTATAGTCAAAATTGGTCATAGTGAATCGGGTTGAGGGTGCATAACCGACTGAATCGCATCAACAATATTGGTATAGGCACCACATCGGCAGATGTTGCCACTCATTAACTCCCGAATATCGTCGGTCGTTTTTGCATGCCCTTCGTTCATGAGTCCAACTGCTGAACAGATCTGTCCTGGAGTACAATAGCCGCATTGAAAAGCATCATGATCAATAAACGCTTGCTGGAGAGGATGAAGTCCCTCCGGCCCAGCCTGTTGAGCTAATCCTTCTATCGTTGTGATCTGATTACCCTCCTGCATGACCGCCAGGGTTAGGCAGGAGTTGATACGTTTGCCATTTACCAGCACCGTACAAGCCCCGCATTGGCCATGATCACAGCCTTTTTTGGTTCCTGTTAGCTGCATGTATTCGCGCAACGCATCCAGTAAGCTCGTCCAGGGTGCTAACTGTGCGGAAATGTCGGAACCATTGACGGTAAGCGTAACGGTCCGGGTAGCTGGCAGCGATGGCGTCTGTTTAGCCATCGGGGGTGATTCAGCAGTAATCGTCATATCGTTTTAGGTTGAGTCTCTTGAATCTCTATAGTCTCCGAACTCCTGTAGTGGCGGGTTGTTCGTGAAACTTAACCAGCGGGAAATAAACTAAGGAAATGGTCATACGCCTGATCGTTCTTATCCATCAATTCACCGCAGTCTTTTTCCGGTTGACTGAATCCAGTCTGGGCGTTATGGCACTGACGAACCAACTTTGCATCATCAATCAGCCCGTTACGTATTGATGACGGGTAGCCTAATAAAACCTTATCAACACAAATACTCCAATCATGAAAACGTTAGTTATTGGCGGAACGGGAACCGTTGGCAGCCAGGTAGTTGAGGAATTGGTACGCCATCAGGTGTCGGTACGAGTGCTGGTGACCTCCGCCGAGAAAGCCGCCCAGTTGCCGGAAGGGGTGGAAGCCGTTATTGGTAATCTGGATCAACCCGGCACCTTACCCAAGGCCTTTACCGGTATCGATGTCGTTTTTCTCTTGAATCGGCAGGGGCACACCGAAGCAGCTCAGGGCCAGTATGCCATTGCGGCAGCCAAACGGGCTGGGGTTCGAAAAGTTGTGTATCAGAGTATTCATAACGTTCGGCAGGGCGCGCACATCCCGCACTTTCAACCCAAGATTACGATTGAAAATGTGCTGATGCAGTCGGGCCTTTCGTATGTATTCATCTGCCCGAATAACTTCTACCAGAATGATTTCTGGTTCACTAATGCCATTTCAACCTATGGTGTGTATCCACAACCCATCGGCGATGTTGGCCTGAATCGGGTTGATGTTCGGGATATTGCTGAAGCGGCGGTCATAGCTATGTTAACCGATGAGTATAACGGGAAACACATCCCATTGGTAGGACCAGAGACATTAACTGGAGAGGCAACGGCTTCTATTCTAAGCGAGCAACTCGATGCTGCTATTTACTATCGGGGGAATGATCTGGATGTTTGGGCTACTGATGCCAGGCGCTCCCTACCTGATTGGATTATTTCTGACTGGACCAAAATGTACCAGTTCTTTCAAGCGCAGGGGCTTGTGGCTTCTGACCAGGATTTGGCCCTCTGTACGAAGGTACTGGGTCACGCACCTCGCAGCTATGCGGATTTTATTGCCGACCATCTTCTGGCTTTTCACCTTCATGTAGAAGTGGCCTAAGTGGCCCTTCTCCAGGGTACGAGTCACTTGATAACTCTTACCCGGCAGTTCACCAATGCAAAGTTCCGGTTGATCGGACACAGCCTGGCGCAGTTGATGACGATGCCCCAACTTTGGCTCACCAATCTGGGGAACAGAACAATTAATAACTAACATTCTCTTTTTCAACCAGTAAACAACTAAACACAATGAACCGATTTCCTACTTTTATGCTAGCCGTTATGGCTACACTTGTACTGGCTACCTCATCCTGTAAGAAAGGTGATGATGGAGTTCAACCCGCAGACAATACGGCAACACCTGCTTTTGTTGGCAAAAATCTGGTCATGACCTCCTTTCAGGTCAATCCGGCGATTGACCTTGATGGTGATGGCAAACTGGACACCGATCTGATGGTTTTCCTGCGGGCCTGTGATAAAGACAACACCCTGGTTTTCGAGAAAAACGGTACGCTGTCGGGTAGTAACGGACAACTCTCCTGCTCCGACAACGAGGCCGATCCATCGGCCGTAAAACCAAGCCACTGGACGTATAACGAGCAGACAAAAACTATTAGCATTGTGAAAGACAGCGATGCAACGGATGTTTCAGAATGGAAAGTACTGGAGGCTTCGGCTACGGGACTGAAAGCGGAAGTATCTATTGCCGATCCCAGCCAGACGTCCAAGACAATCATGACCTGGAAAGCATTGTAATTTTCATCTCGCACCTTCCTCCTTTTCAAACCCATGAAATCGGCTAAACAACGTTTCCTGCTCACACTAGTCGTCATCAGTTGCTGGCTGATTGCCGCCCATACAGGCGATGTAATGTCTGAACTAACGATTCAATCCGGCAAGCTCCGGCAAGACGTTCTGTTAAATTTAAAAGAGCCTAACTGGTTCTTTTTCAACGCAACAGCCTCCATGCGACAAGTGGCACGTCGGTTGCCCGAGTCATCAAGGGGCGCAACCGTTCGGGCTTTAGGCAAGGTTGTTCGGGCTTATATTGAGTCAACAACGTTTAAGAATGAATGGCGTCAGAATGTACGCTCGGTTTATCCATATGACGAGTCGTACACGGATGAAGGTTTAGCTCAAAAGAAACAAGCTAACGATACAGAAAAAGCTGCGCTAAAAACGCAGATGGCCACGTTGGATCAGGCTTTCGCGCAAATGGACCCCGCCATGTTGCAAATGGGTATCCGAACACAATTGGTGCAGGAAGAGCAGCAACTGGCTTCACTATCCGGTAGCGAGCGCACACGCCAGGCACAACATATAGCGGAGTTAAAAAAGATGCTGAACTTACCACCAGCCGAATGTAAGAAACAGTATCTGGCCTCTTTAATCGAACAGTCTCAGAAACAAGTGAGCAAATCCGGTACTGATATTGATCAGGAGGAACTGGCACTGCAACGAAAAAAGAAAGCCGAATTCGACGCCCATGCTGATTTTCACCCCCTTCTGAAAAAACGGCTACAGGATTTTATTGACTTAACGGAAACGGTTGATTTCGAGGCTCGTTTAGTACCCATGGGTTACAAACAGGAGTTTGCGAATCCGATCTACCAACGTAAGCCCGCTGAGTGGAAATTCCTATATCGCTTAGGCAAAGAGCCCGTAACCGAAGCACGGGTGTTTGCAAAGCAGTGGCTAGCAGAATTACATTAAATTCCGTTTTACCAGTTAAATAGAGATACGCCAGATCTCCAAGATCTGGCGTATCTCTATTTAACTGGTAAAACGGAAAGTCACTCCTACTCCATATGAAAAACTCGTTCCAGTGGCACAGCCACCGGCGAATTATCGGGATTTGTATCCATCAAGTCGGCCATGTAAGCCCACCAGCGCTTCATAATGGGCAATCCTGGCAAATTGGCAGTGGTATGAGTATCAAGCCGTTTCTGAACGGCAAATAGTGTTCCGGTTGCCCGATCGAGGAAAATAGAATAGTCGCGAACACCCGCATCAATTAAAGCCGCTGATAATTCCGGCCAGATTTCGTCGTGACGGCGTTGATACTCAGCCTCAACACCCGGCTTTAGTTTCATTGTAAAGGCAATTTCTTGCATGTATTCTAGGTTTTTGGTTTACGGTATTCGGTATCGGTTTACGGAGGTTCGGGTTAGACGTCAGTAAACCGAATACCGTAAACCAAAACTATTCTACCGTTTCAGTTTACACAATTCCGTCCCTGCCAGCAGGAAACAACCGAGGCCATAATCGTCAAAATCAGGCTTGCTGTCGTACGTAACAGGCTGACCATCTTTTGGCTCTTTACCGGTTCCCTGCACATAACCTAAGAAGCCGTTCGGGTGTACAGAATCGGTAGCCATCGCATTCCAGGCTTTAGCCATAATAGGTCGATAGGTTTTTCCATCCAGTAAGCCATGATTGACGCCCCAGGCCATGCCATAAATAAACAGGGCTGTTCCGGTCAGTTCTTTCCCCCCGTAATTAGTGGGGTCATGTAAGCTTACATTCCAGTAGCCATCCGGGCGTTGCAGGGGTGACAACGCCTTCATCATCTCCAGATAGGTTTTTTCGTACTCTTCCCGATGCGGGGCATCTTTCGGAATAATGTCAAGTACCCGAACCAGCGCGGCAACAACCCAGCCATTCCCCCGCGACCAATAGCAATCCTGCCCATTGGGCTCTTTGTAAGGTGGCACAAAATCCTTATCACGCCACCACAAATGGTCTTCTGGATTATAGAGTCCGTTACCCCCATGCCTGGTTTTTGAGTAGTTGTAAATCTGGTACATCTTCTCAAAATAGGTATTTGCTACAGTACGATCTTTCTCCAGAACGCCTAGTTGTGCAAACACCGGCATGGCCATTTGTAAGGCATCGACCCAGTTCCAATCGTCGATTTTATCACTTTTTACCATTGCATCGATTGATGCTTTGATATCGTGAAGGCGCTCTGGTTTCTTATCAATCAGGAATAAGTCAATATAGGTTTGTCCGCAGCACTGGTCATCGGCGTTCCGGGTATTGCTACCGCTTCGAAGGCCCCATTGGTGCTTTTCGCCCCACTCAACGGCGTAATCATAATAGGCTTTCTTTTTATCTATGCCATACAACGCCATCAACCCTTCGTAGTACACCGCTCTTGTCCAGATGTTGCTGGGCCGCGTTTTGTTCGTTACAATCTCCTTTCCAGGATCTGGCCAGGCCTTCATAAAATAGGCATTCGCCAGCGTCATTTTGGCGATGATGTCTTTCCTCTCAGGAAGTTTCTGAGCCTGTACGCTACATGCACCAATGAGGACCAGTACTACAATCCGACTGGTTATTTGTCTGAATGCCATGGTTACTGTTTTATGTAGAGACCAGAGAAGCGTTCACTACATTAATGGACAACTGCATGGGCGGTGTATTTTTTGAGTTCGACACAGTCGCCAGGTAGTGGATGCGGATTCCAGTGTTGGTGTACGGCTAAAGCAGCTCCCAGTGCCGATGCCTGCGCAACGGATGCTGCGTAGACTTCGATAGTTGGAAAAGCAGTGGCCAGTAAATTCATATAGATCGGATTTTTACCAAATCCACCATCCACAAAAATACGTTTGACAGGAGAACCCGCCAGTACCAGATTAGTCGAGATTAGCTGTTGCGAAACAATATCAAGCATCAGCTGGTGATACGCTTCCTCATAAGTGGCGAAATCAGTTAGCTGCCGTTGCCCAAACAAAGATCCCTGCATGGAGAGCATCTGATTTCCTTTTGCATCACGCTCGGTTGTTACCTGACTGGCCTGATGGCGCAATTTCTCGATTATTTCAGGGTCATAAGCCACTTTCGTGAACTGATCTATCGGCGTCTGAAACTGCTCTGCCAGCCGTTTAACCTGTTGCTCGTGCTCATACCCTGCAAACAACCGAGCCGCTTTTACCGGCTGGCCTTTGTAATGCATAAAGTTGAGACAGTCGTACTGAAGTTCTTCCGGTGTCAGCGGCAGGCTATTGAACGGGTTCATACTCACGCACCAGGTCCCGGTCGAAATGAGCACAAAGGGTTCCTGAAACGAAGCCAGGTAGGGAATCAGCGCCGATGAGCTATCATGTAGCCCCACGCCAACCTGAACCGTAGTATCACCAAAAACCGTCAACCGGGCTGAATCAGACGGAACAATGGGCGCCAGATGAATATCAAGTTTTTCATCAGTAACCCATCTGTGATACTGTTGCCGGTCAAAATCCCAGAGCATGGTGTGGCAACCGATGCTGGTCAGTTCAGAAACAGGCCAGTTACTAATCAGATAGCTTACGTATTGAGGCAGATGGAGCGCAAAGGCCAGTTTAGAAAACAAATCCGGCTGCTCGTATTTGAGTCGATACAACTGAAGACCTGAATTCAAACTTCGCAACGGTGGCGATGCAGTTTGCCGGGTCAAGTCGGCTTCTCCCCCGTAGGTATCGTAAAAATTCTGTAGTAAGGAATCCGGGTAGGCTTTCAGATAACTGTATAATTGCCCAAGCGGTTGCCCGGTCTGGTCGATGTAGACCAAACTGGCGCCATAAGTCGAAAAATTCACGGCCTTTACTGAGAACTCCGGCAAGGCAAGTACCTCCGTTAGTGACGCAATTACCCACCTGGTGAGCTTAGTCAGGTCTTCGCATAACTCACCATCCTCGTCGGGTATCTCCGCAAACTGCTCCGATTTCTCCCAAACGATTCGATACTGTTCATCGAAGAGAAACAATTTTTTATTCGTCTTACCGATATCGAAGATGGCAATGACATTCATAAATGATGAATTATGAATGATGAGTGATGAATGATGAACAACAAACGGTCTATGCGAACTCATTCATCATTCATCACTCATCATTCATCATTGATTTACAGTCCCGTTGCTACTGTTTTGGCTCCCCGCTCGCCAATGAGTTGCTGGCGAACGTTTAGTTGCCGATAAAGGCCCAGTGGATTCAAGGCGGCACCAGCCCGCCGACGAGCTTCGGCAACTAAGGGCCGAACATCCGTCCGGAAGGCATCTTGCAGAATTTCCTGAGCACGAACCGGATCGTTGGCTTCACGAGCTTCTTCTAAGGCAGCACGATCAACTAACAACGCCTGCGCATAAGCGAGTTGAATGGCTTCTACCGACTGGAGCAGGTCTTCGAGTGGGTCTTTCACATTGTGGCTGGCATCAATCATCCAGCCAAGGTCTTTGGCATGATTCATAGCCCGAGCGTCCAGCCCATCCACCAGTTCAGTAAAAATCAGGAATAACTGGTAGGGCTTGATGCTACCCGCCGTCAGGTCGTCGTCGCCGTATTTGGAGTCATTAAAATGGAAACCACCCAGTTTGCCCTGGTGCAACAGAATAGCCACAATCTGTTCGATGTTGGCATTGGGTAAATGGTGCCCCAAATCCACTAGCGTAAAGGCCTTTGGCCCGAGTTTGCTGGCGTACAGAAAACTGCTACCCCAATCGCCTACGGTCATCGAATAGAAATTCGGTTCAAATGCTTTGTACTCTACAAATAGCTTCCAGTCGTCGGGCAGGGCCGCGTAAATCTCCTCCAGGCTGGAAAGTGTCCGATCAAAGGCCTTACGGAAATTAAGTTGACCCGGGAAACAGGAACCGTCTGATAACCAGACCGTCAGCGCATCAGACCCCAGGGCTACGCCATGCCGGATTACCTCAATATTATGGTCGATAGCCTGTTGCCGAATAGCCGGATCGGTATGTTGTAAGGAGCCAAACTTATAGCTCAGGTTTTGGTCGGGCTGATCCTGGAATGTGTTGGAGTTCACGGCATCGAAGCGCAGCCCGTGCTTAGCAGCAAGTTGTTTGATCGCTTCTGGATCCGTTGGGATGTCCCAGGGGATGTGCAGTGAAATAGCCCCGCTGGCCCGGTTTAGGGCGTGCAGCAAGCCAACATCCGCAATTTTTTCTTCCAGCGAACGAGGCTCTCCCCCACCCGGGAAACGGCCAAAACGGGTTCCGCCCGTGCCCAGCGCCCAGCTCGGTATGGCAATCTGGAAATCAATCAGTTTCTGAATAATTGGTTCCGCCGTAGCGACCTCCTGCGTCCAGTACGACAATTTCCGTTGGTGACCTTCCAACTGCGACTGGTTATAATCAGCAATATGTTCGGGTTCGAGTTGCATAAGGGTTTAGTTAAATTAATGGATAATGGATAATGAATAATGTACAGTACCTCATCTAGGCCTGTCATTATCCATTATCCATTATCCATTATCCATTATTCATTAAATACTACCGGACAAACGCCATCGCTACGCCACCATCTACATTCAGGACATTGCCGGTGGATTTAGACAACAGGCCATTGGTGAAGGCCAGACAGGCATTGGCGATATCGTCTGGAAGGATGATTTCGTTCAATAGCGTCCGCTTGGCATAGTATGCGGGTAGCTCTGGTACGGTGATACCGTATGCTTTAGCACGGCCTTCGGCCCAGGCACCTGCCCAGATTTTCGAATCAGAAATAACCGCATCGGGATTCACCACATTCACCCGGATATGGTCTTTGCCTAACTCAGCCGCATTCAGGCGACTCAGGTGCAATTGTGCTGCTTTGGCCGAACCATAGCCTGCATTATTGGGACCAGATACCAGCGCATTCTTGCTGACAATATTAAGTACATCGCCACCTAATTTCTGCTTCCGCATCACCTCAACCGCTTTCTGAGTCACTAAAAACTGGCCTTTTACCAATACGTCGTACAGTAGATCCCAATCTTTTTCGGTATGCTCCTCAATGGGTTTGGAGATACTCAAACCCGCACAGTTGACTACAATATCAACGCCACCAAAAGCCAGCGCAGCTGTATCAAACGTAGCGGCAATTGTTTCGCCTTTTGTTACATCTAACTGATCAGCTGCGTAAGCATCTTTACCATATTGCTTCAGGAATTCCTCCTTCGCACCTGCCAGCCGGTCGGCATCGTTGTCGTTGATGACCACAACCGCGCCTTCAGCCAGGAATTTCTTGGCGATAGCCTTTCCGATCCCACCTGCACTACCCGTAATCAGGGCAATTTTACCCGAAAGTGGTTTTGGTTTCGGCATCCTCTGGAGTTTAGCTTCTTCCAACAGCCAATATTCAATATCGAACGCTTCCTGTTCGGGCAGACCAACGTAATCGGATACGGCTTCGGCGCCCTTCATTACGTTAATGGCGTTGGTATAAAATTCTGCAGCTACACGCGCCGTTTGCTTGTCTTTTGCAAAGGTGAACATCCCCACCGCTGGCCACAGTAAAACGACTGGATTTGGATCACGGATGGCCGGACTATTGTCATGTTTGCAACGCTCGTAGTAAGCGGTGTAATCGGCACGGTAATCGGCAAACGCCTTTTCCAGATAGGCAATGCTATCCTCACCAGCCAATTGAGCCGGGTCCAGTACCAGCGGACGAATTTTAGTACGCAGGAAGTGATCAGGGCAGCTGGTACCCAAACGAGCCAGACGTGGCAGGTCACCTGAGTTAACGAATTCCAGCACGCGTGCATCGTCCGTAAAATGACCGATCATCTGGCGATGGCCCGAAGCCAGCCCACGCAATACTGGCATTAAAGCAGCGGCCTGTTTTTTACGAGTATCGGCATCCGTATTTTCAACCACTTGTCCACCAAATACCGGGCGTTTCTTGCCATAATTCTGGTTTAGGTACTCAGACGCCTGCTCAATGACTTCCAGGGTATTGATATACGACTCGTAGGAGGTATCTCCCCAGGTAAACAAACCGTGTCCACCCAAAATAATGCCCCGCAGATTCGGGTTCTTTTGAATCGCTTCTTCCAGTTTCAACCCAAGGTCGAAACCAGGGCGCTGCCAGGGAATCCAGGCCATCTTATCGCCCCATATTTCGTGCATAATTGCTTCCCCATCGCGGCTGGCGGCAATGGCAATCAGTGCATCCGGGTGCAGGTGGTCAATATGTTTAAATGGCAGCAGGCCATGTAAGGGTGTATCAATGGATGGAGCAGCACATTTTGGGTCGAACAGACAGTGATCGAAAAGACCAACCATTTCGTCCTCAAAAGCCAACCCCCGGTAACGGCTTTTCAACGCATGTAAACGTTCTACGTACAGATTTGCGCAGCCTTTTTTAGTGAGTGTACCAATATCGCCCCCAGACCCTTTTACCCACATCACTTCAACAGGATCGCCAGTAAGCGGGTTAGTTTCCATCAACTTAACCGATGTATTTCCTCCGGCATAGTTAGTCAGGCGCAGATCGGCACCAAGCAAATTGGAGCGGTAAATAAACAAAGCCACTTCGTCACCGGCCAGCTCGGCTGCCTTATTCTCATCCCAGAGGTAGCTAACGTAGTTGAACGCTTGCGTTGTATTCATAAATAGTTAAATAAGTAGTATCCGACAGTAATCTTGTTTTGTACAAAGTACGTTAGGCTAATTTTCTCCTGCTTCATGTACTCTCCTGTTATAATCACATTATAATGGCAAAAAACATGAACTGCTTTTTCTAGTCCAGTTGGGCGAATATACAGGAGAGAACAGGTAGGTTTTAGCAACGAACAAGGATAAATTTGAAAATTATGACGAGACTGTCTATAGGGCTCCGCTTGTCCCGCACGAATACATTACTTATACATAATTCATCATTTATAATCAGACAATAGTGGCTGTAATCTGGGGTGTTATATTTCATGCGCTGGGGGGATTTGCCTCTGGCAGTTTTTATTTACCGTACAAGAAAGTAAAAGGCTGGGCCTGGGAAAGCTACTGGCTCATAGGCGGCTTGTTCTCGTGGGTAGCAGCTCCCCTTCTCCTTGGCTCAATCACTGTTCCCAATCTATTTGGTGTGCTGGCTCAATCATCCAGTGAAACCATTTTCTGGACCTATTTCTGGGGTGTTCTTTGGGGCTTTGGGGGGTTAACCTTTGGGCTAGCAATGCGCTATCTGGGTCTATCGCTTGGTATGGCCGTTACGCTGGGGCTTTGTGCCGTTTTTGGAACCCTGGTACCTCCTATCTGGCAAGGTCAGTTTGGGGAGCTTATCGGCACCCTCTCTGGTCAGGTCATTGTGCTGGGCCTGGGGGTTTGTGTATTAGGCATTTCTGTTTGTGGCATTGCCGGAATGATGAAAGAACGAAGCTTAACCGATGCTCAGAAGAAAGCGTCAATTGCGGAGTTCGATATTCGCAAGGGGCTAATGGTTGCTATATTTTCGGGGGTCATGAGTGCGTGTTTCTCGTTTGGCCTGACAGCCGGGCAACCTATTGCTGAACTGGCTGTCAGGAACGGGACCGATCCACTCTATATGAATAATGCAGCGCTGGTCATTATTCTGTTAGGCGGCCTGACGACCAATCTTATCTGGACAATCTACCTGAATATCAAGAACCGCACGTATACCGATTATCGAAATGTTTCGACCCCCATTCTCATGAATGTTTTATTCTGCGCGATGGCTGGGTTTACCTGGTACTTCCAGTTCTTTTTCTATGGCATGGGCGACAGTAAAATGGGAGAATATCGCTTTTCAGGCTGGACTCTCCATATGGCATTTATCATTGCCTTCAGTAGCTTCTGGGGCCTGTATCTGCACGAGTGGAAAGGCGCTAACCCGAAAACCATGCGCACCATTACCTTAGGAATCCTACTGGTTGTGTTCTCAACAGTGGTTGTGGGGGTTGGCAATTATCTGGCTGCATAAGATCACATTAAGCAACGCACAGAAGCCGGTCAAAGCAATAATAAATTTGCTTTGACCGGCTTCTGTGCGTTGGCCTATATGGCTAAATTGCAACTTAACAACCAGCAGATACCGATAGTAGATTAAAAAGTCATTAAATTGCCAACGTTTATCGGTCGAGAAACCCGGTGATCAGTTTTACCAAAATGCACCCATAGTCTATGCATTTATGAAAACCACTTTTTTCGCTTTCGAATCGATTAAAAATTAACACTAAGCCAACAAAATGGATATTACACGAATCTTTAAAAACAATCAAAATTGGGTTCAAAAGAAGCTAGACATAGAACCAACTTACTTTAGTGATCTCTCCAAAGGACAAACTCCAGATATCCTCTATATTGGTTGTTCAGATAGCCGTGTATCAGCCGAGGAGCTTATGGGCGTATCACCCGGTGAAGTGTTTGTGCTTAGAAACATTGCGAATATGGTTCCCAATACGGATCTGGGAGTAATGTCAGTTATCAACTACGCCGTGGTAAACCTTAAAGTAAATCACATCGTGGTGTGCGGTCATTACTATTGTGGTGGCGTCCAGGCAGCTATGAAATCAGCAGACCTGGGCATATTGAATCCATGGCTGAGAAACATCCGTGACGTATATCGTATGCATAGGGATGAATTAAATGCTATTACAGACGAAGAACTACGTTATAAACGATTAGTAGAATTGAATGTCGAAGAACAATGTATAAATGTTCTCAAAACGGCAGAGGTGCAAAAAGCTCAGCTGGATCGAAATCTTACCGTTCATGGATGGGTTTTTGATGTACACTCAGGCAAGTTGATCGACCTGCAAATTGACTTTATAAAACTTTTAGAAAACATCAAGGAAATTTATCGTCTCGATTGAAACAACCCTCAAACTGATTGGGGTCATTAGCAAAAAGCCATCAAATAGTCGTTCTGACTATCCGATGGCTTTTTGCTAGAATATCTCCCTTGCAATTTTAATCACATTATCAGCTTTTCCCATCGTATAGAAGTGCAGCACTGGCGCACCGGCAGCTACAAGTTCACGGCATTGCTGAATGCACCACTCTACGCCTACTTGCCGAGCCTGCTGATCATTCTCGCAGGCTTCAACCGCCTTAACCAGGTCTTCGGGTAATTCCAGATGGAAAAGCTTCGGTAAAATCTGGAGTTGTTTGCGCGTACTAAGGGGTTTCAGTCCCGGAATAATTGGCACGGTAATGCCTTCCTGACGACATCGGTCCACAAAATCCAGATACTTCTTATTGTCGAAAAACATCTGCGTCACGATGTAATCGGCGCCTTTGTCGATTTTCTGTTTGAGGTAATGAAAATCACTGTCGTGGTTAACGGCTTCAAAATGTTTTTCGGGATAAGCCGCTACGCCGATACAGAAGTTACTGGGAGCCATGGGGGTATCTTCTTCATGCAAATACATTCCCCGGTTCATGTTGGCCACCTGTTCCACTAATTCGCTGGCGTATGTATAGCCATTCTCTTTGGCTTTAAAAGTCGTGAACGGTTTGGCCGGATCACCCCTGAGCACCAGGGCGTTATCGATGCCCAAATAATGCAGGTCGATCAGAAAATCTTCAGTTTCTTCGCGGGAGAAGCCACCACAAAGGACATGGGGTACTGGATCAACGCCGAAACGGTGCATAATAGCCGAACAGATCCCTACCGTACCCGGCCGTTTACGCGTTACAATTTTCTGGATAGTGCCGTCGGGCAACGGCCGTTCGATGTATTCTTCACGATGGTAGGTTACGTCAATGAAAGGTGGCTTGAACTCCATCAGCGGCTCGATGTTGTCGAGCAGGTTCTTCAGATTATCCCCTTTGATCGGTGGAATTACTTCAATCGAAAAAATCGGTTTGCCGTTAGCAGCCTTAATGTGGTCGGTAATTTTTGTCATTTGTTAAATACAAGGGAACCGCATCGGCGGACCGGCAGATTTATATGATTTTGTTAATCAGTTATGATTGTTTATATCGTTGCCCCCAGATTTTTTACACTTTACTCTCACCAATCATCCTGAAATTATATTCATCATAAAAATCTGCCGGGGCCGCCCGTGCGGTTCTATCAACTATTGGAGCAACGTTAACGCGAAAACACGGCCAACCGCATGTAAATTCCATTGGAAGAACCTGTACTCCAGGGCTGAATATCCAGTCTACGCCCGAGTTCGCTCTTGTTTTTCACTTCATGCAGTTTTGGAATACCCCAGCCTACTAATGAGCCGAAGGCGGCACCAGCTAGTAAATCAGACGGATAGTGCAGCCCACCCTCATAACGCAACACAGCCGTGGCCGTAGCCAATCCCAGTGAACCTACCCAAACAACAGGCTTTAATTTAGAATGAGGAAAATAATGGCGAAACACTTCGCTCGTGAAAACGGCGGTAGCAAATGCATTGGTCGCATGACCCGAAAAAAACGACTGTCGGGCATCTCGGGTAAGTTTTTCATCCATAGGGGCCGACGGATTATACACAAAGGGTCGGGTACGTTGCGTTATGCCTTTCACGGTTCGTTCAATGCCGTTTGCAATCAGCATTGTTTCAATGAACATCACTCCCACTGTTTTAATATCCTGTCGCATTGACTTTGTTCCAACAGTAAGCAGGCCAGCGAGAGCAAAATTACCGGCCAGCGTAACGTCACTTAGACGGTCGGCCGAGCTAGACCAGCGATAAACTGCTTTCCGATCCAGTGCATTGATATCATCGGGGCTAAGGGCACTAATCTCAGCTTGTGTCAGTGGCTCAATGCTATGACTTAGGGCAACCGAAGCTCCCAAAGACACCGCCCCTACGCCCATCAAAGTAACTTCCCGACTCGTTTTGAGCTGGTAAGGGGACTGGGCAAAGGTTGGTTGAATGACTAGTGAACAATGTAGAATGAATAATGATGAGATAATATGTTTTTTAAATCGGGCTACATCCAGGCTATTCGTGCGTTTTTTCATCATTCTACATTAACCATTATACATTTTTCATTATTAAACTACTCGCACTACTTCGGGTTCATCGGCAAGATACACTAACCTGCCCTCAACTTCAGGATAACCCATTTCCCGATACAAATTGGTAAAGTACCGTAGCGTACTGACCGGATTCGTAGGTAGTGAATTTTCCTTACCGGGCAAAGACTCATATTGCACCAGAACAATGTGGCCATCGGGGTAATGTACTACCCGATGTGGGGCTCCGTGCATTCGTTTGCTACTCAAAATACTCCGATCGGTATCAATCCGAAGGGTGGAGTCAAAAAGAGATGTTAAAGCTGGGTGTAAGACAATTGCCAGTAAAGTCTGCTTCAATAGTTCGCATTCTATCTTACGAATTAGCCCTTCACTTACGAGTTGCCGAAGTACTGCGTCAATCATTTCAGGGCCTTTGATCAGGCTCAAGGCTGCACATAGTTTACGATCCCGTTCTCGGGTGCGTTCAAACGTTGCTACGTCAAACATTCGGTCGGCTAGCCGACGCAGTTGCATATCCTGCCCCCGATTCCCACTGACAACATCGTCCAGGAAAATCTCGTCAAGCGTTTCATCCAGTTGGTGGTGCGGAAACGAATCGGCGCACAGACTGATTTCGTAGCTGGTTCGGCCTTTCTCCCAGGCACAGCCGCAATTACGGGCCACTTCGCTATCACGCAGAAATGCATGCAGCCAGTAGCTTACGTCTTTCTGGTTGCCGATTTTATCGAAATCAGCTGCCTTGGCAATGATATACAGTCGGTCCGTGGGGCGGGTGAAAGCCACATAAAGCAGGTTCATATTTTCGATGAACGTGCGCGTTAGTTCCTCTTCGTATTGGGCCGCTACCGACGCTGGTGCACTGCGCAGTTTGCTAGTCGTGTTCGAGGGGGCAGACAGTAGACGGGTAAGCGGTCCGGTATCGGTTGAATGCGCCAGCGTATCGGTTCGAACGCCGGCCAGGTCGAGCCAGATCGTACTCTCGTTAATCGGCTCCACACGCCAGTTCGCGAATGGGATAATCACAACAGGGAATTCCAGCCCCTTCGATTTGTGAATTGTTTGAATACTTACCGCATTCCGGGCATTCCCTTCCACCGAAATCTTTTGTCGAACACTATCCCAGTACACCAAAAAATCGCTCAGGTGTCCGCTCCGTTTTTGATTGAAGGTTAATACTTCATCCAGGAATCGAAACAGAAACGGATTATGTTCAGCCTGATTAAAAAGTCCGAACTGGGCCGTTAATCGCTCTGCCAGTTCGTAGGGATTCAACTGCCCTAAGGCGTAGGGGTCAAGTGGGTAACCTTCTGCAGCGAGGTATTCATATACATCCGAAATATCATTTTCAGCTACAGTTCGTAGTTTCCCCGTCAGCACATCGTCCGGGAAAATGCCCTGCACCACCCGATGGAACAGATACAACAATTCGTACCGAAGCATGCGTAGATCAGGACGCTGAAGTACACGCATGAGCGTAATGAGCCATTTGACCGGGTCTGAAAACTCCAGCGACAACGAGTCTGCCGACACCAGGGGAATCTGGCGGGCGTTCAATTCATTAGCTAAGGCTTTGGCGTGCGATTTTTTGCGACACAGAATGGCAATATCACCGTATTGGTACCCCTCGGCCAACGACTTTTCCAGATGCGCGATGGTTGTTTCGAGCATTTGGGTGGTTAGGTCTTTACCAAGTTCGTCGTCTTTATCAACAAAGTCTAGTTGTACATGTCCGGCCTTGTTTGCTTTCGGTTGCGCTTTCTGATGAAACTGGCGTTCGGCATCGAATACATCAGCCAATTTTGGGTGCTGATACTCAAATTGGCGAGCGACGAACTCAAAAAAGTCATTATTGAATCGCACAATTGGCTCCGCGCTCCGCCAGTTCGTGTCCAGAATTTCGGGCTCCAGATGTCCGTCGAGCATACCAATTCGCTCGGCCGTCCAGGAACTGGGGTTATGTGCTACTTTCAGACTTTCCAGATCCTGCCGATGTAAGGCCACTATCTGATCCATATCGCCCCCCCGGAACCGGTAAATTGCCTGTTTGCCATCGCCAACCGCGAGGTTAAAATGAGCCGCACCCAGTGAGTTTTCAATAAGCGGTAACAGGTTGGCAAACTGTAGCCGGGAGGTATCCTGAAATTCATCGATCAGGATGTGGTTGTACTTCGTGCCCAGTCGCTCGTACAAAAACGGCACCGGCTCCGACGCAACAATGCCCAGAATTTTCTTATTGAACTCCGAAATATGCACCCGCCCATCTTTTCGAAGCAGGTCATCGAACTCCACCCGCATTTGCTTCAGCAGTGCCAATTTCTGTAAATGTGGTAACAGGCAATCGAACAAATTTACCTGACGACTGCTTTCTGAGCGAATCGTTTCGATCTGATCAAAGCAATTACATAACTCATCTGTAATGCTATCAATGGCCGCTGCTGTTGGTAGTGGCGTTTTAGGCAAATACCAGTCACCCTCAATCTGTTTCCGGTGGGTAGCCGTTGGCTCTTTCTCGAAGTTGATAAGGGCAATGGTCTTAAAATAAGCCGCAATACTGTTCTTCTTACCTTTAAAATCTTCTTCGTCAAGCCCCTTGCTGGTAATCAGCGACCAGGCCCGTTTCCCCTGGTCAATAATGGACGTTTCTACCTGTCGATTATGCTCGAGCAATTGTAGGCGAATAGCCCGCAACGCGCCCGGCGATAATTCCTGGGCAGCATTCACTGCATCATAAAACTGATCGGAGGTGAGGTTTCGGCCAAATTCTTTGAGTAACTCGGGGAGTTGATTCCAGCTTTTTCCTTCTGTGGCCGCGTGGGTATAATACTCGCTCAGAATGGTCGTAATTTCCTCCATTTCCTCCGTACCTGCCTTTTCAATCAGGTTATCGATGGCGAGTTCGAGTACTTCATCGGTTTCCATTTCCACCTCAAACGAGTAGGGAAGGCCAAGCTCGTCGGTAAATGCCATTACCACCCGCTGCGTAAAGGAGTCAATGGTGGTAACGCTGAAATCGGCGTACCGGTGCAGAATGGTTTTGAAAACAGCTGAGGCTTTCTGGCGCAATTTGGCCTTATCTAGCTCAAAGGCATCGCTGTGTAGGGGTGTGCCGAAGAGGTCAACGACTAACTCATCCAGCAGAGGCAATTCTTTCGTCCCGGCAATGTCGGAGAGCCGTTCCAGAATCCGGTTCTTCATTTCGTTGGCAGCTGCGTTGGTAAACGTCACCGCCAGAATATGCCGAAAATAGTCGTCCTTCGCATCTGGCCGTAGCGCCAGTTTCAGGTACTCCTTTGTAAGCGTGTACGTCTTACCCGACCCTGCCGAAGAACTGTAGATTTTAAACATGGGAGGAAAGGGAGAAAGGAGGAGAGGGAGGAAGGAGGAAAAATTCCGTTCCTCCCTCTCCTCCTTTCTCCCTTTCCTCCCTCTTTTAAAAATTATACCGCAACCCCAATCCTGTATTCAAATTCAGGAAGAATGGCGCCTGAAGGAGTTCGACATAAACGCCGGTTTCCAGAAAAAACGAGTAGGGTTTACCAACCGGAAAAAACTCCAGACCAGCAATACCCGAACCTCCTAATGAGAGTGCATTTTCGTATTCACCATTTAAACGAGGTGGGTAATATCGGCGATTATTTATTTGGCCACCAAATCCATAATACGCCCGAATGCTTTCGCTTTTCGTGAGAGCGGTGTGCCACAAATAATGCCCCTGAATGCTTAGCCCGACGCTTTGATAATCGCCAGAGCGGTAGCTTCGTTTGGTGCCGTAAATTCCACCGTAGGTGCCAATATTCAAATCGAAGGCGTGGTTCGTGCCAAAATACTTCCGAACATTCACGCCTGAAGGTTCACCAATACGAAAGCCCACGGCCCAGTTATTGTATTGAGCCAGTGCATCATGGGGCGTCAGTATCCAGCCAGCTAAAACCAGTACTGCTAATAGAAACGATTTTTTCATAGAGTTAGTGATTAGTCTTCTTAGACTACACGGTTCGGTTCTCGTAACAGGTGTATGGCTACTCATACCCAATAATCAGGCATTTGAAACAGGCTCCGGTTTTATAGCTTCCTCACCAGTACCCAGTGGCAAATCATCGACTTCCGATGAACTGTCCATAGCTTGAAGTACCGATAATAGCCGCTCATTTTCAGCCCGTGTGCCCACCGAAATACGCAGACAACCTCCACATAGTTTTACCTTTGAGCGGTCCCGAACAATTACCTGCTGCTCAATCAGGTGTTCAAAAATACCTTTTGCATCATTGAATTGAACAAGCAGAAAGTTCGCATCGGATGGATAAATTACCTGTACCGATGGCAAAGAACGCAGTTTCTCGGCCAAAAACTGACGTTCCGTCAAAATTTGACGAACCATCTCATCCTTTTCAGCTTCGTGGGTAAGGGCATCCAGAGCGAGCGACTGGGTTGGAGCCGAGATATTATATGGCGGTTTGATCTTATTAAGCACCTGGATTAACTCCTCAGAGGCAAAGCACATTCCCAGGCGTAATGCCGCCAAGCCCCAGGCTTTGGAGAAGGTTTGCAAGACAACCAGGTTCGGGTAGCGGTCCAGTTCAGTGGTCCAGGATGGCGTGTCGGCAAAATCGATATAGGCTTCATCCACAATCACTAACGACTGTTGAGCCGCTTTGAGAATCGTGCGCATAGCATCGGCCTGCAGTAGATTCCCCGACGGGTTATTGGGCGAACACAACCAGATCAGTTTTGTATTTGAATTGATTGCCTTTAAAACGGCCTCCGTATCCACCTGAAAATCGGGCGTCAGTGGCACTTTGACCAGCTCCACATCATTCACCGCTGCCGAAACTTCATACATGCCATAGGTTGGCGGCATGATTAATAGATTATCTTGGCCTGGCGTACAGGTGACACGAACGAGTAAATCAATCGGTTCATCGGACCCATTGCCCAGGAAAATCTGCTCAGGTCGAACCCCTTTGATGGGTGCCAGCCGCTGCTTGATAGCCCACTGATGCGGGTCGGGATAGCGATTATAATCGCCCGTGTTTGTTGTTGAACCAATTGGATTTTCGTTCGCATCCAGGAATACACCGACTTTACCCGTATACTCATCGCGAGCGGATGAATAGGGTGTCAGGCTAAGAATGTGGGGGCGGAGGAGGTTATTAAGATTAAATGATTGCATTAGCTTAATTTCTGAAAAAATCGCGAGTCAAATTCAATGGACTCCACGGCAATTAGTTTTACGTCTGTGAACAATTCCTGAGCGGGATTGAGCAGATAATTGTACTCTGCCCGAACGATAACCGAAGGCACACGCAACAGAAGTGACTCATTTGAAGCCAGCCATTGACTACCAAGCTGTTGAGTATAGGCTTCGTCAACTTTCCAATTTTCGGGCAATTGCTGGCTGTTGATAAACGGAATATGATCAGGAACATATAACACCATGACCCGATAATCGGTTGGGGGTTGTGGTTGTCGCAGGTGAACCAGTGTCTCTAAACTGGCTAATGACCAACTACTGGCAGCATAGATCACCGGCCTCCCTGCTTCGTTCCACCTCCCTCCATACACAGCCGCACCATTCCCCGACAGATCGCTGGCGTACTTCTGGCGCGTAACCCGAAATAACTCCATCAGGCAAAAATTCCATGTTCAATCCGACCAATCTCCCGGTCAACGATACCAATGCCTTTATGCGTTTTGAGGAAATCAACAGGCCGCCGATTGCCCAACGCCAAAATCGACCCATGGAGCCAGTCTCGAAAATAGTCTTTCCCCAATGCATCTTCGCCATGTTCAAACAACTCGGCCAGAGCCACAATATGGTCTGAGACACTATCGGAAAGTAGATCCTTATCCTGATATCGTTGCAGGTTACGGGGGGTAACGGGCAGATATTGTACAAGTTCTTTGGGCTCAATGCCCAGCGAATCAGCTAAATAGCGAATTGTGGCTTTAGGGATACCCTGTTCAATCAGATGCATCAAGTCAGCTTCACTACGAATACTTCGTCCAAGTATTTCATGGCCGCCCAGTCGATTGGCGATGGCTATGATTGTCATAATGAGGAATTATTTCCTTAAAAATACAGACATTTTTCCGTTAACCCAAACTGACCCGCTTAGCATACAGCATTAATGAGTCAGGCAGTTGGTGTTGGTCGCCACCGAAACGACTGATCGTCAATGGCACGCATAGTACACAGAACCCCGTTGAGGTGATCGTATTCATGCTGAATTAATTCCGATAAGCCCCAATCGGCAACCTCCCAGGTGTGGTGTTGCCAGTGTTCATCCCGATACGTGAGTGTCAACTGGCAATGTCGCCGGACACGTACCAATAGATTTGGGAAACTCATGCAATCGTCCCAAAGTTCGCTGGTTTCGTCACTGACCACTACCAGTTCAGGATTGATGATAACCTGCGGTTTGGCTACATTAAGGTAAATCAGTCGTTTCATGATACCAAGTTGCGGAGCGGCAATACCCCGTCCAAACTGGTACTTCGCTCTGATTTCCTCCATCACCGTATGCAAATCAGCCACCCAGCCTGCCACCAACGGAAGCTCTGATTCCAGAACAGGCTCGCAGGTTTCGTACAGGCGGGGATCGCCTAAGAGCAGGAGGTCGGCGAGGTGTTTCATTGGTGAGCGATTTATAGCGTCTGTTTCCGATTTCGCGACCGTAAATAGATCAACCACCCAAGACCGACCAGTGCAATCAGTGCGTATACGATATAGCGCAAATTGGGTTTTGGCGATACCTCAACTAATTTGGCAGAGCGGGGAGGCTCAAATGTCAACGCTTCATTAACAATTGGTTTATTGAGGACGGGCTGGTACGTCAGGCTCATTTTTACCAACTGCTTGGTTTTACTGATTGAATTATTTTCATCGATCCGGCGCAACAGGAAGGTATTCTGATCAACCCAGAGAACAGCCTCCTTATTTTTCCAATAAGCCCCAGGAACGCGCCCTGTAAGTCGGTAGCAGGAACTCTTATCCAGTGTATCTGTGCCGATCAATTTCACATCTTTTAACGAGTCGATACCCCAGCCAGCGTCCGTACGTTCAGTGATAAGTAAGAAAGGAACTTTGCGGGATGCGGTACCAGAAACGCCTGTGGCTATACCTAAAGCTGAGCCCAATGAGGCCTCGTGGCTCGTTGAATCCCATAAAGACCACCATACGTGTACATCCCCCCCCAGACTCCAGATAACCATCTTTTCTGGCTTATCATCTGATGATTTAGGCTGGGTTTCATACTGAAAACGGAATCGCCTGCCTTTCCGATCATACGCCATCGTAAAGTCCTGAATCGTCGTGAATTTTGGTTTTGTCTGACCAATTTCGTAAAAATCAGTTTGTACACGCCCCTGATCCTGATACGTGGTTGCTCCAGCGTAAACACGTAGCATCCGGTCAAAAATCTGCTTTCCTGACATATCCTGGCTTTGTCCCGGCACTATCTTCAGAAGAAGAATACAACCGGCCATAAACCATTTTGCCAGGGAGAGCTTGAATTGGCCAGTAACTATTGTAAGTCGCACTGATTTCATTTGAGGCTGTTTTTCAGGGTGTCAACCAACGTATTGATCTCATCTTCGGTATTAAAATAGTGGGGCGAAATACGTAGCGCGGTCGTTTTCATGCCCTTTTGATCAAAATCCAGAATTGCCGCTCCATGTGGACTGAGTGAGGTATTAATATGCTCGGCTTTCAACGCCAGTTTAAGATCGGCAGCCGATTTACGGTCGCTAAACAACGTTATGATGCTGGCCAACCGCTGGCCTTCATCCAATAAACGAACGCCCGGCACCTTGCTTAGTTGACTACGTAACATGCCGCATAGTTCCTCATTTCGTTTTGCAATAGTTTCAATGCCTACGTTCAGGGCATATCGATTGGCTTCGGCGGCTCCTAAAACCAGGGCGTAGGGAAATTCCCAGTTTTCAAAGCGGAGGGCAGTTTTTATCGGTTGAAACGTATCTGCGGATTCCCAGCTAGCCCCATGCAGGTCGATAAACAGGGGGGCCAGATTCGTAGATAAAGCCTTATCGGAAACGTATAGAAATCCCGTCCCGCGCGGTCCCCGCAGGAATTTTCGGCAGGTAGCTGTCAGAAAATCACAGCGAATCTGAGTCACATCAACGGGCAATTGCCCCACCGACTGGCAGGCATCAACCAGATACAATACGTCATTCTCCTGGCAAAGTTGGCCAATGACTTCGACCGGCTGAACCAACCCTGAATTAGTTGGCACATGGGTCACGGCAACCAGTTTCGGGTGTAATGACTTAATCTTCTTCGCCATGTCCTCGACCGAAACGCCATTTCCCGGTTCATCCGCAGCTCGAACAACTTCAACGCCAAACCGCTTTTTCAGGGAAAGGAACGCGATCTGATTGGAGACATAATCGTTGATTGTCGTCAGGATAACATCACCCCGTTTAAACGGAATTGCGGACAAGGTCTGCGCGTAAGCATCTGTTGCACTGGACATTGCCGCAACATTGTCGGCGGTTGTATTCAGCAGTTCAGCGGTAGACGTATAAAAACCTCGAATGGCGTCTTTGCGAGCGTCGGCGGCTTCATATCCACCAATTTCGGCTTCCAGTGCGATGTGATCCGTAATCGCGTCGATAACCGGCTTCGGCATCAGCGATGCTCCGGCATTATTAAAATGAACGACGTGCTGAACACCGGGGGTATCGGCGCGGAGGGAAAGGAGATCAAGCATAAAAATTATAGACTATAAAACCGACGCCAGCGAAATAACCGTCAAGCCATCAACATCGGTAAAATCGGCTACATTATTTGTCAGTACTGGTTGATTATAGATCAGTCCTGTAGCCGCAATAATTGAATCACCAATCGAGCGTTTGCGTTGCTGACGTAGTCGAATGGCGTTGTTAATAATGACGTCGGTGATTGGCAGTAATTTTACACTCTCTAAATAGGCTTCGAACTTACGTTTATCAGTAGGGTCTAATCGACTGAAGCCTAAAACCTCAAGTGTAGAAATTAGTGAGACCTGCACTATCTCCTCATTTACCTGTAGATATCGGGCTAGTGACAAGTACTCTGGCTGAACTGAATAGATAATAATATTACTGTCTAAAATCATTCCTCCCGACCATCAAGTACTCTATCCCAACTACGAATTTCACGTTGCCATTCCGACGCATCGCCGAATGATTTTCCTGCTCCACCCGATTGAATAATTTCCTCTAATACCTCAGATAGCGTTGGCTTTATTGGGGTCATTTTTTTTTCAATTAAATGCCCTCCCAATTTAGGAAGCAGCGAAAGCAATATGGCTACATTCTCTTCTGAATCTATTTCAATCACCAACTGGCTCATAATTTATCTATTTTTTATTCAGCAAGATAACAAAATCAAGCCGGATTTACTTCGGTAAGACTGGCTAGTCGTAGGCTTACCGCTCGCTTATGCGCATCCAATGATTCGGCCTCGGCCATTGCTTCCACCACGGGACCCACGTTCTGTAAACCTTCGGGCGTAATGTGCTGGACCGTAATTTTCTTCACAAAACTATCCAGGGATACACCACTGTACGCCCGTGCGAAACCATTAGTAGGAAGCGTGTGGTTGGTACCCGATGCATAATCGCCAGCGGATTCGGGCGTGTAGTTTCCGAGAAAAATAGAACCTGCGTTGATAATTTGGTCGGCTACTTCTTCCGCGTTTTCAATGCTCAGGATCAAGTGTTCGGCGGCATAGTCGTTTAACAAGTCGATGGCATCAGCTTGGTTATCTAGCAAAATCATCTTACTGTTTTCCAACGCTTTAGTGGCCATTGCTTGCCGGGGAAGTCGACTTAGTTGCGTACTTAACGTCAGGTTAACACTGTTAAGTAGCTTTTTACTGGTTGAAACCAGCAGCACCTGACTATCAGCCCCATGCTCTGCCTGTGATAATAAATCGGCAGCGACAAAGGCGGGTATGGCAGAATTATCAGCATACACCGCTACCTCACTCGGTCCAGCGGGCATATCAATGGCCATGCCTTCTTTTGCGACTAACATCTTGGCGGCTGTCACGTATTGATTGCCCGGACCGAAGATTTTATACACCTTCGGCACCGACTCTGTTCCGTAGGCCATAGCGGCAATGGCTTGTGCTCCACCAATGCGGAATACCTTTGTCACACCAACTAGTTTCGCGGCAAAGTATATAGCGGGGTGATTACTCGGTGTACAAAGCACTACTTCCCGGCAACCCGCCAGTTGCGCTGGAATACCCAACATTAAAACCGTACTAAATAATGGAGCGGTACCGCCTGGAATATAAAGCCCTACCTTTTCGATACCTACGCTTTTTCGCCAGCACAGTACCCCCGGCATCGTTTCGATTTTCTCAACGGGCTGCTTTTGTCCTTCATGAAACAAGCGAATATTCTGATACGCCTGCCGAATAGCCGCTTTTAGCCCATCGCTCAGTTGCGCTTCGGCTTCGTCAAGTTCATCAGGGCTAACTTGCAGTTGACTCTTGCTCAACTCAATCTTATCGAATTTCTCCGCCAGCTCAAGTAGCGCACCATCTCCGCCAGCACGAACCTGCGCTAATATGGGTGCCACCGCAGCCTCGATCTGCTGTGTTGACTGAACAGGACGAGCCAGCAAAGCAGGCCATTCAGCACGGGAAGGAAACGGGATGATGTTCATTTTCTTAGGAGGAGAGAGAGGAAAGGGAAGAAAGGAGGAGAGGGTAAATTAGTAGTTAGTGTTCTTCCTCCCTCTCCTCCCATTTCTCCCCTTCCTCCTTTTTAATAAATCATTTTCTCAATCGGGATAACCAGAATACCTTCGGCACCAGCGGACCGTATGGCTTCAATGTTTTCCCAAAACTCGTTTTCGTTCAGTACCGAATGAACGGAACTCCAGCCTTCGGTAGCCAGGGGAGTTACGGTCGGGCTTTTCATACCCGGCAGGAGTGCTGTTATCTCATCGAGGGCATGATTGGGTGCATTCAGTACAATGTATTTGTTGTTTTTTGCAGCCTGTACCGATTTGATCCGGAACAGGAGTTTATCCACTAACGACTGCTTATCTGCATCCAGTTCAGGGCGTGCAATGAGAATGGCTTCAGAACGAAATATTGTTTCAACTTCCTTCAACCCATTACTCAGTAACGTACTTCCCGAACTGACAATATCGCAAACGGCTTCAGCGAGCCCGATGCTGGGTGCAATTTCAACCGATCCACTAATCTCATGAATCTCGGCCCGAACGCCCTGTTCAGCCAGGTACTTGCCTAATAAATTCGGGTAAGAAGTAGCAATATTTTTACCGTCCAGATGCTGAATTCCCGTCCAGTCAACACCGCGCGGAACAGCAATAGACAGACGGCACTTGGAAAATCCAAGTTTGTGAATCGTTGTTACTGGTCGGCCGGTTTCAACGGCAACATTTTCGCCAACGATACCTAAATCAGCCACGCCATCTTCAACGTAACCAGGAATATCGTCGTCGCGCAGGAATAGGAATTCAGCGGGGAAGTTCGACGAAACGGACTTGAGCTTACCGGTGCCGTAATCGAAGCGGATACCACATTCTTTGAAAAGCTGGTATGAATCTTCGCTTAACCGACCGTTTTTTTGCAGAGCAATGCGTAATACAGAAGACACAGTGAATGTACGATGTACGAGTTACGATGTACGAGTTTAGCGACACACCTTGTAATTCGTTGATTTTCAATTAAAACCAGAAACAGCGATTGACCGATGTGTGGTTTATTAAATTAGGGGGCAAAAATACGCGAAAATGGACAGGTTTCGACGTTTGAACAGGACAACACCTGGTTGCACGGGCTTAGCAGCCGCGATGATGGCGACGATGTCGGAAAGGAGAATGAGTGGCCCGTTGGGAAATCATAGGGCAAAGGTAAGGAAGAAAATGAGAATGAACCAATTCAACAAAAAGTCCTTATCAGCCTGCTCGTTCGTATCTTTGTCTATGCTTTTGGACCACAATCAACAAACATCAATAAAATCGGCAATGGCTACCCTGCCCGTTATGGAAGCGTTTTACACACTTCAGGGCGAAGGGGCACATTCAGGTAGAGCAGCTTACTTTATCCGGCTCGGCGGCTGCGACGTAGGCTGCTTCTGGTGCGATGTCAAAGAATCGTGGGATGCTGATGCACATCCTAAACTAACAATTAATTCCATCGTTGACGGGGCATTACAATATCCCGGACGGATGGCCGTCATTACAGGTGGAGAACCACTCATGCACGACCTTTCTGAGCTAACATCGGCTCTGCAATCAGCAGGTTTTCAGACCAATATAGAAACATCGGGCGTGTGCCAGGCAGTTACGGGTTCGTGGGATTGGATTTGCTTTTCACCAAAGAAATTTAAAGCGCCCAACCCCGACATTTACAATAAAGCGAACGAGCTTAAAGTTATTATCTACAACCAATCTGACTTTGCATTTGCCGAGTCGTTTGTGCCTCATTTACGACCCGATTGCAGGCTCTTTTTGCAAACCGAATGGGGTCGTTCCAATGAAATGCTACCTCGTATCGTTGAGTATGTAAAAGATCACCCGCAATGGCAAATATCGTTGCAGACACACAAATACATGGACATTCCATAAAGGGAGAAAGGGAGGAGAGGAGGAAAGGGACAAAGGAACTTTGTTCTATAGTTCGTCTTTTTCTCCCCCTCCTCCCTTTCTTCCTCTCCTCCCTTTCCTCCTTTTCACAGGATACGAAGGCTAAGGAACTTTACGCCCAATCCATCAAGCTATTTGGCGAACGGAAAGCAGATGAGGCTATTCCATATATGGAGCAGGCCATAAAACAGGATCCAAATTTTACGGATGCCTACCTCAAGCTCGGACAGCTCTACGAATTCACGAAACGATACGATCCCGCTCTGGCCGTCTATCGGAATGCCATAAAACTTCAGCCCGACAGCCCCGCATCGGGATCTGCTTATCAATCGTTGAGCAATACGCTGCTTCGGCTAGGTCGGTACGGCGAAGCCCTCCCCTATCTCGAAAAATACCAGACGATGTTTGCCCCTCAATCGGCACAGGCAAAACGAATTGCCCGCCAGCTTGAAACGGCACGCTTTGCCCAGGAAGCCATACAGCACCCGCAGGCCGTTGACCCCAAACCACTGTCGTCGGTACTGCAAACAACACCCTCTCAGTACTTTCCGGTACTGACTGCCGATGAGCAAACGCTGGTCTTTACCGCCTTAAAACCCGAAGGCGACGAAGACCTGATGACGTCCACTTTCAACGGCGAAACATGGTCTCCTCCTACTTCACTTGCCAGCAACATCAACACACCCGAAAACGAAGGGACAGCCAGCCTCTCGGCCGATGGACGTACGATTGTATTTACGGCATGCCAGGGTCGTAAAGGATTCGGTAGCTGTGATTTGTATGTAAGTCATAAAACAGGTAGCGATTGGTCGACTCCAGAAAATCTAGGACCAGCGATCAATACACGTTATTATGAATCACAACCCGCCCTATCAGCAGATGGGCGCCAGCTTTATTTTGTTTCTGACCGACCAGGCGGAAAAGGTCGGCGCGATATCTGGCGGAGTGATCTTACTACCACTGGGGATTGGAATGAACCTGTCAATCTGGGCGAACCGATTAATACCCCGTTTAACGAAGCATCACCCTTTATTCACCCCAATGGGCAAAGTTTGTTTTTTGCATCAGAGGGCCATATTGGTATGGGTGGTTACGATCTGTTTGTGGCCGACAATTGCGCATCCGGCTGGTCGTCACCAACAAATCTAGGTTATCCGATCAATACGTCGGAAGACCAGGCTTCGTTATTTGTATCAGCAAATGGAACACGAGCCTATTATTCCTACGAAGAACAGAAAGACGGTGTTTCGCAGAAATCACGGCTATACACCTTCGATTTGCCAGAATCGCTACGTGAACGAATTAAACCGGTGAGCTATCTGAAGGGAATTGTAACCGATGCCAAAACGAAAAAGCCGCTAGCGGCCAACCTTGAATTAATTGATCTAAAAACGAATCAGGTCGTTTCAAGGGTCCAGACCGATAGCCAAACGGGTCAATATACCGCCGTGCTGCCAAGTGGGGGTGAGTATGCCCTCTATGTGAGTCAACCTGGGTATCTGTTTAAAAGTCTATCCTTCGATTTTACCCAGAAAACTAAAGGTGATGCCATGTCCCTGACGGTTCCACTGGAACCAGCGTTGGCAGGCACATCGGCCAATGAAACTTTGAACAATCTGTTCTTTGAAACCGGTCGGTACGATCTGGCAGACAAGTCAAAGACCGAACTTGACCATCTATCTACTTTTTTACAGGCCAACCCAACGTTTAAAGTGGAGATTTCAGGGCATACTGACGACAAAGGTGATGCTGCTATTAATCTGGCGCTCTCACAAAAAAGGGCTCAGGCAGTTGTTGCCTATCTGGCCAAAGCAGGAGTTGAAGCCAGTCGTATCAAAGCGGTTGGTTATGGTAAAACCCGCCCCCTTGTTCCAAATACAACAGACGAAAACCGACGGCTCAACCGTCGTATCGACTGGAAATTACTTTGATTTACAGGGCAGGAATTACAAAATACGTGTAGGCTCACAGTAGCCGAGTTCATATTAAATACATCGTACATCGCAATTCATAGTGCGTAAATCATTGCTGTTTGCGGGATTTTTTTCAATTTTGTGTACGTTGTCTCAATACCCTCACTTTTTAGGGAGCGGTATTTTTAGTTACCAGGCAACTCATTCCCACTGCAATGACTTCCGAACACGTTAAGTGCTTAATTATAGGTTCCGGCCCGGCCGGTTATACGGCTGCCATTTATGCCTCACGGGCGAATATGAAACCCGTACTCTATCAGGGAGAACAACCTGGTGGACAACTTACCATCACTACCGAAGTAGATAATTTCCCAGGATATCCCAACGGAGTTCAGGGTCCGCAAATGATGCAGGATCTGGAAGCCCAGGCCCGTCGATTTGGTACCGACATCCGCTATGGGATGATCACAAAAGTTGCGTTCGCTGAGCAGCCCGGTCCGAATAATCCCCACCGGGCTCTTGTCGACGACAAATACGAAATCACCGCCGATTCGGTCATTATTTCGACTGGTGCCTCCGCCAAATGGCTTGGCCTACCTTCCGAAATGCGACTCAATGGTCGGGGGGTATCTGCCTGTGCAGTCTGTGATGGCTTCTTTTTCAGAGGTCAGGATGTGGCCATCGTAGGTGCTGGTGATACAGCTGCCGAAGAAGCCAGCTATCTGGCCAACCTCTGCCGCAAAGTGTATATGCTGGTCCGGCGCGATGAAATGCGGGCGTCGCAGTTTATGCAACAGCGCGTCAAAACAGCCCATAACATCGAAATTTTGTATAACTCAGCAACCGAAGAAGTGTTGGGCGACGAAGATGTGACGGGTGTTCTGGTAAAGAATACCGTAACCGGTGAAGAACGCGTTTTAGACGTGACAGGATTTTTTGTGGCTATTGGTCACAAACCCAATACCGATATTTTCCGGGAATTTCTCGATCTGGATGACAATGGTTATATACTGACCGAGAAAGGAAGCACCCGAACCAATATACCCGGCGTATTTGCCTGCGGAGACGCACAGGATAACATCTACCGTCAGGCGGTTACAGCAGCTGGCACAGGCTGTATGGCAGCCCTCGACGCAGAACGTTATTTAGTCACGCTGGAAATGCAGGGCGAAGAAATTGTTCATTAACAAAAAGTAGTTTACGGTTTACGGTTTACGGTTTATGGTTGGCTGACGCGAGCAAGAGGATGCGTCAGCCAACCATAAACCGTAAACCGTAAACCGTAAACTCATCAACTTATCGATGAGAAGAACCGCTACACAGTGGCTACTGGCCATTGGGTGCTTGTGCATTACCGTAACAGCACAGGCCCAGGAGCGCGGGAGATTTAAAAATAACCTGCGTATCGCGCCCAAAAACGGATCAAGTCCGAATGCCCCGGTCGTTGAACAGCCGCAAAAAGCGGACGACCAGTTTGAACAGGAAACAACTCAACTGCGCTTTAATAATCAGTTTGAGCCGAAAAAAGAATTAAACCCGGTTGTTAGCGAAGACACCAGCCAGCTCGATCAGGGTGAAACCAGTGTAGTTGAAGTCATAGACTCTGTGCTCGTTGGTAATGAATGGGTAAAGATTGCCGATTACTATGCCGTATGGGATTCCCGCACTATTGACCCCTATAATATCAACCCACTCGAATTTGACGAAACGATTGATATCAAGTTATATGATCCCCCTGCTAACCGTTTTTGGTCATCTCCACTGGAGATCGGCAAAATGACCTCTAATTTCGGGTATCGCTGGGGGCGCTGGCATACGGGTACCGACCTTGATCTTGAAACTGGTACGCCAATCTATTCGGCCTTCGATGGTGTTGTTCGAGTAGTGGGTTGGGATGGTAATGGGTACGGACGCTTCGTGCTGGTCCGCCACTATAATGGTCTCGAAACACTCTATGGACACATGTCCAAACAGACCGTGGAGCAGGGGCAACTGGTTAAAGCTGGTGACCAGCTTGGCCTGGGCGGTAGTACCGGCCGCAGTACAGGACCACACTTACACTTTGAGACGCGGTATGAGGGCAACCCATTCAGTCCATTGAATATCTTCTCATTTCCAGAAAACACGATTAACTCCGATCATTTTCTGTTAACAGGTTCTGTATGGGATTACCTGCGGGGTGGTCGTTCATCCTCCTCAGAATCAAGTTCAAGACCGCGGTTAAAACGAACCGTATTACACAAGGTGCGGTCTGGTGAAACGCTCAGTTCTATTGCCGATCGGTACGGCCTATCGTTATCTGCGTTGAAGCGCAAAAACCATATTTCCGGTTCACGACTTCGTCCTGGGCAAAAAATACGTGTACACTAAAGGAGGTGTTGGATTTTAGCAAAAATTTACTACCTTTGCACCCTCATTTCCAATTTCATACACAACACATGTACGCAATCGTAGAGATCGCAGGGCAGCAATTCAAGATCCAAAAGGGTCGCCATATCTATACCCACCGGTTAGAAGGCGATGTGGACGCTGCACTTGCCTCCGACAAGGTGAAGGTTCTCCTTGTTGATAACGAAGGGAGCATTAGCATCGGTGCTCCAACTGTCGCAGGAGCGATGGTATCTGCTAAAATCGTCGAACACCTTAAAGGCGAAAAAGTTATCGTCTTCAAGAAGAAGCGTCGGAAAGGATACAAAAAGAAAAACGGCCACCGTCAGTATTTGACGAAGGTCATGATCGAAGACATAACTCTTTAACATAGTAGTTAGGAGCAAGGAGTGAGAATGGCTTACGCGTCAGCAACTCCCCGCTCCTAACTCCTGACTCCTTAAAAAAATGGCACACAAGAAAGGTGTAGGTAGTTCCAAAAACGGCCGCGATTCGCACAGCAAACGGCTGGGTGTTAAGTTATTCGGCGGTCAATCGGCCATTGCCGGCAATATCATCGTCCGCCAGCGCGGTACAAAACACCATCCTGGCAAAAACGTTGGACTAGGCAAAGATTATACACTATTTGCTCTGGTAGCAGGTACCGTGAAATTCCGTCCAGGTCGCGATAGCCGCTCGTATGTAGATATCATTCCAGCTGGCCAGTCGGCAGTTGAAACTGCTCCTGTAGCTGAAGTAGCTGTAGCCTAGTCAGGCACTTTTAAGCTTATAAGGTTTTAAAATCGCCCAGGCTTAACGAAAAAACCCGTTTAACATTAGTTGAACGGGTTTTTTCGTTAAGAAAAACTAAAAAAACGGCTCGACTGTTACGTCTGTACAACTACTGGTCGATGTGCTGGTAAACTGAAAACGTTCCTGACAATGAATCCAACGCTAAACCGTCCCGTATCTATTTTTACGGAAGGCAGCCCTAACCCGAACTCTATGAAGTTCGTGGTTAATTTTGAACTTGTACCTACTGGGCTTTCATTCGATTATGCTACACCGGGTGATGCCCTTCTTGAAGGGAAAGCATCACCTTTAGCCGTGGCGCTCTTCGGCTTTGAGTTTGTACGTCGTGTCTTTATTTCGGGAAATTTTGTAACCGTCACGAAAGATGATGAGACCGATTGGGACGAGGTTCTGTTTGAGGTCAAACTCTTCCTTAAAGAATATTTCGGTGAGCAGAAGCCTGTTTTCTCGCAGCGGACGATGGATACCAACACCACGAAACTGGATATGGATTCTGAAACCGTACAGAAAATAAAAGCGGTGCTGGATCAGTATATCAAACCCGCCGTTGAATCCGATGGAGGAGCTATTAGTTTCTATTCCTTCGATGAGCCCAGCGGCACCGTAAAAGTTCTTTTACAAGGATCTTGCAGCGGTTGTCCATCATCTACCCTTACCCTCAAAGCAGGCATTGAAAACCTTCTGACTCGTTTGGTGCCTGAAGTTAAATTAGTAGAGGCCGAAGGGGTATAAGCCTATAGAATCACAAGCTGTCAATAGAAAAACGCTATCAGCCTGGGCTGATAGCGTTTTTCTATTGACAGTGTTAGCGTCCAATGGGGGGACATTTAATGCCGCTCCCCGGAAGTACATAGTGAATTGTGATCTGCGTAAGCAGATAGGAGTCATTGCCAGCCAGTCCTCGTCTCACCTCTGTAGGGACTGCATACAGCGTATTCAAGGCTGTAGTCCGATCGCTTCCTGTACGGGCAGCAATGACTTCGTTACGTCGGTCAGCAAACGTAGCCGACAGGGCCTTGGGCAAGTCAGCTGGGTTTGGATAAAGGCCGCCTACATCGTCTAAGTAATCAGTAAACGTATACCGAAAGCTAATTTCTGCGGCTAGGTTCAGGCTTTCGGTGAGTTGCCATCGGATACCGGCTCCGGCGGGTATCGCTACTGTAAGGAGTGAGTACGGTTTGGCATAACCGGGTTGGCCCTGTCCTTCCGTACCCAACGGCTGTAAGGCTACCCAATCGCCAAGTGACCCATCCGCATTAACAGGCATACGCGCTTTTGGATTATGCGCTACCAAGGCTACACCCAGCGTTAGGTAAGGCGTAACCGCAGGTCGCTGATTGGGCTTACGTCCTTCCGACTGGAATTGGTATATCCCACTAAATGCCAGTTCTTTCAGGTCATTACGAAAATGCAGATTCCGTTGAAACTGTATCGGATGCAGATTCGGCTCATCCTTGTTGAACGAGTAATCATCTCCAGCCAATCGTACTACAGTAAAGGATGCTCGAGCGGAAAAATGGGGGCTAAGATGACGAATAAAACTCCCCCCGAGATTCCAGCGGGGCAGGAGCGAAAAACTTTGAAACGTTTGGTTGGGAGGAGACAGATCACCTAAATAAATAGCAGTTCCTCCGCCTAATCCAACTTCAGAATACGGGATAAATTGTGAGTTCCCGCGACGCTGTGCCTGGACATTTGATAGACAAAACAGCACTAGAAAAAGGAGAGTCAATAAAAATTTCATGTACATACAATTCGGTAGGTATCCAAATAACGTAAAATAGCGCCTTATACAGATAAAGTCCGGGAAACTTTGTTGTGAATTAGTCCAACATCAAGTGGACGAAATGGGGTGCCTCGTTCTCGGTGTAGGAACGTAGCCTTCTAGTATGCGCTGGGAATTGGTACAATTGGTGGTTTACTGATATTGTTGGTAGCCCGTTTGCGAGTATTTACCATTATTTCCCCTACGAAACGTACAAGTATCAGCACCACTTACTTAGGGAAACTTATCACCCTAATCTTTACCGATCAATCAAAATAAATCCGTCTCGATCTAACCCTGGCGTCGGAATTGCGTTTCATTTGTAGAACGCTTTTTCATTCATTTATTCACTACATGAAGTATTTGCTCAGTTTAGGGCTGTTTTTGCTCCTAGCAACATCAGGTTTTACCCAAAATCTTCTTGGTATTTCAACCAGCCGGTATGGCGGAACAAACCGATTGTACATAAACCCCGCTTTAGCCGCTGATTCACCGTCCAAACTTTACGTAAACGTATTTACAGGCAATGGACACGTTGATAACAACTACGTACGCTACCAGGCACCGTTTTCATTAATTAGCCTAATAGCTGGGACTGTACCCACTCAGTATAAAAATGCAAGTGGCACTATTAAATTTGAAAAAGAGTACACCCAGGAAACATTGAACGGCAGAACCAAGAACGGGACAATTTGGGGTGAAATCCGTGGGCCTTCACTTTTGATACGAGCGGGTTCAGGTGGCGCATTTGCCATAACAACCCGCTTTAGGGGCGTTGCTCAGGTAGTTGGCGCATCGGAGAACCTACTCTCGGCCGTTCGGGCTAGTTTAAACGATGGGGCCTTATACAGCATTCCTAGTAATGATAATAAATTCAATGCCAATACCAATACGTATGCCGAGTTGGGTCTCACCTATGCGGGAACTGTTATGGAGGGCGATGGGCGAAGACTCCTGCTTGGGGCCACTGCCAAATTTTTATTGGGATATAATGCCCAACAGTTAATTAATCGGGGTTTGAACTACCGAATTATAGAGGATCCGGCCAATGCAAATAGTGCCCTACTGGAAGTCAATAAACTAGACGCAACCTTTGCTTATACAACCTTCCTTCAGAACCGTAGTTTGACCCCCTCAACCCTGTTTAGCACATCAGTACCCGGCCGTGGCTTGGGCTTCGATTTGGGTCTGACGTATATAGACCAGTATGATGCGGAAAGTCCGAAATTACAATTGGGTTTGGCTGTTACCGATATTGGCGGATTAACGTATCAAGGCCAGACATATACGTATACCAATATCGGCGCGAATCCAGTCAACTTCAGAAGTAGCGATTTTAATAACCTCAATGGAACCGGTTCGATCATTGAGGTTATTCAAAACAAATTAAACACCGGTCGAACTCCCGACAGTAATACATTCAGGGCGGGCCTCCCAACCTCCCTTAATCTTACCGCCGATTATCAATTGCCCGGCGGTTTTGGAATAAACCTGACCTACCTGCAGGACGTTCGGGCGGTGCAGGCAGCCTCTATCCATCAACCTTCCCTGCTGGCAGTCACCCCCCGCTATGATGTGCGATGGCTCAGTTTAGCCTTACCCGTTGCCTACCTAAATGGCGGGTTAACTGCTGGGGCGTCAATACGTGTAGGGCCGGGCTGGTTGGGTACAGATAATTTCCTGGGCTTGGTGGGGACCAAGTCCAACGGTATCCAACCCCGCGGGCTGGATATCTATGCTGGCCTCGCCTTTGGAATCGGACGTGTGGATGAAGAGTAATTTAGTGGGGTAAGTGAAGTAGGTGGAGTGAGTGCAGTATGTGAAGTGAGTAAAACGAATTGGCCTTACTCTACTCATTCCACTTACTGTACTCACTCCACCTACTTCACTTACCCCACCCACTCCACATCATTTCCAATAGAAATCCGTATTTTTGGTCAAATCCTGCCAATAAACTGGGGTTTACCGGGTCTGTTATGACCGAACGAGCTACTTTTTTCGACACACCGCTAGTATACCTGAAAGGGTTAGGACCGCAGCGTACGGAACTGCTCAATAAAGAGTTGAACCTGTTTACCTACGGTGACTTAATTCAATACTACCCCTTTCGCTACGATGACCGATCCCGATTTTACACCGTCAGCGAACTGATGGATTCGATGCCTTCTGCTCAGATACGCGGGCGTCTGCGCGACTGGTATCTGGAAGGTGAAGGTTCAAAAAAACGCTTAGTTGCCACGTTTACGGACGGAACCGGCTCGCTGAGTCTCGTCTGGTTTCAGGGCATCACGTACATTGAGAAAATTCTCCGGCGTGACGGCGAATACGTTGCCTACGGCAAACCACAGTCATTTAACGGGCAGTTTAGTATTATCCATCCTGAACTGGAAAATGCGAATACCGCTTCGGAAACCGAGCCCGGCTTTTTCCCGGTATATAACCTGACTGAAAAACTCCGCAAACGACATCTCGACAGTAAAGTCCTTGGCAAGGTGATGCGGATACTGCTGGAACTATCCTGGCAACATATTCACGAAACCCTGCCCGATTCGCTTGTTCAGCAATACCGGCTCATCGGGAAACGGGAGGCTATGTGGAATATTCACCTGCCCCAAAATCAGGCCTGGTTGAAACAGGCCCAACGGCGACTGAAGTTTGAGGAGTTGTTCTATAACCAACTCCGGCTGATCAAGAATAAACTCATTCAGAAAGAGGAGTTTCCGGGTCAGGTATTCCGGGATACATCGCTGATGAAGCACTTTTATAACGAGCTGTTACCCTTTGAATTGACGGGGGCACAACAGCGCGTTATTAAGGAAATTTATGCTGATTTTCTAACCGGCAAGCAGATGAACCGGCTGTTGCAGGGGGATGTGGGAAGTGGCAAAACGATTGTGGCTTTCATTGCCTGTCTGCTGGCTATTGGCAATGGAGCGCAGGCTTGCCTGATGGCCCCTACCGAAATTCTGGCCGATCAGCATTTTAACGGACTAAAGCCGTTCGCCGATGCCATGGGGCTTAATCTCGGCATTTTAACTGGCTCCACGAACAAGAAACGCCGGGTAGTCCTGCATGAAGAACTACAATCGGGGAAGATGCACATTCTGGTGGGCACGCACGCCTTGCTCGAAGATGCCGTACAGTACAAAAACCTTGGGCTTTGTATCATTGATGAGCAGCACCGTTTTGGCGTTGCACAACGGGCCAAACTCTGGCGGAAGAATGAAGTTGTTCCCCCGCATATTCTGGTCATGACCGCTACGCCAATTCCGCGGACGCTGGCCATGACGCTCTATGGTAATCTGGATGTGTCAGTTATTGACGAACTGCCCAAAGGGCGTAAGCCTATTAAAACGGTGCACAAGTATGACAAACACCGTTCTGAGGTATTCGGATTCATGCGCCAGCAGATTGAATTGGGAAGGCAGGTGTACGTAGTGTATCCCCTCATTGAAGAGTCGGAGAAGCTCGATTACAAAGACCTGATGGATGGCTTTGAGAGTATGCAGCGGGCATTTCCTCGTCCAACGTATGAAGTAGGAATGCTCCATGGCAAAATGCTTCCTTACGAAAAAGATGACGAGATGAAGCGGTTTCTAAAAATGGAAACCCAGATTTTGGTGGCTACCACTGTCATTGAAGTAGGCGTAAATGTACCTAATGCCAGCGTAATGGTCATTGAAAGTGCTGAACGCTTTGGTCTGTCTCAACTGCACCAGCTTCGTGGTCGAGTTGGTCGCGGAGCCGAACAGTCGTATTGCGTGATGATGACCGGCTACAAACTCAGCAGCGATACCCGTACTCGACTGGAAACAATGGTACGAACCAACAATGGCTTTGAGATTGCGGATGTGGACCTCCAACTGCGCGGCCCCGGCGACCTGACTGGCACGCAGCAAAGTGGCGTAATGGATTTGATGATAGCCGATTTAGCCAAAGACGGTGCTATTCTGGCAGCGGCCCGCGAGTCTGCCCAGGCAATTCTGACCGAAGACCCAGAGCTTTTGCTGCCCCAGCATGCACCTATCCGAAACCACGTAGATAACCTGAAACAGAGTGAAAATAACTGGGGAAGGATTTCATAAAATATATTATTAACCTCCAAACTTCCTCTAAAATAATATGAATATACCATGTTTTATTTAAAATATTGTTAAAAAACAGTCGATATTGAGTAATATTTGATAAGTAAAAACCCCTGAGTAGTAAGCTTTCCCTGTTGTTACAAACCCCTATACAGGTTAAGCTTATGCAAAAAGAATGTACACACCAGAAGGTCTTCTTTCTACGAGATGACACCTTCCTAACCAATGCGATCCGACCCAGGCGAATCGCGTTCTGTTCTCTCCTCCTGTTCAGTTTATTTTGCTCGATAGGCGCTTTTGCTCAGTCGAAGCTAACGGGCAAAGTGATTGATGCGCAGGGCTTAGCTCTGCCAGGTGTTAGTATTGTGGTGAAAGGAACCACTACCGGTACGGTTACCTCCGCTGATGGTGGTTACACACTGAATCTGGCACGAGGCACCGAAACGCTTGTGTTTTCCTACATCGGCTATGTAAGCCAGGAAATCGCTGTGGCTGGCCGAAGCTCACTTGACGTCACGATGGCTTCCGACGACAAAATGTTGAATGAAGTTGTTGTCGTGGGTTATGGTGAGCAGAAAAAAGAAACCGTAACGGGAGCCGTAGCCACGGTAAAAGGAACCGATCTGATCAAGTCACCAGCCGTAAACCTGAGTAATTCCATTGCGGGCCGGATGCCAGGCGTTATTGCCACAAATTCCAGTGGTCAACCAGGGAATGACGGTGCTGCCATTCGGATTCGTGGGTCAAACACCCTGGGAAATAACGATGCTCTGATCGTTATTGATGGTGTACCCGCCCGGGCCGGGGGTATTGATCGCCTGAATCCGGCTGATATCGAAAGCATGTCGGTTCTGAAAGATGCCTCGGCAGCTATCTATGGTTCGCGGGCGGCCAACGGGGTAATTCTGGTAACGACCAAACGGGGTAAAAGCGGTAAACCGGAGTTGTCATACAGCTTCAATCAGGGCTTTGCTCAACCAACTGTTATTCCCAAGATGGCATCAGCGGCCGAATATGCTCAGTTGAATAACGAGATTAATCTATATAACAACCTGCCTTCGCAGTATTGGAAAGATGCTAATGCAGCATTCAATACTACGGGAAGTTACACCCGGCCCGACAATGGAGCTATTGTTAAAGCCGCTTACTCTCCCGATGATATCAAGAAGTTTCAGGATGGTTCAGACCCCTGGGGACACCCAAATACTGACTGGTTCGGCGCAGCTCTAAAAACCTGGTCGCCCCAAGTGAGGCACACATTGCAATTGGTGGGTGGTTCGGAAAATATCAAATATCTGACCTCCGTCAATTACCAAAACCAGGATGGCTACTACAATAAATCAGCTACAGGTTATAAGCAATACGACTTCCGCCTGAATCTGGATGCCAAAATCAGTAAGTATATTAACCTGGTTACGGGTGTAGTAGGCCGTCAGGAGAATAGGTTCAATCCAACGGTAGACCCAGGGGCTATTTTCCGGATGCTCATGCGGGGCTATCCAAACAAACCCGCTTTCTGGCCAAATGGGCTACCTGCTCCTGATATCGAGAATGGACAACAGCCCGTACTAGTCACGACCGATGCAACAGGTTATAACAGAGACACACGCTATTATGTGCAAAGTAACGCCAGTATCAATATTACGAACCCCTGGATTCCAGGGTTAAAGTTAACTGGTAGCGTAGCGTTAGATAAGTACATCCAGCAGGGTAAAACCTGGCAAACTCCGTGGTTCGTTTATAGCTGGGATTATACCTCCTACGACCCAACCACAAAGGAACCGCTTCTTCAGCGCGTACAGAAAGGACCAGCTCAGGCAACGCTTAACCAGTACACAAACGATCAGTTCAACTCGTTGCTTTCCGGTATTTTGTCTTATGACCGCACTTTTGGGGCAAATCATGCCGTTACGCTGTTGGCCGGTATTACCAAAGAGCAATCTAATTCAAACGGTTTCCGAGGTTTCCGCCAGTACTTTAACTCGACGGCTATTGATCAGTTATTTGCCGGGGGGAGTTCCCAACAGGTTGCCACCAATGATCCAACTCAAACACCAATCTGGCAACGGGCTCGCATGAGTTACTTCGGTCGGGCCGCCTACAATTACAAAGAGAAATATCTGGCCGAATTCCTGTGGCGGTACGATGGGTCGTACATGTTCCCCGCTTCAAGCCGATGGGGTTTCTTCCCCGGTGTAACAGCGGGCTGGCGTATCTCAGAAGAAGATTTCTTCAAGAAAGCCCTACCAGTAGTTAGCTCCCTGAAACTGCGGGCGTCCTGGGGCCAGTTGGGTAACGATCAGGTATATTTCAATAATACCCTGCGCGAATATGATTACTTGCCAACGTATGCCTACGGCGACCGCGTCAACTCGAACTGGGGCTATGTCATAAATAACCAGGTTTCGCAAACGCTCTACGAAAATGGTGTTCCCAACACGTCTCTAACCTGGGAAGTAGCCAACAATTCGGACATTGGTCTGGAAGGCTCTCTGCTCAACGGGAAGGTGTTCTTCGAATTCGACGTGTTTCAGAATAAACGGTCGAATATCCTGTGGCGCAAGAGTGCGTCTATCCCGCAAACAACGGGTGCCACCTTACCCGCTACCAACATCGGTAAGGTTACCAACAAGGGTTATGAATTCCGGGTTGGCTATAATGGACAGGCTGGCGACTTGAAATACAGCGTCAGCGTGAATGGTGGCTACGCCAAGAATGAAATTACGTTCTGGGATGAAACGCCAGGTGCCCCAGAGTGGCAGCGTTCAACGGGTAAACCCATTCCATCTGATGTAAATAACCCCAACAATGCCAATGGTACGCTCCTCTATCAGTACGATGGCATTTTTAGTACACAGGCCGAAATTGATGCCAATAAACTGGATTACAGCGGTGTAGGTGCTAGTCTGTTACGCCCTGGTGATATGAAGCTGAAGGATATCAACGGTGATGGTAAGATCAATGGTGACGATCGTGTACGGGCCGACCGCAACAACCAGCCCCGTTTTCAGGGTGGTTTGAATGCCAGTGTTCGGTACAAAAACTTCGATCTCAGCATCCTCTTACAAGGCTCAACAGGTGCTCAGATCTTCCTCCAAACTGAGTCGGGCACGATTGGTAACTTCCTGAAGTACAGCTACATGCCGTATTGCCCATTTTTGCTGTTGCGACCCGCAGGATCAAT
>NZ_BAAHBG010000017.1:0-141467 GCF_054776855.1 Spirosoma migulaei | reverse complement strand
GGTAACTTCCTGAAGTACAGCTACGATCACCGCTGGACCGTGGATAATCCAAGTACCGTTGACCCACGCATTGTAGATCGAAGCAACCAGTATTTCTCCAATGGTACCAGCTACTGGCTGAGAAGCACAGACTATCTGCGCCTGAAAAACCTGGAATTAGGCTACACGTTGCCGAATACGATTTCAAATAAGGTTGGCCTGAGTAACCTGCGTGTATATGTAAACGGCCTTAACCTGGCAACTTATTCACCTGATATGAAAGGTATATTCGATCCAGAATCGACTAACAGTGGTGGCCAGTATTACCCACAGGCGCGGGTTATCAACACGGGTTTAACAGTTAGTTTCTAAACGATTAATCAGACAAGTATGAACTATATAGCAAAGTGTCTATCGTTTAGCCTGTTATTAGGCACAACGATGATCGCCTGTAACACCGATTTCCTGAATACGAAACCGCTTGATAAGGTGTCGGGCGACGCTGTCTGGTCCGACCGTTCCCTTTCCGAAGCGTTCGTAACAGATGTGTATAACGGAATTCGGGATGGTCTACTGGATCAAATGAGTTTTGACTGCCAGACTGATAACGCCCTGTATAGCTTTGGCAAACAGGACGTTAACGAAGCAAACGTTAGCCCATCTAACACGGGTACGGTTAAAAGTACGATGGAATGGCAGGAAATGTACGCCCGGATTCGGTCCGCTAACATTGCCCTGTCAAAATTAGCCAAGCCCACATTTGATAATAGTGGTGATCTGGCCGGACGGATGCGCGGTGAAATGTATTTTATGCGCGCTTACTTCTACAATCAGTTGTTGCGTTATTATGGGGCGGTGCCCATCATCAAAACGCCTTATACGCTGGACGAACCAGATTTTACGATTGCCCGGAATACGTATGAAGAGTGCGTCAACGCCATTGTTACGGACCTGGATTCAGCTTCTGCGCTGTTAAAAGGCAGGAGCATGGCCGCTGGCCGGGCTACGATGGGCGCTTCCATGGCCCTCAAGGCACGGGTACTATTGTATGCCGCCAGTGATCTCCACGACATCCCAACGGCCAAAACCAAGTCGAGTGTAATTGCCGGCTTCGCTAAGCCTGAACTGCTGGGTTATGTGAGTGGCGACCGGACAACTCGCTGGAAAAAAGCTCAGGATGCAGCGAAAGCCGTAATGGATCTGAATCTGTACGGTTACAAATTGAACCTGACCGCTCCTGTTACAGCTGCCGAAGGGCAACAGAACTATATTAACTTGTCTCTGTCGCAAAACGGTGGTGAAACGGATGGTATTTTCCTGAAATACTACATCCGGGCATCCAATGACGACTGGGGTTCCTGGTTCCCACGCAATAACCAGCCTAACGGATACCACGGCTGGACTTCCAGTGAACCCACCCAGCAAATGGTCGATAACTACGAAATGATGGACGGCACGAAATTCGATTGGAAAAACCCGACCCATGCCGCAGCTCCTTATGAAAACCGCGACCCCCGCTTCTATGCCTCGATCCTGTACGATGGTGCACAGTGGAAACCCCGTACGCCCGATGGCGCCGGTATTGATCCTGCTGGGCAAATTCAAATGGGCGAATACGAAGTGGGTACCTCAGCCGCCCCTACTAAGTTTTCGGGCTTAGATACACGTAACAGCACAATTGAGAACTGGAACGGTACCTGGACAGGCTACGCTATTCGTAAGTTTTTCAATACCGACGTTTCTATTGTGGATCAGAACATCCGTCAGGAAGTTCCGTCTATCCAGATTCGCTACACGGAAGTGGTGCTTAACTACGCTGAAACCTGTTTGATGCTGGGTCAGGAAGCGGAAGCCAAGAAATGGATCAACGCCGTTCGCTTTCGGGTGGGTATGCCCGCCATCACCGAAACAGGTGCTGCCCTGATAGCGCGCTACCAGAATGAGCGAAACGTTGAAATGTTTTTGGAAGATCAGCGTTTCTACGACGTTCGCCGGTGGATGATTGCGCCAACCGTACTTGGCCAGCAAGCCCGAATTATTTCGATCACGGGTAAACTCAAACCGGGCAAATCGGTCACAACCTATAAGTATAGTAAAGAAAACTACAACTATACCTATAGCGTACAGGATCTGGGCACAGGTAAAGAAAACCGAAAGTGGGACGATAAAATCTATTTCCTACCCATCAGTCGGGATGAAATCAACCGGAATAACAAACTAGTTCAAAACCCCGGTTACCAATAACCAATAGGTTGGTTGTAATGCAGAACTGGTGTCGGCGCAGCAATGTGCTGGCACCAGTTTTTTGCTGATAATTCGTTCTAATTTGATAAAACCAGTACTTTCTTACTAACATTACGTGCGTACCAACTTGCTCTGGAAAACCATTCAGGTTCTATTATCTATGAAACTAATTCTACGTTCAATATACAGTTGCTTACTCCTGATAGCCTGTCTATTGACGAATAGCTGCCAGGATTCTTCTTCCAACGAACATTCCAACGCTACAGATATTCCTGTCCTTTTCACCTCGCTATCGCCCGAACAAACCGGCGTTACTTTTTCCAATAACCTGACTGAAGGACTGAATACCAACGTCCTGATGTATGAATACTTCTACAATGGCGGTGGTGTTGCCATCGGGGATTTGAACGGGGATGGACTGGAAGATATTTTTTTTAGTGGCAACATGGTTCCTAACCAGTTGTATATCAATAAAGGAGGTCTACAATTTACCGATGTAACGGCAACAGCAGGTGTGGCCGGACGTGAAGGTCCCTGGCGGACTGGCGTGTCAATGGTCGATGTCAACGGCGATGGTCGACTTGACTTATTCGTCTGCTATTCAGGAAGTTTGCCGCCCCAAAAACGAATCCCCCAACTCTTCATCAACGATGGCCCCGATGCACAGGGCATTCCGCATTTTTCTGACCAGACGGCCCAATACGGCTTAGACAGACCCGGTCAAAGTACACAAGCAACGTTTTTTGATTACGACCGGGATGGTGACCTCGACCTGTTTTTGCTCAACCATAACCCCCGACTGCTGCCTATACTCGATCCGCAGGCCACGGCGGCTATCATGAAACAACCGAATCCAGAAATCGGGGTTCGACTCTTGAAGAATACCGGCAATCATTTTGACGATGTTACGGAACAGTCTGGACTGAGCAGTTCGGTGCTAAGTTATGGCTTGGGGGTTGGCGTGGCCGACCTGAATGCGGACGGCTGGCCTGATCTTTATATCTCCAATGATTATGGTGTGCCCGATTACCTATACATCAATAACCAGGGTGGCCGGGCGGGGGGGCCTACCTTCACCAATCAGTTAAAAAACAGCATTGGGCATATATCCCATTTTTCGATGGGAAACGACGTGGCCGATGTGAACAACGACAGCCGCCCGGACATCCTAACACTCGATATGTTGCCCGAAGACAACCATCGGCAGAAGCTGCTGATGGCTCCCGACAATTACGACAAATTTGACCTCAGTGTCCAATCAGGCTTTCATTACCAGCACATGCGCAATATGCTTCAGATTAATGAAGGGTTGATGCAGGGAACTGCCATACGCCGTGCTCCGGGTGCCACGCCTTTATTCTCCGAAATGGGTCAGTTGGCCGGCGTATCGAATACCGATTGGAGTTGGTCTCCCCTATTGGCCGACTATGATAATGATGGCTGGAAAGATTTGTACGTGACCAATGGGTACGTTCGGGATTATACCAATCAGGATTTCCTGAAGTACATGACCGACTATATGCAGAATCGCCCGGCCAATTTCAGGCGCGAAGATGTTCTGGAACTGGTGCATAAAATACCTTCCTCTAATGTCGTGAATTACATGTTTCGGAATCGTGGGAACGAACAGGCCGATGCCGTTACCTTCGCGAATGTTGGCTCAGCCTGGGGACTAACACAGCACTCCAACAGCACAGGGGCGGCCTACGCCGACCTCGACAACGATGGCGATCTGGATTTGGTGGTTAACAATACGAATCAACCCGCCTTTATTTTTCAAAATGAGGCCAACAAAGAACTTCATCATCATTACTTAACTGTACAACTGGCAGGTAACGGGGCCAATTCTCAGGGCGTTGGCACCAAAGTCACGCTTTATCGAAAGGGTAAGCTACAGTACGTTGAGCAAATGCCAACCCGTGGCTATCAGTCCAGCATGTCGCCCCGGCTTCATTTTGGCTTGGGAACTGACCCAGTCATTGATTCTCTTCGTGTTGTATGGCCAACGGGTAAAGAGCAGCTACTCACCAATGTGAAAGCGGATCAGATGCTCACGGTACAGGAAAAAAATGCGCAGTCTCCTGGTAAAACGGTACCCATTGCCCCTTCCCTATTCCGGCCCGTGCAATCGCCGATTGCCTTCACCGATCCTATTAACAAAGTCAACGACTTCAAACGACAGACCCTCCTGGTCAATGCCCAGTCATTTAATGGACCTTGCTTAGCGAAAGCCGACGTAAACGGCGACGGTCGTGAGGACGTGTATGTAGGTGGGAGCATCGAACAGGCTGGCGCGTTGTTTATCCAACAGGCTGGTAGCTCGTTCAGTCGCAAGGCTGAGTCCGCCTTTGAGGCTGACAAATTGAGCAATGATGCCGATGCTGTTTTCTTCGATGCCAACGCTGACGGTTTCCCCGATCTTTATGTTTGTAGTGGTGGCTACGGTAACCTACTACCTGGTGATCCTCTTCTACAGGATCGGCTTTATCTGAATGACGGGAAAGGGAATTTCAGCAAAAGCCCCAGTGCCTTACCTGTAATGAACACCAGCGCAGCCTGTGTTCGGGTAGCCGATGTAAATGGCGATGGACGCCCGGATTTGTTCGTGGGTGGTCGGGTGGTGCCGGGACGTTACCCCGAAACACCGAAGAGCTTTTTGCTAATAAACAATAGTAAAGGAACAGGCGGTCAACCAACCTTTAGTGATCAGACAGCCAAGTTAGCACCCATGCTGTCTACGCTTGGCATGGTAACCGATGCAGCCTGGGTTGACCTGAACGCCGACAAGAAGCCAGAACTAATTGTTGTCGGCGAGTGGATGCCTGTCATTGTCTTGGGGGCCGGTAACGGAGGACAACTAACCGAACAGACGAAAACTTACTTCAACAAAGAGTACCGCGGCTGGTGGAATAAACTACTGGTAGACGATTTCAATGGCGACGGCCGACCTGACCTTGTCGTCGGGAATCAGGGGTTGAATACTCAGTGCCGCGCCAGTGACAAAGAACCTGCCGAACTAATTTACAAAGATTTCGACAACAATGGCAAGATAGATCCAATCCTGTGCCTGTATGTTCAGGGCAAAAGCTACCCCCACGCCACCCGCGATGAACTACTGGATCAACTGGGCATGCTGCGCCACCGCTTCACGAATTACGACAGTTATTCGAATGCAACGCTGGATGACGTCTTTACTAAAGAGCAATTAGAAGGCTCGAGCAAATTGATAGCAAATGAGCTAAAAACAACGCTTTTCATGAATTCGCCAGGTGGTAAGCTGACCGAGAAAGCCCTTCCTTTAACGGTTCAGGAATCCCCAATTTTCACCATTACTTCCCTGGATTATGATCAGGACGGGCGAAAAGATCTGCTTCTGTGCGGTAATACGGCACAAGCTCGCTTACGGTTTGGTCGGGCGGATGCCAACTATGGGTTGTTATTGCGGGGCAATGGTCAGGGGAATTTTTCGGCGGTGCCGCAGCAACAGGCGGGATTTCAACTGACGGGCGATGTGCGCTCTGTGCTAACAGTTGGAAGCAATTTGCTCTTCGGCATTAATCAACAGTCTTTGCGGACTTACCAACTCGCTCATCCATAAAAAAAGGATTAACCACAGAGGCACGGAGAATACAGAGTTTAGGACTGTCTAACTCTGTATTCTCCGTGCCTCTGTGGTTAATCTCTTTTATCTATTACTTGCCTTCGTATTTGTCTTTATACGTCTTGTAAAGGCGCTTATGGCGATCATCCAGATTTACCTTCCGACCCTGAATAAACACTTGCTCAATTACATTAGTCCGCATATCTAACGCATCGCCCGCCGAAACAAACAACGTAGCCTGTTTGCCCTTTTCAAGTGTACCCACGAGGTTATCGATACCCAGAATTTTAGCTGTGTTCGAGGTTACCATTTTCAGGGCTTCTTCTCGATCTGTCACGCCAAAACCAGCGGCTGTACCGGCCAGAAACGGCAGGTTACGTGTCCGCCACCAGCCATCGGCATAACTCAGTCCAACCAGAATACCAGCCTTTTGCAGAATACCCGGCATTCGGTAGGGCATGTCAACGTCTTCGTCTTCGCGGTTAGGCAAGCGGTGTAATTCACTCAAGATAACCGGAATATTGTTTTCCTTCAGGAACGCAGTGACACGGTAAGCTTCTTCACCCCCAACGATCACTACTTTCTGCACACCCAATGACTTGGCGAACGTAACGGCCTCCATAATGTCCTTACCATAATCGGCCCGGATGTATAGATTCTGTTTCCCCGTGAATATGCCCTTCATCGCTTCCAGCTTGAGGTTCATTGGGGTTGGATTCGTGAGCGCAGCATAAGCCTTAGCATCGGCAAACGTGGCTCGCAACGCTTCAATGGCAGGGCCGCGTCGTTCGTTTTTGCGAACAATTGTTGAGAAGTCTTCCAGGTTAAAGTCTCTTGCTAAATAGGCAGGCCAGTTGAGCCAGAGACCATCGTCTTTTTTAAGCGCAGCATCTTCCCAGTTCCAGCCGTCAGACATCATGACACTCGAACTTCCCGAAATGGTACCGCCTTGTGGGGTGGCCTGCGAAAACAGCACGCCGTTATTCCGAATGGTCGGAATGATTTCAGAATCTGTATTGTAGGCAATCAAGGCCCGAATATTGGGATTCAGAATACCAATTTCCTGCTTATCGACTGTAGCGCGAACGGCCCCGGTTTCCTGTAAACCCACCGTTGATACCGGAGAGATAATGCCCGGATACACATGCTTGCCCGACACGTCGATCACCTCCACATCAGTCAGATTGAGCTTAACCGTCGTTCCATCTACGACATTTGTAATGACGCCATTGCTAAACAGGACAACACCGTTGGGAATTACCTGTCCGGTACCCACGTGTACAGTACCACCTGTAAGCGCAATAGCCTTCGTCTGCGGCTTAGCCGGAGCGGGGTTCTGGCCGTAGCTCGTAAGCGCGACCAGGGTTAATATGGGAATTAAGATTTTTTTCATGATAGTTTTTTAAACACAGAGGAACAGAGGATTCACAGTGGCCACAGACAAGCGAAATCTGTTTTAATCCATAAATCAGCTAAATCCCGCGGGGCCGCCCGTGCGGTTCTATTTTTCCTCCTCTTCAGCCATAACACCTTCTACATCTTCGCAATGGAACATCCGAGCCCGACGGAAGTTAGGTCGAACGGTGGATGCACCACCGGCTTTAGCCGTTAGCATCTTCTGAATAATCCGGGCACGTTCGGCTTGCAGAGCGTCCCGCTTGGCGTCTTCATCTTTAAGGCTGAAGTAGGTGGCTCCTTCAATCATCGTGATTTCAGGGCGGGCATAAATAGACAATGGATGGGCATTCCAAAGCACCAGGTCAGCATCTTTACCGGCTTTGATACTACCTAGCTTGCTATCCAAGTGCAGCAATTTAGCTGGGTTAAGCGTTACCATTTTCCAGGCATCCTCTTCAGGTATGCCACCGTATTCGACCGTTTTAGCTGCTTCCTGATTCAACCGACGGGCCATTTCGGCATCATCGGAGTTGATAGAAACCGTTACACCCTGGCGGTGCATAAGGGCCGCGTTGTACGGAATAGCATCGTGCACTTCCATTTTGTACGCCCACCAGTCGGCAAAGGACGAGCCACCAACCCCATGCTTCGCCATTTTGTCGGCCAGCTTATACCCTTCCAGAATGTGGGTAAACGTATTTACTTTGAATCCCAGTGAATCGGCCACTTTCAGCAACATATTGATTTCAGACTGCACATAGGAGTGACAGGTAATGAACCGTTTGTGAGCCAGAATTTCAGCCAGTGCATCGAGTTCAATATCCCGATGGGGAGCAATAGCCGTGGCTTTTTCTTTAGCCGTCAGCTTATTGTAATCAGCCCATCCTTTCGCATACTCCTTTGCTCGGGTAAAGTGGTCCATATACACCTGCTCTACGCCCATACGCGACTGTGGGAAACGGGTTAGCACGTTCGGGTTTGGGTAGTTGGCTTGTTTGACGTTTTCGCCAAGGGCAAACTTGATAAACCCATCGGCACCTTTGATGAGCATCCCATCTGCCGACTCACCCCACTTCAGCTTCACAATAGCCGACTGCCCACCGATGGCGTTAGCCGAGCCGTGCAACAGTTGCGACGTAGTAACCCCACCGGCTAGTTGGCGGTAAATATTGATATCGTCCGGGTTGATTACATCGGCCATGCGTACCTCCGCCGAACTGGATTGCCCCCCTTCGTTAATGGACAGCAGCGCAATGTGTGAGTGTTCGTCGATAATACCATTGGTCAGGTGCTTGCCGGTTCCATCCACCACTTTCACGTTTGCTGGAACAGTGAGATTTTTGCCGATTTTAGAAATCTTACCGCCCTCTACCAGCACATCTGTACTGGTTAGAATCCCGTCTTTCTCATTCGTCCAAACCGTCGCATTCTTAATCAGTACTGTTTCAGCTTGTGGCTTTTTCAGATTACCCATACCCACAAAAGGATAAAGAAGCGTGGCCGCGGTGATGCTACCCGGTGCAGTAGCCGTTGTGGAGGCAATTGCTGAGGTCGAACTCGTTGCGGATGTAGACGTGGCCGTTGTGGAGGCTGGGGCATCACCGGCACGAACTGCCGACCAGGTAATTGCCTTTCCATCCGGCGATTCGCCATCCCCTTTGATTGTCGTGCCTGTACGGTAGCCTGTCAGGCGTGTCGTACCCGGTCTCCGCCGATCCAGTTGAACCTGAATCGAAATAATATCCCCGGCTACCGTTACTTTAGGCGTTAGTTTAACCGTATCGACTACAATCTGGAAGTCAGGCTTGTCCAGGGTCTTGCCAGTGATGTTCAGCTTAAGGTTGCTTCGGTCACCAACGGTCAGATTCCAGGTTCCCCGTAAATCGGCTGCGTTTTTATTGGCAACAATGTACTGCTTACCCTGCATCCAGTTCTCATAAATCACATTGTCGGCACTGAATAGGTTACCGGATGTGATGATGAAATTCGCGACGCGACCTTTCTGCAAGGTACCCAGCATATCTTCCGCGTGGATTAATTTTGCGGGTACAGTTGTCAGGGCTTCCAGAGCCTTTTGTTCCGACAAACCACTTTCAATCGCTTTACGAAGATTAGCCCAGAAATCAGCCTTATTGCGTAGTCCGGCGGTTGTCAGCGCAAAGGGAATATTCGCCATGGCTACCCGCCCGGCGTTCAGTGGGGCCATTTCCCAGTGTTTAAGTTCTGACAGAGAAACGTTATCAGCATCCCAGGGATCTTCAACATCATAAGGCTGCGGGAAATTCAGCGGAACAATCAGCGATGCGCCCGTAGCCTTCACCTCATCCAGACGCTGGTATTCATCACCCGTACTTCGGATAATATACTGAATACCAAATTCGTCGCCAATTTTGTCGGCCCGTATAATACCAAGCTTATCGTTTGCCTCAAAAATGGTGGGTAACGAACGGGTACGGTTCAGTGCCGCCAGCGACATATTTTCCTGCTCTTTACTACCGGCCTGTTTGTACCAGTCGGCGTCGTACATGGCCTGCCGCAGCAGGGCCACCGTCCCCATCATGGAGTTTGGGTACTGTTGACCTGATGTACCCTTGCTGAAGGAATAGTGTGCGGTTATGTTGGGTTTTAGCACCAGCGTGTTTTCACGATCATCGGCAAGCGTCACTAACGATCCAGTCCCTCGGGCAATGCCATCGTGAGCGTGGGTCAACACCGCACCAAAACCCAGTTTACGAAGTTCATCCGCCTTGGCTGTATTCGCTTTGAAGAGCACACTGGCGTCATTTTCTGGTTGGATTGCCTGGTTCCAGTAATACGCTCCTTTTTTGTTCGATTCATACTGAGGAGCTCCTCCACCCCCTCGGCCACCGCCACCACCGGGAGCTCGCGTGATTTCAGGCATTCCATAATCGGAATCAATGTCAATCAGAGCGGGGTAAATTCGCTTGCCTTTTAAATCGGTTACGACGGTTCCGGCAGGTACGCTGACCGACGTACCAACGGCTTCAACTCGCCCATTGCGAATCAGAAGCGTAGCGTTCTGTAAAGTAGTTTGCGGATCAACAATAATGGTTGCGTTGGTGAAGGCATATAGCCCCGGTCGTTCGTCGTAAACGCCATTTCGCGGAAAGGTCGTCTGAGCCAAAGAGGAGCAGGTCAGACCGACTGCGAACAGCCCTGTCAGGAGAGGTTTTAACATGAAATTGATGAGTTGATGATTGGGATAACTGCCAAAAATACAGAAATAAATGGGGCATCTGCCAGTATATCCAAAGAAGATTTCGTTAAAGAGGATAAAGAAATTTAGTTTATTTTAGCAGAGAAAACTGATTCTTTATTCCGTAATAACCATTCTTTTTTTTCTACCATGCGTGCTTTCATTACTCTTCCTATTCTTTTATCAATCTCGTTCTCAGCGTTCCCGCAAGCCCAAACGGAATACATGACGCAAACCACGCGCGACCGGATTAACTTCACCAACTTAAGCGTCACAAACAATGCAACGTTGTTTACGATCAAAGGCCCAATGGGTAAGTTGATCGGCGATCCTTATCTGGATACAACCTGGCAGGCTGGTAATGTGAAGTTTCATATAAAACCAGGCGTTTCATTAACGACCGATTCGCTGGCGGGTGTGCCCGTACGACTAGATTTATCGACCAATGAAGTAGAGATTAAGGCTGGCGCTAAAGACATCAAGGCTGTCAAGTCAACATCCATTCGCTACGTCGACATAAACAATACGTTTGGGTCAGTAAGTCGATTTGTGAGTGTGCATGATTATCAGGGTGAAGCGGAAAAGCTGAACGGTTTTTTCGAACAGGTAGTCCTGGGTAAACTTGATCTGCTTCAGCATCCTTCTGTTTATATCCGGCAGGCTAATTTCAATGTAGCCATGAACACCGGCACGAAAGACGATGAATACATGAAAAAGATGGACTGGTATGTAGCCCGCGACAAGAAAGCCACTAAGTTTTCGCCGGGCAAAAAAGCGTTACTGGAACTCATGATGGACAAAAAAGACCAGATAGAGGCTTTTCTGAAAACCGAAAAACCCGACCTTAAATCCAGAGCAGGACTACAGGCCGTGTTCCTGTATTACAACAAACGTTGAGAATGAACGGGTGTAGAACAAGTTTTTCACCCAGGCATTTTCACTTGCAACATTCAGGCGTTTTTTTGCGTTTGGGTATGCGTGGAATACGATCAACCCGGTGCTAATTTCACATTAACACACTGTTTTTCAATCTATGCCTTCTATTAAACCCCACTCATGAAATTTTGTACTCAATTGTTGGTGGGGTTATTGATTTTCGTGGGTACTCCTCGTTGCCTGGCTCAGATGCCATTGGCTGATACACTAGCCTCAAAAAACACTCGCCCCGTTAGTCAGCCTGCCTATCACTTACAGGATGTAGCTGATCTGGTAAAACGCTGGTATCCCCGATTGCATATTACCCCCCACGACTCATCTACACTACAGGAAGGCAAACGATTTGTATTAGTCATCCCTCAGGTGGGCTATACCCTGCAAACCAGAGCACTGGTGGCCGTTCTGGTCAATACCCCGTTCAGAATGCCCGGGGCCAATATGTCGTCGATGAGCGGCCAGCTCTCGTATACCCAGAACAACCAGATTATTCTTACAACCAATTCGATGATCTGGAGCCGGGATAATCGATTTCTATGGACCAGCGACTGGCGACTCATGCACTATCCACAAGCCACTTACGGACTGGGCATGTATACCTCTACCGACACGCGGGTTGTCGACATGGACTATTCCTACTTTCGATTTTATCAGAGTTTTTTAAAACGGCTTGCTGTTAATTTTTACGGAGGTATTGGGTATTACCTGGATCTCCACTGGAACATCGACAGCTATAATAACGTCCGGGAGTTTACCCGCATTTCCCGATATTCGGCTGGCGTACAGGGACGCTCGGTATCATCGGGACCAGCCATCCATTTGCTCTATGATAACCGCCAGAACGCCATCAACCCTACCGGTGGCCTATACATGAACGCGGTGTTTCGGGCCAATATGAGTGTTCTGGGCAGCGATGACACCTATCAGTCACTCTTACTGGAAGCTCGAAAATACCTTCACCTCTCTCCTACCACAGATAATGTGCTGGCCTTATGGTCGTATAATGCGTTTACCCTAGATGGCGACCCACCGTTTCTGGATTTACCAAGCACCGGCTGGGATAACACCGGCAATGTAGGCCGAGGATTTATTCAGGGAAGATTCCGGGGTAAAAATTTCCTGTATGGTGAAGCGGAATACCGTTTCCATATTACCAACGACCGGCTGCTGGGCGGGGTCGTTTTTGCCAACGCCCAGACTGTTACTGAATTAGGGAGCGGAAAGTTTGAAAAAGTTGTACCCGCCCTAGGAGGTGGACTCCGTATTAAAATGAATAAAATTTCCCGCACCAACCTCTCCGTCGACTATGGTTTCGGGATGGATGGCTCCCATGGGTTATTCTTCAATCTAGGGGAAGTTTTCTGAGAACCGTTTTTTAGAGTTCAGCAGGTTTTATTCGAGCTTAGGCGCTTGCTACCTAATTTCTCCCCCCTTCATAACCAGTTTGGTTTCGTTCCCCATTACTGCCACGAGACTTGCGGTAGGGTTATGCGATAAGTCCTTAAAACCCACAAAAATTAGTTAGGCACATTTCAGATTTACCATTATCTTTGTAACTAAGATATTTAGTAGATAAGATACTATGCAGGAAGACCTAATCAAAAAAATAAGGAAACTGAGTCAGCAGTATGCATACACTTCTATTCAGATGCACGAAGCCGTTGCCCGTAAGGCCGGACTTTCCGGGACTGACCATAAATATTTAGGATTTCTATTAGAGAAAGGGCAGATGACAGCGGGTGAGTTGTCATCGTTAACCGGCCTGACAACCGGTGCCGTAACTGGTTTGATAGACCGATTTGAAAAGAAAAACCTGGTGAAACGGCAATTCGCTCAGGACGACAGGCGAAAGGTGATCATTGAACCAAACACCGAAATTATAATGGCGCTTTTGGTTCCGCTTTATAAAGACTACCGAACTAAGTCAGAACAACTGACTGCTTCATTTTCGAATGAGGAGATCAAAATTATAGAGACCTACTTGTTAAAAGCAATTGATATAATGAACGAAACCACCAATACACTCAACGAAAACTAATCGTCCAATGAAAAGCACCAGCCCATACATACTTAATTTTCAAGACATTAACAAGTCAAAACTTAGTCTTGTTGGGGGTAAAGGCGCAAACCTGGGCGAGCTTACCCGAGTGGAGGGAATTCACGTGCCAGATGGGTTTTGTATCTCTACGGAAGCGTTTAAACGAATCATTGAGGAATCGCCATCAATGAAGGAACTGCTTGATCAGTTATCACTACTTACGGTGGAAGACCGGGATAAAATCGCGGTAATTAGCGCTGAGATTCGCAGCGTCATTGAAGAAACAGCCATTCCTCAGGACATCGTTGATGAGATAACCCAATTCCTCTTCAGATTTGGGGAAACTAACGCCTACGCAGTACGATCCAGCGCAACCGCAGAGGATTTGCCAACGGCCTCCTTTGCAGGCCAACAGGATACGTTTTTGAATGTTATCGGTAAGGAGGAAATCCTGTCTCATACCAGCAAATGCTGGGCATCGCTATTTACCGAGCGGGCTGTTATTTACCGCCTTCAAAAAGCATTCGATCACCGTAAAGTCCAACTGGCGGTAGTCGTTCAGAAGATGGTCTTCCCGCAGTCAGCAGGCATATTATTTACCGCCGATCCCGTCAGTGGTAACCGAAAGGTGGTATCCATTGATGCCAGCTTTGGGCTTGGTGAGGCCTTGGTTTCCGGCCTGGTGAATGCGGATAACGTTAAGGTTCGCAACGGTGAGATTATCGATAAGAAGATATCCACCAAAAAACTGGCTATTTATGCGGCAAAAGATGGTGGCACGAAAGAACAGGATATTGAGCCTGAGCAACAGAACAGCCAAACGTTGACGGATGAGCAGATTTTACAGTTGGAACGCATCGGCAGAACCATCGAAACCCATTTTGGTAGCCCCCAGGACATTGAATGGTGTTTTGTTGGTGATACGGTTTACGTTGTCCAGAGCCGTCCAATCACCACGTTATACCCCATTCCTGAAGCGAACGATCCGGAAAATGCCAAGCGCGGCCTGCACATCTACTTATCTGTTGGTCATCAACAAATGATGACCGATGCGATGAAACCACTGGGGTTGTCTTGTTGGCTCTTGATGACTCCCCCCTCTACGCGAATTGCCGGTGGAAGGTTGTTTGTTGACGTTACACCGATGCTGACTTCGACAGCCGGCAGGAAAACGATAATCGATATGCTGGGAAAATTTGATCCACTCGTCAGAGACGCACTGACTACCATCGTAGAGCGGGACGATTTTATAAAATCGTTACCGGATAATCCCGATAGCTATCAGAAAGAATCCGACACCGGAAAAAGCAATCAAGCCAGGCCACTCCCGAATTATCAGGCATTAAATGAATACGATCCAACCATCGTTTCTGAGTTGATCAGTCGTAATCAAACAGCGGTAGAGTCGTTAACGAAAAACATCCAGACAAAATCAGGGTCAGATCTGTTTGATTTTATCCTGGAAGATATTGAGCAGTCCAAGACAACAACTATTCATCCACAGAGTTTTGGGGTGATTATGACCGGCATGAATGCAGCAGCATGGATCAATGCCAACATGAACGAATGGCTGGGTGAGAAAAATGCCGCAGACACGATTTCTCAATCCGTACCTAACAATGTTACTTCAGAAATGGGTCTGGCCTTATTGGATGTTGCTGATGTAATCCGTCCTTATCCGGAAGTCATAAACTATTTCTCCCAAATTCAGCCTGGAATAAAACAGGATGACTTTTTGGATGAACTGAACAAGCTTGATGGCGGTAAGGAGAGCCGGGATGCTGTCTATGCTTTTCTCAACAAATACGGTATGCGCTGTGCCGGAGAAATTGATATTACAAAAACCCGTTGGAGCGAAAAACCAACTATACTTGTCCCTACGATTCTTAGTAATATCAAAAACTTTGAGCAAGGTGAAAGCAAGCGGAAATTTGAGCAAGGCTTGCAGGCCGCGTTGAAAAAAGTACAGGAGTTACTGGAGCAATTAAGGCAATTACCGGAGGGTGAACAAAAAGCCGAAGAGACAAAACGAATGATCGAACTGGTCCGCAATTATGCCGGCTATCGTGAATATCCCAAATACGGCATAATTAGCCGCTTCTTTGTTTATAAGCAGGCGTTATTGAAAGAGGCCGAAAAGCTCGTGCTAGCTGGCGTTCTTCATGAAAAAGAAGATAGCTACTATCTCACGTTTGACGAGCTTCGTGAAGTCATTTCGACAAACAAACTGGATTACCAGATTATCGACCAGCGAAAAGACGAGTTCAAAACCTATGAAAAACTAACTCCGCCACGGGTGATTACGTCCGACGGTGAAATCATTACCGGTAACTACAATCGGAAAAATCTCCCGGCCGAAGCTATTGCCGGTCTGGCAGTTTCTTCCGGCGTTATTGAGGGGCGGGCGCGTGTTATCTTACACATGGAAGAGGCTGCTATTGAGGAGGGAGATATATTAGTCACTTCCTTTACTGACCCCAGTTGGACACCTTTATTTGTAGCCATAAAAGGTCTGGTCACCGAAGTGGGTGGACTGATGACCCACGGAGCGGTTATCGCCCGTGAATATGGTTTACCGGCCGTTGTGGGCGTTGAAAATGCCACCAAACTGATAAAAGATGGACAAAACATTCGCGTGAATGGAACGGAAGGGTATATAGAAATCCTATAAACTGGGGATGGCAATAAAAACAATATTGTTTGACAAACTATTGGTCAGGAAACCACAATTTGCTACGATAAAACATGCCAACTCATTTACTAATTGGTGCCTCGTCAGGAATTGGTCAGAAACTAGCAGAACAACTCGCTCATTCAGGCCAACAGGTATATGCAACCTATTACAAGAACAAAGTCGATTCAAGCACTGATTCCATTGACTATCAGTATCTGAATGTTCTGGATGAAACCATTGCGCTGGACTTTTTACCCGACACTTTGGATGGTCTTGTCTACTGCCCCGGCAGCATTAACCTGAAGCCTTTCGAGCGAATTAAACCCGCCGATTTTGCGCAGGATTTTAACTTGCAGGTATTAGGTGCTGTAAAAATAATTCAGGCCGTGTTGCCCAAATTGCGAAAGGCAGCGAGCCCGTCCATTGTCTTATTTTCTACAGTTGCTGTTCAAACGGGTTTTAGTTATCATACACAAGTGGCTACCTCAAAGGGGGCTATCGAAGGGTTAACCAAGGCCCTGGCGGCCGAATTTGCGCCAAAGATTCGTGTCAATTGCATCGCGCTATCCTTAACCGATACGCCCCTTGCCGCACCACTGATCAATACCGATCAAAAACGGGAAGCGAATGCAATGCGCCATCCTTTGAAGAAAATAGGTATGCCTTCCGATATTGCCCATATGGCTGAATTCTTACTTTCAGAAAAGGCGGGTTGGATTACCGGGCAAATTTTCCATGTCGACGGTGGTATGTCCACCCTGAAAGTTTAGGTAGATGGTCAATCGTTGATTATCCATAAATACCAATGACTATTAATGACCACCAATGACAACAAATGACCATTAATAACAATGAACGAATGGATATCAACCGAATTATTGAAATGGCCTGGGAAGACAGGACGCCATTTGAAGCCATCAATAGTCAATTTGGGCTTAGTGAAGCGGCCGTCATTGTGCTCATGCGCAGGGAGCTTAAACGAAGTAGTTTCAACCTTTGGCGTAAACGGGTGAATAGTGGCGTTAGCCAGAAACACCTTAAAAAACGAAACACTGAAATTGAGCGATTTCACAGCACCAGCCAAAGGGCTATTACGTTGAATAAAATCAGTAAGCGGTAGGTTATTCCGTGTAGTACCGACCGGGACGGTCGGTACTACAAAAAAACTTCATTTTCCCTCTCCCCAATCGAGTTGGATCTTTCGTCCCGTTTCGGCGGCTTGTAAAATGGCCCCGATTAATTTCATGTCCTTCCACCCTTCTTCACCCGATGCTTCGGGTTTGGTTTTTGTCTGAATCGCCTGAACGAAAGCGTCCATCTGCGCTATTTGCTGATAATGAGGAGAAGGCACGTCCATGGGACCTTTGCTCATACTGCCCTGTGCACCCGTTGCATTGTACGCGGGCTCCAGTTTGAACCAGCCACGTTCGCAGGTGGCGTACAACCGGTCGACGTAGGATGAGTAGGTGGTGCTGCAATGCGCTACGGTGCCACCGGGAAATTCGAACTGCCAGAAGACCGTTTCGTGAATGTCTTTAAAATGTACCTTATCAAAGGTAAACGCCTGAGCTGTCACGCTGATCGGGTCCAGATTCAGCGTTCGACGGGCACCCTGAATGGCATAAATCCCTAAATCCATGATGGCACCTCCCCCACCAATTTTCTTGTCCAGTCGCCAGGAGTTTGGTCCCGGAACGGTGAATCCTAACCCCGATTCAATCACTTTTACATGCCCAAACGTGTTCTCGGCGGCTAATCGGCGCATCTCCAGATGATGCGGCTCAAAATACAGTCGATAGCCTACAGATAGCTGTACACCCGCTTTTTCGCAAGCCGTGATCATCTGCCGGGCTTCGGTTGCGTTCATGGCCATCGGTTTTTCACAAATCACATGTTTTCCCGCCTGAGCTGCCCGGATGGTGTATTCGGCATGCATGAAATTGGGAAGCACAACATAGATAATATCAATGTCGGGGTTGTTCCGAATCTGGTCGAACGTTTGGTAATTGTAGATGTTCTTGGCTGGGATCGAATACTTCTCTGCCCAGGTTTTAGCTTTATCCGGCGATCCTGTTACAATGCCTGCCAGATAACAATTCTGGGTTTCGAGCAGTGCCGGAGCCAGTTGGTTGGTGGCGTAATTCCCCAGGCCCACCAGCGCAATACCTACCTTTTTTGGTGCATCTTGCTGATTGGCAAACAAATCAAGAGGCCTTGCCAGCAATCCGCCAGCGGCCAGCGACAGAGTTTGAAGAGACGTTCGGCGTGAGATCTGTTGGGGCATGAGATTACGATTTCAACTAATAGATACTAAAAAAGACAGCCCGTTGCAACGATCAGGCTGTCTGACAAAGATTTAGTAACGTCTACTCCTCAACGGGTACCGGAACGGATGATTGATTGGAATCAGTAGGCCGGCCCTCTCCTTTTGGGCCTTTCCGACGTTTTTTCCGGCGTTTGGCTTTTACCGCTCCATCGGCATTCACTGGACGAGACTGCACAACACCGTCAACTGTCCCAGACACTGGCCCTTCAGCCACGGGTGCTGTTATTTCCGGGCGGGGCTTCCGTTCCGCATCAGCCGATTGATCACGGCGACCTTCACGTCGCTCGCCCGAAGCTGGTTTATTTCCTTCGCTCCGCTGGCGACCATCGCTTCGGCGTCCATCCCGACCGCCACGACCCGAACTACTAGTTCCCCGAGGGCCACCTTTGCCGCGCAACCCACTAAACCGTTTCGGATCAAAAACGGGCGATTTGCCCATCTCTAATGCTTCAGTAATCGACTGTTTATCAACCTCACGCTCAATTAGTCGCTCGATATTTACGATACGGTTCTGATCCTGATCGCTGATAAACGTAATAGCGGTTCCGGTGGTAGCAGCCCGCGCCGTACGACCAATTCGGTGAACATAATCCTCGGCATCGCGCGGAATGTCGTAGTTAACTACGTGGGTCAGATTGTCAATATCGATACCGCGCGACAGCACGTCGGTGGCCACCAGAATCGGAAATGCTTTGTTTTTGAAATCGCGGAGGACCACTTCTCGGTCGTCCTGTTCCAGATCAGAACTGATGCCACGTGCATCATACCCCAGTTTACTCAACGCCCGTACAATACCATTTACTTCTGATTTTCGAGACGTAAACAATACCATACTCAGTACTGGCTTGGTGCTGGTTTTAATTAGATGGGCCAGTAAAGGCAGTTTCTGATTGTCGAAGGCTAGATAAAACTGCTGGTCGATACCAGCAGCTGGCTTGGATACAGCCAGTCGGATTTCTTCAGGATCAGTCAGTATCTTTTTCGAAAACTCCCGGATTTTATTCGGCATTGTTGCCGAGAACAGCAACGTCTGCCGCTTCAACGGAATTTTCTCAACGATGTTCATAATATCGTCCGAGAAGCCCATATCGAGCATTTTATCGGCTTCATCGAGCACCAGATAGTCAATCTTATCGAACTTGACATAGCCAAGTTGAATGTGTGCAATGAGTCGGCCAGGGGTGGCAATGATGATATCGGCCCCGGTTTCGAGCGCCTTCCGTTGCTTGTCCCAATCATCGCCTTTGCCACCACCATAAATAGCGATGCTGTTGGCATTCACAAAATAACCGAAGCCCTCAACCTGCTCGTCGATCTGCTTGGCGAGTTCACGCGTAGGCACCAGAATGAGTGTACTGGTATGGTCGTGATTAGCATGGGAGATTTTATCGAGAAGCGGGATTAGGTAAGCCGCCGTTTTTCCAGTTCCGGTCTGGGCGCTGGCAATGAGATCACGTCCTTCGAGAATTTTGGGAATAGCCAGCTCCTGAATGGGCGTGGCCTTTAAGTAGTTCATGGCGTCCACGCCGGCCAGCAGGTCGTCGTGGAGATTAAATTCCTGAAATGTCAAGGTAACAGCTGAATGATGGTGAAACACAGCTGACCTTAACTTCCCGGTCAGCAAACCGCTTGATTTGAAACAAATATAACGAAAAATCAGGATTTAGCCAGTAAGCGCGTTCTGAAGCGTCCTTTCCCAATTACCTCCTCGACTCAACCGTATGCACCGCCGACAGTTTCTCCAAAACACTCTGGTAGGCAGTAGCCTGCTCGCTAATACCAATCGCTTAGGGGAAACCCTGACATCTATTACTGATTTACCCAACTGGAAACTTCCCGATTTGCGTAAGGCGATTCCCGACTCCGTGCTTATTCGGTCAGTAGAGTTGTTAAAGACGCAACAACAATTGATGCTGGTGGTAACGGCCCAGAATGGAACCCGGGGCATCACGCAGTGTAACGATCGGATGCAAAATCTATCCTCATTACTAAAAGGTCTTGTTATCGAGCATTTTGTGGGGAAAGATGCCCGCGACCTACCGGAGTTGGTCGACAATGCGTATCGGCTCAATTCGAATTACAAATATGCCGGTATGCCGCTTTGGAACAGTATCGGCTCTGTCGAAATCGCCGTCTGGGATTTGTTGGGTCGAATAGCCAGAAAACCCGTGTATGAATTACTCGGGAAACCCATCCGAACGCAATACGATGTCTATATTTCCGATTTCGACCGCGGCACTGATTCAGCGGAGGTAGTTGTGGATCGATTAGCTCAGAAACTGGCTGCTACGGGTGCCAAAGGGGTAAAAATTAAGGTTGGTGGACGCATGCGTAACACACCCGAGGACGAGCGCCGAACGCGGGCATTTGTCCCCTTAGTCCGAAAGAAATTAGGCGACAGCATCACCATATACGCCGATGCCAACGGGTCATACACACCCGAAGAAGGTATTCAGATTGGGCGCATGCTGGAAGATAATGGAGTCGCAATTTTTGAGGAACCCTGCAACTTTGAAGACGAAGACGGTATCCGTCGGGTTAATAAAGCCCTAACAAAACTGGTGATGGCTGGAGGTGAGCAGGACACAAGTTTGTACCGCTTCGAGCGATTGGCCCGAACGGATGTGTATGATTTGCTGCAAGCCGATGTCTATTATAATGGTGGCATCCTTCGCGGGTTGCAGGTGGCCGAAATAGCCCGAAGCTTTGGCAAACATATAGCTCCTCACACCCCCAAAGCGGATCCACTCATCGCTCCATTCTGGCATTTAGCGGCAGTTTGCCCAAATTTATATGGCCTACAGGAGACTGTTTATGAACTAAACAGCAAAGCCCCTACCTGGTACGAACCAGCGATTCATGTCCAGAATGGCACCATGCACATACCCAATACGCCAGGGCTGGGGATCGACTACGACGACAAAATCTGGAAATCAGCGGAGCGCATTGGTTGACAAGTTTATCATTGCTCAAAAGTTCCTTTATTAAACACAGATGCACAAAGAACACTGAGAATAAATATACGTTTATATCTCAGTGTTCTTTGTGCATCCGCTTCGGCCGACCGATGTGGTCAAATACTAATCATGCGTTATGTTTATTCAGATAACAACCGATTTAAAAACGAGTGGTTTTAGCCTATTTTTCCTGATGGTTAGTCTGCTTTCTATGGCCCAGTCAAAGCTGGAAACCGTAGTGGAGTTTGGCAAGTACCAGCCCATTGGTTTAGGGGTTTCACAGACCAATCGCATTTTCGTTACGTTTCCAAAAAATCCGGACAACTACGATTACGGCCTGGCAGAAATCGTCAAGGGTGAACGACGCCCATATCCGAATGCCGAATGGAATCAGTGGGATTCGCTGAAAGCCCAAAGTCGATTTATCAATGTGCAGGCACTTTTCGTTGACCAGACCAATACGCTTTGGGTACTCGACCCCGCTAGTCCAGCTGGGCAGAAAGCGATTCCAGAAGGCATTAAACTTGTGAAAATCAATCTCGCTACCAACAAGGTCGAGAAAATTTATCGCTTTGAAGATTTACCCCGCGAGCGAACCGGCCTGAACGATGTGCAGGTTGATTCAAAACAACAGATTGCGTATTTGTCGGACCCTGGACGAGCAGCCATTGTGGTATTGGACCTGAAAACAGGGAAAAGCAGATCTGTACTAGAAAACGATAAATCGACAAAAGCTGACCCGAATTTTGTACTTACCATCGATGGAAAAGAGGTGCGCGACACAAAAGGAAATCCTTTCCGAAGCAACGTCAACGGCATTGCCCTGACACACGACTACAAATACCTCTATTTCAGACCAATTACCCAGACAAAGCTGTTTCGGATAGCTACAAACTACCTCACCAATCCAGTTTTATCGCCTACCGAAATCGCTTCGCACGTTGAAATAATGGGTGAAACGGGTGTCTCACACGGTATGCTGGCAGATAAAGCTGGAAACGTTTATCTGACCGATTCACCCGATAAGGCCATTCGTTATTTCACGCCGGATCGTCAGTTAAACGTCCTCATCCAGGATAACCGACTGCTCTGGCCAGACAGTTTTGGCATTGGTACCGATGGTTATCTGTACGTGACAGCCGCCCAACTGCACCGTGGGAAACGCTACAATAATGGGGAAGACAAAGTTGATTATCCATTTCGGTTGTATCGGGTGAAATTGCCGTAATCAGGCCGTTTTCAGTATGTATTCAGCCCGAATGTGAAGCTTATCATAAAGGCGTTTTGCCAAGTCCATATTGACTTTTCGTTTTCCGGTCAATACCTCCGAAAGCCTTGTTTCAGTGATTCCCAACACTTTTGCCGTATCACGCTGTTTAAGATTTTCCTGAAACATGCGCAAACGGATCATTTCTGGCAACGTAGCAGGTTCGACTGGCATTGGATAGCGTTCCTCTTCATACCGTTCAACCAATAGTGAAAGTCGTTGCAATTCCGCCAAATCTGCTTCTGTTAGCTTTGGTGTCCCCTTGGCTAAATAGGTTTCTATAACCTCCATTGCCTGGGAATATTCATTTTTCGTTTCTATAGTCAGTATCATAGCAGTCTCTTTTCATTAACGCATTAAGCAGATGAAGCATCAATCTTATCGTATTCAGCATGTGTACCGATAAACCGAATAAAGACAGTTCGTACAGGGAAAATAATTCGGGCAATTAGGCGATACTGATTGCCCTTTATATTGAACACGTAATTATCATTTCCAACCGAGTCAACCGAGTTGAAGGTGTTCTTTACCTCAGCGAAATTGCTCCAATCAGCCGCTTTAGTTTTCAAATACCATTCGTTCAATGCTTCTGTTGCCTGTGATTTTGTAGAGGCATATTCATAGATGGCCTTGCGACTTACGATTACCATACGGGTAAAAGTTGTACAGTTTAGTTCACATATCGCCGTCTCATGACTTCACGTGGGCTATACAGTAAAAATGGCCAAAAAATTACAAATTTCAAAATTAATTTTCGTAAGTAGTAATTCGGCCAAAGTCAAGTTGAGATCCTCCTTAAGAATCCTCAATAAGGTTTCCCGATTTGACCTAATTGAATTAGAGCATCTCAATTAACAACATCTCTTTAGCCCATTATTTCAACGGTTCAGTTGTACTTTTACGCTACAAATCCCGTAGCAATATGCTCAAACGTTTCCTTCCATTAACTTTAGTTACTGGCCTTCTTTTTCCATCAATTCTACTTGCACAAACCCCAACGCCATCAGCGTTAGATGACACGCTTCAACTCAATGAAGTTGTTGTTCGGGGCTATGCAACTAACCGGCGATTACTGGAAACGCCTGCATCAGTAGGGCTCCTCACCCGCCGGGATTTGAACCAGCGTTTTGGCATACCGACCCTCGTGCCTGCGCTCAATACGATACCGGGTGTACGCGCCGATGAACGCTCACCGGGGAGTTACCGGTTGGCGATTCGGGGAAGTGCCATCCGGTCGCCATTTGGGGTTCGAAATATTAAGACGTACTGGAATGAATTACCCCTTACCGACGCAGGGGGAAATACACCGTTAAATGCCCTGGATGTTCGAGCCTTAGGCCGAATAGAGGTTATTAAAGGCCCGGCTGGAAGTTTGTACGGAGCCGGAACGGGCGGCACTATTCTGTTTAGCGGGCTGGCCGTTCCAGCGGGAAAGAGCAGCGTTGAAGTATCCGCGTTAGGTGGTTCCTATGGACTGTATGGCAATGGCATAGCACTGCAAACCGGCAAAAATAATTCGGCCATATCACTCAACTATAATCACTTACAATCAGATGGATATCGCGATCAAAGTGCCGTTGTACGCGACAATCTCAGCTTAATCGGGTCGTTCAATGTTAGCCCTAAACGGACGGTTTCAGTACTGGCATTGTATTCAGACTTGCACTACCAAACGCCCGGTGGCCTGACCGAAGCGCAGTTTCTGGCCAATCCGCGCGCTTCCCGCCCGGCCACGGCAACGCTCCCTAGTAGTGCAGCTCAAAACGCCGGCATTTATCAGAAAGTAGGCTATTTCGGTTTGTCGCACGAATATAAATGGAGCGACCGCATTCAGAACACAACGGTCATCTTTGGCTCTACCACCGACTTCGCCAATCCGTTTATCACAAACTACGAGAAACGAACGGATCAGGGCATTGGCGGTCGAACAGTTACGCAGATTCGTTTCCCCAACAGCCCGCTGCCAACGGTCGTTACGGTGGGCGGAGAGTTCCTGCGCAACTTTACCGTTGACCGAAATTTTGGCAATCGGGCCGGGGTGTCCGATACGATCCAGACGGACGAAGAACTGATTTCGCGACAAACCACCATTTTCGCTCAGGCCGAAACCGAATTACCAGGCCACTTTCGACTGACAGCGGGCCTGAGCCGTAATGACGTTCAGTACGATTTTACCCGGTTCAAGGTTCGGGCCAATGGATTACCAACCGCCCTGATCACGCGCAATTTTGACCCAGTCTGGTTACCTCGAATAGCCCTACTGCGTACGTTTGGCCCAACTATTTCGGCCTTTGTAAGTATCAGTACCGGTTATTCGGCCCCATCGAGTCAGGAGGTACATCCATCGGCGGGTGGTTTCAGTACAACACTCAATGCGGAACGGGGTACCAGTTATGAAGTGGGCGTGCGGGGGTCGGCCTTCAATAGCCGATTGCGTTTCGATGTCGCGCTGTATAAACTGCAACTGCGCGAAACCATCGTTCGCCGGTCGGATGCTGCCGGGGCCGATTATTTTGTCAACGCTGGCCGGACTGATCAGCCGGGTTTAGAAGCGCAACTCGCCTACGATTTCGTTCTTCCTTCGGCATTCTCCAGCCCCTCCACGTTTTCCCTTCTCCGGTTGTGGAATAGTATGACACTCACGAATTACCGGTATCGTGATTACCAGCAAGGCACCGTTGATTTATCAAACAATCGAATTCCGGGCGTGGCTCCTACCACAAACATAACCGGTATCGATGTCGAAACTAAATCGGGTTTTTACGCGCATTTGACCTATCAGTTTCTGCTGGAATTTGCGCTGAACGACGCCAACACGGCCTTGTCGAATCCAACCCAATTATTACAGGCGACCCTGGGTTTTCGGCGAAATCTGGGCCAGCACTGGACGTTTGATGTCTATGCCAGTGGCGACAATCTGTTGGACAGAAGTTACTCGCTGGGCTATGACCTGAACGCCGTTGGCAACCGGTATTACAATGCAGCTCCCGGCCGGAATGGTATGGGTGGCGTGCGGTTAAGTGTGAAATGGTAAAGAAAAATAATGTAGAATGAAAAATGCACAATGAAAAATGATGGGTGGTAATTATGGTATTGTCCCTACCACTTAACTTGCCATTATCCATTATTCATTCTACATTAATCAAAAAGTTGCTCACCGTCTCCAACCTCACCAAAGCCTATAATGGGCATATTGCCCTGACTGTGCCGGAACTCCAGTTGCCCACTGGCTTTCATTATTTTCGGGGTGGCAATGGGTCTGGCAAAACCACCCTTTTCCGTACCGTAGCGGGCCTACTTCCGTTCTCAGGCGAGATTGTATTGGGTGGAAAGTACGAAATCAGTCGCGATCCGGTGGCGTACCGAATGCGGGTCAACTATGCAGAAGCCGAGCCTCTGTTTCCGTCTTTCCTGACCGCCCGCGATCTGGTCGGCTTTGTCAGTACAGCCAAGCAATCGCCTGGGGAGCAAGTCGATACACTCGCTGGCTTACTGGGGGTCGATGCGTTCTGGACGAAACCAACTGGCCAGTTTTCGAGCGGCATGCTCAAGAAGCTATCCCTTCTTCTGGCACTACTTGGAGCTCCCCAACTAGTGTTACTGGACGAACCCCTAACGACCTTAGACGTAGCTACAGCCGAGAAATTATTCGAGTATATCCGTCAACTCCATACGAACGAGGGAGTGTCGTTTCTGCTGACGTCCCACCAGGATGTCAGCCTAACTGGCTTGCCCATCACCAGTGTTTGGCAGGTAAGCGCCGGGATTATTACACCCACAACTTAATCCTACCATGCTGACCGTTCTCAATCGGGTTTTCATTGGCCCCTTCTACGCCAAAAACGCGGGCACATTTCTGGTAATCATTCTGTTAGCGTTTGGCTTTCTGAGTGCTGTCGAACACAAGGCGTTGATTACAGCCGCCCTTGGCTCACCATTCTTTCTGGCCATTGTGTTCGTTTTGTGGTTCCTGTACCTCCTGAAAACGATTTCATTTATCTGGCAGGAGTTAACGGCTCCAGAACACCTGTTTCTGCAAACATTCTGGCTCATACCAGCACCCAGGCGTTGGGCGTTGTGGCTGACGATTCAAACGGGTTTATTGTTTCCCATTATTGCCTATGCAGGTTGGATGGTGCAGTTAGGTGTTCATTACCAACGCTGGGATTCATTAAGTGCAATTGTTCTCGTAATCCTGATTCTGATTGGTACCGGTGCCGCTCTGGCCGACTATAGACTCCGTCACCCCAGCCCCGATTCGCTCCGGTTACCGCATCTCAACTTTCAGCTCCCGTACGAACTCTTCTTTCCAACTTACTGGCTGCGGCACGAACCACTCTCGCTCGTGCTAACAAAAGCCTTTTCGGGGCTTTTACTGGCTGGCGTTTGCCGACTCTACCCAACCGACGATTACGACCAACGATTGCTCCTCATCGGTTTGTTATTGGCCGTATTAGGCCATTCGCAAGTGGGCGGACAGGTCAGCGCGTTCGAGCAGAAGTATTTGCTTTTTCTGCAAAACCTGCCTCTGTCCTGGCTACAGCGATTCGGTCGGTACGTACTCACCTATGGTCTGATCTGGCTCCCCGAACTCCTGATTTTAGTTCGCAACTGCCCAACCGAAATCCGGCTCGATTACGTCATCTGGCTCTGGCTGACGGGCTGGGGTGCGTTGTTACTCCTGCACAGTCTTGCTTACGGCCGCACGATTGAACCCGACCGCTGGCTGTCGGGCATTTTAGCCACGTTTATTGGTGGCTTGCTGGCGATCATGTTTGGCGTACCCGTTGGCGTGTGGCTGGTATTAGGGTGGCTAGGCGCCGTTGGGGCTTGGTATCGGTCGGTTAGATAGCGCGAACGTCTGCATCGGCGGCCCGGTTCGTTCGCGCTATCTTCCTACTCGCTCTTCAACACCTTGGCGGGATTATTCCGGGCTGCTTTTAACGTTTGGGAGCCAATCATCAAGAAAGCAAGAAGCATTACCAGCCCGATACCGATTACCAATTCACTCAGGCCGATGGGCTGGTGGTAGGCGAAATTGGTTAGAACAACTTTGTCGAAGAAGAAGTAAGTAGCCGGAAGGGCAACTAAGCTAGCGACCAGAAGTAGCCCTAAAAATCCTCTACTCAGCAAAAAAACCAGTCCCCCTTCGGTGGCTCCCAATACTTTACGAATACTGATTTCCTTTAACCGAGTTTCGGTAGTGAATACCACCATCCCAAATAGACCCAGAGAAGCAATGCAGATGGCCAGGAACGCAATGAAGCCGATCACCTTCACCATGACCGAGAACTGGCTATAAGCCTCTTCAATCTGATCATCATAAAATTTAGCCTCCAGCGGGTGAACTTTATCAAGCTTCCGCCATGCCTTGTCGATACTCGCCATGGTAGCAGGCAAATCGGTCGATGCGATCTTGACGTTCAGGTATCCCCAGGGCTCGTCGGCTGAATACCGGAACATGACAGGTTCAATCTTCTTATCCATCGTTCCATAATGAAAATCCTTTAGTACGCCCACGATGGTGAGCTTCTTCCCATCGACAGTCACCACGTTGCCCAGCGCTTTTTCAGGATCTCGTTTGGCAATGTTGAACCGTTTCAGCACCTGTTCATTCACGATGGCTTCGCTTTCTTCTCCTTTCTTCGGGCGTAGGGTAAAGTTTTTACCAGCGACCAGCTTATGGTTATGCACGGGCAAATAATGCTCATCAACCTGGTTGAGCCATACCATTGCCGAGTCGCGGGGATCGGTATATTTCATGTTTGTTCCATGAATACTGCCCAGACTGGTAATCATCATGGATTGAGAAATTTCACGAACAGCCGGAATTTCCGATAGCTCTTTGGCCAATACATCCCCTTTATTCCCCTGCAACCGAATATTTAAAATATTTTCAGTTGTAAAACCTAAGTCGAACAGAACCAGGCCCCGGTATTGATTGTAGCCGATCAGGGTAGTTGCAATAAAAATCAACGAGAGTGTATATTGAATAACAATCAGTGCTTTACGCATACTGATCCGCTGAAATACCTTTACGGTTGACGCATCTTTTATGACTTGGAGTGCGTTGATCCGGGAGAAAAACAGGGCCGGCAAAAAACCGGCAGCAAGACCGACCACCATCGCGAAAACGAGAAAATACAGAATGATTCGGGGTGACAGATCGAGTGTGACCAGATCACCGATGTGGGGATCGAGGGCCAGGAATTGCGTTCGTAAGAACAAAAACAGGCCAAATGAAAACACCAGGGCCATTAGGGCAATGATCACCGATTCGGCCATGAACTGCCCGAGTACATGGCTTTTCATCGCACCGATAATTTTACGGATGCCTACTTCCCGAGAGCGTCGGAGTGAGCGGGCGATGGAGAGATTGGTGTAATTAAAACAGGCAGATAGGATAATAATGAAAGCAAGCCCCCCTAAAATCCAGATAGCAATTGGCCGCATGGTGGGCCCAATCGAATTATCGAGTCGCTTGCTTAATACAACTTCGTTTAACGGCTGAAGCGCCACAGTAAACTTTCTATTTTTTAGCGCAGCATTCTCCTTCGCATTCAGTTTATCGAGCGTCGGTTGTAACGATTCAGGATCACTGGTTGAGGGCAGAACCAGGTAGACATAGTTCTGCCAGACGTTTTCCCAGCCATAAAAATTAGGATCTTTTTTGGCTAGCAACGCATCAGCCGTAGCAAACGAAACAAGGGCATCAAACCGTAAGTGCGACAGCTTGGGAACATCTTTCGCAATGCCCGTAACCGTATAATTCAGCGAATCAAATCGGACGAACTTGCCCAGCGGGTCAACATCACCGAACAGCTTTTTTGCCGTTTTTTCGGTTAACACCAATGAATAAGGCTCTTTGAGAGCCGTAGCCGGATCTCCTTTTAGTAATGGGAATGAAAATACCTTGAAGAATGAATTATCTGCCCAATAGGCATCGAATGGTACAACCGTTTCACCTACATGGGCATCGCCCGAAAACCCATTGCGAAGAATCGTTAGCTCATCTATTCCGGCTACCGTTTTCCGAATTTCCTGCCCAACTTTTACCGAAGTAGACGCTAATTCCACAGCGGGCTCATCCAGGTTCTGATACGACGTAATGACCCGGTATGTTCGGTCTTTTTTTAGTTGAAAGTCATCGTACGAGAGGAAATCGGAGATCAGGGAAATAACGAGCAAACCCACCGACATGCTAACGGCCAGTCCGAAGATGTTGATGAAGGAGAATAATTTGTTGCGCACCAGACTGCGCCGGGAGGTTTTGAGGTAGCTGCCAATCATGATCCAGTGAATAAAAAGGTTGAGGAAATCAGGTTTTCGAATGGTGTATAGTCTGAAAAACTTCAGGGCATCGAGGCAATAAATCCACCGGGCACGTCTAGGCCCTTTGGTTTTCAGGTTGCGCTCAAAATATTCATTCAGATCGCCCTGTAAATCTTCAAGTAAGTCGGGCCGACAATACCACCGAATCAAGCGTTGCGCCCATCGGGGTGGTTGAGCTACCTGTGATTTGTCGCCTGACCGATTGTTCTGGTTATCGAATCGGTTCATATGGAGCCCTCCAGATTAAATCCGGGAATTATACGCCATAGGGACTCCCGTACATCTTTAGCGTTGGTTAACGCCACTTTACCTGCGTGTGTCACTTCGTAATAGCGTTTGCGCTTACCCCCTCGGGTACTGGTCGCTTCCCCCATCCGGCTTTTCACCAACCCCTTCTCTTCCAGTCGATTCAGAACGGCATGCACAACGCCCAGTTTCGCAGCCCGCCCGGTGTGTTTCTCCAGTTCATCGCAAACGGCCACACTATAGGCGTCGTTCACAAGTGCAGCTATCGTTAGCAACACTAATTCTTCAAATTCCCCCAGGTTACTCCCCTTCATGGGATTATGCTTTTGATTTAATTAATTCTCCAAATGTATGTAAAATGGAATTATTAATTCAGCATTTGTATGTAAAATATCTTTGTGACTGTGATTATCCCTAGAAAATGGTGTTAGTCACCTTTTTGCCCAACAACGAGCACTATACAACTTTTCCAATGAAAAATTTGTATCTTCGATGGTATAAATCAAGAAGACGATGGAAACGCAACAGCCAACAACCACTAATCGGGAAGCGTACGAACGGTTCTTAAAGGGTGTCAAGCGCATGGTCGCTGAAAAAGCAGCGAAGAAAAAAGCGTTACCCGAACATTCTCGGAACGACCCGAATTTCTAGAAACGATTACTGAGTTCAGGCAGTATTTACTCAGAATTCGCTCTATTCCTGTATGACCCCGATGGGGTCAAATGTTTATAGTACAGGCTCCATTTGCTATAAATATTTGACCCCATCGGGGTCATACCAGGCAGTAAATAATGTAATCTAGCTTCGCTTAAATTTTCTCAAGTTAGCGCGCCGTAATCTGATCAAGAATAGCATTGGCGCGGGCTCCGGTTTCTCCCGTACTAGGGCATTTTCCTTCGCCCCGAAGTTCGTTCACGATCGACTCAATGAGAGGTTGTTGTATGTTTTCTGGGGCTGGAATGGTGTATTCGACGGTTCCAGCTTCCGTTTCTACCCTGATGAGTTTCATCTCAAAAAAGGAAAAGGAGATTTTCCCTTTTGACCCAATGAACTGCGTTTCTTCGATGCGCTGTTCCTTATTCACTGTGTAGCACCAGGTGCCAGTTCCCAGAACGCCCGATTCGAATTCAAAATTGGCCACAACAATGTCGTCGGCCTGATATAAGCCAGCCTGATTCCGGGCGATTCCACTGGCGGTTTTGATGGGGCCAAGCACATATTCCAGGTAATCGAACTGGTGCGACGCTAGGTCGTGAAAATGCCCGCCCCCCGAAATCTCGGGATCTACGCGCCATCTTGGCTTTGGATTTTCACCCACTTCTTCGTCATAGGGTTGCCAATTCAACTGAACCCGAACATACCGAATGTCGCCAATAACTTTCTCATCGATCAGCTCTTTTATCTTCAGAAAATACGGCAGCGCCCGACGGTAATACGCGACTAACAACGGCATACCGGTTTCCCGGCTCACCTGATTCATGGCTTCGCATTCGGCCGCATTTCGGGCCATCGGTTTTTCTACGTAGACCGGTTTACCAGCGCGCATCGCCCGAATAGCATACTCGGCATGGGTGTCGGGAGGGGTGGCAATATAAACCGCATTGACATTGGGATCATTGATCAGAGCATCGGCATCATCGTACCAGGTAGGCACATTGTGGCGTTTGGCATAATCGGCGGCTTTCTCGGTATCTCTCCGCATAACAGCCACTAAACTCGAATTTGGCACTTTAGTAAAAGCCGGGCCGCTTTTCACTTCGGTCACATTTCCGCAACCAATAATCCCCCATTTCAATTGATCCATAGTCTAACAAGGAGCGCTACTGGCTTGATTGGTTTCTCGTATACGCCCAAAAATAAAAGCAGATTTACGCAGAATCTATTCATCCGCTGCGTAAATCTGCCAGATACACTAAACGTTAAATTAACTCTTCTTCTGCTTACCGGCCAAAGCCTGCTTCTCCGACATCTGGGTGATAGCCGTCACCAGCCGATCAAGGTCTTTTGGTGAATGATACACGTGGGGCGTTACCCGTACACCGTGAATATTCTCCCAATCGATGCCGGTTGTGTGAATCTTGTACTTGTTCAGTAATTGCCCATCCACCTCGCTGGTCTTCATACCGTCGATGGAAAACAGACCAACGGCACCCGCAAATTCAGGTTTGAGCGAGGTGTGGATTTTAACACCGGGTAAGTCCTTAACCCGCTCCATCCAGTAATTTTTAAGGTAATGTGCGCGGGCAAACTTACGGGCAGAGCCGATGCTGTTATGAAAATCAACGGCGGTACCAATGGCCATTTCAGACGCAAAGGAACGCGTACCCAGGCTCTCGAACTTCCGAATATCTGGGCCGTCGGGTTCGTTGTTCGACAGTAAAGCCCACACGTTGCGAATCTTGTTTTGCTTAATGTACAGCATACCACTGCCAAAGGGCGCACAAAGCCACTTATGCAGACTGGTAGCGTAATAATCAGCACCGAGATCGGGAATTTTGAAATCGAAAAGGGCGAATGAGTGGGCACCATCGGCTATTACTTCAATGCCGCGTTTGTGGGCTTCATCGGCTATTTTCCGAACGGGCATTACCTGCCCGATCCAGTTGATCATGTGGGTAATATGCACCACTTTCGTTCGGGGTGTAAATGCCTTGACATATTGTTCTGTCAGGTATTTATCGTCCTCGCTGGGCAACTCTAAATCCAGAAACACGAGCTTGATGCCATCCCGTTTTTCGCGCTGTTTCCAGGCGTTAAGCATGTTGGGATAATCCTGTTTGGTCAGCACTACCTCATCACCCGCTTTTAGATTCAGTCCGAAAATAACCGTATTTAGTCCTTCGGTGGCGTTCCGGTTAATGGCAATTTCGTCGGGCGAACAGCCGCCTAAGTCAGCCAGTTTTTCGCGCAGGGATTCGCGACCCTGATCCAGAATCCGCCACATGTAGTACGATGGCGCTTCGTTACAATATTGGTAAAACCGGATATGCGCATCCTGCACCACTTTGGGCTGCGGACAAACGCCCCCGTTGTTAAGGTTAAGTAACGTAGGCGAAACCGTATATTCCGATTTCACCCACGACCAGAAGTCTTCATCCTGTGCCCATTGGGCCGCTGATTTTAGCCCGGAATCGGCGGTAGAAATAGGGCTGGCAAAGGTTTCAGGCAAAAACTGAGGCAGTGCGAGGGCACCGGTTGCTGCGGCTGCCGTTTGGCGGAAGAAGGTCCTGCGGGTAGACATAACGAGGTATATATCTGAAGATGAACGAGGTACAGTAAACCTACACATTTTTACCCAAAATAGCCCCAGAGAACGCTTATTTGGCATAAAATTCTCCAATAAGTTATGACAGCCAATGATTATATAGGTTTTCCCTCGGTACACAAGACATAAAACTTGTATATTCACAGTGCACGCCTGATCAAACTTTACCGAAAGCGTTCTTGTTGAGGAATAAAAACGCACCGAACTTATGAACACCATCACGATCCCTGAAGACGAGTATCGCCAGATGCAGCAATTAATTGCCGATCTGCAGCGAACCCTTAATCAGTATGCTGTACCAGCCCGAAGTGAATCCTCATCGGTTTCGATCAAACGTGGTTCGGGTCAGGCAGCCATTGGGTTCATCGCCGACGATTTTACGGCCCCTTTGGCTGATTTTGAGGAGTATACCTTGCATGAATATACTTCTTGATACTCACATTCTACTCTGGCACCTGACCGATAACCCTCGCCTGAGCTTAACACAAAGCCAGATTATTGAAGATCCCACCCATATCAAATTTTTCAGTGTGGCCAGACTATAGGAAATGGCTATCAAATCGAGTCTTGGTAAGTTAGACCTTCGGTGTCCGCTCGAAGAACTAGTTCCGACCGAAATTACCGTAATACCCATTCGTCTGGCACATCTGAGTACACTTCAATCGCTGCCGTTTCACCACAAAGACCCGTTCGACTGGCTGCTGATTGCGCAAGAGCAAGTAGAAAACCTTTGGCTGATGACCGACGACGAACATATGCCCAAGTATACGCTTAATCTGCTCTAAGCAGGACAATAAGCGGTTCTTTACGCCTTAGCTCGCTTCCGCTATTTTTTCGTGAGCTTCTTCCAGATCCTCTTCATCGGGCTTGGGAATCTCGACTTCTGCTTCCACAGATTTAGCTACGTATGCTAATGAAATAAACATTGGAAAATGATCCGACCCACAATTGGGCAACCGTCGGATCGCCCGTAGTTGAAAGTGCCCCGAAACAAATACGTGATCCAGGGGCCAGCGAAGAAAGAAATAGCCCGCGTGAAATGTATTAAACAGGCCTCGCCCAACACGAGGATCTAATAATCCACTAATTCGTTGAAACAGTCGGGTGGTGTGCGACCAGGCTACATCATTTAAATCGCCGGCTACAATGACGGGCCCAGACTTTGTTCGCGCTTCTTTACCAACCAGCAAGAGTTCTGCATCCCGCTCAGTAGATCGGTAGTGTTCTGTGGGGCTGGGAGGCATCGGATGAACCCCATAAAAGTGGATTAACTGGCCTGAGGGTAATTCAAGCTGAGCATAAACAGACGGAATATCGTCCTGAATTAGAAAACGGAGTTCATGGTGCCGAATTGGAAAACGAGAGTATAGTAGAAGCCCATAGGTATTTTCTAAAGGATACAGTATTTGGTACGGATGGGTCTCCTGTAAAGGAGCTAGTTCATCCTGCCATTTCTGATTGGCTTCCAGCACAAAAAGTACATCAGGTTTGTATTTGTTGGCCAAGGCCAGCACTTCTGGCATCTTGGTATTTTCCATAAACACGTTTGCCGTTAGCAGCCGTATAGTACTGGACTCAGAAGGCTTACTGCCATCCCGATGTGACAGAGAGAGAACCTGTTTTGGATGGAGCGGGGTAAACGGATAAATTAACCAGCCCTGATAAAAGAGCGTCGCCAGAAGCCCTATAGGCACAATGATCAGATAACCATCCCGATGATGACCCACTAAAAGCCACGCAAGAAGGCCAAGTGCAGCCAGTACAGTAAGTTGTAAATGCGGAAAATCCCACATTCGAATCCACCAGTAATCGAGCCTGATTAAGTTTATAAATGAAGCCGTTAGTATAAAAAGAGAGTAACCAAGCAGAAGAGAATCAAGGGTGAGCATAGGGGTTGCACTAAGAGTAGTTGGGAACCTAACTTAAAAGTGCATGGCGAAGTTTAAGCAACTATACTCTCACTGCTGCTCACTTCCAATGATTCCATACAGCTTGCGCAACCTTAGCAATTACACCTTCTCGCGTAGTCTGATCCGCTTTAGAGTCCGAAACAAACACAGCAATCGCGATATGATGCCCATTGGGTAAGGTTATCAACCCCACGTCGTTGGTGGCGGCCGTTAGTCCATCTATGGTCCAGGATGTACCGGTTTTGTGCGCGACTATGGTTCCTGCTGGTAACAACCCTTTCAGCCGATGAAGGCCCGTTTCTGTTTCCGTCAATAAGCGCAGTAATAGCGTACGACTGGAAGCAGAAAGCCCCTTACCTTCCTGCACAGCACGCAGCAAGATAACAGCTTCGTTGGGTTTGGCCCAGTTGCGGTATTGAACCGCGTTGTCGCTACCAATTTCCTTTTCGGTATTGGCCACGATCATCCCGTTTACACCCAGCTTTTTGAGGTATGTCATTACCACCGGCGGCCCACCCACCAATCGTAACAGCACATCACTGGCCGAACCGTCACTTTCAGATACAGCATAGCGTAGTAATTCCGCAACGCTGACATCCGCACCAGTTGGATATTTGTCCCGGAGTGGGCTATGTTGCCGTTCTGATACATACTCGCTCGGCGTCACATGGACAACTTGCTCCAACGTCAATTTCGTCTGATCGACCTGCTGTAATACAGCCATACCAATCGGCATTTTGTAGACGCTTTGCATCGGGAATTGCTTATCACCGTTCAGGGTTACCGTTTCGCTTGTTTCGAGAACGGTGGCGGTCACCCCTACCCGCCCCTGAGCTGTTCGGGCAATCTGCTCAAGTTGATTACGAAGGCTGTTGATCGACCTCCGCTTCGGTAACGGGTTAGACGTTGACTGGCCCGATAAGTTTATAGTAACGAAAAGAGCAAGTGCAAGCAACGTGAATTTTGTCATGAAACTGGTTGATTGCCCGTGAAATTAGTACAAGCAACTGTAGTTAGTCAGGTGGCTACATTGGTTTTTCTGGCGAGGGTGATAATTCTCGCCAGAAAAACCAAAAGCAACTTTCAGAGTCGCTTTTGGTTCATAATCTAAAAAAATCCGGGTACTTAACCTCCCATTACGGAAACTTCGGAAACTTACTGAAGTCTGGCTTTCGTTTTTCCAGAAAGGCATCTTTTCCTTCTTTCGCTTCTTCGGACAGGTAATAGAGCAGTGTGGCATCACCCGCCAACTGCTGAATACCCGCCTGCCCATCCAGTTCCGCATTGAAGGAGGCTTTGAGCATTCGGAGCGCAATCGGGCTTTTTTCCAGAATTTTATGGCACCAGGCAATTGTTGTTTCTTCCAGTTGCTCGAGAGGAACAACCTTGTTGACCAGTCCCATATCCAGCGCTTCCTGTGCATCGTACTGATCGCACAGGAACCAGATTTCGCGGGCTTTTTTCTGACCCACCACCCGTGCCAGATACGAAGCGCCAAACCCGCCATCGAACGAACCCACTTTAGGCCCAGTTTGCCCGAACCGGGCGTTATCGGCGGCAATGCTCAGGTCACAAACGACATGCAGAACGTGCCCACCACCAATGGCATAACCCGCAACCATAGCGATAACGGGCTTCGGAATACGCCGGATCTGCATTTGCAGATCCAGCACATTCAAGCGGGGCACTTTATCTTCGCCAATATACCCCCCATGCCCACGGATGGACTGATCGCCACCGGAGCAGAACGCTTCACCACCTTCGCCGGTAAGGATAACGACACCAACCCGTTCGTCCTGGCGGGCTAACTCCATCGCTTCCGACATTTCCTTAACCGTCAGCGGAGTAAAGGCGTTTCGTTTGTGAGGACGATTGATACTGATTTTAGCAATTCCGTCGTAATAGCTAAACAGAATTTCCTCGTATTCTTTAATGGTTTCCCAGGGGTAATTGCTTTGCATATGACTTATAGATAATGGATAATGAGTAATGGATAATGGATTATGAATGCTTAGATAGACTCATTGTACATTATGCATTACTCATTATCCATTTTTTCATAATTGGTTTCGTGATACTGTACATCCCAGGTATGATCGGCCATCATACGGACGGTGGCGAGGCAGCGTTCAAACGGAAACTTACGGCCCCATTCGTTTGGACCAATCATTGAGAGCAGATCGGTGCCGTTTTTTCGCTGATAAAAATGATAGGTATGGCCAACCACAGGCTCAAAATTCATTTGAGCCGAGTAAATTCGCTCCGAGATTTCGACACGGTTCCGAATGGCCGTAGCCTGTTCGGCCAGCAACTGCATTTGCTTGTACAGCTGACTAAGCTGCATGTCCGTTTGTTCGCGCATGGCCGCCACCGCCCGTCCAGTAATCTTACCCTTGTCTTCGGGGCGAATAACAGCACTACCGGCTGTGTGTGCATAGTCCAGCAGGCCTGGTGCTTCGGCAACTTTATCCGGCGAAATCGGATTGATGATAACTTTCGCTTCTTCCATAGTTGTTAATTGGGTAACCGCCCTGCAAACGTGTTTGTTCGCTGTCGTTGAATGACAAAAAATAACGCATCTTTACACCGTAAAACGGCACAATGCCACAAAAGTACGCGAAAACCGTTATGGAAACTACCCTTCCTACAATGGATCAGTCAACAATGCATCGGCAGGAGTTTCTGCGGCTAGTCGGCACCAGCATTGGCACCATTCTGCTAACACGCTGTATGGCCGGTTGTTCTGGACAAGGCAATGCGGACCCCACTCCTGATCCAAGCCAGAAAGTCAATTTTACCCTTCGATTGGATGATAAAGCAAACGAAAACCTGCTGGTAAAAGGCGGTTACGTGATCGCGAATGGGGTTATAGTGGCCCAGACGCAAGATGGCCAGTTTGTAGCCGTCTCAGCCGACTGTACCCACGAGGGAACCCAACTCGTCTATAAATCAGCGGATAACATGTTTTACTGTCCGCTTCATCTCTCCCGTTTCGACACGTCTGGCAAAGTAGTTGTTGGTCCCGCCACGCTCCCCCTAACTAAGTATACGACCGAGCCAAATCTTACAGCGGGTACCGTGCGGGTGCATAATTGAATTTTATAATGGATAATGTAAAATGGATAATGAATAATGGGTAATGAATAATGAGTGATAGTCCTCTACCTCATCCATTGTTCATTATCCATTTTACATTATCCATTTCCCATTTCATCATGTTCCTCCCCCCCACCCATTCTGACTCGTGGCCTTTACCGCAAACACCGTATGAAGCGGAGGCTCTGGAATTTTGTCGAGCCTGGTTGAGTGGTCAGCCCGAATTTACGCTTCATACCTCTGGCTCGACCGGAACGCCTAAACCAATTCGGCTCACGCGGGTGCAAATGCAGGCGAGTGCGTATCTGACCGGGCAAACACTTGGTTTACAAGCGGGTGATGCCGCCCTTGTTTGCCTGAACATTCATTATGTAGCGGGTGTCATGATGCTTGTTCGTGGGCTGGAATTGGGCTTACCCATGACCATTATTGAACCAACCAGCAATCCACTGCTTGATTTTTCTACAGAACGGTTTGCATTTACAGCCTTCGTACCCCTGCAGCTTCAGGCTATTTTAGCATCTAGCAGTTCGCCAGATTGGTTAACCAAACTAGCCATACTGAACGGCATGAAGGCCATTTTGGTGGGGGGAGCAGCCACGAGCCCATCTCTGGAAAAAGCGCTACACCTAATAACCGCTCCTGTATATGCCACCTATGGCATGACCGAAACCGTCTCCCACATCGCTCTCCGACGACTCAATGGCCCCAATGCCAGTGACTTGTTTACGGCCCTCAAGGGAGTCGAACTCGGCACTGATGAGCGCGGGTGTCTGCACATCACCTCAGCAGCTACGAACGGGGAGCGGATTCAGACAAACGATGTTGTTGATTTAATTGATCCTACACATTTTCGACTAGTAGGTCGGGCCGACCGGGTTATTAATAGTGGCGGAGTAAAAATACAGCCCGAACAGGTAGAACACGTGATCATGAATCAGCTAGCTAAATTAGACTTAGGTAGCGAAAGCACGAATAGACGCCTTTTTGTAACGGGTTTGCCAGACGAACGGCTGGGGCAACGGGTGGCGGTCGTTTATGAGCGGGGAGCAGGGGGCAGGGAGCAGGGTAATTATAACCTGGATAGCGATACCTGGGTGCTTCTGCAGGAAGCCGTTCGGAAAAAATTAGGCCCCTATGCTGTACCAAAAGAACTCATTGCAGTGGCTCACTTTTCAGAAACACCCACCGGTAAGGTTGATCAAAAAGCGACAGTTGCACAAATACGCTAACTTTGCGACCTGTTAACCGACGTTTTATGTCTTTCAAAAGTCTTCAGATTCGCTTTCAGACCGCCCGGTCCTTACCTGCACCTTATGCGTATTTTTATACCCTGAACCTTGATAAAGTTGCTGGTAACGCTATTCAGGTCAATATCGACATCACCTATCCCGATCGTGATGATATCGACGACGATGAATTAATTGCGGAAGGGTTCACGCGTGATGACGATTATGTATGGTCAGGTCAGCTACCCAAAACCTGGTGGGAGGCCATCGCTAATCTGGTCCGTAAAACGCGTCTGCAACCAATTAACGAAGACGAACTGGACGAAGACGATGATTTCTGGGACATAACGCTTGAGACGGATAACGGAACCAAATCTCAGGGAAAGCCAGCCAAAGCCGATGATTGGCAGTATTTAATGCAGGAACTCATCCAGGCGACTTATGAAGCCGTTGGGCGGGAACGGCCATTTGACTTAGTATATCTGAGTATCGGAGGTCAGCCGGGTGAGCAGGAAATTAGGCTAACCGCTTCCTTTGCCGACCGAACCGTTAAAATAACGACGGTAGAAAACCGACGCGAACAGACCAAAATGCTTCCGTGGTCAACGTTGCAACACGTTATGGGGCAGGTTTATAACAACGACTACGACCCTGATGATGCCCTGCTCAAACGCCCGAAACAGGAAGGCCAATGGCTCAATCTGGGTACGGAAGAATGGTACGACATAAGTGGCCTTAAGAACCTGGTGAAGATGTTCCGGGGACTTTGATGAACTATCTGCTTACTCTCCTACTTTTTGCGGCTACAACTGTACTGGCGCAGACTGCCAGTAAACCCAGAGCCCGTGATTTAGGCATTCCATTCAATGGGACGCCGGGAAAATTTAATGCCATTACGGATGTACCGGGTGTGCTGGTTGGATACAAAACCAGAATTGAAGGGTCAGGCAAATGGGTTCTGGGAAGCGGTCCCATCCGAACCGGCGTAACGGTGGTGATGCCCGTTGGTAAAACTGATAAAAGCTACCCGGCGGGTTATTTCATTTTCAATGGCGACGGTGAAATGACCGGCATTCCGTACATCCATGATTACGGAACGGGTTACGGCCCAATTGGTATCACGAATACCAACAGTGTTGGTGTTGTCAGAGATGCGATTGGTGCCTGGTGCCACCAGAAATTCTCGACCAAAAATCCGCTTGATTTTTCCTTTGGACTACCCATTGTCGGCGAAACCTGGGATGGTGTATTAAACGATATAAATGGCCTCCACATACAGAAGGAGCACGTATTTTCGGCTTTAGAAAGTGCTGGTTCCGGTGCGATTCAGGAAGGTAATGTGGGTGGAGGTACGGGTATGGTTTGCTATGCATTCAAAGGTGGAACCGGTACAGCTTCACGAACCTTTACAATTGGTAATCGAACCTATACCATTGGTGTTTTAGTGCAGGCCAATTTCGGCCGCCGACCCGATTTGTTGGTTGCAGGCATGCCTGTAGGAAAGGAAATTTCGGATCAGATGCCCGTTATCAACGAGAAAGATGGCTCGATCATCGCTATCGTAGGAACGGATGTGCCGCTCGTGTCTTCCCAATTGAACTTAGTCGCCAAACGCGTTACGATGGGGATTGCCCGCACGGGTACGTATGGTACCAACAGCTCGGGCGACATTTTTATGGCCTTTTCGACCAGGCAAGCCGAACAGGACTCCACAACCAAATTAACAACCTACCAATCCGTTGATAAGTCAAGTCTGGACCCGGTGTTTAAGGCAACCGTAGAAGCCACAGAAGAAGCCATCATCAATGCCCTCGTTGCAGCAGAAACAATGGAGGGCATCAATAATCATAAAGTGTATGCTCTCCCCCACGACCGAATGCAGAGCGTTTTGAAGAAATACAATCGACTGCAAAAGGTCGATTAAATGTTGTGGCTTGGGGCACCGGCTACCCGGCCCAACACCACGACATTTAGTTGACCTGCCCCCAAACCTCCGCCGAAACCATCCCGCCTACTTCGGTCTGTCGCTTTTCACAGCGTAAGCCTGCTTCCGAAAGAAGTTTTTGCCAATCGGCCAGGTGCTGAGCCTGGATACCTGCTGTGAGCCGAAAAAAGCGAATCATCACCCATAACAAGGCTTTCTGCCAGTTGGATGGAGGCTTTACAAAATCAGTGGCGAGCCATAACCCACCGGATTTCAAGACGGTACGAAGTTGAGGAATAATAGTAGTCTGTAATGTTTGCGCAGAAAACAGATCCAGCACAAAGGGCGTCAGGATGACATCAAACCGCTCGTCTGGCTTGAGGCTTGACTCATCCCCTACCCGAAACTCAACTGACCCAACCAGCGCTTTCTGAACCATGCGCCGACTGGCACGAGCAACCATCTGTGTCGATGTTTCGAGGTAAACGATTCGTTTAGATTGGCAGCGACGTAATACCTGTTCCAACAACCAGCCCGTTCCTCCACCAACGATCAATACCGAAGCACCCGTCGGAATACGACTCAGGAATACGGCCTGCGCCTGTTGTAGTTTATGACCGAAGACAATGAAAGCAAGGGCATCGTATACCGGAGCAATCCAATTAAAATTTCCTCCTGCGCCAGTGCCCATAGTTAAAAAAGGTTGAGAGACAGAGCTGCATGCAGTTCCGTGTTAACTTCTACTGATCAGCCTGCTCCCCAAATGACAGGAAATCTTTGTACATCGCACACTCCCGAATCATTTCTTTGTGAAAGGCTGTACGCCTGTGGTTTTTAAAGAAGTTAGTATACGCGCTGGCAAATTTAGCCTTACGCAATGCCAGCATAGTCTTCACAAACGTAGAATCCTGTTCGTACACATACCCATTGCGCATCTGCTCGATGGAACGTTGTAAGGAAAATGAATGTGCTTCGCAACGGGCAGCCATGTAGGCAGATCGGTCGGTAATGGCGGGGGTTTTACCTGCTTTCACAGACTGCTCAAAATACCCTTTGGCGTGTGCTGTTGTATAGTAATCCGTATTCATAAGCTGATCGATGCGTTTTTGTTTCGCAACTGGATTGGATGGAAGGTCGTAAACCGGGGGTTCGCCTGCACTCCAGTACGATTTTACCAGCAACCACGCATTACCATACCAGCTCAGGTTCCAGGCTCCACAGCCTAACTGGTAATACAAGTCAGCAGCTTTATCGCCCGAAGCCGCTTTGGCTTGCTGTTCCAGTTCAGCCATACGCTTAGCAAACTGAACAGGTGTATACGGGTTTTCTTTTGCTTCAGCCGGAAAGTTCACACTCCCATCGGCCGTTTTTACCTGAGGCATTTTAATGGCAAATGGATTCTGCTGAAAGTACATCGAGAAGGCCTCATTCGCCCAGGTTTTCGGGTCCACGTTTGCAAATGCATCGGCCGCTTTTGCATACTGGTGCTCCATCATCAACCGACGCCCTAACAACAGGCTCAGGTAATCCCTGGTCAGGCCTGATAAGTTCAGCAATCGTTTGTCAAAATCAGTTTTAGGCTGGCTGGCAAAGGCAATTGTCTGTTCTACAGTAGCAGCCGAAACCGTATCTTCAATCGTATTTGGATCAGTTGTGCTGGCGAAATAGCTATCACTTCCTGTCTGTGTGGTAAGCATTGTCAGCAAATAGGCTTTGGCCTCACTTGGCCCATCAACCGGCTCTGTTTTGGAGCGACTACATCCAGTTAACCAGCCGCTTTTCGGCTCGGTCTTGTTCCGGTAGGTAGTTGCAAACTGCTTACAAACAGACACAAAGGCATTATTCAATCGGAAGTTGCCCGTCGTATCAAATTCTTCCAGATACCCAATCAGTTGATTTTCAGCCTCCGGTGTAATCGTTTCCGTTTGTGCAGCCAGCAGTAACATACGCTGCACGGTGATCTGTTTTTTTAGATTGGCATTGGTCGATGGCACTAGTACAGCTTCATCCAGGTGCGATTGCGCGGCTTTATAGTCTTTCCCGATGTAATCCAGATACGCGGCCGCGGTGTACCAAAATGAAGCATTACCAAGCGCTTGATTCTCCGCTGACTCCAGTGCAAACGACCGCAGTTTATCAAAGTAGGAAGCCGACTCATTCTTTCGATTGATGAACCGCACCGAATCCGGATTCTCGCTCAGACTGTTTCTTACGTACTGCTCATCGGTTGTAAAAAAGTAATACTCATTCCGGTTGATCTCCCGGGCCATGACCAGCTCAATTAGTGGACTTTTCGGAGTTAGTCGCACCATTTCCTTCAGAAACTCCAGCGCATCCTGGCCCGGTTGAATGGCACAGAGGGCGTAAACGGCCGCCCGTTCGTTATCCGTTTTTGCGAATTGCAGTGCCTCCTCCCGAAAGCGGATGCCATACTTACGCAAGCTGGTTTCAGCCGCTTTCCGGCGCGATGGGCACCGGTCGAATACCTGCGCAAATTCATAGATGGCTTGTGCGGTATCGCCCAGTGCCAGCGTAGCCCCCGCCCGACGGCATAAGGCCCAATCACTCATAAACGTATGTTTAGATAGCGGTTTAACCAACTGATCATACAGTTGCTGCGCCTGCTTATACGCTTCGATTTCGCAGGCTAGTTTGACGGCTTGAAAGGCGTATCGCTCCTTCAAAAAAGCATCTGTCGTTGTCCGATAACCCGTTCTGGCATCCTCAAGCAGTTCAGGCAGTTTCGTGCTATCAGCCTGAGTTGGATTTGGCTCCCAGGGATTTCCCTGACCATCATCAGCAGCCCAGGCGAAATCCAGGTACGCTACCGCAGGGGAATTGGTACGTTCCAACTTCGCCTTTAGTGCACTGACGGCCTCAGGCTCTTCGCGGTACAATGCCTTATAGATTTGCGTTTCAGACAGGCTATTTCTCACGTAACTTGCCCATGCCGTTATGTTTTCATCCACTATAATGCTATCGCTATACTGCTCCGCGATTTCGGGATCATTGTAGAACTGCGGGGTAAAAAAATAGCGACTATCCTCTGGTTGACTTGTTGCCGATTCAGGCATAAAAAAGCTCATAAACTCGTTCAGATCGAACGAGGGGCCACAGGCAAAGCCAAGTAAGATAGCCACTAAAAGGGCTGGTCTACGGAAGTTTCGGAGACTGAAGGAGGGTTTGAAGCGTTTCACGCGGATACGAAGATAGAATGGTAGAGTCTAGGTGGTATAAAGCAAATGTAAGCCGTTGGTTGGAAATCTGATTGAGTAAACGGGCTTTTTCCTGAAGTAGCCGATCAGACGGAACCGCTTCGGACCGGAACAAATCACCCCGACGAATAGCAATACCAAATGCCGACGTATCGCGGGTGGCAACAAATCGGGTACTATCCGACTGGGGAGCCAGAAAGTGACTTTTTGCCAGCGTTTGCCGATCAAGGTTAGTTAAAAAGATCAGGAAACGATTGTTGCGATACACGATCGTCCAGCGAAAAAGTGGCATCACCAAATCGAGCGGCAAAGGGTATGTTGATACAAACGACAGGTATTGGTTTGCTACGTCTGGATCGTAAATAGAGTTACGCGTGTCGGCCCGTTTCCAGTCATCCACATTATAGAGCATCAGCATACCACGTGTAACGGGTGGAATACCGGTCTGGTCGGTGTATTTAATCTGGTGCAGCCGAATCGTTGCCGATAGTGGGCAGTTGAGCCGGTTTTTAAGTAGCGTCAATAACCGAAAGTATCGGTCGCGGGTGCTTGTACTCCAGTCACAGTCAACCTGTACTTCACTGAAATCCAATCCACTTTTCTGGCTGATCCTTTTTATGGCCTGGGTAATATGGGTTGCCAGTTCAGGAAGTCCGTTTGGCGACACATTCATCAGGGTTCGGTTCGTAATAAACACGACCGGCACGATGGTGCCAACGGGCTTTTGCTGAAATTGAACAAAGGCTTTAGGTACAGGCTGGCGAGTGCGGGCATCCCAGTCTACATCGAAGAAGTGAACATACAGCTTATTGACAGTCAATCGTTTAAGTTCTCTTACTTCTGGACGGGTTGGATTATAAGTGACTTTCCAATGGTAGAAGGCAGAGGTGATTTGTTTCTCCAAGTCATCCGTATGGCTGCTCGATGATTTACAGGCGATGTTATTCAGGCATAGCAGTATAAAGACAACTACATACAAACGCACGTCATTTAGTTTTCCCATCCGACACAATTTACGCGGGCAAAATAGCCGTTTACCCCTTATACCGGTACAGTTCCGATGGGTTTTCAAGGCTATTTATCCATGTTTCTACTTCTGGTATCGTACCAGTAAAACTACCAGCCTCCCCACTAACCTGGCCCTGATTTAGTGCTACATCCAATGTTAGATCACAGGCTAGTAAACCAGGATATAGCCGCAGGTACATGGTAACCGTTGAGTCATTCACCCATTGAATTCCCGACCCAGACCAGAGATGCTCCAGTTCAAATAAAGTCTTGTTATCGCTAACCCGAACAAGATAGGGCTGATCAATCCAATGGCTCATGCGAATTTCCGTACTGCAAATGCTAACCATGTATTGATGATCAGGAGAATAAAACTCGCCCATGTGAATTCAGTTTGTTTAGTGAAGCAAAAGTAACCCGATGGGTATCCATCAACCAGAACTAGTTAGTAACTGGCGGATGCGCGTAAATAATTGGCCCCAACCGACGAACAAACGCCACTATAAAAAAAGCCCGAATGATGGTGAATCATTCGGGGCATAAGCTCTTGTATACTGGTACCTCATCGACCCAGATTCAATCCATACGCGAAATTGAAGGAGAAGGCTCCACTACCTTCGCCAAAACTGGTAACGAAACTGGTTCCTATATCAACGTAGTTCTGATTTGGCAAGCGAATAGCATAACCAAAAGCTGGTTCGAACCGGAAGGCGGTAGCCGCAATCCGGCTTACGCCAATATCGACCCCCAGGTTCAAACCAGCATGCAGGCCATCGATGATATAAAAACGGGGACCAACCGTTATAGGAATCGAGATACCAGAGGCCGATCCATAATAGTAGCGAAAATCGTCTCTGTAGCGTCCCTTTACCAGAAAGAACTCCATACCCGTTTTGCCCGTGATAGTGAAGTTGGCGCCTAACGGTTGCTGGTAGCGAATGTCGAGACCTGTTGTAAAGCCAGTTGCATTATAACGGCCTACACCAACAGCCATCGGTGTTCCTATAAATAAAATCTGGTTGCGTCCCTGCGCCTGAACCTTGATTTGCGTGCTACTAAAAACCAGCAGCAGACTAACGAAAATGCGTGTGTATGTTTTCATGGCTGGCTTATTTAGTAGCGTTAAACTTCAGTTCCAGCGATTCGCCCGTTTGGGCATCGGTTTCCGATACATTGAAGATGATGTTATTGCCATCCGCATCGGCCACGAGTTCCCCATCCAGGTATAGGCCGTAGGCTTCACTGGTTTTCCGGACCTCGATATTATCAATATCTATAGTTGAGTTTTGCTGACCCGTAATCTTTAGCGTGAGTGTTAGCGAGACAGTCTCCTCCGAAGTTGAGGTTAGTTGTACCGTGCCCGAAATGGTTTGTCCGCTTTGCGTATACGGCATTTTGGGAAGGTTAATGGCATCAGAGCCAGATGCATAGCGGAACGAGGTCAATGTATAGGTGCCCGCCACCGCATCGGCTGGCTTTTTCGGCGCAATGTCGTTTTCACCTTTTTTACAGGCGCTGAACGCCAAAAGGATACAGAAGAAAAGAATGAGCTTTTTCATGGCATTTGATTGTTTTACTTCAGCGATTACCGTCAATCACCGAGGCAAAACTATCGGCTCATCCAAGGGCCTACAATACCACATTTGTATGATTTTTAACGGGCAAGGGAGTAAAAAAAATGAAGAGTGAAGAATAAAGGGCTGGCGCTAGCTATTCTTCACTCTTCATTTTTCACTCTTCACATCCTAATTACCTATTTTCTCCCCAGATACTTATTGACAGCCTCAACTTTGGAGTGGACCTGGAGTTTCTCGTAGATATTAAAGATGTGTTTACGAACCGTAGTAGGGCTCACAAACAGTTCATTTGCTACTTCTTTGTGGCTATGACCTTTTGCTAATCGGTCCAGAATTTCCCGCTCACGGGGAGTCAGTACATCGAGCTCGCTGGGCGTGGAGGTGTTGACATGGAACGAACCGGCTATTTTACGGGCTATGGTGCTGCTCATAGGTGCTCCCCCTTCGTGGAGTTCTGTGATGGCTTCGAGGAGCTTATGGGGTGGGCTACGCTTCAGAATATAGGAATTGGCACCTGCTTTAAGGGCTTCAAACACAGTTTCGTCTTCGTCGTACATGGTACACATCATGAATTGTGTATCAGGGCAACGGGTCTTTAAATGCCGTACACAATCGATACCGTTCATGCCGGGCAAGTCGATGTCCATTAGCACCACATCCACGCAATGGCCTGGCAAATACTCAAGGGCCGCTTCAGCCGTTTCGAAGGTGGCCTGGCACGAGAAACCATCCGCCCCATCGACCAGAATGGCCAGCGACTGCCGGATGGGCTCTTTATCTTCAACGATAGCAACCGTAATGGAGGTTTTCATCCGGCAATATTGAGCGATTTTTTAGTTCTATGCTATACTACGTTTGTAGTATTTTCTCTGCTGGGACAATTGGGTACGGGTAACAGATTTTCACGCAGGTGCCCGTTTCTGAAGGCACAATTTCGCAACGCCCACCCGATTCAGCCATTCGATTCTGCATATTACTTAACCCATTCCGCAAATTCGATTTCGCGTTGGGGGTAAAACCCTGTCCGTTGTCACATACTTCGATCAACAGCTGTTTATCGTCTGGTTGCATTCGGAGGATAACCCGGCTCGCCTGTGCGTGTTTGACTACATTATTCAGGGCTTCCTTTACGGTCAGAAATACATTTCGACGGTCGATACCCCGCATCGTAATTTCACTGGGCGACTCTTCCACCTCAGTTTGTAACATGAGATCAGTATTTTCGATAAATTCACTAGCGTAGGCACGGGTGTACGCGATCAGCCCATTCAGGCTATCATTTTTGGTATTAAGCGACCAGATGATCTCGTTCATCGTTGTGACCATATCAGCCGAAATACTCGAGATCTTTTCCACTTCGGGTGTTGTATTAGGCCCCATGCGGGTTTTCACCACCTCACTTAGCAATCCAATAGCTGTGAGTGATGCCCCCAGATCGTCGTGCATTTCTTTTGAGATACGGAGCCGTTCTTTCTGCTGGCCCTGTAATTCAGATTGTACCAATGCCAACTCGCGTTCACGCTCAGCAGCCAGTAAGGCATTTTCGGCGGATCGTTGACGCTGCTGGTAGTAGAGATATCCAAAAATACCCCCCCCAACAATACTAATAATCAGCAAACCTGCCAGCAACAGCCAGAAGTTCTGTTGCTGACGGGCCAACTCCAGCTGATCAATCTGGCGTTGTTTTTCAGCCAGTTTCTGTCGACCCTCGGCTTGTTTGAGTTGTAGTTCATAGTTTTGAAGGAGTTCTTTCGTTTCCTGATTATTCAGGGAATCGTTGGTTCCAATGTATTTATCGAGCCACTCGGCCGTTGCTTTATACTGGTGAAGCCCCTCGTTCGCAACCGCATACTCCCGGTAAATATTTCTAAATTCGGCTAAACCAACTTCGTTTTTTGTAGCAATCTGATTCGATTTGTTCAGCAGTATTTTAGCCTGAGCAAACTGCTTCATTCGGTTGTGCGTTTGTGCCAGCGACATCAGCATATGCAATTCGTGGCGCGGGTTACCTAACTGCCGACTCATTCGGAGTGCTTCGCCCTGATAATACAAGGCCGAGTCATAGCGTGCCTCCGCACTGTATTGATAGCCTATATTATTGTACAGATTGATCATAAAATCAAGGTCATTCGTCTGCTCGATCCACTGCTTTGCCTTCAGATAATATGCCTGCGATTCCTTTAGTTTATTCTGTTTGCTCAGCAGGTTTGCCATGCTGAAATAGTCGATGGCAATAGACCGTCGATCTTTTTTATCGTTAATATCGAACGACAGCGCCCGTTTATACTGGTCTAATGCCTGGGAATACATTTTTTGCTGTTCATAGATGTAGCCCAGATTTTGATTGATAACCGCTACGTTTTTCAGCTTGCCTATTAGCCGCATATAGTGAGCGGCCTGCTGATAATTGGGGATAGCTTCGCTCAGCTGACCCGAAAACAAAGCGGTATTGGCCAATGCAAAATAGCTTAGTCCCAGGTTCCGTTTCGAGGTATCCTGCTTTGCCTTCTGTAACGCATCCTGCGCAATTTTCCGGGCTTCGTCGTGCCGACCAAGGTTGTTCAGCAAATAAGCCATTAGTCGAACACTTTCGAAATAGCCCTTTGTGTAGTTTATTTTCTTTGAGAATTCGTAGGCTTTCTGATAATTAGTGAGTGCCACTTTACTCTGATTCGTCTCAATAACTTCCCCTTTTTTCAGCAACTCCATCACGTAGCTGGTATCCGTGGGGCTGGGCACCAACTGGCTAAACGTCGGGAGAGTGCACACCGACAGCACGACGATAAAAACCAGCAGCGATTTAATCATCAGTCAAGTTTGGCTTTTCTAACCAAACTATGAATCAGTTCGTATGTTATTGGCAATTCATGAAGAATATAATGCAGTATCTAAAAGACGGCGTTACCATCAGATAGATGACTTACTTCTTAAAGTCTACGGAAGCGATAAAGGTCATCCAGGCTTCTGCCCGGTCACGGTAATGATTAATATCTTTAGGAAGTTGAGTAAACGCAGTTGGGTTTTCAAGTTGAAGTAACTGGATTGGGGCAATTAAAACCGGATTTGGGTCATTCGCGCTCGTGCCATAATTCAAAGCGAGTTTAAACATCACTCGGTTCGGGCGAATGGTGGCGGGAGGTATATTTGGCGATACCTTAATAAGTTTATCAATCTCCGTTGTCTCGCCCGGCGAAATAGGGTCCGTGATGCTTGCTTTACTTAATGTGTAGGTAGATGTTATAAAGGAAGGTTTGTTTATCCGGCGAAAATCGACCGATACATTATAAAACAGTGTTCCTCCAGACGTATTTACTGAACTGCTTAACGCCTTGCTTTGCGGTAATTTAATAGCCTTTTCTGTTTGTGTAATCTTCCCCAGCACCTCCCCATTTTTGCCTATAAACCAAAGCGTCAGGAGGTCAAACTCGCAGGGGTAGGGTTTGGGTTTACCTGTAATCGTTTTACACCCGTTGGTAAGTGGAGCTACGGCCGTTTCAGAAGCAGGAGCCGCTTTCATCGCAAACAAAGCAGGAATCAGGAATAACAACAAGCTGGATTTCATACGGGAAGATGGCTAAAACTAGGATGGAGATGATTCGCTAAAACTAGTACACTTTCTTCCATAAAAATAGTCTCGCCGGTTTAGCAGCGAGACTAGTTAGGTATCGGTAATTAAACTACCCGTTAAAACAAAAACTCATTAAGCGAATGACCAACTGCCTGACAAAAGGATGATTCTTCTCCAGAATCGGGACCATCCAGTTCATACCGATGCCAGATATTCAGTTTATAATCATAGACAAATCCTTCAGGTACATCATAGGTTGTCATCAACTCTTTTAGCTTCTGCGTATCCTTCTTAACACCCTGAGTATGGGTCACCTCAATCAATACCTCGGTCAATTCAGTTTCAGGATTGGCTAACAATAGATCTGGAACAGGGCTTGTTTGGCTCTGATCTATCATTGCTTCAGGGTAGGCAAAAAGCTGTGTCTGCCGATTACGATACAGATTCATTAATCCTGTAACGAGTTGGGCAATTATGGCCTGGTGAATTCGGGGTGCGTTAACGCCCATGTAAACAATATTATCGTTCATGTCCTTTCCCGTTTATGACGTTAAGGTACAAAAATTGGCTATACTTTCAGATTACTGACTTTTATCTCCACCGTTTTCTTCCCCTCTCCTGCCACAGTTACCTCTTTACCATTCAACTTGATGGTGATGGGTTGTGCTGAAGAATTTTGAACCGTTACATCCTGCTGAGTGGTTGTCACCTGCAATAAGGCCCCCCGGAACCGAATCTTGAACGAAAGCGATTGCCAGTTATCAGGACAGTAAGGATCCAAAACAACCTTTTCATTTTCAATACGTAGCCCCCCAAATCCTTTCACAACTGCCAACCAGGTTCCAGCCATCGACGTAATGTGGCAACCATCTTCGGTGTCGTTGTTGTAATCGTCGAGGTCAAGCCGGGCGGTGCGGAGGTACATTTCGTAAGCCTTTTCTTTCATCCCCAGCTTCGACGCCTGAATGGAATGAACGCAGGGCGACAACGATGACTCATGCACTGTCATGGGTTCGTAGAATTCAAAATTTCGCCGGAGTGTATCGGTATCGAACTCATCTTCAAAGAAATAGAGTCCCTGCAATACATCGGCCTGTTTGATAAAACATGACCGCAAAATCCGATCCCATGACCAGTTCTGGTTAATAGGCCGCTGACCTTTCGGGATGTCCGAAACAGGCATCAGGTCTTTATCCAGAAACCCTTCCTGCTGAAGGAAAACCCCCAACTTCTCATCCTGAGGCAGGTACATTCTTTCAATAATCTGCTTAGCGGTAGCCAATTCCCTCTCTTCGCGAAAGTGAATCCGATCGATCAGTTCAGCATATTTATCCCCGTCAAGAGCTTTTACTTTGCCAACAGCCTCTACCGTGTAGCGAAGGGTCCAGGCGGCCAGGTAATTGGTGTACCAGTTGTTGTTAACGTTGTTTTCGTACTCGTTGGGGCCAGTTACGCCCAGCATAACATACTGCTCTTTTGCTTTCGACCAGTTGACCCGCTGACTCCAGAAACGACTAATGGCAATGAGTACTTCCAGACCGTATTCAACCAGATACTGCTCATCACCCGTGTAACGAACGTAATCGTAAATGGCGTAGGCTATGGCCCCATTCCGGTGAATTTCCTCGAAGGTAATTTCCCATTCGTTATGGCACTCTTCGCCGTTCATCGTCACCATCGGGTAAAGCGCAGCACCCGCTCGGAAGCCTAGTTTTTGCGCATTTTCGATGGCTTTACCGAGTTGTTTGTACCGATAAACCAGCAGGTTTTTGGCCACTTTCTGGTCGGCAGTTGACAGGTAGAAGGGCAGGCAGTAGGCTTCTGTATCCCAGTAGGTCGAGCCACCATATTTCTCACCCGTAAAGCCTTTGGGACCAATGTTCAATCGTTCGTCTTCGCCGGTATAGGTTTGATTCAACTGGAAGATATTGAACCGGATACCCTGTTGGGCCGCCACATCCCCGTCGATGATAATGTCGTTGGTTTTCCACTTATCCGCCCAGGCCTGCTTTTGCTCAAACAGCATTTTCTCGAATCCCTTCCGCGTGATCCGCTGGATATATTGATGAGCATCTTTGATGATGGTATCCGAATCGTAATTAAGCGACGATAGGTTGACCGCGTATTTGTAAATAACTGTTTCCTGCCCCTTTCGACAATCGAGGGTCATGCGGTTGGCGACGTACTTTTCGTACTTGATCGGCTGCGACTGAAAATCTACCTTCACGCCATCCTGCTCAATTTCCACACACATACCGGTAGCCACGTGGAAGCCCGTTTTACGGGTACGAAGTTCAATATAGGCTTCGCCATAAGCTGTTTCCTTACGCACTTCATCCCAGAACGTTTCGTCGTAGTTGGCATCCCGGTTACGAATATCGCCATCAATGTAGGGCGTAATGGTGATTTTAGCGTCGAAATTCAGCGGTTTAATGGCATAACGGATTGCCCCCGACTCATCATCGACAATGGAGCAGAACCGTTTGGCATTGATCTGAAGTTCTTTACCGCTTTTGAGAACAGCTACAAAGGATCGTTCAAGATACCCCTCCTGCATGTTCAGCACACGCCGAAAATCACGAACTTCGCATTGATTCAGATCCAGAGATTCGTACTCGATATCAATGTCGATACCAATCCAGTTAGCAGCATTCAACACTTTAGCGAAGTATTCGGGGTAGCCGTTTTTCCACCAGCCCACGCGGGTTTTGTCAGGGTAATAAACGCCGGCCACATAATTACCCTGTAGGGTTTTGCCGGTAAATTTCTCCTCGAAATTTCCTCGCTGCCCTAATCGGCCATTGCCAATAGACATGAGGCTTTCGGTAATCTCATTAAAGTCACGGTAAAACCCTTCTTCAACAATGTTCCAGGGATCTTGAGTAATGTAGTGTTTCATCACAGGTTATTAGTCGTAGTCGCAAAAGTAGCCATTTCCGCTTTTACGCGCATGGCCTGCTTCATGTGTCGTTCGGTGTGGGCCACCAGCATCAGAAAGGCATCACCCAGTCGGATTTTGAGCCAGTTACCAAACAGGGTCATTACCTTATCCTGATTCCAGTCCAGGTAAACAGCTTTATCCAGTAGAGTTCGAAGTAAGGTTTGTAGCTCCACAAACTGGCTCATAACCTCCGTAGGCACCAGGTCGGCGGCTGGCCGTGGGCGAACCATTCCCGGCGCAGGAATTTTCATTTTCACCTGAGGATCAACAGCATACAGCATTGCTTTACCAACCCAATCGCTGTCAAGTACCTGATCGGCTGGATTAGCCTGTAGTAAACCGAGCTTATCCACCTTATGCTGAATGTTTCGAATATAGAATCGTTCAGCCAGGTTCAGGTGCTGCAGGCATTCCAGAATACTCCAGCTGTCAGGTGCGGGTTTCCAGCGCAATTGAGCATCCGTGAGCGGTGAAAACTCGGTTTCTACCGTTGCTAAAACAGCCGAAAGGCGCGTTTGGAGTTCCTGGGCAGTGGTGAGTTTTTGCATGGTTTAGGATTTAACCGCAAAGAACGCAAAGGTTATCGCAAAGAGCGCAAAGCACTAATTTGTCTTAAACTTTGCGCCCTTTGCGGTTAAGAAAATTGTGCTTGTTGAAACAAATCAACGTCTCGCTTTGAGTCGAGGTCGATGGCTCCGGCTTCGAATGGCACTTCGGAGCAGTCGTTACGATGCTTCCCGATGACCCATTTCACACCTTTATCCCCCTGGAGCTGAAGCAGTTCATTTATGTAATCACGATCGAACAGGGCAGGTACGCTGAGTTGCGTATCATAACGGCAGGCAACAATCTTTTTCCCTTCCTCCTTCCGAACATCGAACATATGCAGGAGTAGTCCAAGAGAAACAAGTGGCTGATCGGTATGCAATACCAATACGGCTTCAATATCTTTATGGGTCAAATAAAGTCCTGCCAGCCCTGTCTTCAGGGATGAGGCCTGCCCCGTTGGCCAGCTTGGATTATCGACCAGTGTAATTGGCAAGCCAGCCAGCTCAGGCACAATCCGGGCACGATTGGCACCCAATACCACCACCACTGGCCCTCGTTGCAAGGCCAGCGCATTTTCGGTTACCCGTCGAATCAGCGACTGGCCTTTATAGGTTAATAACTGTTTTGGTTCACCGCCCATACGAGAGGAGTCCCCAGCAGCTAATATGATCGTTCCAATTTTCAAGTGCACTCATTTTTGTTTGTGACAAGATAGCGAAAAAATGAGTGAAGAGTGTAGAACGAAAAGTGAAGAATAAAAAAGGTAGACCGTACTATTCTTCATTTTTCATTCTACACTCTTCACTCATTTTTTCGCTTTTTAAACACCTCTTCAGGATACCCTACTTCCATCAACGACAGCCCTTCGGCAGGAGCTGCCCGGCCGGCACGACGGCGATCCCGGGCCAGAATTATCTGTTCAAATTCGGAACTACTTATCCGCCCCTGCCCTACTGCCAGCAACGTACCGACAATGGCACGAACCATGCCGTGTAAAAACCGATTGGCTTTAATATGAAAAACTAAATCGCCGGTGGGTTTTTCCTCCCAATAAGCCAGTTCAATCTGACAATTGAAGGTCTTCACATCCGTCTTCACCTTGCTGAAACTCTCAAAATCGGCATGATTCAGCAACGTTGCAGCCGCTTCATTCATGGCCTTTACGTCCAGCGGCAAGGTGAACACATAGACTAATCCATCCCGAAATGGGTCTTTTCGTCGGCTAATCTGGTATTGGTAATAACGAGAGGTAGCCGTGAAACGGGCGTGATCGTCTGCTCTCACCGGAAAGCACTCATAAACGGCGATATCGGGTGGAAGCAAACTATTCAGCGACCGAATCAAGTATCCGGTTAAGGGTGCATCGAACTCAAAGTGAGCAAATTGCTGGCCAGCATGAACACCCGAATCGGTTCGACCACTCCCAACGATAGAAATGGGTTGCCGGAGCACGGTTGCTAAAGCTGATTCAAGAACCTCCTGCACACTGATGCCATTCGGCTGTCGCTGCCAGCCGTGATACTTTGTGCCCCGGTAAGCCAGTTGTAGAAAATAACGCATATTGCCAACAAAAGTACGGGTTGTCGGCTTTGCCAGAAACAGTGGAGGCTTTGGTTTCAGGAAAATGATTCCCAAACGCCAAAGCCTCGATTAAAGAGGAAGGAACGAAAAACGATACGGAATCAGCAGGAAAATTAGTCCTGTTTTGATTACCGAATGTCCACGCCGAGTACTGGGATACTTACTTTCAATACAGGTTTTACGCAAACTACCCCCTGCTGCTACATAGCAGAAGAGTTATGACAAACATACAAAAAACATGACCAAAAACCACTAAAATGGCCTTTAATTGACGTTTAAAGACGTTCAACTTCGAATCTCAGTTCATCAACAAGCTGCCGTAGGCGATCCGTATTTGGTGCTGGAGGTGGTAATTGCTGGCTCACGAAAGCGCAGATTTCCCACACTTCCAGCACATCTTTTAACGCTATTTCACGGTTTGGCAAGTCGGCACGGTCGGCAGTGAGTAGTAAAGTGCCTTTAACTTTCACCTGGTTATAGACCCGGCGGCAGCAAATACCAGAACCAGTGGGCGGCTGATGTATAAGCAGGACATATAATTTCCCATCGGCAATATCGAACCAGTTCCGGATAAACTTCCCAACAAGCAACGCCCCAGGAAAGCTAAAGTCGTCGCCAGCCTCAAACGCGCGATAATGGCCTTCGGGCAAGGTTGGTAAGTGCATAGCTGGAAGCCGATGCAGAAAATCGGCCTGCTGATACCGCTGCCCATATTCGGCAAACTGCCGTTGGACAACCACAGGAATGGTAGGCGCAACGGTTTGGGCAGGCGCATTCGAATAGGCAGAAGCTGCCGATCCCTCATATACGTTGTTAAACGTCAGCGATTCCGTTTGCCGGGTAGGTGGTGTTGGACTACTCGGACGAACAGGTTCAGGCCGTGGTTCTGGTTGTGAAGCAAATAGCCGATCAACAGCCTGTTGACCGGACCGATCAGATTGCCTGACATCAGGCTGGGGTTGAAAGGACGATGGCTGGGGACGATCGTTTCCTACGCCGGGACGCACGGGTGACGTGATTACGGGAGGAACTGGTGGATCTTGTGACCGACGTGGCTCTTCCTGCGTTTTGTAGTATTTATTCAACACCGACGATAGCGGCTGTGGTTCGGGTGTCGGGGGCGAAGGCTGCGAAAATATATCGGGGAAGTCGGGGTGCTGAAACGGATCATCATCGTCGGCTAATTTACCATCCGATCGAATGGCGGAACCTGTTTCATTCGTGCGCCGATCATCCCGATGCGCATACACATCCGTTGTTTTTTGCCCTAGTGGAATACTGAGGTTCGGTGTTTCGCGAAGTTTACGCAAATCCTGTCGCGTTAGTAGTTCAACCGTTGTATTGAAAGCTTTGGCAATTAACTGTATATTTTGCTGATTCGGGTTGGCACGACCCTCCTCATAAGCCCCTAACAACGAGCGCTTTATATTTATTTTTCGAGAGAATTGCTCCTGCGTTAAGCCGTTTAGTTTACGTAGGTAGCGGATGTTGTCACTGACGAGCGTCATCCAGTTTGGGGTGGCTAAAGTTTCAGCTAAGATAAACGATTCATGTTTTAAATCCATATCCTCCGCTTTTTTGTATTTTTAGCATAAAAAGTAGGCAGTAACCTTTCGATTTAGGGTGGACCTACGCCAACGTCTCTTGGGCACCAGCCCACCGTAAACCGAACACAGAAAACTCAATGCCATGACCACTGTACCCAGCGAAACCGATTTACACGAAAACATTCAGATCGCCTTTGATCGGCAACGTCGGCATGCACCCCAGATGGCGCTGACAACTGCCGAACAACGGATTGAACGAATCAGGCGGATTCAAACCTGGGTAAACGCTCATGAGACCGATATTCAGCAGGTTATGTACAATGACTTTCGGAAGCCTTCGGCGGAGGTCATGCTGGGTGAGTTAATGGCGCTTCATGCCGAGATAACGCATACGCTACGGCAGTTGAACCGATGGATGAAACCACAGTCGTTGCCTACGCCGATGGCCCTAATTGGCACAAAAAGCCATATCCGTCATGAGCCCAAAGGAAACGTCCTCATTATTTCGCCCTGGAATTACCCGTTTGTCCTTTGTATCAGACCGTTGGTATCCGCTATTGGTGCAGGCAATGTAGTGATGCTGAAACCCTCAGAACTGACGCCACATACCTCCAGCCTGATCAGAAAGATGATTTCTGAACTGTTTCCGCCCGAGGAAGTGATTGTTTGGGAAGGTGATGCTCATGTATCACAAGCCTTGCTGGAACTGCCCTTTAACCATATTTTCTTTACTGGAAGTCCTACTGTCGGGAAGGTTGTAATGACCGCTGCGGCAAAGCATTTGGCGTCTGTTACGCTGGAACTAGGCGGAAAATCGCCAGCCATTGTTGATGAGTCGGCCGATGTAAAACAGGCGGCTGGCCAGTTGGCCTGGGGTAAATGCCTCAACAATGGCCAAACCTGTATTGCGCCTGACTACCTGCTTGTCCATGAGTCTATTAAACAACCCTTCATGCAGGCGTTTCGCGACTCGATAACGGCCATGTATAGCCCCGACGGCAAACTCGTAGAAGCCTCCGAGAGCTACGCCCGCATTGTTAACAAACGGCATTTTGATCGTATTCGCACTCTGGTTGACGATGCGGTTGCCAAAGGGGCTACCGTTACGCTGGGAGGCAAGATGAATCCTGACCAGAATTTCATTGAGCCAACGGTTCTGGAAAACGTAACCAACGATATGGACGTGATGAAAGAGGAGATTTTCGGCCCGGTGCTACCCCTACTTACATATACCAATCTGGACGATGCGCTTCGTATGGTAACCCAGCAGGAAAAACCGCTCGCTCTGTACATTCACAGCCGAAATCGAAAAACGACGCAGTATATTCTGGACAGAACGTCGGCGGGCGACACGGTTGTAAACGATACATTGATCCAATTCGGCAATGTGGAATTACCTTTTGGCGGGGTGAATAACAGTGGATTGGGTAAATCGAACGGTTTCTTTAGCTTCCAGGAATTTTCCAATCAGCGAGGGGTTATGCAACGCGATTTTGGAACGATGAAATTCATTTATCCGCCCTACACCGAGAAGGTGAAAAAGTTGATCAATTTTATAGTAAAGTACCTGTAGGATTCAACACCATCAGCACACAGATCATTTTTTCGTTAAAAATCCGTATCATTGATACTGATGTTTCAACGACGATTCCTGACGGCCCTGCTTCTGTTTAGTACACTTACAGTCTCGGCCCAAACCCTACCGATTCTCGATCAAAACCCTACCAGCCTGCGCTGGTATAGGATTAACACGCCCCATTTTCGCGTTTTATACCCCAGGGGTCTCGATTCCACCGCTCAGCGAACAGCCAGTCGACTGGAAAGCCTGTACGAACCAACCAGTGCTTCGCTCGACAAACAACCCCGACCAATTTCAGTTTTGCTGCAGAATCAGAACACAGTAAGCAACGGCTTTGTAACGCTGTTTCCACGTCGGTCGGAGTTCATTGCCGTAGCCCCACAAGATCCTGCGCTGATGGGTACGTACAATTGGCTCGATTTGTTGGCGGTCCATGAATATCGACATGTTGTACAGTATGAAAAATCGCTACAGGGCTATGGACGTGTACTCCATACCTTGTTGGGCAGTACAGGTCAGTTTCTTCCCACCTTAACGGTCCCCGACTGGTTTGCCGAAGGGGATGCCGTTAGTAACGAAACCCTGCTAAGTAACAGCGGTCGTGGCCGGATTCCCAACTTCGATCTGGGTATGCGCGCCAACCTGCTCGCCGGAAAGCCTTTCGATTACCCCAAAGCGGTGGCTGGTTCGTACCGCGATAATGTACCAAACCATTACGTACTGGGTTATTTTCTGACAACCTATCTCAAACGCACCTACGGCCCGGATGTCTGGAGTCGGGTGCTTGACCGCAACTACCGTCGGTTTCCGTGGCCCTTTGCCTTCTCGGCCAGTATTAAAGAAGAAACCAAGTTGCGAACGGAAGATATGTACCGCAAAACGATGGACGATCTAACCGAAATCTGGCAAAAACAGCAGGAAGGGTTAACGATCACCCCCTCAACAGGTTTCCCCGTTAGCGCCGAAAAACAAAACTCGACCAGGCCGACTCCACGGCGGCCGAGTCCACGGCGGCCGAATCCACGGCGGCCGATCTTTACTAATTATCAGCATCCGCAGTTCCTGAACGACTCGACTGTTGTATGCGTAAAAAGCGGCCTTGGTGATACGCCCCGACTGGTAATTTTATCAAAGAACAAGCCTGAAAAAACGATTCATGTGCAGGGTTTCCCGAATGACCCCGATCTGCTTTCGGCCACGCCCACTAAAGTATGCTGGATTGAATTAGGATTCGACCCACGCTGGGGTCAGCGTGTTTACTCCAACATTCGTCTGCTCGATCTAAGGACCGGAAAGCTTACCCGCCTGACGCACCGCACCCGTTATACCACGGTTGCTCTTTCACCCGACAATACGAAACTGATTGTTGTTGACAATACAGATCGGTACAAAATCAACTTGCTGGTGCTTGACGCGAAGTCCGGCAAGGTAATAAAGCAATTACCCAACCCCGACAATGAGTTTTACCAGCATCCGCGCTGGCAGGATGACAATCGTACCGTTATAACGGTTGTCCTGAAAGATGGGCAGAAAACCATTCAGGCTATTGACACTGACGGCAATACAAAAACTGACCTACTGCCCCGCGCAAATGAGAATATCAGCCACCCACAGCCCTGGGGTAAGTATGTACTATACAACTCACCCCGATCAGGAATCGACAATGTGTTTGCCGTAGATATCAATTCGAAGCAGGTATTCCAGGTCACCTCTCGCCCATTGTCGGCTTATCATGCAACCATATCGCCATCAGGTAAGCGGCTCGCGTTCGAAGATTTTGCCGCAACGGGCTATCGGATTGCTGACATGCCCCTTGCTCCTGCCAACTGGAAACCCATTAGCGCGCCAGCACAGGAGCAACCCATTCGCTACTTTGGTTCATTGCCCCAACAGGAACCGGGTGCCGCCCTGGGGCGTCGTATTTTGGCAGATTCGGCAACAACAGCAACCCGTTACCAGCCGACGCGCTTTCGGCGGCTGGCCCATGCCCTTAATGTGTACAGTTGGGGGCCAACTATAGCCAGCACCGGGCAAGCCCTGACGGTTGGGCTGAGTTCGCAGGATTTGCTGAGTACAACGCAGATTGGCGTGGGTTATACCTATAACCAGACCGAACAGGCTGGCAACCTCTATGCCCTGCTCAGTTATCAGGGACTTTTCCCGATCATTGATGTAAGCTTTCAACGCGGCACACGCAGTACTTCTCTCTTCATCGACCGGATAGAACCCGCCGACAGCCTGCGCTCGGATCGCTGGCAGTACAATCAGTTGACAGCCGGGTTTCGGTTGCCTCTTCAATTCACCAATTCGAAGTACATTCAGGGAATAAATCTGTCAGCTTACTTCAACTACCTTCAGGTAACGGGCTACGACCTCCCTTATCGCTATCCAACGGAGGTCGGCTCTTCAGGGTCGATCAGCGCCTTAACGTATGGATTTAGCTACTCTCACCTGTTACGGCAAAGCAAACGGGATGTTGCTCCCCGTTGGGGTCAATCGCTGTCGGTCAACTACCGCACAACCCCCTTCGGCGGGAAACTCACTGCCGAACAATTAGGGGTTCAAGGCAATTTATTTTTCCCAGGCTTAGCCAAGCACCATTCGCTACGCTTACGGGCAGGCTATCAACTACAGGCACAGGGAACGTACCAGTTTGGCGCACTCGTATTTTATCCGAGAGGACAATCCTATATTGGCTTCGACCAGATCAAAGCAGGCAGCGTTGAATACCGATTTCCGCTGGCTGATACCCACTGGTCGCTGGGGCGATGGCTGTATGTGCAACGGATTAAAGCAGGCGGCTTTTATGATCTTGCCAAAGGGCAGAGTAATGTGGAAGTGCGCGATGTGTTTGGTCGCCTTCGTGGTTACGAAACGCAGTACCGTGATTTTCAGACAACCGGGCTCGACGTCTCCTTTGTCTTCAACACCCTTCGTTTACGCAACTCCTTCGAAGCCGGTTTCCGAACCATTTACAACGTAACCACCCGCCAATGGCTGATTCAACCACTAGTGATTGATATTGGGTTTTAAAAGAGGAGAAAAGGGAGGAGGGGGAGGAAAGGGAAGAGAGGTATTGCTTTCGCATCAATTCCTTCGTCCTTTCCTCCCCCTCCTCCCTTTTCTCCTCTTTTACCCTTTATAAAACACCCATTTCGCCAATTCGCGGAAGGAGGTTTTCTTACCGTACATGAGAATACCCACGCGATAGATTCGGGCGGCTATCCAGGTCGTGCCGATGAACCCAATGACCAGCAACAGCATAGACAGGATAAGCTCCCAGGCCGGTACGCCAAACGGAATCCGAACCATCATGACGACAGGCGAGGTGAACGGAATGATGGATGTCCAGAAGGCCAGCGGTCCATCGGGGTCCCGCACGGCAATCTGTGCAAAAGCAATGGCCGCAATAATGGGCATCATGATCGGAAACATGAACTGCTGGGTCTCCGTCTCGCTATCAACGGCAGCTCCAACCGCGCCAAACAAGGCGCTGTACAAAAGGTATCCACCTAAGAAATAGAACAGAAAACAAGCTATAATCATCGGAAGATTCAGGGTTTCAATAGCCGCCATAACGTCGGCAACCGGGTTTTTAGCCGTCGACATTTTGTGTTGAACATCCTGCCCGCCTGGCATACCATTCATACGAGATGTCATTGCCGATTTGGCGGTTTCTTTCTGTCCCATAACACTAGAACCCAAGGTGATCAGCCCTACGGTCAAAATAATCCAGAGCATAAACTGGGTTAAACCCACCAGTGCCACGCCAATTATTTTACCCAGCATCAGTTGAAATGGTTTCACCGACGAGATGATAACCTCTACGATTCGGCTGGTTTTTTCTTCCATCACCCCACGCATGACCTGCGTTCCGTAAATGAGAACCGAAATGTAGATAAGCAAGGCACAAAACCCACTGATAATGGTGGTTGCAATCCCGTTGCTGCTTTTTTCACCCGCATCGCTTAGGCTTATGGTCTGCGCATCTACGTTCACCTTGGCGTCTTCAATGATCTTCTGGGTAATGCCAGCCTGCTCCAGTTTTAAGGTTTCTATCTCCTTGCCGATAGCCCGTTCAATAGTACTCTGCAATGACAGACTAACGCTTTTTTCGGCAAAAATCTGTACGGTTTTGGGTTGCTCGATAACGTCTTTCGGGATGAAAACCAGTGCATCGTACCCATCCTTCACAAACGTTTTTTTAGACGCTGCCAGCGATTGCTTCGGATAGGAAAAACTTGTTTCATCATCGTTTTTAAACTTATTGACAAAACGACCACTCTCATCGACCACCGCAATTTTTTTCTGGTTGATGGAGCTAACAGCCGCCCAGCCAATGATGGCATAAAAGCCAAAAATCAGTACCGGTCCCAAAATCGTCATAATAATGAACGACTTTTTGCGCACCCGTACCATGTATTCGCGCTTGATAATCAGGAAAATTGTGTTCATATTAGTAATGAGTGAAAGAGCGAATGAAGTGAAGAATGAAGAGTGTAGAATGATGAATAGTTTGATTGCATCAGTTTTTTATTCATCACTCTACACTCTTCATTCTTCATTTCATTTAATCATTGGTTTCGCCAACAGTCTGGATGAAAATATCATTTATACTGGGTATGTTCTCGCCAAAAGACCGTACGGTGACGCGATCGAGCAAGTGCCGAATCAGTTCATTAACAGCGGCATCGGGAGGAATTTTAATATCGGTCCTCAGAAATCCGTCATCCGTTTGGCGGGTAGTCAACACGTCAAATGCCGTTGGGAGATTCTCCAGTACGCCCTGGTATTCCACATGATAGGTATGGGTTTTAAATTGCTCCTTGATAGCTCGCTTGGGGCCGTCGAGCACTTTATGCGACCGGTTGATGAGTGCAATATAATCGCAGAGTTCTTCCACTGATTCCATGCGGTGAGTCGAGAAAATTATTGTTTTCCCTTTATCACGCAGTTCCAGAATTTCATCTTTAATCAGGTTGGCGTTGATGGGGTCGAAACCGGAAAAAGGTTCATCCAGAATAATCAGGTCAGGCTCGTGCATAACAGTGGCCACAAACTGTACTTTCTGCTGCATCCCTTTCGATAAGTCCTGCACCTGTTTATCCCACCAGGTTTTGATATCGAACTTGATAAACCAGGTTTTTAACTTGTCCATTGCCTGCTTTTCGGTCAGCCCTTTAAGCTGAGCCAAGTATAGCAGTTGCTCACCAACCTTCATCTTTTTATAGAGCCCCCGCTCCTCGGGCAGATACCCGATCCGTTTAATGTGGCTTGGATTCAGGCGTTCGCCATCCAGAATGACCTCACCTGAATCGGGAGCTGTAATCTGGTTAATGATTCGAATCAGCGAGGTTTTACCCGCACCATTAGGTCCGAGAAGGCCAAAAATGCTGCCTTTAGGCACAGCTAAACTGACGTCATCCAACGCCCGATGCTCGGCATACTGTTTTACAATGTGGTGGGTTTCGAGAATATTCATTTAGTTTAGGGAAGAACCGTTGGTTGCAATTCGTGGGCTCAAGCTACGAACTTTGCTTGATCAACAGCAATCAAATTACGGATGAACTGCCAATCAGCTATACAGACGGTCATAAAAAAGGCCACAACCGTGTGGGTTGTGGCCTTGTCAAGTACTATCAGATGAAATTAGACCTTTACAACAATAGTTTTAGCCCATTTATCGCCAAACCGTTTCCCTTCATCGCTGAATACCATTAGCGCATCTACGAACCCGAAAAAAGGGATCATCAGCGATACCTGTCGGGTAATAGCAGTTCCATAATCACCAACCAGACTAGCACCCGTATCTTCTTTGATGGCTTTGATACCCATCAGTTTTTTACCAATACTCTGCCCACCCAGAAAGCCTCCTGTTTCAGGCAGTGCATCCTTGGTAAGCATATAGGCAATCGCAATGGCATACCCCACCATTCCGAGACTGTAGGATACCATAATCAAGATCCAACAGGGTATGTAAGCAATAATACCGTCAATGAATGCGGCAACGAAACGCTGTACCGGGGTAGCTTTAACGTGGGTACTAACAGGAGTGTAAGAGGGTTGCACGAGCTTAGGGGTTTAGGTAAAACAACTAAAAAGTAATTACATCCCCAACCTACGAAATCAGCCGGGAATACCCATACAATAGCCCCTAAACTTTTCTCGATTTATCAAGCGGTAACTTCATCAGTTTCAATGGGCTGCCTCCTGAACTCCCCTTCCCACTTGGAAATTACACAGGTGGCTACAGCATTACCCGCAACACTGGTAGCCGAGCGTCCCATATCAAGCACCTGGTCGATTCCCAGCAACAGCGCCAGCCCTTCGATCGGCAAATTGAATAACGACATGGTGCCGGCAATAACAACCAAAGAAGCTCTGGGGACACCCGCAATTCCTTTGGAGGTAATCATTAACGTAAGCATCATGGTAATTTGCTGTTCGAGGCTCAGGGGCACATGATATGCCTGCGCAATGAAGGCCGTAGCAAACGTCATATACAGCATCGACCCATCGAGATTAAACGAATAGCCCAGTGGCAGTACAAACGAAATAATCCGCTCGGAACAGCCAAATCGACGTAACGCTTCAATCGTTTGCGGAAACGATGCCTCTGAACTGGCCGTACTAAAGGATAGAATAACGGCGGAGCGAATTTCTTTCAGCAAAGCGAAATACGGGATTCCTACCACCAAACATATAACCGCCAAAACCACGAAAATGAAGAACAGCAGCCCGCCGAAAAAGCATAAAATCAGATACACATATCCTCCCAGAATACCCAGACCCTGTTGGGCTACAATAGCTGCAATAGCCCCAAGTACACCAAAAGGTGCAAAAGCCATTACATAGCTGGTAATTTTGAACATAATGTGCGAGAGCGCATCCAGCGCTTTTATCATGATTTTGCCCTGTGCCCCTACAGCGCCTACAGCAATACCGAAAAAGATACTGAACACCACAATCTGAAGAATTTCATTCGTCGCCAGTGCCTCAATAAAGCTGGTTGGCACAATGTGCTCAATAAATGTATTGAACGACATTTTCTGTACTGCTACACCAACATCAGTCCCTTTAGCAGGTAACTGGGGAATATTCATCACTTCGCCAGGTCTCATTATGTTGACCACCAGCAAGCCAACAACCAATGAAAGAATAGTAGCAAAATAAAAATACGCAAGGGTTTTTAGTCCAATTCGTCCAACGGTCCCAAAATCGCCAAGTTTAGCGATTCCCACAACCAGTGTAGCGAATACAAGGGGCCCAATAATCATCTTGATAAGCCTCAGGAAAATCTTGGACAGGATATTCAGGTCACTACCCGAAAAACCAGAGCCTGTATCCGGGAAAAAATAACCAATAGCAATACCGAGCACCATGCCCAGAAAAATTCGTGTAGTTAAGTTGGGAAGTTTCATGCAGTGAGATTAAAAGACACTAGTATACAAAGTTAACGTAGTCCATGCAGTTCCGAAAATACGGCTGCATTGGTTACAAAGCCAGAATTATACCGTTTTTTCAAATCGATTAATAAACAGTTAAGCCAAAAACGCCTTTTTTTTGCATGTTTAGCTTCCATGACGTATTATGCGACTAAATCAGTGGACTAAATCAACAAAACCATTGAATCAGAATCAATTGAAGACCCGCCGGTAAATTGGCTTTCGGTATGCAAATTGTAACCAAAGGACCGGATAAAATAGATAATTGGTCAATAAAAATGGGGTTTTAAATGTGATATCGTCGATTATAATGGTTTGTTCACTGCCCGTCTGGAGGTCAACGGAACGGCGAAGACCATGGCGATGTTTCCAATGGGAAAGGAAAAAGGGGAGTTGGGTGCCCTGATCAATAAAATAAATTTCCTCCTGACCTGTTTGCTGATCAACAATCAGACTGATCCAGTCCTGCTGGAAGAACAGAAAATTTAGCTGTAGATGAACCACATCACCCCGTAGGCACCCATCAAAGCGAACGACTTTCACCGGTGGAAACGCTGGCGTAAGCCTTTCGAACAGGGCACGCGTAAAGCCAGCCCAAACAGCAAGCAAGGGTTGGTTAACCCTGGTTTTAAGAACAATATGCATAACAGGTGCAGGAATTGTGGAGCGGAAAGCAAAAGAATACAGTTACCTTTCACGAAATAAGACTCTTTTCGAGTTGCCGAAAGCGACTAAAGGTAGATATTTGTTCGTTCATATTTCGCTTTATCCAAGCCCATCTGGGCATACTCATGATCAGTTTATGCACCGACTTACTCGCCGGTTAGTTTGTTGGCTGATTATTGGACTGCTCGGTTTAGTAAGGCAGGTGAGTGCCGCTGCCCCTGAACCAGAATACCTAACCGTACGAAATGGCTTACCGCAGGGATTCGTTAACTCGATTATTCAGGATCGGGGCGGATTTATCTGGCTGGCAACGCGCGATGGGCTCTGCCGATACGATGGCATTCGGTTTCGCATTTATACCCACGATCCTCAGCAGGCCCAATCATTATCCTTCAGCAGCATTTACGAGATTCAGGAAGATCGTAGGGGCAAACTCTGGATTCGAACCGAAAATAACCAAATTGACTGCTTTGACCCGGTTACAGAGCGATCAACTCGAATTTCTAACTCGCCTGCCTTTAAACAGGCATTAGGTCGCGACCAACTCGTTGGCATAAAGCCCGATCAGGCGGGTAACGTTTGGGTGGCTACCTATACGAATGGCTTTTTCCGACTCAATGCCAATGGAACGGTCTCGCACCGGCACTGGGTTGCGCAGGGGGATACGAATTATCACCTGATCCACTCACTCGTAGTTGACCGAACAAACCGCCCCTGGTTGGCAACCCAGGATGGGCTAGTTCGATATAATCCTGCGTCAGCACAACTCGATCTCTTTCAGGAAGCACAGGGCTTACCCCAAAATGAGGTTTACAGAGTACATGAACGAAAAAACGGCGAATTACTTCTGGGCTTTCCGGGCCAGTTTGCCCGCTTCGATCCCGTAAGTGGCCGTGTTCGACAACTGATTACCCTTCCTGATGAACCCGGCCTACCGTTGTTCGCAACGGACCAGAGGGGAATCGACTACATTAATCAAAACCGCTATACCGATCAGAATGGCCTGGTTCCGTTATGGCCCGATCGGACGCTGGAGTCGCCTAAGCTAGCCCGCTTCTCGGCATTGTCACTATTAATAGACCGCTCAAATGTGCTCTGGATGGGTCTTAACGGTGACGGAGTGATAAAATATGATCTGAATAAACGTCCGTTCCAAACCTGGCCATATACCAGCAATTTCCAGACCGACTGGTTAAGTCAGCAGTGGGATGTTCCAAGAGATGCGATTCCTGCCGACATTCGCCAGCAATCGCCTGCGGGTATTCGATACCAGTTCGACCGGCGTAAAACGCTCTGGATTAGCAGTCAGCAAACCATTCCCTATCGTTTTGATGCCTCCAGTAGGGCATTTGTTCCGGTGCTACCAACTGGCATTGAAACCCGCTGGCTCCCGAACGGCGAGTTCCGTCTAACCACGCTGGCAGCCGGGGCACAAGGTGAGCTCTGGGGCTTACTTGGCCCTACGAATCAGGTGATCGTACGTCATAATCCCGATCTGGCAACCTTTACCGCCTTTCCGCTACCCCTCCCCCCTAACCATCCTTACGAGATTACAGCGATGGTAGTTGATGGGGGGCGGATTTACCTGGCTACCGAAAATCATGGGCTACTCCGGGCCGACCTATCGCAAAAACGACTTATTCACTGGAACAATATAATGGGCAATCCGAAATCCTTACCCGGAAACGCTCTATTATGCCTGGCCCAGGATCCGCTTCAGTATAAGTATCTCTGGATAGGAACATTTGGCGAAGGGCTCTGCCGACTTAATAAAATGACTGGCCAGATTCAGCGGTTTACGGTTGGGCAAGGCTTATCGAATAATGTCATTTACGCAATCAGACCCGATAGTAATGGACACCTATGGCTAAGTACCAATAGAGGCCTTTGCCGCTTTGATGCCCGCTCCAACGAAGTGCGGAATTATATGACCGACGATGGGCTCCCAAGCGAAGAATTTAAGCAGTACTATGATGTAACCCTACCAGATGGCAGGCTCATTTTTGGTGGTATTGGCGGTTACACGGCCTTCGACCCGCGCCAAATCAGCGAGGACCCGATGAAGCCCACTGTGGCGCTCACGGCACTACGTATCAATAACCTGCTGGTAAGCGCAACTACACCAGATTCCCCTATTCAGAAGGACATCAACGAGACAACGGAGATCGTTTTAACAAACCGTCAAAACTTCCTATCCATTGATTTTGCCGCTCTTGAATTTAATCAAACCCATAAAAATCAGTACCGGTATAAATTAATTGGGCTCGATAAAGACTGGGTCTATAGTGGTAATCAGGCCACGGCAACTTACACAAACCTCCCCCCAAACACTTACACATTTGTTGTTAATGCCTCGAATACGTCTGGCGTATGGAGCCCCAACATACATTCATTGCGATTGATTATAGAGCCGCCGATTTGGGCAACGTGGTGGGCCTACACGCTCTATGGACTGCTGCTGATTGGCGCGTTAGTTCTCTATCTCCGAGTCCGAATCCGTCGTATTCAGCAGAAAAGTCAGATGGAGCTTCGCGAGCAGGAGTCGATTCAGTTAAAACACCTGGATGCCGTTAAAACACGGTTCTTTGCCAATATCACCCACGAGTTCCGAACTCCCCTTACCTTAATTCTAACACCGTTAGAACAGGTATTAAATGATACGACTAACTCACCTTATCACAGTCGGCTTACGCTTATTTACCGGAATGCCAACCGGCTCCTGCGACTGATCAATGAGCTGCTCGATCTGGCAAAACTCGATGCAGGAAACCTGACTATTACCCCAACTCCTGCCGATTTGCCCGAGTTTATCCGACGAATTGTGACGGTCTTTACAGAAGAAGCACAACGGAAACACATTCTATTGCAGTTAACTGACCAATTCAAACAGCCCTACTATTGGTTCGACCCGGATAAAATCGAAAAAATTCTAAGTAATCTTTTATCGAATGCGTTAAAATTCACGGAGGAAAACGGCTCCGTGAATGTGTTGATTCACGTTGAACCTATTGATCCAACCGTAGCCAGTTCCGCGAAAACGGATTTAGTTCGCTTAACGGTTCATAATACTGGATCGAAGATTCCTGACCAGAAATTACCCCGTATTTTCGACCGATTTTATCAGGCAGATCCTCTCGAAGGAGCTATGGGTGGATCAGGTATTGGCCTGGCTTTGGTAAAAGAGTTAGTTGAGATGATGCAGGGTACGGTTAAGGTAACGAGTCTGCCGGATAAGGGCACTAGCTTCACAGTTGAGCTACCCTGCCGTCAGGCACGTGCTGAACTTGTTGTACAAACTCCTCCCAATGAGCCCTCATCAACAACGGCCCCTGGGCAAGCTCCGGTTAGTCCAGACTCTACAGATGATAAACTACATCGGATATTATTGGTAGAAGATAACGACGAACTAGCCGAATACATAGCCTCCACGCTGAATACCGAATGGCGGGTTAAGCGGGTCAGTAATGGCCAGTTAGGGGTTACAACCGCCATTGCTGAAGGTCCTGATTTAATCATAAGCGATGTGCTGATGCCCGAAATGGATGGCTATGAACTCTGCCGACAACTGAAGGCCAATCCGGTTACAAGCCATATCCCTATCATTTTACTCACGGCTAAAGTATCTGTAGAAAGCCGATTGGAAGGATTAACCGCCGGTGCAGATGATTATTTAGCAAAACCTTTTCAGGTTGATGAGTTACGCGGGCGGGTTAGAAACCGGCTGGATCAGCAATCGCGCACCCGTCAGCATTTCCGGTCGCAGTTGTTACGGGAAGGCAACCTGCCTACAACTAGCCTGGACCCTCAGGATGAGTTCATGAATCGGGTCTATAGCATCCTGGAAGAACGGCTGGATGACTCCACATTCGGTGTTGAACCACTGGCTACAGCCATTGGCATGAGCCGTATGCATCTGAACCGGAAAGTTAAAGCAATGACTGGCCTATCGCCGAATGAACTAATCCGAATTGTACGACTGAAACGGGCAGCGGAGTTGTTACTAACGGGCGTATCTGTATCGGAAGTGGCCGACCGGGTAGGCTTCGATACACCTGCTTATTTCTCCAAAGTTTTTAAAGATCAGTACCACCTGACCCCCTCTGAATACGTCGATCAAAACCGGCACGAAATTGCCTGACGTCACGCTCATTCTAGAGATACGTTGCTTTTTTCGCACTTTAGGCACCTCCTGGCCTTCTTTGAGTAGCATTTGTTCCCTTATTAACAAGTGATCATACCTGATGTTACAAATTTTATAGTCCTTGTTACGAAAGAGCAAGACAAGGGAAGTCATTGGGTTTAGTATTGCGTAAGTATTCTTTCATCATTACTCTGAAAAGTAATACACGCCTATGTCAATGTCTGTCTTTTCTTTATCCAATCGATCCATGCCAACGGATTGGCCTCCGCTAAAACTCTACCTTCGTGAAACGGGTCGCCAGTTTTTTTCTGTATCGGACTTAGTGTATCTACAGGCAGTTGCTAACTATAGCTGGTTAAACTGGGCAGATGGTCGCCGAATGTTAATGCCCCGAACGCTGAAATATTATTCGCCCCAGCTTCCTACCGAATTGTTTATCCGGCTTCATCGAAACTGTGTTGTTAACCGTCAGTTTGTGGAGCGCCTGGAGCGTACAGAAACCGGCGGATTAGTTCACTTAAGTACGGGTGATGTACTCCCTGTGTCACGTCGGCGCTGGAGTCTGGTTCGGCGTCAACTGGCAAGCCATCGGTCTTACCTAAGTTAATTAGTTATTACCTCTTATAAAGAGACCTTTCTCTTGAATTTTCTGGCTCACAGTAGCTGGTACAATTCAGGAGAAAGGTCTTTTTTGTTTGCCTTTTCTGGCGCAGGTCGATTTAGTGTTCCAGTTGCTATAAACAGTTGACCCCATCGGGGTCAAGTCCATTGAGTGAAGCTACTTCGTACATAGCTTGTCAAAGATAATTGTCCACAGAGGCACAGAGAACACAGAGAAATAAGCGTCTGATTACCTCTGTGTTCTCTATGCCTCCGTGTTCAATAAAAATAATTTGAATCAATTTGTAATGTTTCCCCGGCCCAATCGTCTATGTGATTGATATGGATTTACAACTGTTCAAACAACGCATACTTCCGGTTCAGGGCCGCCTATTTCGGCTGGCTCAGTTGTTTCTTCGTAACCGCGAAGAAGCAGAGGATGCCTTACAGGATGTGTTGCTCCGGCTTTGGACAAATCGGCAACAGTTAGATGCCTATCATAGTGTAGAGGCTCTGGCGGTTCAGATGACAAAAAACCTGTGTCTGGATCGACTAAAGTCACACGCTAAACAAAAGACGACCGATGACACAGCTTTGCTGGGACTGGCAGGAGAAGAAATCTCGCCTTACCGACAAGTAGAATTAGCCGATAGTGCCGAGTTGATCCGGCTGTTAATAGATGAGCTGCCCGATCAGCAAAAGCTCGTCTTGCATCTGCGGGATGTAGAAGAATATTCCTTTGAGGAAATCGAACAGGTTACCGGCCTGAGTGTCAATAATATTCGAGTGATTTTGTCACGGGCCCGTCAGCGCCTGCGCGAAAATTACCTAAAAGCCAACGACTATGAATCAGGACATTGAAAAGCTACTGGAGAAATACTACGAGGGGGAGACTAGCCTGCAGGAAGAAAAACAGCTGCGGCAGTTTTTTCAGCAGGAAGCTGTACCGGCTCATTTGCAAAGTCATGCTGCTCAGTTTAGCTATTTCGCAAACGCCCGAAATTCGCACCCTTCGCTTGCCTTTACAACTCAGCTAGCCACGAAATTAAGTGCGCCGGAGCCGGGTCGGGTTATAAGTCTGACAAGCTGGAGCCTTCGATTAGCCGCCAGTGTGGCCTTGCTTATCTTTGGATTCAGCGCTGGCTTGTTTTATGCGCAACGCCGGTTCAGCTCAACGGATTTGGCCGCATCTGCAACCGATGCACCCTCAGCTATGGCAATGAAAAAGGTGCTTAGGTTTGAGCAACTAACAAAGACATCGGCTAGTGAACGTATTCAGGCGGTCAATCAAAGTTACGACCTCAAGCAGGCCGATCAGGAGATTACGCAACTACTCATCAATACGCTGAACTTCGATGCGAATGTGAACGTACGGCTGGCGGCATGTCAGGCACTGATTCGCTTCGAAAACGAGCCCGATGTGCGAGAAGCACTGATTCAGTCACTCAAAATCCAGACAGATCCCAATATTCAGATTACCCTGATCGACGCGCTGGTAGCCATTAAAGAGAAACGGGCCGTCAACGAAATTCAGCGATTAGTTCAGGATCAGAAAGTGCTGGATGTGGTGCGCCAGAAAGCCGAAGAAGGCATTAACCAGTTAACCCACGAAGCAACTACACCCTCCTAAAAACTTGATAACAAAATGATTCTATTAATTCCAGGCTTCCATAGAATCAATAGAATTTAAAGCCCTCCAATCAGTAAACAAACACAAGTCAATTACCTTAAACAACCGCCCTGGCGGACTAGTATGAAAAAGCTCCTAATGTTGAGTGCAGGATTCCTATGCCTTTTAATGAACGCGCAGGCTCAGGAATACAAAACCAAATTGACGAATTCCAAAGACCACAAAGTGACACTTGAGATCGACGCGGGCGACATCAAGATTGAAGGACACAACAGCGATGACGTCATTATTGTAGCATCGTCAGGCTACGAAGCACCGCCCGAACGCGCAAAAGGGCTGAAACCTCTCTACTACCAGGCGGTTGATAACTCAGGCATTGGCTTGGCGGTAACCCCTGAAAATGGCGGGTTGAAAATTGAAAAAGCCACTCGGAAAGCAATTAAATACACTATTAAGCTGCCCCGTAAAGTGGCCATTCTGTATCAGCAAACCAACTGGCAGAGTGCTGGCGTTGCCATCAGCAACATGGATGGCGATCTGGAAGTACGCACCAACAATGGGTCGATCGACCTTATAAATGTAACGGGTCCTATCGTAGCCAACACCACAAACGGCGAAGTAAAAGTTGTGTATTCAAGTCTGAGCCAGGAAAAGCCGACGGCCATCTCAACCATTAACGGCCCTATCGACATTACCATGCCTGCCAATTCTAAAGCCAATCTCAAACTCCGGTCGATTCAGGGCGAAATGTACACCGATTTCGACCTTGGTATGAAAGCCTCCAAAGAAGGTATGCCAAGAGTTGGAGGAGGTAATAACATCGACGGTAGCACCAACGGTGGCGGGGTTGAGGTCCAGCTCAAGACTATCAACAGCAATATCTACGTACGTAAGCAAAAGTAAGCCACCTTTATTTCCTCTACTCGTATGAAAAATCCCTTAATCCTGTTTTTACTTGGGCTGCTGAGTTTGCTGGTTCAGCCAATCTTCGGGCAAAAAATCATTGAAAAAACCTTGCCCGTAACCGCTGACCAAACGGTAAACCTCAATCTGAAATTTGCCGATAGCATCAAAGTCCGCTACTGGGACAAGCCAACGGTAACCGTTCGCATTGAGGTAACCATTAACGGAGGCAGGCTTAACGATGCGCTGCTGGTAACTACCGGATCTACTTCTCAGGAGGTCAGTATTAAAACGGATTTCGACAAGGAGATGATCAAGCAGGGTAAGGCAGAAGACTGCCCCGACCAGCGTCACTCCTGGAGTTCTGATCAGGATGGTAAACGGTATTACGTATGTAGTACGCTCAACTATGAGGTATTTGTACCGCGCCAAGCCCAGTTGAAGCTAGAAACCATCAATGGCAATATCGATATTCAGGGCGCAACGGGACCCGTATTTGCCAAAACCATCAGTGGGTTCGTAGATATGAGCTGGCCCAAATCCAAAGGAGCAAACGTGGCCATGAAAACCATTACCGGAGAAGTCTATTCGGATATGGACATCAGCTTCAAAAACAAGAAGGAAAAAAATCCAATTGTGGGCTACCAGTTAGAGGGAAGCGTTAACGGTGGCGGGCCAAAAGTGCAGCTGGAGTCGATCAGCAACAATATTTATCTACGTAGAAAAGATTGAGTTCGTCATTATTAGTGAGATTATGATAGTATAAGGCTACTGCCGTTCACCAACTGGTGGAAACATTCTCGAGCAGGCTGGGTTCAAACAGGTACACATTCGTAGCCGTTTAACCCAGCCTGTTTTGTATGCAGCCCAGTTCCAGTTTAGCCCATAAAACACAAGACGCCCATGAGCGACTGAATGAGGTATATGACATGCAGGAAATACATGGGTATTCAGATCCGATGCATGAGCTAATTGGCACTATTTTGTCGCACCGCACGACGCATGCGAATGAAGTATTGGCTTATCGCACAATGCGGGAACGATTTCCAAGCTGGGAACAGGTTCGGGATGCCCCCCTCCCCGACCTGATTAACGCCATACAGTCAGCGAATTACCCCGAAATCAAAGCGCCTTATATACAAAATCTGCTGACACATCTTTTTCGGGAAACGGGCGCGGCCAACGTTGATTTTCTGGGTGATTTGTCAACAGAAGAAGCCATGACCTGGCTAACGAGTCTTCCTGGAATTGGATTAAAGACCGCAACGATTCTGCTTCTCTTCAAATTCCACAAACCTGTACTGCCCGTTGATACGCATGTTCATCGGGTTACGCAACGGCTAGGATTAATTGGCCCCAAGGTGAGTGCTGAAAAAGCGCATGCGATTTTACTGGCCTACCTGCCACAGGATCCACTGGTATTGTTTAATTTTCACAAGCATTTTTACTGGCATGGCCAGCGGGTATGCACCTGGTATTATCCAAAATGCAGCGACTGTGTTTTACAGTCGATATGCGATTTTTATCAATCAGGGGGAACTGCGTTACTGAGTAGCACGCCCATTCGGAAGCAGAAGTTAGCCAATCCATGACCACCTCGTTATCTACCACAAGGGCCTGTCCATACGCATGGACAGGCCCTTGTGGAACTGGTTAACGCAGGAACCTTAGCGTTTGCTACCGTATTTCCGGTCGTAAAACTCTTTCGATTGTTCGACCCAGTTGTCGCGCTCAATGCGGCCGGGGAAGAATTCGATGATTTCATTGACCTTGTCAATATCTTCTTTCGTAAAATTAGCGACCTGCCGAAATGTGTAGATGCCCAGACTATGGAGTTTACGTTCCAGAAATGGCCCAATGCCTACAATATCCTTTAGGTCGTCTGCCTCAGAGGCTGCAGCCCGCCCAATTCGATCGAAATTTATCTCACTCGCACGCGATGCAATCCGATTCAATACGGCAGCCTCTGAATTACCAGTTGTTACCGTAGCCTCAAGAGGCATTGGCGAACCAACTGGGGATAACTCCGGAGACGGTACAACCACAGGCGGCACCACAACCACCGGCACATCAACCGAGGCACTACCGACTAGTGGCGCTTCCACTACATCAATTGGATCGGGCGTATCATCGAAACTAATGGCGGGTAGTAACGGATCAGCATGGACAAAGGCAGGTGGTGTTTCTACAACAGGTACCGAACGAACTGGCGGTACTACAGTTGCCTTCCCAGCTACTTTTGACCGGCGGCATTCTTCCAGCTCACTCTCTTTATCCGCTATCGATGCCCGTAGCGAACGGATACGGCCCGCGGGTATCAATCGGCCCAACAACCAACCAATAAAGGCGGCAAGTGAGAGTAAAAGTAGTATTTCGGTGATGGCCACCGGACGACTAAAGGGATCTAATCCAAACATGACGGGATTGAAGTTTAAAGGGGGTTATAGCTTTGAGGTTTACAGTATTCGGTTTACGGCCCAATGAAACTAGAAATGCGGTAGCCACCGTAAACTGAAAACCGTAAACTGATCATTCATTACTTTTTTGCCAGTTCAGTTGCCTGACCAACCCAATTGTCTCGCTCGATACGTCCCGGAAAGAACTCGATAATATCGTTAACTTTCTCAATGTCCTCCTGATTGAAATTGGCAATCTGCCGGAACGTATAGATACCGATGGCATGTAATTTCTTTTCCAGAAATGGCCCAACGCCAACAATGATTTTCAAATCATCGGCATTAGCAGCCGAGGCCAGACCAATCCGGGCAAAGTTGACTTCATTAGCCCGGGCGCGAATCCGATTCAGCACGATCGTTTCGCCATCTGCTACTGGACCGGCAGCAACTGGAGCCCGCAGGCAGTCATCAACGGCACGCTCGGTGCTGGCCAGTTCACCTTCCAGTTCCCGGATGGTTCGCTGCCGGGAAATATAGCCAATTATAAACCCCAGCACGGCCGACACGATCAGCATAATTCCTAGCTGCAGTTGGGCATCGGGCAGGTTTAATGGATTCATAGTAAACATAATTCTTGCCTGTTTATGGTTATTCGTTTCTGGTTTGATGATTCTATTGCCAAGTTTTAGCAGATCTACTGGGCGGAACATGTACCATCAAACCGGAACCAAGTTTAGTTTTATTGAACGACTACCGTTACACGCCGATTGGCCTTACGGCCCGATATTGTACTGTTATCAGCCTTAGGCTCCGTTTCGCCTTTAGCCTTCACATTAATCTGATCCGAGTCGATACCGGCTTTTCGTAATTTCGACTTCACATCATTGGCCCGATCGAGGGATAAGCGCCTATTCACTTCATCAGGACCGGAATTGTCGGTATGGCCAGTTAGCAGGAGCTTTTTGTCTTTGTGAGCAGCCAGGTATTTAGTGGCCTCCTCGAAGAATTTTTTTGTTTCTCCCGTTTTAATGTAGTTAGCCTCACCCAGTGGGAAGTAGAGATCGATAGGCTTAAATACAGACGTAAATTTTTCGGCTTCAGCTAACGCTTTCTCTGTCGTTGGCTCCGTAATCTTGATTGGTTCGGCTGGTTTTTCAGCAGGCTTTTCCGTCACGGCGGGTTCATCAGCAGGTTTTACTTCGTTAGCCTCTCCCCCAAAACCAAAATAAAGTCCACCCCTAAGTGAGTCACCTTTGGCTGTAAATGGCAGATTGCGTTCCTCCCCTTTGGTTGTAATTGACCCAGCAGGAATACCCTGTTGTACTAAATATTGCTTGATTCCTTCAGCCCGAGCCAGACCCAGATTTGGGAAACTGGTTGTGTTGGTTTCGCCCGGTGCGTAGTAACCTGTCAGTTCGAGCGTTCGGCCGGGATTCTCTTTCAGGTAGGTAATAAGCGTTTCCAGCGACCCTCCCAGGCTATTCATATTAGCATTGGCTCCCGATTTAGCAAAGTCAAAATTGCCGGGAAGATCCAACCGAAAGCGTGTACCATCGGCAATCGTAAAGGCATCGGCGCCAGGGGGCGTCGTCTCTATGGTTGTTTCGGTTGAGGCTGCCGAGGGATTGATATCGTCACCGCATAGCTGCTTAATTTTGCAGACATGCCACCAGGTCGAGCCGATCATCCACAGAACGAGAAGGACGATCCAGGGAGCTTTGTTTGTTAGCATAATAAAGGTAGGGGGTTTACAGACACCGAATTTTCGGATTCCTGATTGAGACGGAATTGAACGAAAAGGTTGCTCAAAAATACATGCAAGTGCTATAAATGCAAGACTATCAACGTTTTTGACAGTATTTACAGCAAACTTCAGTTCTAAACAGATTTAAGCTGTCCACTCAGGGTTTCAAGTTGGCGCTTAATTTATCAACTTTAGGGCTTTAAACTGCATCAACCTGATTCTTGAATTCTTAAAATGCTAATTGATCTTCGTAGCGATACGGTTACACAACCTACGCCCGCCATGCGCGAGGCTATGTTTACAGCGCCCCTTGGGGATGATGTGCTTGGCGATGACCCAACAGTAAATGCCCTGGAAGCCAAAGCAGCTTCGCTCTTTGGTATGGAAGCCGCTCTCTTCTGTGCATCGGGCACCATGACCAACCAACTCGCCATTCGTACCCACACACGGCCCGGTGATGATGTTATCTGCGATTACCTGTCGCACGTGTATCAGTACGAAGGTGGAGGCATTTCAGTGAATTCATTAGCCTCCACCAGTCTGGCGCATGGCGAACGGGGCAAGCTCACTCCTGAGCTGATCCGTGAGCATATCTATAGCCCTACCGATTCACACAAACCGCTTTCCCGACTGGTTGTCCTGGAAAACACGGTCAATAAAGGGGGCGGCTGTTATTATACCATCCCCGAAATTGCCGCGATCAAACAACTCTGCACCGAACAGGGTTTGATTCTGCATTTAGATGGTGCCCGACTTTTCAATGCACTTGTCGAAACCGGTGAACCTACCACAGCCTACGGACAGTTATTTGACTCTATCAGTATTTGCCTGTCGAAAGGTCTGGGTTGTCCGGTGGGGTCGCTCCTGCTCGGAAAAGCAGATGTCATTAAACAGGCTCGCCGTTTCCGTAAACTAATGGGCGGAGGCTGGCGGCAGGCAGGTTTTCTGGCCGCAGCGGGCATCTACGCACTCGATCACCACATTGACCGATTGAAACTGGATCATTCGCGCGCCCGTAAAATTGGGGCCATTCTCGAACAACTCCCCGAAGTACTGGAAATCCTGCCCATTGATACCAATATCGTCATTTTCAGACTTCCAGAAACCATCTTAGCCGCCGATTACGTTCAACAATTAGAGACAAAAGGTATCCGTGGTATCCCCTTTGGTAAACATTTGGTGCGCTTTGTAACGCATCTGGATTTCACCGATAAACATCTTGAGCATTTAGCGACGGTATTAACGCCTTCAACAATTGGGAACACCATCTAATCCAATAAAAAAGCCCCTGCCTATCTTACCGTGGGGTTATTTTTTTTATTTCTGGTGTCTCCATGAAAAGTAGGGTCGCGTTTACGGGTGTCGGAGCGGCTTTCCTTTATCTTTATTACAGACAGTCCAAGAAAGTAAAAGAGCAGTAATGCATATACAAACCAGAACATTACAGAAATCGGACTACCACGACCTCAAAGAAACAATGATTGAGGTATATAGTGGTATTGGCGGGGATTATTGGCCTAAAAGCTCAATTAACAAACTACTCACTATTTTTCCAGAGGGTCAGTTTTGTGTAGAAGTAGATGGCAAGGCAGTAGCCATTGCGCTGGCGATCCGGGTAAAATATGGCGATTTCGGAGATAACCACACCTACTTCCAGATTACGGGTGGCTATACCTTCAAAACTCATAATGATGAAGGCGATTACCTGTACGGTATCGAGGTTTTCGTGCATCCTGACTACCGGGATTTGCGCTTGGGTCGGCGGTTATACGATGCCCGTAAGGAACTCTGCGAGCAGTTGAATCTCAAAGGGATTCTGGCCGGAGGACGCATTCCCAACTATAATAAATTTTCGGACGAGCTGACCCCCCGCGAGTACATTGCCAAAGTGAAACAGAAGGAGATCTATGATCCTACCCTAACGTTTCAGCTTTCCAATGATTTCCACGTAAGAAAGGTGTTGCGGGGGTATCTGCCCGGCGATTCGGAGTCGAAAGAGTATGCAACCTTGTTAGAGTGGATCAACATTTACTATGTGATCGAAAAAGACAAACGGCCGCATACCGATTCCATTATTCGGCTGGGTGTGATTCAGTGGCAAATGCGTTTGTTCAAAAACCTGAACGCTTTTCTGGAACAGGTTGAATTTTTCGTCAATGCCGTCAGCGATTACCGGGCCGATTTTATGGTGTTGCCCGAGTTTTTCAATACTCCGCTCATGGCCGATTTCAACGACCTTCCCGAGCCGGTAGCCATTCGAAAACTAGCCGACTTTACGGTGCCCGTTCGCGAAAAACTTTGCGAGCTGGCCATTTCGTACAATGTCAACATTGTGGGAGGCAGTATGCCACTGGTTGACGACGATGGTAAGCTGTACAACGTAGCCTACCTCTGTCGGCGTGATGGTTCATTTGAAGAATACCGGAAGATTCACATCACGCCCAACGAAGTGAAGCATTATGGTATGGTGGGTGGCTACGAGATTCGGGCGTTCGACACCGACTGTGGAAAAATCGGGATGCTGATCTGTTACGATGTGGAATTCCCTGAGCTGGGCCGCATATTAGCTCAGCAGGGCATGCAAATCCTGTTCATCCCATTTCTAACCGATACCCAGAATGGCTATTCACGGGTACGGCATTGTGCACAGGCGAGGGCTATCGAAAACGAATGTTACGTAGCAATTTCGGGCTGTGTGGGAAACCTGCCGCGTGTACAGAATATGGACATCAACTACGCCCAGTCGGCGGTGTTTACCCCCTCCGATTTCCAGTTTCCAACCAACGCCGTGAAAGCCGAAGCGACTGCCAACACCGAAATGGTACTCATTGCCGACGTTGACCTGAGCTTGTTGAAAGAGTTACACGAACATGGTTCCGTGCAGGTGTTGAAAGACCGCCGGACGGATTTATACGAAGTCACGTTGAAGAAAGCAGCTAAAAAAGCACTAATCAAACAAAAGAAAGCATCGGCCGACAACGACCCGGAACAGGTTGCTCCGGTGATCGTTGTGGCCGATTAGCGTTTCGCCTTCACCAGTTAAAATGCCGTAGTGTTGAGACTACGGCATTTTTTATTTAGTAGGGCAGGCGGAAGCCCGTGTTACTAATTCCAACCCTTTTTCCGTCAATGGTGTCTAGTCATGCATACACACGCCCGGCTATGTTTATCAACCGTTTTGTCGTTATACTTTTCCTGATCGGGGTTTGCAGTTGCCAGCACCAATCAACCCAACCAGCTCCTATTGTACTTAAGGATGCCCCGTGCGATTGTCCGTTTATAAGCGATCAACCAAGCTATACCGTTAACCAGACGCCTGATTCACTAACTCAGTATTACCTGGCCATCTGGAAACGTAAGTTTATTCAGCGCAACGGTCTCGACGACGCCCGTTTTAATGCGGCCATTAAGTACGTCAGCGGGACACTCTTCAATTGGCAGTTAGGGGTTTCCTTTCGGGTCGATTTTATGTATCAACTGGATTGGTTAAGCATCCGTCATCATGAACAGTTTATGGTCTATTATGATCCGGGAACTACCAAAGACTTTGCCATTAGTTTACCCCGTGGCGTCTACCTAACCGAAGCGCAAATTCCTTCGCGTGGACTCTGGGATGATTACCAGCCTATTCAGATTGGCGCCAAGCTGGCGTTTGGTTCCTGTGCAGCAGCCTGCCAGGCCTTGAAAACTAAAACTGGCTTCCCGGTACTTAAACCGAATGGCGTTTCATTTTACCCCTCACTTCAGCTTCCCGCCCTCCCCACTGGCGAACCCTATTTATTTAGTGCGGGAACGATTGATTCAACGATGAACAGATGTGTTTCTGGTCGAATTAATCTGGTAACCGGGTCAGCACAGGCAGAAGAAGGCCCCTGCCGGATTGAATAGCCCTATTAGTTTACCGAAGTAGCTCTGCCACAAGTATACCAAGGTAAGTACCAATGGCATTACCAAGCGTTCCCACCAATACTGCCGGAAGCTGTAAATCAGGCCGATTGAGGCTACGCGCCAATGCCAGCGCGGATGTAGCCCCGCCAATGTTTGCCTGGGAAGCAATACCCAATATATCCCAATCCAGCCGAAAGAACGCGCCGATACCAAATACAATACTAGCGTGAATGAGTACAAGCAACAGAATCATCCCGAACAATACAATGGCCAGTTTTCCATCGTGGAGCAGAGCAGCAATATCACAATACGCGCCAATCACGGCCAGAAAAATATAAATCCCAAAAAGGCCAATTAGCCGACTTCCACGCAGTTTATTGACGACTCGAAACTGAGCTAACACCAGAGCAAACGTAGTCAGGACCAGCACGAACGGAATGACAGGTACTACATCAGCAATTTGTTTAGAAAGAAAAATAGAACCAAACCCCAATGCCAGTAAGATAGCCAGATCATTCGGCGTCATTGTTTCTGAATCCGAGAATGGATCATCATCCACCAATGTTTCCGAATGGGAAGCTTTGCTTGTATCTAGTTGATGGGCCAACTGCTGACGCGGGTAACGTCGTTGAAAAAAACGCGGAAGAGCCAGTGTTGCAATCATCCAGAGTGCCGTCATGATATTATCGGCAGCGGTAGCGGCTACGAACAAATTCCCGGCTTTCGATACGCCGTAATGAAGGGCTACGGCATGGAAATTAATGCCTCCTCCAATGTACGTTCCGGTAAACATTCCCGCCAGTGCAAAGAATAGTTTCCCAACGGTTTGTGGTGCCGCAAAGGCCCAAACACTCACAAAAACGCCGATAATCGTGCCCGCGGAACCGACCAGAAACATCGTTAGCATCGGCAATCCAGCCTGACGAAGGTCTTTCAGGTTTACACTCAACAGTAACAGGAATAATGAAAACGGGGCTATGTAGCTAAAAATGCTTTCGTAAACTGGCGTTTCGGTCGTTGGTATGAGACCCAGATTGGCCTCGATAGCCGTCAGAATAATCACCAGCAAAGCCGTTCCAATATGACGGAAACCGGGCTTTTTATTCAGCCATTCGCAGATGATAATAGTTAAACAAAGAACGAAGAGAATGAAAATAGAGTCAGTCACAGGATGAAGTGATTAAGACTGTAAACTAATCAATCTTCAGCTAAATCTGTGGTATGTTTCTACTTTTACCCCTATTTAATTCTTTCTTCCTACAAAACAGCCAAACGCTACTAAACAAACATATTCGTTTAGTAGCGTTTGGCTATTGATAAACTATTACCTGGTCTATAGCAGGCGATCAGGGCACAACAACACCATGTGCATTCACGGGCTTACTCAGCGTCCAGTTGTCATTTTCTAGTTGAGTTAAGAAACAGCGGGTTCGGTACACTGTGCCGCGAAGGATAATTTTCTTATTCGTGGCCAGCCATTCGTCTCTTGTTTTTACGTACGCTGTTACCCAGGCCTTTTCGTTTCCTCCTCGGGAAGGAGGTCGCTCCGGGAAGCGCTCTCGTAAAAAAGTAGGCACACCCCCAGAGTGAATAAAACTATCGTAGATAACTAATAGGCTAAGCGGCAAGGTAAAGTCAAAGCCCGTAAAAAAGTTCAGCGCTGGCATGTAATAAAGGATGTCGAAAAATTCATCCTGCGTTGACCGCATAATGGCATCCTCTCTGGCCGATTTTCGTAACAGGTCTTTAAATGTAGCATCATCGACCAGAGGCACAGTTCCTATTTTAGTACGATAAGGAACAAAATCATCCGCAAACTTGCCATCACGGTTGATATATAGTTCGATCAATGTTTTCAGATTGCCCTGCTCCGTTGTCTGGCTACGTCCGTACGTAATTTGGCGGGTATTATCTTTCCCATCTTTAAAGATTACCAGCGCATCGTATTTACCTTCGGCGGTGCCCGTTTCAAATACGTTGACGATCTGCTCAATTTTAGATTTTATAGCAACTGTAATCATGGTGTTAGAAACTAAATGATGTGGTTAAAATCTATTTTTTTCGTTTGCTTAGTTACTCAGTATGGATCACACCAGGCTTTCAATAGAGAATACATCGAGCTTCGATTTCCGGAAATTACGCACTCGTTTTAGTACAGCATTTCCATTGTTAGACCCGCCCTCGTTGGTATTCCCCTCAATGGTTTCAAAAATATCATCATCTACTGCCGAAATAATGCCGGCATGTATCCAGTCATGAGGTGCCTGTTGCAGAAGGAAAATATCGCCTGGTTTCACTAAAGAAGGGTCATTTCGAATCTGTGTGTACCGAGAAAGAATTCCCTTTTGCAAACCCGTCATACCAACCGTATCACAGCTATAGGTCAGCGGCATAAGCTTCTTGAAATTTTTTCCCTGTACAGAAGCGGCCTGATCAAGGATAGCCTGTACAAACCCCATACACCAGAACCATTCCGAGCCTTCGTTCCCATCCATATACGCCCGTACCCATGGACCCGAATTTGGCTGCTGATCAATAATCAACTCAAAGGGGCGGTTAACAAGATGGTTTTCGGCAATAGTTAGGATCAGCTCCCGCAATCCAGTACCCTGACTGGTGCCTAAAAAAGCTGCCCGCATTGGGGCCGATAACAAGTCGAATGTGGTCTGGTCCACTAGACCGGTTTCGGCAACACCCTTTGCTTTCTGGAAATTCTTAACAGCCTGTTCTGTTGCTTTCCCAAAATCGCCATCAATCCCTGTAGCGGTAGCCGAACCTGGATGTGACATGGAGAAAAGCGTAAGCCAGGACTGAATTTTTCGAACTTCTTTTCTGGAGTTGCTGGCTCCATTCCGTTGTTGGGTACTACTAATCGTTAATTCGTTTTGAAAGGAGGTCTTTTGCATGGTCGTGGTTTCGATAAGCGGACAAGAATAAGTAAATCAATTGCTTGATTAATCTTACAAAAGCGATCCATATCAACCGTAAATTTTTGAGTAAACGGTATAGGAAAATAGGATTAGGAGAAATGCACATTAATTTACTATCGCGTTCACTATCAGCCAATAACACGAACAGCTCCCAATTGGGAGCTGTTCGAAAATCCTGTCTGTAAAGGAAATTTTAACTGTATAGGCCATTAACCAGCTATTGCGCTGATCAACGCTGATAACGACCTGGAATTAGGAACGTTTCAGCAACAAAACCGATCAAGACACCCAGGCTATAGCAGAGCATATCGCTCCAAACGAATGTAAAACCCAGCACCAGTCCGCCCAGTCGTGTAGCCCGCAGGCTATCAATCCAGGGGGCGTGATACAACTGGCTACTCTCAATGCTGAATGAGAAGATGAGTGTTGCCAGAGCAATGGCTTTGGTGGGCCATCGGGTAAACAGGAAGGCGAAGCCAAAGAATACCATTAATGCCCACAGCACATCGCCTACATAGGTTTTTACAAATGGGATATCCCCCATGAAACGCCTGGAGGCCAAACCGATGAGCAAAACGATCAGAGTCAGTAATCCGTAGGTAGTTCGGTTTCGATGGAAAGAGGACATTTCATAGACTTCTTATTTGTACAGCATCTTCGCTATTTCCAGCGGCCTGTCGGTCGACATAATATCGGCTCCGTTGTCGGCGAATGTTTTATAGACCTGATCACCTTTGGCCGCGGCCTGTTTATCGAGGTTACCAAGGGTACCCAGGATACAGGCAATGCCTTTCTGATGTAGAAATTTATACAAGTCGGCATCGGGTTCTTTGACGCCCACGAAAGCCACCATCCGGTTATCGGGGATGCCTAATTCACGCAGTCGGTCATATTCAGCCTGGTTTCGGATCGTTACCGAAATCATCAGATTTGGATCGAGTTTAGTTAGTTTGGCCGCATCCTGCGCGTTATAGGTAATCACGGCAGCATAGTCGCCCATGCCCGTTTTGTGAATCATGTCCACCACTTTTGCGAAGGATACATTCCGTTTGACATCGAGGGTAAACGTAACTTTGTTCTTGCCCCAACGCAGTACATCTTCGAGCGTCGGAATTTTATAGGGTGTTACGTTGCCCATATTATCCTCCAACCGATACGGGCTTAGTTCCGCGTATGTTTTGTCAATTAGTTTCCCTGTACCGGTGGTTGTGCGGTCGAGGGTGGCGTCGTGCATCATCACCATGACGCTGTCCTTGGTCAGGTCGATATCGCATTCAATAATGACTGGACGATTTGGCTTCCCTATGGTTTTTGCCATGTAGGCAAACGATTCGATACAGTTTTCAGGATAACCCTTCAGATCGCCCCCACCCCGGTGCACCGAAATCTTTACCTCCTGATTGGGTTTATAACTGAAGAATTCGTAGCCCTTACCAGATGAGATGTTGGTATAAGTCTTTGGGGAACAGGTAATCAGGCCGAAACTAAGGCCTAGAATGATAAATTGTTTTGTGGTCATTCTTGTTGCTGATGATATGATCAGGGCGTGTTCTGGAACCGTTCTGATAAAGTGGATTGTTGAAAGATAGACCGCAGATTGTTATGATTTTTATGATCATTCTGATTTAAGGAAAAATCATAATCAATCATAAAGATCATAACAATATGTGTTCGATAATATGCCGTAAAAATAAGGCAACTAGTTAGAACAACGTCGTATGATTCCCTTTTCAGTTCTGGATTTATCGCCCATTGTGGAAGGCAATACAGCCTCCCAGGCGTTACAAAATACGCTCAGTCTGGCCCAACATGCTGAGCAACTGGGTTATAACCGTTATTGGCTGGCCGAGCACCACAACATGCCGGGTATCGCCAGTGCCGCTACGTCGGTCGTGATTGGTTATGTGGCTGGTGGTACAAAAACTATTCGGGTAGGTTCGGGTGGTATCATGCTGCCCAATCACTCCCCCTTAGTCATTGCCGAACAATTTGGCACGTTAGAATCGCTCTATCCAGGTCGGATTGACCTAGGACTAGGTCGGGCGCCAGGTTCCGATCAGCCAACAGCGCGGGCACTCCGACGCGATGCCACTGGGCCAGATACATTCCCACAGGATGTACTTGAGTTACAGCGTTATTTTCAGCCCGATGATTCCAACCAATTTGTTCAGGCCGTGCCTGGGAATGGTCTGGATGTACCCATATGGATACTAGGCTCTAGCTTGTTTGGCGCACAATTAGCGGCTATTCTTGGGCTTCCTTACGCCTTCGCGTCGCACTTTGCACCCAATGACTTGATGCGGGCTCTGCATGTGTACAGAACGCAGTTTAAACCGTCGGTCCATTTAAAGGAACCGTATGCCATGGTAGCCGCAAATGTAATTGCGGCCGACACCGACCAGGAAGCCGAGCATTTGTTCACCTCTGTGCAACAGCAGTTTCTGTATATCCGCCGGGGAAAAGCCAGAAAAATGCAGCCACCGGTCGACGATCTTTCGGCAATCTGGCCCGACTACGAACTGGCGGGAATTGATTCCTTTTTTCGTTGCTCAGCCATAGGTTCACCAAGAACCATTCAGCGGCAGTTAGCGAATATTATTGAGCAAACACAGGCCAATGAACTGATATTCACGGCTCCTATTTTCGATCATGAAGCCCGAAAGCACTCACTTACGCTCACGGCGCAGGTGCGCGATGCGCTGGCAGCCCAGAAGGAGGAAGTGATTGGGGTTTAGTTTTTTTGTCATTCCGACTTCAGGAGGAATCTCAAGCTTGACTTATAGAGAGGCTTGAGATTCCTCCTGAAGTCGGAATGACAAAAACAAAATTTATATCACCACATTCACAATTCGTTTCGGCACCACCACCACTTTTTTGGGTGATTTGCCTTCCAGCCACTTCTGCACGATTTCGTCGGCCAGCACTTCGCGCTCGATTTCGGTTGGAGCCCGGTCGATGGCGAAACTGATGGTTGTGCGAACCTTGCCGTTGATCTGAATCGGGTATTCGAAGGCGTCCTCAACCAGATAAGCTGGATTGAATACAGGAAACTCCGCCTGCGAGATTGTGCCGGGCTCATTGCCTAACGCTGCCCAGAGCTCCTCCGTAATGTGGGGCGCGTAAGGCGACAAGATCAGTACCAAATCCTGCAAAATTGCCCGTTTGTGGCAATTCAGCGTAGCCAGTTCATTCACACAGATCATAAACTGACTCACCGATGTATTGAACGAGAACGCTTCAATATCATTTCCGGCCTTCTGAATCGTCTTGTGTAAAATCTTCAGTTCAGCCGGTGTTGCGGGTTCGTCTGTTACAATCCAATTGCTACTTCCGTCTGCATTGTCCTTATAAAACAACCGCCAGAATTTACGAATGAAGCGATACACGCCGTCGATACCGTTGGTATTCCAGGGCTTAGCCTGTTCCAGCGGCCCGAGGAACATTTCGTAAAGCCGCAAGACATCAGCGCCATATTTCTCGACAATCGTATCGGGATTAACGACATTCCATTTAGACTTTGACATTTTATCAATCTGCCAACTTGTAATGAAACTGCCGTCTGGTTCCCTATAGGCATCATCAACATTTACCTCAAACATTCTCAAATGATACCTTGCGGCTTCAAGGTCAAGAATATCATTATCAACATAATCAACTGGTACAAGGAAGTGAGACCATTTTATTTCCTTCTTACCATCTTCAATCACATAATTCTCCTCTGCAATTGCATTTTCATATTCACCTCTTGGTAGCACGTCATTCATCCTGTTCCACAGGTCAAGAGATATGATCTTGTTCGATTTATTTAAGCGAATTACTAAACTACTCCGCCCCTGAATCATGCCCTGGTTGATGAGCTTTTTGAACGGCTCTTCCTGCGGCACGTAGCCCCGGTCTTTCATGAACTTGTTCCAGAAACGACTGTACAGCAAGTGGCCCGTGGCGTGTTCGGTACCACCGATGTACAGATCCACATTCTGCCAGTAGTTAATGGCTTCTTTGCTGGCAAATTCGTTGTCGTTGTTTGGGTCCATGTAGCGGTACCAGTACCACGACGAACCCGCCCAACCGGGCATGGTGCTTAATTCGTAGTCGTAACTTGTCAAGTCCCCTTTAGGGGATTTAGGGGTGTACTTCCATCCCTCAGCGCGTCCTAGTGGGGGCTCACCGGTTTCGGTAGGCAGGTATTTATCAACGGCGGGCAATTCCAACGGTAGGTCGCTTTCGTCAATTAAGTATGGAAGTCCGTCCTTGAAATAGACCGGCACCGGTTCACCCCAGTAGCGTTGGCGGCTGAAAACCGCGTCGCGCATCCGGTAGTTGATTTTGCCTTTACCCAAACCTCGTTCTTCAAGCCACGCAATCAGGGTTGCCGTAGCCTCTTTGTAGGTCATGCCATTGATGATACCCGAGTTAATATAATGACCTTCTTTGGTGTTGTCGGCCTGTTGATCAACATCTTTCTGGGCATCCAGAATCGGGATGATGGGCAGATTGAAGTGCCTGGCAAAGTTCCAGTCACGCTGATCGCCCGAGGGAACGGCCATAACCGCACCCGTACCGTAACCCGCCAAGACGTAGTCGGCCAGGAAGATGGGGACTTGCTCGCCGTTGAACGGATTGGTGCAGTAACTACCCGTAAATACGCCCGAAACAACTTTCGTTTCAGCCATCCGGTCGCGCTCCGACCGTAGTTTGGCCGCGTTTACATACGCATCAACGGCTTCCTGCTGCTCAGGCGTCGTCAACTCAGCCGCCAGTTCATGCTCAGGCGCCAGTACCATAAACGTAACACCGTAAATGGTATCAACACGGGTAGTGAAGACTTCGATGAAGGAGGAAGGGGAAGAAAGGGACGAGGGGGAGGAAGGGGATGTTGTCCCTTGTCCATTTTCCCTTTTCTCCCCAAGAGGAAATTTCACACTGGCACCAACCGACTTTCCAATCCAGTTTCGCTGTTGTTCTTTCAGCGATTCAGTCCAGTCAATCGTGTCTAAGCCGGTCAACAAACGGTCGGCGTAGGCAGTGATCCGCATCATCCATTGGCGCATCAGTTTTTGTTCGACAGGATAGCCGCCCCGCTCCGAAACGCCGTCTTTTACTTCGTCGTTGGCCAGAACGGTACCCAGCGCCGGACACCAGTTTACTACCGCATCGGCCAGATACGTCAGGCGATATTTCAGGGTTATTTCATAGGACTCCCGCGTAGACATGGCGTTCCACTCGGCAGCGGTGAATGTGGGCGTGTCATCGGCACATACGGCGTTGACATCCGTCGTACCGTTCATCGCGAACTTATTCGTCAGCGTTTCAATGGGTTCGGCCCGGTCGGTATCTTTGTTATACCACGAACGGAATAACTCCATGAAGATCCACTGCGTCCATTTGTAATAGGATGGATCGGACGTGCGGACTTCGCGGCTCCAGTCGTAGCTGAACCCAATATTTTTCAGTTGCTCAATGTAGCGTTCCCGGTTTTGCTCCGTTGTGATGGCCGGGTGTTGGCCCGTCTGTATCGCGTACTGTTCGGCCGGAAGACCGAAGGAGTCGAAGCCCATTGGGTGCAACACATTAAACCCTTTCAGCCGCTTGTAACGCGACACGATATCGGAGGCAATGTAACCCAGTGGGTGGCCAACGTGCAGCCCCGCTCCCGATGGATACGGAAACATGTCAAGAACGTAGTACTTTGGCTTAGTCGTCTGTTCTGCGGGTTTGTAGGTGTGGTGATCGTCCCAAAACTGCTGCCATTTCTGTTCAGTTTCGCGGTGGTTGTAGTCAGCCATGAGTAATGAAAAATTGATAATGGAAAATGTATAATGGAAACGAAAGTGGAGTCATTATCCTGGTCAATTTTAGGAGATCCATCGGCTAATTGCCCGGAGAATAGTATTCATTTTACATTATACAGTAGTCATTGAGTGGTTCAGGTTGCAAAAATAGCCGATTACAAAGACTTTTGCCTATCGGTCAGTCGATGAATGTATAAACACCTAATGAATCAAGCCTCCACACCTGCTCCTTTACTCAAAACAAATCAAGGTAGAAGCGCAAGCGACAGGTCGTACTGGTTTTGGACCATTGGCTTAGTCCTTCTGACATCGGTGCTGAGCATCTGGATAATAGGCGATTTTCATCATCCTCTCTCCGATGGCAATGACACCGACCAGTTCGAATATGTGGGCTATTTTTTCCAGAAGAATCTCACGTTCTGGCCGTTTCCGCACCTTAATCTGATCAACACGCAAACCTTTTATCCCTACGGCACCAATCAGGTATTTCTGGACTGGGGTTTCGAGCGCGACTACTGGTATACAGTCTGTTATCGTATTTGGGGCGGCCCCGGCCCGTATCTCCAATATTATTATGTGTACAGTCTGGTCGTTGCAGCCGCTGGAACGTTCATGTTGGTAAGCCCTCGCTTTGGCATCGGCAAATCGGTTATTCTTGGTCTGGTTGTCTCGATTTTTAATTTTTATGCGATCTACAAGTTCCCTGTCCACATGAACGTTTGTGTAGGACACTGGACAACCCTTTGTATAGTAGCCACATATCGACTTTTATATGATCTGACGACAGCCAGATCGATCTCGCTCATCTATATACTGGCCTGGATATGGCTTCATGTTCAGGTATTGAGTCAGGAACTGGCCTACGTGGCGGGTTTTGCGTTAACATTTACCACACTGGCCTTTCCGGTCCTACTCGTCATTCTGTATCAGCGCTTCCGTACGAAATCCTGGTTTATGCTGATCCTTAGTTACCTACAGGAACAATGGAGGCAGTATAAAGTGGGCATTGTAGGCTGCTTACTAATCATAGGATTTAGCTTATTTCTGTATCTGCCCCTAACCCTTCAAATTGCCTTTACAGCCTGGCAATTCGACTTTAGCACTGTCCCTGAATTACGCGCCTGGTCGCACCCACTGCGCTTATTGATCCCCCATCTGCCTGGCTTTCATACCTATGATGTTGACTATAACCGGCTCTTCCATGACACGTTTGAGAGTTACGGGCAAGGGAGTCCTGGGCTGTATCTGACGGTAATGGCAGGTATTGGTTGGTGGCAATTCCGCCGATGTATAGCTGTTTGGCTGCCTATTGTATTGATGGTAGGCCTATGCCTGCTCTACCACCCCGTTTTGTTACCAACGCTGAAGTTATTTCCCTGGTTTAGTTTCAACCGGCATGGCGGGCGGGCCAGCCTGATCTATCCGGTACTTTTAGGCCTACTAGCCCTGCCAATTCAATGGCCCCGCCGACTACCCGCGCAACTTATCGGGGTTCTATTACTTGGCCTGATGGGTATGGAGTGGTACACGGGCTATGTTCAACGTATAGTCTATCCGGCAAACGTAGCCTCCGATAGTCTTTTACGCTATTGCGCCCTGGTGCGACAACAACCGGGTACAGCTGTCCTCGATTGGCCATTCTGCACAGTTGGGGGTGATGGAGTGGGCATGAACGAAGGACTTTGTCCTTATTATGCTCAGCAAAACGCGGTCTTTACCTTCCGGCGATTCTATGATAAAAGCGGAGTCGGGCAATATTTCGGGCGACTACATCCCGGCCAGATACAACCGTTTCTGCGCGATGGGTGGCCCCGCCTGCTAACACCGGGGCGGCTATTTACAGCACAGGACTGGCAGTTTCTGGATGCATTTCTACGCCAGAACAACTTCGCGGGTATCAACCTATATCCTGATTTACTGACACCCGAACAGGTCGCCCAGTTTTACCAGCATTATGGCCAGCCCATTGCCGAAACAACGTTTCCGGCTGCAGGTCGAGTGGCTTTTATCGCACTAAAAAGGTAGACTATTTGTTCGTATTGACGAGCGTGCAACGCCCCTGCGGCTTTTGGCGTATACTTTCTTGAACCGACGCATGGCATGACTTTTTACGATTGATATTTATCCAACTATCCAATTCGTACGTACCCATGCAACGTTTTTTATCGTTCGCGACGTTTACCAACGTCGCCCTACTTGGCTTTAGCCTTTTTGGTTGCCAAACCGATAGTAGTGTAGAGCCTACAAGTGTTGACTGTCTGGTTAAGGCCTCGTCTACCAACGGGACGGCCATTGCCGGTTCTTACATTGTTACCTATCGACCCGCGCTATCAACTTCTTCGTCGCCCAACGCCCGCCTTGCCAGCACCGACGCCCAGGTGGAGCAGTTTCTTACCGATGCCCAGGTCACTAATGCACAAGCCGAAGTCCTGGCAACCGGAGATCAAACCAGTTTTCTGGCTCAGTTAACCGAACGCGAGTCCGAAAAGCTAAAGCAGGACCCGTCGGTTTTGCTCATTGAGCCTGATCAGATTATGTCGATGTGTAATTGTGTCGACGTTACAACGACAACCACGTTGCCCTGGAATATTAGTCAAACTGGCTACGGTCGGGGCGATTTACAGACGACAAAAACAGCCTGGATCATCGATACGGGCATAGATCTCGATCACCCCGATCTGAATGTAGACGTCACCCGAAGTAAATCATTCGTTAGTGGTACGACCTCGGCCGACGACGAAAATGGACACGGCACGCACGTAGCGGGTATTATTGGGGCCAAAAACAACAGCATCGGCGTAACCGGCATTGCCTCGGGGGCAACGCTGGTTTCGTTAAGGGTTCTGGATGATGAAGGCGAAGGTCGGCTGTCGGGAATTATTCAGGCTATCAATTACGTCCGACAGAATGGAAAAGCGGGCGATGTGGTCAATTTGAGTCTGGGTGGCGAAAGTACGTCAACAACCCTCGATCAGGCAATCACCCAAGCGGCCAACGCGGGCATTTTATTCGCCATTGCGGCAGGCAACGACAGCAAAAACGCCGATAATTACTCGCCCTCACACGTCAATCACGCCAATGTGTTTACGGTTTCAGCGATGGACAGCAAAAACCAGTTCGCATCATTTTCCAACTTTGGTAGTAGTGTCGATGTCTGTGCGTATGGCGTTCGTATTACATCGACTTACATGGGTGGAAAGTATGCCACCTTGAGCGGTACTTCTATGGCAGCTCCGCATGTAGCCGGTTTATTGTTTATCCGTGGAAACACCTTCCCAACACACGGAACGGTTACCGGCGATACCGACGGAACGCCTGATCCAATGGCAGGTGAGTAAAAGGTTCAGCGCAGTAGATTCTTCTGATTCCTTGCATCTTTCCTGATCCCTAACGTATCTTTGTGGCACGTTCAGGCCAGTCTATACGTTGCTGACCTGAATCCGATTGAAAACATGCGGCACGCTGACGTGCCGTTTTTCATAAATAAAATACTCCATTAACTCGATAGGCATTATACTGTATGAGTCAACAGATAGCCTCTACCGCCAATTCGGCAGACACTTCACTAAGTCTGGCAGAGCCAGGAATCGACCTTAATGGACTGACGATCAGCCTTCAGGGAGACAACGCTGCGAAACAGGCCGATGCGATACGAACCGCATTCCCAACGGCTACTGTGCAAACGGGCTTATCCCGGCCGCTCCTCCGACGCAGGAATCGCACAGAAATAGCCATTTATGTTTTTTCTGCCCTCGCGCTGATGGTTGTTGGGCATCTGTTATTCAGCTATTTCACGCTGGATCGCCTGACGGTTATGGCTAGTTCCATTGACCTAACGCCCCAGATTTTCTACTTCATTCTGGCGGGCTTCGTTGCCCAGATGATCGACGGTGCGCTGGGGATGGCCTATGGCGTAACGGCTACTACGTTCTTGACAAGTGTGGGCATCAGTCCCTTATTCGCAACCGCCAGCGTGCACAGTTCCGAAATTTTCACCTCGGGGGTATCGGGTTACATGCACCTTAAGTTTGGCAATGTTAACAGCCGGTTGTTTAAAATTGTCCTGATTCCTGGCGTTATAGGCGCTGCGTTAGGTGCCTTTCTGATTACAAAATTGGCCGACATGGAAGTTGTGGCTAACTATTTATCACCAGCCATTTCGATTTACACGGCCATTCTGGGTATTTTGATTCTTCGAAAAGCATTAGCAAAGCCGACCAAGAAAAAACCCGTTCGTCAAATTGGCCTCTTAGCTTGGTTCGGAGGTTTTGTCGATGCCATTGGCGGAGGTGGCTGGGGCCCCATTGTGAATTCTACGCTTATTGCTTCGGGCCGTCATCCACGTTACACCATTGGCTCAGTTAACCTGGCCGAGTTCTTTGTCTCGTTTGCCAGCTCCGTTGTGTTTGCCCTCTATGCCGGATTGGATAATTATGGCATGGTGATCCTGGGTCTGATTCTGGGTGGCATGATTGCCGCACCTATTGCTGCCCGGTTGGCACAAAAACTACCCGTCAAGACCATGATGATTTTGGTCGGAATTGTCGTTATTCTCGTAAGTTTGCGGAAGATTATCAAGTTCTTTTAGTGTCTGGGCCAAGTTCCTGCTTGGCCCGTGAAAATTGACAGGCCAGGCAGGAGCTTGGCCCAGACAGCATGCAAAAACAAACCAAAGCCATCCGTACCCAGGCGCAGCAATCGCAAAACCGCGAACACTCTGTTCCCCTGTATCTGACATCCAGTTTTACCTTCGAAAATGCTGAGCAGGGAAAAGCCTTGTTCGAAGAAACAGAAGAGGGTAATATTTATTCACGCTTCTCGAACCCCAACGTAACGGAGTTCGTCGAGAAGGTCTGCATGTTGGAAAATGCCGAAGACGGCATCGCAACAGGAACGGGCATGGCTGCCGTATTTGCCAGCATGGCTGCGTTGCTAAAATCGGGCGATCACCTGGTTGCCTGCCGGGCCTTGTTTGGCTCAGCACACCAGATTATTACGCAGATTCTGAGCAAATGGGGCATTACGCATACCTATGTCGATGCAACCGCCACCGAAGCCGAATGGGAAGCCGCTATGCAGCCCAACACGCGCATGGTCTATCTGGAAACACCTTCCAACCCTGGTTTGGAACTGGTTGATCTGAAAATGCTGGCTCGTCTGAAAGCGAAATATGGCTTCATCCTGAACGTAGACAATTGTTTCGCTACACCGATCTTACAAACTCCAATCGACTTTGGAGCTGATTTATCGGTGCATTCGGCCACGAAGTATATGGATGGACAGGGTCGGGTATTGGGCGGTATCGTAGTCGGTCGTGCCGATTTGATCCAGCCAATCCGGTTCTTTGCCCGTCATACCGGCCCATCGTTGTCGCCGTTCAACGCCTGGATCTTATCGAAAAGCCTGGAAACTCTGGACCTCCGCATGGAGCGCCATTGTCGCAATGCCTTGCAATTGGCCGAAGCGCTGGATGGGCACGCAGACGTTGAGCGTGTATTGTATCCGTTCCTTCCCTCTCATCCACAATATGATCTGGCTAAACGGCAGATGAGTGCGGGCGGTGCCATCGTCACCATTGAACTGGAAGGCGGTTTCGAACGCGTAAAAGCCTTCTTCGATGCACTGACAATTCCTACCCTTTCCTCAAATCTGGGCGATTCCCGTACTATCGTGACCAACCCAAACACAACGACCCATGCCAAATTGAAACCTGATGAGAAAGCCGCATTAGGTATTACGCCAGGCCTGATTCGGATTTCGGTTGGACTGGAAGCCATCGAGGATTTGATTGAGGATTTCACGCAGGCCGTCGAGAAATCAGCAGAAGCCATTAAAGAAAAGGTAGCCTAAGTAACAGCGTTTCACCCAGGCTCATCAATCAGGTAATTGACGAGTCAAACGAGGTCGTTTTGTGTAAGTGGATCTTCGAGTTCACTGGTTTGTTGGGGCAACGCATTTCGCATTCAGAAGTTCTGCTCAGCCCTGGTGCAATGAACTGATTCGGCCCGAGAAGTTTTAGTACAATAAAGCACTAAAGATGTCATGAAAACACTGACGCTCAATGTTCCCGACACATTAGACCCAACCGAAGCTCGTTGGGAAATGGCCCGTGCGCTCTATGAAAAAGGCAGTTTAACCCTGGAACAGGCTGCTTCTGTGGCTGAACTGGCCCCGACGTATTTTAAAAGGCGTCTGGAAGACATAAAGTCAGGGCATTTTTCAGCAACAAACGCTCAATTCGAACGAGGCAATCATCTGTTTAATAAACCATTTGACCAGAATCGATTTAATGCATTGACAAACCAGATGAATATTCAAGAACCACTGGATGAACTTTTAGCAATGCTTACTAAATGACCTATCTGCTGGATACGAATATTCTTTTGTCTTATTTGAATAGATCGACTCTTTCTACCTATATTAATAAGCAGTATCAGCCTTTAAGTAGTGAGAATAAAGTTTGTATATCCGTTGTTACTGTAGGTGAATTAAAGTCTATTTCTATCCAAAGCAACTGGGGAGAAAGGCGCAAAAAGGAGTTAGTCGAATTACTTGATATTTTCACAGTCGTCGATATTAACATCGCTCCTTTACTTGAACTTTATGCCGAAATTGATGCATATAGCCAAAATAAATTAAAGCACCATCCGCTGAATATTTCAGCTCGGAACATGGGCAAAAACGACTTATGGATAGCTGCCACAGCGCCTTATATGGAAGCTACACTCATAACAACTGATAAAGACTTCGATCATCTGCACGGTCAGTATTTAGAAGTCGTCTGGCTTGATCCGAGTACGTATAAATAATACCCCAATGTTCCTACGCCCCGCCTTTTACAGTATCTTACTCTTACTGGCTCACCTGGCCAGTGCACAGAGCCCTAAAAAACCACTTCGGGTGGGTATAGCGGGGATGGCTCATGATCATGTACATGGCATTCTGAATAAAGCGTTCCGGCAAACGGGGCAAACAGACATCGAAATTGTAGGCATCGCCGAACCGAATCGTGCCCTGGCCGAACGACTCGCCAGGCAGCATGGGTTTAGCATGAGCTTAGTTTATCCAACTGTTGCTGAAATGCTCGACAAAACCAAACCCGAAGCCGTAACAGACTTTGGTCCGATTGTCGATCATAAAAAAACGGTAGCTATTTGTGCGCCCCGCGGTATTCATGTCATGGTCGAAAAACCACTGGCTACGACTTTTGCCGATGCAAAACAGATGGCTGCGCTGGCAAAAAAGCATACCATTCAACTCCTGACGAATTACGAAACCACCTGGTATGGCAGCAATCATAAAGCCTATGCGATTACCAATACCGACAAGTCAATTGGTGATGTACGGAAGATTGTTGTGCATGACGGGCACGAAGGGCCCAAAGAAATTGGCGTAAGCAATGAATTCCTGAGTTGGCTCACCGATCCGGTTACCAATGGAGCCGGGGCCTTATTCGATTTTGGCTGCTATGGAGCCAATCTCTCAACCTGGCTTATGCATAATGAGCGGCCGGTTTCGGTAATGGCCGTAACCCAGCAAATCAAGCCTGACATTTATCCAAAAGTGGACGACGAAGGAACAATCATTCTAACGTATCCGAAAACGCAGACCATCATTCAGGGATCGTGGAACTGGCCATTTGGTCGTAAGGATATGGAAGTGTACGGTCAAACGGGGTATGTATTTACGGTAGATGGTTCGCGTATGCGCATACGCCTTAAGGGTGATAAAAGTGAAAAAGCGGCTGAAGCAGCTCAAACCGAGGCTCCTGCTACTGACCCATTTGCCTACTTTGCCAGACTGCTACATGGCGAAACTAAACCCGATGAATTAACGTCATTAGAAAATAATATCATCGTCATGGAGATTCTGGACGCTGCCCGGCAGTCGGCCAAAACCGGCAAGGCGGTAAACTTAAAATAGTCATTTGCTATGCGTCATCCAATGGTCATTCGCTACACGTCATTTGACAATCAATGACTAATGATGACAACTTAATGACAATAAATGACCACCAAAATATGATTGCCGAACCAACTTACACTCTCGAAAGCCTGACCGAACAACTGAACGGTCTGAGTAATGTCGAAGCGCTTCGGACGCTAGCTGAATTATTTCCCGGTGAGGTCGTTTTTTCGACCAGCCTGGGCTACGAAGATCAGGTTATCACCGACTTAATCCTGGCGAATAATATACCAATCAAGATTTTTACACTCGATACGGGTCGGATGTTTTCCGAAACCTATTCGGTCTGGAAAAAAACCAACGATCGGTACGGCGCCAAAATTGAAGCGTATTTCCCTGATGCGCAGGCCGTTGAAAAACTGATGACCACCAAAGGTCCATACAGTTTCTACGATTCCGTGGAGAATCGGAAAGAATGCTGCGGAATCCGAAAAGTAGAACCACTCAATCGGGCATTGAAAGGTCAGAAAATCTGGATCACGGGCATCCGCGCTGAGCAGTCGGCCAATCGCCAGAGCATGCCCCAGCTTGAGCGGGATGACGCTCACGATCTCTTTAAATTTCACCCCTTAATGGACTGGACATTCGAAGAGGTAAAACAGTATATAAAAGACAATCATGTACCCTACAACCCACTCCACGACCGGGGCTTTGTAAGCATTGGTTGCCAGCCCTGCACGCGTGCCATTCAGGAAGGCGAAGATTTCCGGGCCGGGCGCTGGTGGTGGGAAGACAACTCCAAGAAGGAGTGCGGTTTGCATAGCCACGAGGAAGCCTTTAAAGCGTAAATTAGTAGTCATTTACTTCGTGTCATTATTGGTCATTCAGTAATCATTTTTTGTTTTAAAGCTCTATAATAAAATGACTATTGAATGCCAATGAATGGCTGCCAAATGACGATAATAATATGGGACTAAACGATTTGCAGATTTACCAGTTGGCGATGACCCTAGGAGAGCAAGTTTGGTTCATTGTAAATAAGTGGGATTCCTTTGCAAAAGATACTGTTGGAAAACAGGTAGTCCGATCGGCCGACTCCGTAGCTGCCAATATCAGCGAAGGCTTTGGGCGCTATCACTATAAAGAAAATATTAACTTTTGTTACATCGCTCGTGGTTCATTACTTGAAACTCGAACCTGGTTAGATAAAGCAAGAAGGCGGTCGTTAGTTGGTGACGATCAATATAATCAGTTTGACAAAGACATTAATACGTTAGGTGTCAAGCTAAACAATTACCTAAAAACACTAGGTAAAAAAGCTAGCGATTCGGGTTATAAAGCGGAAGAACCCGGCATTTTTTACGAAAATAGTCAGATGAGTATTGATTGGGACAAAGTTTTCCAAACACATAACGACGAAAAATGACCGTCAATGACCATCTAATGACCACTAAATGACTATGAATTATTTAGATCAGCTCGAATCCGAAGCCATCCACATCATGCGGGAGGTTGCCGGTCAATTTGAGCGGCCTGCGCTCCTTTTTTCGGGCGGCAAAGATTCCATTACGCTCGTGCATCTGGCGCTGAAAGCGTTTCGGCCGGGTAAATTTCCGTTTCCCCTCGTGCATATCGACACGGGCCACAACTTTCAGGAAGCGCTTGATTACCGCGATAATCTGGCTGAGCGGATTGGCGAAAAACTCATTGTTCGCTATGTTGAAGATACAATTCGCGAGAAGAAACTGAAGGAGCCAACGGGCCGGAATGCGACCCGGAATGGCCTGCAAACATTCACGTTGCTGGATACGATCGAAGAGTTTGAATTCGATGCCTGTATTGGGGGTGCCCGTCGGGATGAAGAAAAAGCGCGGGCCAAAGAACGCGTATTTTCAGTGCGGGATGAATTCGGTTCCTGGGACCCAAAACGCCAGCGTCCTGAGCTTTGGAATCTCTATAATGGTCGGATTCACAAAGGCGAAAACGTTCGCGTATTCCCCATTTCGAACTGGACCGAACTCGACGTCTGGAATTACATCCGTCGTGAGAAAATAGCACTGCCCAGCATCTATTTTGCCCACGACCGTGAACTACTCATTCGTGATGGCAAGCTGATGGCCACTGCTGGGGGCGTTATCAAACCCGAAGCCGACGATCAGTTGGTAACACGCCGGGTACGGTTCCGTACCGTTGGTGACATTTCCTGCACAGCTGCCTCAGAATCGACCGCCGAAACCCTCGACGCCGTCATTGACGAAATTCAAGCGACACGCATCTCTGAACGGGGCGAGACCCGCATGGACGACCAGCTTAGCGAAGCTGCTATGGAAGACCGCAAGAAGGGCGGGTATTTTTGAGTAATGAATAATGTAAAATGAACAATGAATAATGATTGGATATAATACTATCCATTTTACCGCACGGGCGGCCCCAATCATTCATTATACATTCACTAAATGGATCTCCTTAGATTTATAACAGCCGGTTCGGTTGACGACGGCAAAAGCACGCTCATTGGGCGGCTTCTTTACGATTCCAAATCCATCCTGGCTGATCAGCTCGAAGCCATTGAACGGGCTAGTAAAAGCCGTGACGATGGTGAAATTGATTTGGCCTTATTGACTGATGGTCTCCGTTCCGAACGTGAACAGGGTATCACCATCGACGTAGCCTATCGCTATTTCCAGACGCCAGCTCGTAAGTTCATCATTGTGGATGCGCCCGGCCATATTCAATATACCCGTAATATGGTAACAGGTGCGTCGAACTGTCAATTGGCTATTGTTCTGGTTGATGCACGGCATGGTGTGGCCGAACAAACCCGTCGGCATTCGTTGATTGCGTCGCTTTTGGGAATTCCTCACATTGTGGTGGCCGTTAACAAAATGGACTTGGTTGGCTATTCGCAGGATGTGTTCACGGATATCTGCATTAATTACGCGGACTTAGCCAAAAACCTGAATGTCAAGCATGTAACATACATTCCGATGAGCGCGCTCAATGGCGATAACGTTGTTGATCGGTCGGAATCAATGCCGTGGTATGATGGACAGACTTTACTGGAACATTTGGAAACAGTCGTGATCGACGATGATGTCAATCTAACCCAGGCTCGTTTTCCAGTGCAGTATGTTATTCGGCCGCAAACTGCTGAATTACACGACTATCGGGGGTACGCAGGTAAAATTACCAGTGGCCAGTTCCGTAAGGGCGATGCTATAACGGTATTCCCATCGGGCGAAACCTCGACTATCGACGCCATTGAAATCGCCGAAACGCATCTGGAGGAAGCCACAACGCCCATGTCGGTTGTGCTGCACTTAGCTACGGATGTAGACATTAGCCGGGGCGACCTGATTGTTCGCTCGGACAGCCAGCCGCTTAGCAGTCAAACAGTTGAAGCGATGCTTTGCTGGATGGATTCCAAGGAGTTCAAAGTGGGTAGTAAGTACGTATTACAGATTGGCACCTTCCGCACCCGTTGCTCAGTTCGTGAGATATCGTATCAACTGAACGTAAATACCTACGAACAGATTGAGGGAGTAGAACAATTGCGGCTAAATGATCTGGCCAAAGTCGTTCTACGGACTGCACAGCCAATCAGTTTCGATCCTTATACAACCAATCGTGCGTCGGGTGGTGCGATCCTTATCGACGAAACATCCAACGTAACGGTAGGTGCGTTGATGCTGGTAGGAGAAGCGTAAAGCCGTTTTCCCTCCGTTCTGGCCTAAATTTAATGTAGCCAGAACGGAGGTTAGTTCAAATGCGTTAACTTAAGCAGAGTTTTTCCGCTAACTATTCCAATTGTTATGTACACTGCAATAAATGGAATTTACGAAGACGGCCAGTTTACGCTGACAGAATCCCCGCCGAAGGTTAAGAAATCCAAGGTAGTTATTTTGTTTCTGGAAGATCAGGAAACAGGTTCACCTACAAAACCGCAAAAAGGAGTTAAACTAGGAAGTCTGGAGGGGCAATATCAGATTCCGGAGAACTTTAATGAACCTCTCGATGATCTTAACGAGTACATGTAATGGAGTATTTAGCCGACACGCAGGTTTTGATTTGGAGTATTATTAGTCCCAGCAAAATAAGATCATCGGTTAGAACAATTCTGGAAGAAAATACTATCTGGATAAGTCAGATTAGCCTGTTTGAAATTGCTATCAAGCAGAAAATTGGCAAGCTTCCTGAGTTTATGCTACCTACTGATGCGCTTATAAATCAATTATATCAGGACGGGTTTCAATTGTTATTCCTTAAAAACGTTCACATTACAGCGTACAATTCCATCCCTTTGTTAGCCGACCATCGTGACCCTTTTGATCGACTTATTCTAGCAACTGCTTTTGCCGAGAACCTGACGGTCATTTCTGCCGATGAACGATTCCATCATTATCTTCCTCAGATTCGATTAATTGGAGCCTAATAAGCTTTTACAACACATAGAAATGCCCCAGGGATTGCTCCCTGGGGCATTTCTATGTGTATGAATTGACTTTTACATTTTCTCTAAAACCCGTTCCATCGAAACCTCTTGCCCAATTTTGGCTTTCAGTTCACTGACCGGAATGCGAATTTGCTCGGTTGTGTCGCGGTAACGAATTGTCACGGTATCGTCTTCCAGCGTTTGGTAATCGACCGCAATACAGAAGGGTGTACCAATTAAATCCTGCCGGGTGTAGCGCTTACCAATAGCATCCCGCTCTTCATACACCACCCGGAACTCCGAACGGAGGCTCTTCACGATTTCCTCTGCTTTTTCGGGCAAACCATCTTTACGAACCAGTGGGAACACAGCGGCTTTCACAGGAGCCAGGGCGGGGTGCAGTTTCAAGTATGTGCGCTCTTTCTGTTGATCGCCCTCACCTACTGTTTCTTTCGTAAAGGCATTGCAGAATACGGCCAGAAACAAACGGTCGGCCCCTACAGATGTTTCAACTACATAAGGAATGTAGTTACCGTACGGCTTACCCGTTGCTTCGTCGATGTCGTTGTCGAAGTACTGCTGTTTTTTACGGCTCAGTTCCTGATGGGCTTTCAGATCGAAATCGGTGCGGGAGTGAATACCTTCCATTTCGCGAAAGCCAAACGGAAATTGATACTCGATATCCACAGCGGCATTGGCGTAGTGAGCCAGTTTCTCGTGGATGTGGAATTTGAGTTTTTCGGCGGGTAAACCAACCGCCTGATGGAACTTCATCCGGGCATCACGCCAGGTTTCGTACCACTTCATTTCGGTGCCGGGGCGAACAAAAAACTGCATTTCCATCTGCTCAAACTCGCGCATCCGGAACGTAAACTGACGGGCAACGATCTCGTTCCGGAATGCTTTCCCGATCTGAGCAATTCCAAACGGAATCTTCATCCGGCCCGTTTTCTGCACATTCAGGAAGTTAACGAAAATCCCCTGTGCCGTTTCGGGACGCAGGTAAATCAGGCTAGCGTCTTCAGCTAACGAACCAACTTGCGTCGAAAACATCAGGTTAAACTGACGCACTTCGGTCCAGTTATCCGTACCGGAAACAGGATCTTTAATGCCTTCGGCAATGATTAAATTCCGTACCCCTTCGAGATCGTTTTCGCCGAGCAAACGACCCATTTCCTGCAACAGGGCGGTACTTTTAGCTTCGTTGCCCGCGTTGGCATAGTCTTCGGCTTTCAATTCCAGGAGTTGGTCGGCACGGTAGCGTTTCTTGGAATCCTTGTTGTCGATCATCGGATCGTTGAACGAATCCACGTGACCCGACGCTTTCCACGTCAGTGGGTGCATGAAGATCGACGCATCAATGCCCACAACATTGTCGTGGAGTTGCGTCATGGCCTTCCACCACAGCGTTTTGAGGTTATTTTTGAGTTCAACGCCATTCTGCCCATAGTCATACACAGCCTGTAGGCCATCGTAGATTTCGGAGGATGGGAATACGAAGCCATATTCTTTGGCGTGGGCGATAATGTCTTGTAAAGTAGTAGCCGGGGAAATTTTCTGCTCTGTCATAATCAGTTACTGATACCGCAAAGATAGCGTTTACGCCGAAAATCCCCGAAAATGGCTAACTTTCGGCGATAGGTTTATAGTATAATCAGCAACAAGCATGCACCAATTCACGCGTATTACATTAGACCCAGAGGTTATGGGAGGCAAGCCTTGCATCCGCGGGATGCGGGTTACAGTCGGAACTATCTTGGGTCTTGTTTCGGTCGGGTATTCGACAGCGAAAATTTTAGAAGCCTACCCATACTTAGAAGCCGATGATATACGCGAGGCACTGGCGTTTGCGGCTTAATCATCATCTTTGACAAGCGCACTAATTACGATTGACAAAAATCCCTTCTCGCCCGTATATTACCGATTACATAATTGACTTTGCAGACAAAAACCCATGCTGATTGACTCACTCTCGCTCAAAAACTTCAAGTGCTTCGAAGAACTCGACGTAAAATTCGCGCCGATTACGTTGCTAACAGGTGCGAATAGCAGTGGCAAGAGTTCATTGATCAATGCGATTTTGGCGGTGTTACAGACGGAACAGTTTCCATTTTATCTCTCACCCAATGGGAAGTATGTGAATATGGGAAGCTTTGAGGAGATGGTTCAGTGGGGATCAACAAAAAAAAATATCAATATCAATCTAAACACTACTTGGGATTATGACAACAACGGATTTAATCCTTTTATAGGTGGAGAAGACAAAAGATATACCAAGACAGAGTGGAAAATTAACCCAAACAATTCATTACCAACGCTTGACCATATTTCCCTAAGTGACTTAGTAGGTAATTCTGTCGAAATTCATGATTTAGGAAAAGAAAGTTATAGTTTACAAACATCGCTTTTAACAATCCCCAAGGACGGTATTTATAATACTGAGAATTATAAATATGAATCTTTAGAAGAACTTAGATATGGGTATAATTGGAAAGGAGACATTAATGAGCTTCTAAACAATGAATACTATCAAAAATTTGTGGGTGCCAGCTTTAATTATATTGGCGCTTTTAGAGAAGCTCCTTTAAGAACATATTACCAAAAACCAAAACCAGGCAGGGTATCCACTGAAGGGTCTGGCTACATTGACCAGATCGTGGAATGGGAAGAAGCTAATTCTCAAGAGTTCGATATGTTGGTTGAATCACTTCAAGATTTAGAGCTTCTAAACGCTCTTCAAACTAGTAAATTGAAAGGGGGGCGTTTTGATCTGAATGTTAAGATTAATAAAAATGCCAGCTTTGCTTCATTAACCGATGTTGGTTTCGGAGTAAGTCAATTTTTACCAATCATTGTGGCTGATTTACAATTATCCCAATACTCGTGCCTTGCTATTTCCCAACCTGAAATCCATCTTCACCCTAAAATTCAAGCGCAATTCGGTAATTATTTAGCCAATAAAATAAATCAAACGAAAAAGCAGTACATCGTAGAAACACACAGTGAATATCTACTCAATCGCATTCGTCTTTTATTAGTTACCGGCGAATTGAAACCGGAAGATGTATGTGTACTTTACTTTGAAAATGACGGAATAAAAAGTACCGTACATGACGTAGAGTTTACTACAAAAGGAGCTGTAAAAGGCGCACCGCAGGGCTTTTTCGATACTTATGAAATGGACGTAATGGATATTGCAATGCACGCCATCGGATGATAAAAGATTTATTTGTTGATAATAACGTCGCTAAGAATTTCAAAAATCCTGCCGACCCACAGTACGAAAAACTCATCCAGTGGCTCTATAGTGAAGGGCACTTAGTGCTTTCACAAAAACTACTAAAAGAATACCACGATAGCAATCGAGGTAATTACGGGCAAAGTATTCTGAGTATCATTGCTCGTCTAACAAAAGACGAACGCATTGTCATGATCTCCAATGAACAGTTGAAAGCCCTAAGCTTTCCTAAAAAGCTTGAGCAGAAATGTCTGCGTTTGGATAAAGATTACTGGCACCTAAAAGCCATTTTACTTTCTAACAGGAAGATAGCTATTATCATCGACCAGCGGTTTCGGGATGCGGTTAACATTCACCCAAAATTTGATGGCGTTCAAACTATTGCTGTCGCGCGCCCAGAGGAGGTTGACTATGAGAATTACACGGTATAAGACCTTCATCAATCTCCCTCAGTAAAGAAACTTCAACCCCTTCTCCCATTCTGCCCATTTTTTCCGTACCTTTGCGGGAAATTTGTCTGGCACACAATGGCATCGTTTAATCCAGTTAAGATTTTTTCGGGGAGTCAGTCTACTTACTTAGCTGAAAAAATTGCACATTATTACGGAAAAGACTTAGGCGGGTATACTTGCCGACGGTTTAGCGATGGTGAAATGTCGCCTAGTTTTGAGGAGTCCGTACGGGGTTGTGATGTGTTTTTGATTCAGTCCACTCCCCCACCCGCCGATAATCTGCTGGAACTGTTGCTGATGGTCGATGCCGCCCGTCGAGCATCAGCCCACTACGTTACGGTTGTCATTCCTTATTTCGGGTACGCCCGGCAGGACCGGAAAGACAAACCCCGCGTGTCGATTGCCGCTAAATTAGTAGCGAACATGCTGGCCGCTTCGAAAGCTGATCGTCTGATGACGCTTGACTTGCACGCCGGACAAATTCAGGGCTTTTTCGACTTTCCAGTCGACCACCTGGAAGGTACGTCGGTTTTCGTACCCTATATCAAAAGCCTGAATTTAGATAATCTGGTAATTGCCTCACCGGATGTAGGGGGTGCCAACCGAGCCCGCGTGTTCGCGAAACACTTCAATGCCGATATCGTGCTGTGTGATAAGCACCGTAAACGAGCCAATGAAATTGCCTCTATGCAAGTCATTGGCGATGTTGAAGGCGCCAACGTCGTGCTGGTCGATGATTTGATTGACACGGGGGGCACCATGGCGAAAGCGGCCCAAATTATTATGGACAAAGGCGCTCAATCCGTACGCGCCGTTTGTACGCACCCAATCATGTCGGGTAAAGCGCACGAAAACATTGCGAATTCTGTGTTGGATGAGTTGGTAGTATCTGACACCCTGCCTTTAAAGCAGACCAACGAAAAAATCAGAGTATTGTCGGTGGCGGAGTTATTTGCCAAAGCCATTGGCCGTATTCGAGACCATGAATCTATTAGTTCACTGTTTATAAAATATTGACTGATTGAGTGATTGAGTGATTGAATAGCTGACGCAAGACTATTCAATCACTCAATCAGTCAATCATTTATTCACTAAATAATTTTTGTCATGAAAAAAATCGAGATTGTAGGGTATCAACGAGCGAATCTCGGCCGCACGGAATCACAAGCGATTCGGGCCGAGGGCAATGTTCCGTGTGTGTTATACGGTGGTAATGAGCAGGTGCATTTTTATGCGCCAGCGATTCTATTCCGCGACTTAGTTTACACGCCCAATATTTTTGAAGTAGCGCTTAATATTGAAGGCGCTGAGTACCGGGCTATTCTTCAGGAAACCCAATTCCATCCAGTTAGTGACGTGCTTATGCACGCCGACTTCCTGCTGGTGACGGATAAAAAGCCTGTTAAAATTGCTGTTCCTGTTCGGTTGATTGGTACAGCTCCAGGCGTACAAAAAGGTGGTAAACTGGTAACGCGCGTTCGGAAACTGCGCGTGAAAGGTAATGTCGAAAACATTCCTGATTTCATTGATGTAGATGTATCGGGCCTTGAACTGGGCAAATCTGTTCGGGTTGGTCAGATCTCGGTAAAAAACGTTGAAGTGCTTGAGCAGGCGTCAAACCCAGTAGCTAGCATCGAAATTCCACGTGCACTTCGTGGAACAGTTTCTGCCAAATAGATCCGGCATATTGCCAACTATTTACACTAATAGATTCACAAAAAATGCCCTACCAGATTCTGGTAGGGCATTTTCGTTAATAAGCTTTTTTATGGTCTCGAAACAAAGGGGTGTATTAGGAAATTATATTTAGTTCAGCTATAAGATGATCTGATGCCGACTAAAAGTAACCAGTCAAAGTAAAAAGCGAATTCTGGTAATAGTAGAGGTTTCGATGGAAACCATTTTACCCAAGTAGTAGTGCTTTTACTACACCGCGTTTGACTAGTAGCACCAAGCTCTGCGTTGATTTAGGAAGAGCAATCGAACTGACCAATTCCCTAAATAAGTAGTGTATTAGAAACCACTTTGATTGTTTAGGGTGTAATCGCCAGATACATTCAGATAAAGCTCGTCAACAGCTCTTTGTATGACGGGAGAAACCCCAACCTAAACTTAAAAAGCGGTCAAATAGCGATCACCGCTTAGCCTTAAAAACCAAGCATTCAGCCACTTAGGAAAAAGCTTGTAATGTATCTTGAACAAATAATTAGTTGAAAAGTGGCTTAAGATCAGCACATACCCTCCCCATTGAAGAGAGAAATAGGCTTTGGCACAAATTAATTCTCGATTCTGCAACTGGAAAGCGCCCTCATTTTCACATTGATAATCGCTAAACAGATATCACTGCTAGCGCTGCCAGTGCTTCTGTTGATCCCCAAACAGGCTCTTAAATGCGGTTAATCACCTATACGTTATACGCTTGTCTGGGCTATAACTACCGTTAACTCATTTCGCTAAATTAATATAGGAAATCATTTAATACATATGTTATTTTACACTATTCAATAAATAATATACAAATTAAATTGAACTACTTCACTTTAAGCATTAAACTGTTTTAGTTTAGTGACCTTGCATTTTTATAGGCATTATAAAAAAAGGTGTATTTATAGTGCCGATTTAGAGTGGATTTAACCTAAAACTTAACTTAATAATTCTAAACTATGGCAGAAACAATGTACTTTACTATAGCTGGTGAAATGCCAGAAATAGCACAACCCTCAGACAGTACATGCTGGGCAGCAGTTGGAACGATGATGGTTTCTTGGCGAGATCAAGTATCATATTCGATTGAAACTGCAATAGATAACCTTGGTTGTGATTTTCGATATTTATTTGACAATAATTTATCATTAATGCCAGATAGAAATGAAGATTTTGCAACCGCAACCGGCATGAAATTTAATTGGCCTAGGTGTGAAACACCAGAGAGCATCTTACAATTATTGCAGAATTATGGGCCATTACTAGTCATTGATGATGAAACCCCTGATTCAATAAATTTTCTCAGACATGCGCGTATAATTATAGGTATAGATGGCGAAAGTACGCCATCAAAAATCTATCTATCTATTATTAACCCAGACGGTGGCTTTACGCAAGATGAATTATTTGAAACATTTACAGCCAAATACGAATCGTTGGCTGGTGATAGTCGGTATAAAGTGCAAATGATGCACTATTGATATCTAAATTTTATAAACCCCTAACTAATTACAATTATGGCACTTTTTGATACAGAAAACCTAATGAAAGGAACATTAGGTAAATTAAATGAAATAATTACAGGTGGAGATGAAAACACGCAAGCGAATATCAATAATTTCATTTCATGGTGTACGCCAGGAATTCCATTCACAAGCGAAGATTTTAATTTTCTAACAAAAGGCTTGTCAGGATCAACTGGTGAAGAAACAAGAAGTTTAATTAAAAATGCTGCCCTTTTTTCGATGTTCATAGACTTAGTACCAGATCCAACTGCTATTTATAAAACAGATCAAGGTCAGACTCTTGACAGAAATAGTCAAGAAAGGTTATCCAAAATATATGAAAACATACTACAATTCGCCAAAATATCAAACCTTGAACCGACTGAATCAGAAAGAATAAAGATAGAAAAATTCAGAAACCTTCTGTCTAAAACGATAGAGGTTCCGGATTTAGTAGATGATACAAAGAAAAGCTATCGTATTGAGTATGGGCCGGTTAAACAACTCTATAATCAATACGAAAAAGCCTATAACGACGCATTATATCTGTACAATAATGCTAGAATATCGGCATTGACTGCTGCAAATTCAGAAGCAGTCTTAAATTTCATGTTAAATGGTCCAATTCTATTAGCTAATGTAAATAGTGCAAACGATGAGTGGGAGGCTAATGGATATAAATCAACAGTAAATGATATGGAAACATATATTTCCCAAGTTACTAATCGAAGTATGTCTATTTGGTTTTCTCATTTAAAAGATATCTTTAATATAGCTTCAAATAATTTAGATCCAACAACAGGTCAGAAATTTTGCCCTAGTTTTTTATACCCTTCTAGTTTTGTTAATAACCCAGATTGGCCCGCTTTTAATTTCCATGAATCTGAATGTGAAACGCATTCGAGCAAAAGCTCAAATGCCTGGGGTGGTAGCGCTAGTCTTAATTTAGGATTGTGGAGATTTGGGGCAAATGCGGGTGTTCAAAACGAGAAAGAAAACCAATCTTTTCAATCATCAACCTATAAAATGTCTTTTAAAATTGCCATGGTTAAAATCCTTAGGCCCTGGTTTGGCTCAGAATTATTTTCATGCGGAGGATGGAACTTAGAGCCTGGAACTTGGCAGTTTGGTAGTTGTCAATTGTCAGATGGAGGTAATCCTCCAATTGGCAACTTTATCGCCTATTCGACGCACGCTATTTTCGTAAAAGATTTGGTTGTAGAATTTGACAAGTCTTCGTGGGAAAGTAGTTCATTAAAAAAATCTATTAATGCTGGTGGTAATGTAGGATGGGGGCCTTTTAACTTAGGGGGTTCTTACAAGAAAAATGAAGAGACTCATGATTTTAAAGCCCAAGACACAGGCTCAGGATTTAGCTGTGAAGGCATGCAATTAATTGGGTTTATAAATAGAAAAGTTGGAAAAACCCCTAACCCCTCTCCTAATGCTAAGTTTGATAACTAGTACAATAAACACTACTAAAATTCAGCTCAAATGGAAGAAATTGACAGAACCTTAATCGCTTGTATTTTAGAAACCATTTACCAATCAGATGACACTTTTTTAAGTCATCTGATTGGGCCAACTCCATTTGAAGTATATGACAAAAAGCACATTGCCGATTTAATAAACCCCGCAGCAACTATTGGTACTTTGAATAGAACCTCTGATTTTTCAAGATTAATCCACCAAATACCAACGCGCAAAATATTTGAGATTCATGATAGTTTGATGTGGGAAAATTATAGCTTACTATTCAATAAAGCAATATTAGCTAAAGACAAAGAAGGTGGAAAAAAGGTAGGGGAATGTATGCCTGATAATCTAAAAAAGAAGTATGAGGAATTTTATAAACCTATACGAAATGAACTATATGACCAATTGACAGCCTACAATAAAGCATATAGCGAGAACAAAGATGACAAAATCTGGAAACAAGAGTTCATGCCAAAACTGATTTCAGCTATAGAAGAAACTCAAAGAAAATGGATTAATGAAGGGTTTAAGATCGAAATAGAAGAATTTATTGACACACAAATAGCTGACAATATATTATCATACAGCTCTTTGTGGTCTAAATGGAAAGGCAAATTTAGTGAATTCTTATCGTTAAATGCCGATTTAAAAAGTGCAGGTTCTTGCTTTGCTACTTTCTATGTTGATTTTGATGAGCTCAATCAGGAGGAGAAGTGGCAAAAAAAATCATTTACACATGATTCAATCACTTCAGTCCTATTAAAGAACCCTTTTGATGAGATGATGGAAGACCTAACAAATTATGCCAAGGACGTTGAACTCTTTGAGATCAGTTATATTAGGCTTAATATTGAACGAATATGGCTTATTCCGCAAGTTTTTGAATCTAGATTCTGGAAAATGAGCCCTAACTTTAGCGACGAAATTGTATCTGGCGAAAAGTTTACGGGCACAATCCCTACTTACATAAAAGATGTAATTTTCATCAAAAGATTTTCGAAACAGATTAGAAAATCCTTTATTGAAGATGCTTTAGAAGGTCTTGGAAAACCCTTGGATTGGGTTTTCAACAAATTCTCAAAAAAACAATCAACTAACAAGGTAGATGAAAACTTTTATTTAGCAGCTATGAATTGTAAGTTAATAACTAAATGCCCTAATCCTGATCCTAATTTAAACTGGACTTGATTAAACCCAAAATTAGAATTTATTAATGTAAATAATTCATGCATCCATTTAATTGAATACACTTACATGTCAAGACAAGCACGTTTGGGGGTTTTAATGTTAGGAATAATAATAGCCATTATGAGTACTTTGGTATATTTTTACCTTATACCTAAACCAAAATTAATTATTAAAGCACCAACGGCTGATACCTGTTTCACTGATCAACCAATCATAATTTTCTGGGATTATAGAGGGTATAAAGGGAAAGTTGATTTATTTTTTATTGATGACTCAACTAATGAAGTTTTAAAAAAAATGGGCAGTAAAGAGAATAACTCTCAGGGTGATACACAATTTGAGTGGAAAGCTTCAGACTTTAAAAGTCTTGAAAACAAAACAGGAAAAATAAAGATAATTGGCGGTGTCACTGAAATATCAGAAAATAAATTCTTAATATTTACAAAAAAAATTCAAAAACCAATTACAAAAGAAGCATTATACCTCTTATCTACCTTTGAGAATGATGGCAAAAAATTCAAAATTACAGCATTTGATGAATCCGCTATTCAACCAATTTCGGGTGGCATTGTGTATTTAAATGAAACACCTATTGGTATTGTTGGGGAATCCATTAATACAACTAGTATTAATGTAAGGGCTACGTCAAAAAATCAGAAGACTTGCGATGGAAAAAAAGAAGATGGCAATGACTGCCAGAGAATTGAGTCTTTTACAACATTTATTGGAAATGAGATTAATGTAAGAGTTAAAGGCTATAAAATATCCAAAACAATACCTATTGAGACTTTCTTAAACTCTCCTTTAAATGACGATTGTAAATGTTCAACTGTTGAAAATAAATATAATTTAAAAATTGCTCTAAAGAATATCACAAATTACCATTTAGAAGTGCTTAACAGTGCTCCAGTCCCAGAAATAGTTCAAGAAAAAATAGACAGGAAAGTTCCTGAAAAAGTTTTAAGGATGAATAATAATTTTGAAGTAAATAAGTTTAATAGAGAAATAATTAAGTCAGGTAGGGTTATGCCTCATATTGTCGAATAACTGCCCTGACAGGCTATGCCTATAACCTGGCTACACTAGTTGCGTTCTAAATGGTGGCTTCAAGTGGGCTACCTTAACAATTACCTTTTTTCTTTACAAGGTTAATCTAAAATCAGAGTTTCATACCCCGCAGCCGCAGGCTATTACTTACAACTGATACCGAACTCAATGCCATAGCGGCTCCGGCTATCATCGGATTTAATAAGAATCCAAACGAAGGATACAGTAGGCCAGCAGCAATAGGAATACCGATAATATTGTAGATAAAAGCCCAGAACAAATTCTGCCGAATAACCCGGACGGTTTGTTTCGACAATTGCAGGGCTTTAGGTATACTGTTCAAATCGGATGTAATCAGCGTCATACGGGCTACGTCCATCGCAATGTCTGAACCTTTACCCATGGCAATACTTACATCGGCCTGAGCCATTGCCTGCGAGTCGTTAATGCCATCACCAACCATGGCGACTATCTTTCCTGTAGTTTGTAACTCGTTCACAAAACTGGCTTTATCGGCAGGCATCATGTTGGCATTATAGTGGTCCACTCCTACCTGCTTCGCTATAGAAGCGGCCGTTTGGGCATTATCGCCCGTCAACATATATACGTCAATACCCCGACTTTGTAAGGTATCAATCGCCTTCTTCGAACCAGGCTTAATAGGATCGGCTATTGCAATTGTGGCTAACACTTCTGCTTGCTTCTCATCAACGCTACGCTTTGCAAAAAACACAACCGTTTTAACCTGGCTCTGTAGTTTAGAAGCCTGTTGAATTTGTGTTTCAGACAATTCAATTTGGTTCTCTTCCAGCAGACTCTGATTACCAACAAAATACGTTTCACTTTGGTAGTGGGCCTTCACACCTCGCCCCGTTACACTTTCAAAAGAATCTACTAGTACTGATTTCGTATCGGTCAGCTTCAGTGTGACAGCCTCCGCGAGTGGATGCTCCGACAGTGATTCCAACGTATATAATACGCGCTGAAGCACAGGAAGTTCATCTTCAGAAGCTGTCCAATATAAATCGGTTACGACGGGTTTACCCTCAGTAATGGTACCCGTTTTATCTAAGATAAGGGCATTTACCCGATGGGCGACTTCGAGGCTCTCGGCATCTTTAATCAGGATATTATGTTCAGCTCCCTTGCCAATACCCACCATAATAGCGGTTGGTGTTGCCAATCCCAATGCACAGGGACAGGCGATGACCAGTACCGTTACAGAGGTCAGCAGGGCCGTTGTAAACGGATCGGCTTCAGGAGCCAGGTACTGTCCAAATACCATCCAGACCACAAATGTCAAGAGCGCAATGCCAAGAACTACCGGAACGAAGATGCCTGCAATCCGATCAACCAGCTGTTGCACGGGGGCCTTGCTCCCTTGGGCATCCTGCACCATGCGAATGATTTGCGCCAGGAGCGTGTCGGCACCTACTTTTTCGGCCCGAAACCGGAAACTCCCTTTCTGGTTAATCGTTCCGGCAAAAACGGTTGTACCTGCCAGTTTTTCAACCGGCAGAGGCTCTCCGCTTATCATACTTTCATCGACATACGACTGCCCCAACTCAACCCGACCATCAACCGGAATTTTCTCACCAGGGCGAACGACCAGTAGCTGACCAACCTGCACTGACGAAATTGGCACCTCCCGTTCGGTATCACCCTCAACTAAACGAACCGTTTTGGGTTGCAAACCCATCAGTTTTTTGATGGCTGAAGAAGTCGTTGATTTAGCCCGTTCCTCAAGTACTTTTCCCAACAAAATAAAGGCAACCACTACCGAGGCCGCTTCAAAATACACATGCGGGTGCTGGCCACGGTGATGCCAGAATTCAGGATAAACCGTATTGAATGCACTGAACAAAAACGCAATACCCGTGCTGAGCGCCACTAACGTGTCCATGTTTGCGCGTGCATGAAGAGCCTGCTTCCAGGCATTGACAAAAAATGAACGTCCTAAGCCAAACACTACGGCTGCCGACAGGAACATTATCAGGTAATTGGCGTAAGAAGTCCACTTCACACCGTTGGGCTGATCCATGAAAAACATACCGATCACAACAATTGGCAGCGACAGAACCAAAGCCCAGATTGTCCGTTGCTTTAGCTGTTTATAGTGTCGTTGCTGAGCTTCTGCCTGCACCAGCTGTGGATCGGCCTGGGTCGGGTCTTCCGACTCGATAACGATATCATATCCAATAGCACGAACCGCGTTTTGCAGGTCAACCACGGTAACGGCCTTTGGATCGAACTGTACCCAGGCAGATTGATTGGCGTAGTTTACCCCCGCATCGCTAACCCCTGGCGTACTTTTCAGAATTGATTCGACGCTGACCGCACAGGCGGCACAGCTCATTTCCAGTACCGGAAAGGTTTTCCGAATTTCAGCGTTCCTGACTATGTCGTTTCCTGGGCTTGTCTTAATTGGGTTGGTTGTCATGGTTATAGCTGGCTGTTAGTTCAGCGGCTCTGCTTTATAGCCCGCTTTTTCAATTGCCTGCTTAACAACTGCGGCATTGCTGGCCTCGGCAGTCAGTATTTTATCAGGAGCTTGCGTATCAACCTGCCAGTGTCCTTCGCCAACCGCTTCGTTTAAAAAGGGAGTAACCGCAGCGATGCAGCCGCCACATTTAATATTGGTTTTGAATTTTAAGGTTTCCATTCGTTTAATTGTTCTGAGTTCGTTTTTAGGATAACAGAATTTACCCAACAAAGGTCACATTTATGCCCGTTGGAATGATTATACAATTGCGGGTGGGTCGTATAAAATTAATCCTATTCATGGCCCCATGTTTTAACCCACTTTTAACAACAGATTAAGCCTAATTTAAGTCGCAAAAAGGACTTTTGCCGCTGTACCATTATCTGCGCAGTTCCGCCACCGGCATGAATAAGTTCATAAAGAGTATCTTGTCTTTCTCGCTTAAGAACAAGTTTTTCATTTTTTTCCTGACAGCACTATCTGTTGTAGCGGGTGTCATAAGTTATCAGAATACACCCATAGAAGCCTTTCCTGATGTTACCAATACACAAATTACGCTCATCACCCAATGGCCAGGTCGATCGGCGGAGGAAGTTGAAAAATTTGTCACTATTCCCATTGAGATTGGCCTGAACTCCGTTCAAAAACGAACCGATATTCGTTCGACGTCCCTGTTTGGCCTGTCAGTTATAAAAGTTCTGTTTGATGATGGTGTAGATGATGCTTTTGCCCGCCAGCAGGTTAATAACCTGCTAAGTGGAGTCGAACTACCCGAAGGCATACGACCCGATGTACAGCCTCCTTATGGGCCGACTGGTGAGATTTTCCGATATACGCTTCAATCTCCAACCCGTACAGCCCGCGAACTGAAAACCATTCAGGATTGGGTGATTGACCGCCAGTTGAAAAGTGTACCGGGCGTAGCTGATGTTGTTAGTTTCGGGGGCGAAGTCAAAACCTATGAGATTTCGGTAGATCCTCGCCGATTGATGGACTATAATATCACTCCACTTCAGTTGTACCAGGCGGTAGCCAACTCCAATGTGAACGTAGGGGGTGATGTTATTGAGAAAAACTCTGAGGCTTATGTAGTTCGCGGCATTGGCTTACTACGAAATCAACAGGATATTCAGAATATTACGATCAGGAACATTAAGGGCACTCCCATTATGGTGCGCAACGTAGCGCAGGTTTCCGAATCGGCCTTACCCCGACTTGGACAAGCTGGTCGGGATCGAAAAGATGATGTTGTCGAGTGTATCGTCGTGATGCGTAAGGGAGAAAATCCCAGCGAAGTAATTGAACGGGTAAAAGACAAAATCAACGATCTGAACAACAACATCTTACCGTCTGATGTTCAGATCAACACGTTCTACAACCGCGAAACGCTCATTAATTTCGCAACGCATACGGTCACGCACAACCTGATCGAAGGCATTATTTTCGTAACGGTCATTGTCTTTATTTTTATGGCCGACTGGCGTACCACGGTCACCGTATCTATTGTTATCCCGCTAGCCTTACTGTTTGCCTTTATCTGTCTGCGACTTAAGGGCATGTCGGCTAACCTGCTATCAATGGGTGCTATTGACTTCGGTATCATTGTCGATGGCGCGGTGGTGATGGTGGAGGGAATTTTCGTGACACTCGATGAGATGGCTCATAAAGAAGGGATGGCGAAATTCAATAAGCTGGCCAAATTGGGAATTCTTCGAAAAACGGGAACGGAAATGGGCAAGGCTATTTTCTTCTCCAAACTAATTATCATCACTTGTTTGGTCCCTATATTCTCGTTCCAGAAAGTAGAAGGTAAAATGTTTTCACCCTTAGCCTGGACATTGGGGTTTGCGCTGCTTGGCGCGTTAATTTTCACATTGACACTTGTACCCGTGTTGGCCAGTATTCTGCTCAAGAAGAATGTCCGCGAGAAACACAATCCGTTCGTTAACGTCGTGACCAAATACGCTACCCAGGCATTTGGCTTTACGTTCGCTCACAAAAAAATGAGCTTGCTCGTTACGGCAATTATTGTGGCTGTTGGATTATCAGGATTTAGCTTATTGGGCACGGAGTTTTTACCCGAATTGAACGAAGGGTCAATCTATGTACGGGCCACGATGCCCATGAGTATTTCGTTACCTGAATCGGTAAAGCAAACCGTACAAATGCGTCATATTTTCGATCAGTTTCCCGAAGTGAAAGGGGTTATTTCTCAGACAGGGCGACCGAATGATGGCACTGACCCGACTGGCTTCTACAATATCGAATTCCTGGTGGACATTTACCCACAGGACGATTGGAAAAGTAAACTCACCAAGGAGGAGTTAATTGATAAGATGCAGGAAAAACTAGCCGTTTTTCCTGGCGTGAACTTCAACTTTTCACAACCCATTATGGATAACGTTGAAGAGGCTGTTTCAGGGGTAAAAGGCTCTATTGCCGTTAAAATATACGGCCCTGATCAAACGGTTCTGGAGACTAAAGCGGGGGAGATTCAGAAGCAATTAGCCACCGTACAGGGTATTGAAGACTTGGGTGTTATTCGTACTACGGGCCAACCCGAAATGAGGATCGAATTAGATGAACGAAAACTAGCTTTATACGGCGTCAATAAAGCAGATGCAGAAGCCGTAATTGAAATGGCCATTGGTGGTAAAGCCGCCACGCAGATTTATGAAGGCGAACGGAAGTTCGATCTACGAATTCGTTACGACCAACCCTTTCGATCTAACGAACAACAAATCAGCCAGTTAATGGTTCCAACAGAAACTGGAAGCATGATTCCGATTAAGGAAATCGCGAATGTGTACACCCAAATGGGCCCAGTACTGATTTTCCGTGAAGCCAGCCAGCGTTATGGAGCCGTAAAGTTCTCCGTTCGGGGCCGTGATATGGGGAGTGCTGTTGCCGAAGCCCAACAGAAGGTGCTCGAACACGTAAAACTGCCATCTGGCTATACGGTTAAGTGGGCAGGTGATTTTGAGAACCAGCAGCGGGCTACGGCTCGTTTAGCCCAGGTAGTACCCATTAGTTTACTGGCTATTTTCTTTATTCTGTTTGTCTTGTTTGGCAACGTTAAAGATGCGGGTCTTGTGCTGTTCAACGTACCATTCGCTATTATTGGTGGCATTGCGGCCTTGTTGATTACCCATGTTAACTTCAGCATCTCGGCAGGTATCGGATTCATCGCCCTGTTTGGAATTTGTATTCAAAATGGTGTAATTTTGATCTCGGTTTTTAAGAAGAACCTGCGTAACAGTTTACTGCTCAACGACGCTATCCGGGAAGGGGTTATCTCGCGTATTCGACCTGTAGTGATGACAGCCATGATGGCAGGCATTGGTCTAATTCCAGCAGCCGTTTCGCACGGTATAGGCTCCGAAACGGCCAAGCCATTAGCCATCGTTGTTATTGGTGGATTAATCACGGCGACCTTGCTAACCTTGTTCATTTTCCCGCTAATTTTCTATGCCTTTTACCGGCAGAAATTAGATGATAATTAAGATTTAGCCGTTTTTATATACGTTAGGTAATTTTAGCCGATGATTTTCGTTTTTAATGAAATAAATTTTAACATTTGCAGTATACTCCAGCCCAAATAAAAATTGCTTTTTTGTGCTGTGTGAAAGAAATTGCGTAGTTTCGCATAACAATCCTTTACAAAGGGAAGGTTGAACATCAAGATCCGGCGGCCGCCCGGTTGTCGATCTTGAAATGGTGTGGATAGAAGCGGAAAGCCGCCCCGATTTTCGGAGCGGCTTTTTTGTTTTATTTTTTTGGCCCTCACCAAGTTAGCAACTTGCTTTAACGCTCTTTTAATGCTGTTTTCAATCCCTTTTAATGCCATCGGTCGACCTTGAGCCATCAAGTAGTTGAGCCCATTTGGTACAACGTCCAGAAGGCTTAACTGAGATTAAAAACTTTTAATTTATTCTGCCGTTTTTAAATCAGACAAGAGCTATGTATGTTGCCGATATGAAAATTCTGGTGGTGGAGGACGAGCCCAAATTAGCCTCGTTTGTACGGAAAGGGCTGGAAGAACAATCCTGCGAAGTAGATGTGGCTTTCGACGGTCAAGTTGGGCGAACAATGGCTCTTAATAATCTCTATGATGTGATTATTATGGACATAAACCTGCCTAAGATGAACGGTTTCGATGTGGTACAGGCTATTCGACAGGAGAAGAACCGAACCCCTGTACTTATGCTGACGGCCATGGGCTCCGTTGATGATAAGCTAACTGGTTTTGAAGCGGGTGCCGATGATTATTTAGTTAAACCGTTCGAATTTCGGGAGCTGATGGCTCGGCTACGCGCCCTTACCAAACGAAGTAGCGAAGCCGGTATGCAGGCTAACGTATTAAAAGTAGCCGACCTTGAACTGGATCTTAATGAAAAAATAGCTCGTCGAAGCGATAAACGAATCGAGCTGACAGCCAAAGAATTTGGTTTACTTGAATACCTTATGCGCAACCGGGGCCGCGTTGTGTCACGCGTCGACATTGCGGAGAAGGTTTGGGATATTCACTTCGATACGGGAACCAATGTAATTGATGTATACGTAAATTTCCTTCGAAAAAAAATTGACAAAGATTTCCCCAAAAAACTCATTCACACCGTGATTGGGATGGGGTATATGTTAAAAGAGGAGTAAAGGGAGAATGGAGGAAAGGGAAAAGGAAAAGGGGATATGCAGTTGATCTTCTCTTTTTCCTTTCCTCCATTCTCCCTCTCCTCCCTTTACTCCTTTTTCTATGAATATCCGTACTCGCTTAACACTGCTGTTTGTGTTGCTGGTCGCTTCGATCATGCTGCTCTTTACGGTTTCCGTTTATTACCTGTATGACCAGTTCAGGCAGCAGGAGTTTGAACAGCGACTCGAAGAAAAAGCATTTACAACAGTACGGCTTCGAGAAGATGTAGGCGAAGTCCCCCAGGCCGACCTGCCCATTCTAGTTAATGAACAGGTTACGGTTTATAATGCCAAGGGTATCGTTTTATACAATCAGGGTAATCAACGGCCGCATTTCCCGGTTACACCAAACTTTCTCAGTAAAATCACCCTTCATCAGCCCCAATACAGTCGCCTGGGCGATTTGGAAGCCGTTGGCGTTCGACACCTCAACTCGCGGGGAGAATCGCTGATAATTGTGGCGTCTGGTAATGACCGGTATGGGTTAAGTAAGCTCGATAGGCTCCGAGAGATTCTGTTTTCTGGCTGGCTATTGAGCCTCGTCATCGTTGGCATTGCAGGGTATTTGTTTGCCACAGATGCGCTTAGGCCCGTAGCCGAATTGATTGGTCAGGTAAATGCCATATCCGCCAAGAACATCCACGAGCGGTTACGTGTGGGACGGCAACGGGACGAACTGGCCGATTTAGCGCGCACATTTAATGATCTTCTAAGTCGGCTGGAAGAAGCATTTGTATTGCAAAAGAGCTTCGTTTCCCACGCTTCCCATGAGTTACGTACTCCGTTGACCGTTATGATGGGCCAGATTGAAGTTACCCGCTTGCTGGCTCGCTCAACGGATGAGTATGAATCTGCCTTCGACGCTCTTCTGGACGAAGTAAAAAGTATGATCCGGCTCGTCAATGGTCTTCTTGAGCTGGCTCGAGCCAGTTCCGACGCTGTCATGCTCAACCATCAACCCCTACGAATTGATGAGTTATTATGGCAGGCCCAGAGCCAGATTACGCACACCAAGCCAGAGTATCAGATTGACATTGATTTTGATAATTTGCCCAATCAGGAAGAAGAGCTGGTGATCAATGGTGAGGAATCACTCCTTCAGACGGCGTTTCAGAATCTGATGGAGAATGGTTGTAAATATTCACCAGACGAGAGTGTATCAGTCAGAATTTCGTTTGAGAGTGGGTATGTGCAACTCACCTTTACAGATCAGGGCTATGGGATTCCGGAATCTGATTTACCACATATTTTCGAACCCTTCTACCGTTCCGAAACAACCATGACGGTTAAGGGCCACGGTATTGGCCTGGCCCTCACCAAGCGTATCATCGAACTGCACAAAGGCAATATTAAAGTTGAATCCGTTGTAGGAAAAGGGACTAAGTTCTGGATAACCTTACCTATCCCCTACCGTTCGGAGAAGGTAGCCGAAACCGCGTACCCTCTTGACGAACAGGTTAAAATTGAACCAGCTAATTGATAGTTCTTCCAGGCTTCTGTAAACGGGATCAAGTCCCTGATTCCGTTTGAGCCAATTTCAAACTGATCCATTTTGTTGGTAGGTAACTGCTTACTGCCCTTTGATTTCAATAAGACCGATAGGCCATTTGGTACATCGACTTCTGGTAAGGGCCAAGAAAAATCCGGGCGTAAATTCGCATGATAGCCAGACCATCAATAATGAAACTTAGCGAGGTAAAGAAAGCCAGAACTGCCTGGTTCTCATGGATGTGGGTAAATATCAAATCCTAGCTACTCAGTGCTGGGCATAAGGGGATTTAAATAGGAAAAAGCGAGACTGAGTTGTTGGTTTGTTGTGTGAAGAACTTACCTAAACTCTATGCCTCGCTTTGGACAAAAGTAAGCAACTTGACCCACTTCTGCGTCTAGTGTTGGTCAAAAAGCTAGTTATTGTGGCTTGTGGCATACTCTTAAAGGAGACTGTCAATCTCAATAAAATTAAGAATCATGTTGGCTGTTTGGCGGGTAACGTCCAAACCCTATGGCTCCGATGGCCCGGCTGATTCTCATTACCGCCGATTAACTCGTTGCTTTGCCGAATCAGTGGATAAAAGGCATCTGTGGAAGTGGCTGATGATTTGGCTTATCAATTATATACGCCGATGGGATGGCCGCTCAATGAGCTTATAGCTAACGCTGGACGGGAGCACTTGGGCCTTTGGACAGATGCAAATTCAACTACTGGTGTTGAGCCTGTTCTGTCGGGGCGTGAGTTTGCCACTTTGTTGGGTTGATCTGGGCAAAAAACCGGGCCGCTGGAGCGGGTCATTCCAGCCAACAGGAACGCAAATGCCTATTGCAAATGGCAGCCAAACTCTACCCTTTGCACGGCATGTGTTTGTTGGCAGACCGGGAGTATATTGGGCAGGACTGGTTCGCTTTTTTGGAAACAATAGAGTTCAGGTTTATTATTCGCCTACCCAAAGACGATTACAAAGCCGCTATTAGTCAGGCAGGTAAGAGTGATGGCAGTCTGCTCAAACGGGCCTTGCGAGGGCGGGTGGTGAGTCATTCGTTTCTGTTGGGTGAGCGGGTCTATATGTTCCTGGCGGTTTGCCGTCAAGATGGACCACAAGCCCCAGACCCGCTCGTGTTACTGCTGACCAACGCGAGCTGGAGATGTCTAGTACTAAGCCTTTTTTCTACATTAAGTAATTATCTATCTGTTTGGCAGCTTTTTTGCGTCTTTTTTCATCATTTTAGCATCATGTTTCAAGTCTTTGGCAGCATCCGCTTTCATGTGATCGCCTTCCATTTTAGCTTCCTTCTTTGCCACTTTAGCATCGTGTTTCATTTCTTTCATTTCCATTTTAACTTCCTTCTTTGGCTTATCCTGAGCAAATGAAGCACTAGAGAATAAGTAAGCAGCAGCGACAACCATTAGATTTTTCATAATAATTGATAGTTAAGTGAAACTCTGTGTAGTTACTACTGTGAACTAACTTCCTTCTAAAAAGTTAGGATACAGTTAAAAAATAGCCAACCTGGCATCTAACTACTTATAATAAAATGGAATTTAGCCCCATCATTGACGGTCTTATCTCGTAATTCACTCTCGTTTCTACGTACGGAAAAAGCCTCCTGAGTGCAAGAGGCTTTTTATATACAAGGAACAGTCTAGATGCTAACTTGATTGCTTTTTCATCATTTTGGCATTCTTTTTCATGCTTTTAGCCGAGTCAGCCATCATGTCGTTACCTGACTTTTTAGCGTCATGCTTCATCGCTTTGGCATCATGCTTCATTTTCTTCTGATCCTTTTTCATGTCATCCTGTGCGAAAGCAACACTTGACATCAGCAGCACCGCAACGGCAGCAATCATTAGTTTTTTCATTAGTCTATCTGGTTTTAGTGGTTTAACTGTGCTTTTAGAACCACTCCATTTCCAGAATGTTATTAAAGTTTTATTAAAACACACCTTCCAGTTGCTCCTTAATTGGTGGCTAATTATTGGTTTTGGGAATTCTTTTTTTACCCTTTACTGAAGTAGCCCCCGTCCGGACACTACTGGACGCATCTAGTTTAGTTGGTCCATTTGTCGGGTTTTGCGACGCCTGAGCCTGGTCATTTGTCAGGCCAGTTCCGGCTCCGGTAGAAGCACCATTAGTTCCATCATGTGTATTAGCCGCCGATGGATTTGAGCGTGCAGCATCAGTTGGTGAAACAGTACCAGAAGCTGACTTTGCCCGCGAAGAGCGTTTGGGCTGCTTTTCTTGTGCTACGGCAGTTCCGCCAAGTAACAAAGCCAAAGCAAGGGTTGCGAGTGAGTGTGTCATGCGTATCGTTCGTTTTTTAACGTGAGTAATACACCTACTAACCCACTCACTCGCAATGAGTTTTTTTGAAATGAAGAATTTATGTAAGCGGACGCTCTAGACAGCCACTTTAAATTCAGAGGTGAGGTGAAACTGAATGTCAGGATTGTTCTGCTGGTTCATACGGAGCATCCAGTCCGATTCGGCCAGAAATACAGGGTTCTGGTCTTTGTCGTAGGCAATCTGGTTTCCTTTCAACCGAATGAACTCAGCGAGTTTCACTGGATTTTCGGCCGTTATCCAACAAGCCTTAGTATAGTTCAGCGGCACCCAACGGCATTTGGCACCATATTCATTTTCAAGCCGGTACTGAATTACCTCAAACTGAAGCTCGCCCACCGTACCAACGATTTTCCGATTACCCAGCTCGAGTGTAAATAATTGCGCCACCCCCTCATCGGTCAACTGTTGAATACCCTTGTCAAGCTGTTTCGATTTCATTGGATCGAGGTTGACAAGCTCCTTGAAGATTTCGGGTGAGAAGCTCGGAATACCCTGGAACTGCAAGTCCTCTCCTTCCGTTAGCGTATCCCCAATTTTGAACGTACCGGTATCATATAAGCCAACCACATCACCCGGAAAACCTTCTTCAACAACGCTCTTACTATCGGCCATAAAGCTGAATGGGCTAGCAAAACGTACGTTCTTATCCAGACGGGTATGGTGATAAAACTTATTCCGTTCGAACACCCCTGAGCAAATCCGCAGGAAGGCAATCCGGTCGCGGTGGCGGGGATCAAGGTTCGCGTGAATTTTAAAAACAAAGCCGCTAAAACTTTTCTCATCAGGAAATACTTCCCGCTTATCAGTTGGGCGGGCAATGGGTTCTGGCGAGATGTCGCAGAATCCTTCAAGCAACTCCTTTACACCAAAATTATTCACCGCCGAGCCGAAAAATACGGGAGCTAATTTCCCATCTAAATAGGCTTGCCGATCAAACGAATCGTATACGCCATCAATCAGTTCAACATCTTCGCGAAGTTGAGCGGCATCACGAGCGCCTACTTTTTGATCGAGCAGATCATCGGCCAGGTCAATGGCCAGTACATCTTCTTCGACTTTGGTTTTATTAACCTTAAAGAAATATAACTTTTTCTCGATGAGGCTATATACTCCCTTAAAGTCTGAACCCATGTTAACAGGCCAGGTCATTGGTCGTACCCGGATGTTCAATTTCTCTTCCAGCTCATCGAGCAAGTCGAATGGATTACGCCCTTCGCGGTCAAGTTTGTTGATGAAAATAATAACCGGCGAATCGCGCATGCGGCACACTTCCATCAGTCGCTCAGTCTGTTCCTCTACCCCCTTCACACAGTCGATAACCAGAATTACGCTATCAACGGCTGTAAGCGTCCGGTAGGTATCTTCCGCAAAATCCTTGTGACCGGGTGTATCGAGGATATTAATCTTCAGATTGTCGTACTCGAATGTCATAACCGAGGTAGCTACGGAAATTCCCCGTTGCTTCTCGATTTCCATAAAATCGGACGTTGCCGATTTCTTAATCTTATTCGATTTAACAGCCCCGGCCGTTTGAATAGCTCCACCAAACAGGAGGAGTTTTTCAGTCAGCGTTGTTTTCCCGGCATCCGGGTGACTTATGATGGCGAACGTTCGCCGACGAGCGGTTTCAGCCTGTATACTGGTTTGCATTATTCTTAGAATCAGACAACAAAGTTACACAAAAGGGAGGAAGGAGTAAAGGGACGAGGGGGAGAAAGGCGAATACCTTTTCTCTCCCTCGTCCCTTTACTCCTTCCTCCTTATAAAAATGCCCACAACAGCAGTGCCCAGCCTGCAATCATACCCAGGCCACCCAATGGCGTAATCGCGCCAAGCCAGGTAACACCGGTGAAACATAAAATATATAGTGAGCCAGAGAAAACAATCACGCCACCTAACATCGAATAACCCGACCAGTTAAGCAATTTAACAGTTGTGGCATTACTCCCAACGGTGTGCATTAATAAGCCCACCAGCAACAGAGCCAGCGCATGATAAAACTGGTACTTAACGGCTGTTTCAAATGTGGCAGTCCGCCCTGATGATTCGAGCATGGCCCGTAATGCATGTGCCCCAAACGCGCCTATGGCAACGCCCAATAATCCCAGAACTGCCCCTGCCTGAATAAAGAATTTCATATCTAATTTTTGTCATGCTGACGAAGGAAGCATCTTCGGTAGCTGGTATATATATGGCCTCAGCCGAAGATGCTTCCTTCGTCAGCATGACAAAAAATTAAGATCGGCTTCCAAAAATAGCGCTCCCTACCCGAACCATCGTGCTGCCTTCTTCAAGGGCAATGTGATAATCACCACTCATTCCCATAGACAGTTCCTGAAACTGAATCTGAGGATGCCGAAGTTGAGCTAGTTTATCAAAGAGTTGTTTCAACCCCCGAAACTCCTGCCGAACCTGCGCTTCATCATCCGTATTGGTAGCCAGCCCCATTAAACCAATAAGACGTATATTATGCATATCGTTCAATTCCGGTGCATTGAGCACTAGTTCAGCCTCTGCTGGCGAAAGCCCGAACTTGGTTTCTTCATCGGCAATATAAATCTGCAATAGGCAATCAATGACTCGATTGTGCTTGGCAGCCTGTTTGTTGATCTCCTGCAACAACTTCAAACTATCCACCGAATGGATCAGGGCTACAAAAGGGGCAATGTATTTGACCTTGTTACTCTGCAAATGCCCAATTAAATGCCACTGCACATCATCGGGCAGTTGTGGCTGTTTATCAGCCATTTCCTGCACTTTATTCTCGCCAAATCGCCGACACCCTGCGTTATAAGCCTCACGTAGAAGCTCGACGGGTTTTGTTTTGGTTACGGCAATTAATTTTGCCTTTCCATTTAATGAACGCTCAATCTGGCGAATCGTTTCAGCAATCATCCTTTCCAATATAGTGGTCTTAAGCAACCGTTTAGTATTATTGTGCAAAGATAGGTTTGAGAACTAAGCGGAAACCCGTAGTTTTTGGCCAAAAATCATGGGAAACATCACGAACGCACAATATTCTATTTGCTACGTTGTTTTGCTAACGACTCAATGATTAACCCATTATCGTAATTTATGACACCAATGGAACCTCGACCTCAATCCAATAACAACAGTCGCAGCTACTTATTGGCTGCCTTATTAATACTGGCAGCGCTTAATGTACTCCTTCTATATTTCTATTATCAGGAACGGCAGGACAATAAAACAAAAGACGCAACAATTGCAGCCAAAACGGAAGAGGTACTGATTGCCAAAACAAAGCTCGACTCTATTTCGGCACAGCTTGATGCCAAAATCGCCGAAATTCAACAGTTAGGAGGAAATATCGACTCACTGATGAAAGTGAAAGCTCAGTTGGAAGTTGACAAGCGAGAATTGAAGAATGTCGGCTCGTTCGATAGTAAGAAATATGACCAGAAGATTCGGAATTATCAGGTACTGTTGGCCCAGAAAGATCAGGAAATTGCCCGCCTAAAAGAAGAAAATGGGGTTCTGGCGCAACAAAATGAATCTCTCAATCAGGAAAACAGTGGTCTAAAGGCCGAGCGGCAAACACTCAGCGATTCAGTAGTGGCGGTTTCCACCAAAAATAAGGAACTCGAGGAGAAAGTCACCATAGCCGCTGCGCTTCGAGCTGAAGCCGTGACGGTCAACTCGGTCAACGCCAAAGGCAAAGAAAGCGATGGTGGCGTTTACAAAGCAAAAAAACTGGATAAGATCCATGTGTCTGTCTTGCTCGCCCCTAATGGCCTGGCTAAGCAGGATGAAAAAGTACTCTACATGCGGATTCTGGACCCCAATGGAGCGGTTGTGTCTGATATGGCTACCGGATCAGGCGAGTTTACCTATAATGGCCAGGGCATGATTTACACCGCCATGCAGCGCTTTAACTTCGATAATACCCGCCAGCGGGTCGATTACTTTTATGGACGGGGTGGCCAACGATTCAATGAAGGCAAGTATGCCATTGAAATCTACTGCGAAGGTTTCCGGATTGGAGAAGGCGAGTTTACGATAAAGTAAGAAAAGAAGGATAAAAGGAGGAAAGGGAGGAAGGACGAGAGGGTAAAGACAAGGGGTTGAAAGTTTTTTACCTTTTCTCCTTCGTCCCTTTTCTCCTTTCTCCTTTTTTCGTACCTTTGCGCCCTAATTTCAAACCAATTCAAAAAAAATGTTTCTCAATAACTACGAAACGGTGTTCATTTTAACTCCCGTTTTATCTGATATTCAGATGAAGGACACCGTTGACAAGTTCCGTAAAGTGCTAACCGATAATGGTGCGGAGCTTGTTCACGAAGACAACATGGGCCTGCGTAAACTGGCTTATCCGATTCAGCACAAGAACACGGGTTACTACCAACTCTTCGAGTTTAAGGCCCCCGGCACGATCATCGAGAAGCTCAACACTGAGTATCTCCGTGACGAGCGGATCATCCGTCACCTGACGGTTTCGCTTGACAAGCACGCTGTTGCCTACAACGACCGTAAGCGCAATGGCTTAGTGGGTAAGAAAAAACAAACCGAAAACGCCGGGGAGGCCAAGTAATCATGAGCTTACAAAACGAATCTGTCTCGAAAACCGAGAACCGCAAGAAATACGACCGCTTCAAGAAAGCCGGTATCAAATACATCGACTATAAGGACGGCAACTTCCTGTTGAAACTGCTGAACGAACAGGGTAAAATTCTGCCCCGTCGGCTAACCGGAACGACCCTTAAAAACCAGCGCAAAGTGGCCCAGGCCGTCAAACGCGCTCGTCATTTAGCCATCCTGCCTTACGTAGGCGATTCACTGAAATAAGTTAATCAGTCATTAAGTCAATAAGTCAATAAGTGGCTGACCCATCAATCACTTACTGGCTTACTAACTTATCGACTTACCGACTCTCACAAATGAATATCATTTTAAAAACAGATATTGCCGGCCTGGGCTATAAGAACGACACCGTTGCGGTGAAGCCCGGTTACGGTCGCAATTACCTGATTCCTCAGGGATTTGCAGTAATGGCTACCGATTCTAACAAGAAGATCGTTGCCGAAAACATTCGTCAGGCAGCTCACAAAGCTGAAAAACTGAAAAACGATGCGCAGGCTATTGCAGATGGTATCGGCGATATGACGCTCACGATTCCAGCAAAAGCAGGTGATAGCGGCAAAATCTTTGGCCGTGTGACCAACACACAGGTTGCTGATGCGCTCCGTGCAAAAGGATTCGACATCGACCGGAAGAAAATTACGGTAGAAGATGTGAAGGTTCTTGGCACCTACGAAGCGTCAATTGACCTGCATAAAGATGTGAAGCATAAAGTGAAATTTGAAGTCGTTTCGGCTGAATAAGCTACCCGATTTCAGACCAAATCGACCAGTTCGTTTAGTAACGAAGCTGGTCGATTTTTTTTGTTAAAGTTTACCTTATCAACACAATATAAAAGCCTCCTTTTTCGAACGTATAGGGAGTACATTTACCCCTACTAATCAATCAGTTAACTGCCTTATTTTTTCTTCAAAAACGGACCTAAAAAGCCCGTTTTTTTGTTAGTAAACTATGCAGTTTCATACAGAATTTTCGCCCGAAGCACTCCCCTACCGCATAGGTTTAAACAGCCAGATTGTGACGATTGGCTCTTGTTTTGCCGAGGTTATGGGGCAGCGATTAATCGACAATAAACTAACGGTGCTGAACAACCCGTTCGGTACCCTATTCAACCCAATTTCTATTGCGAAACTGCTAACGATGGCGCTGCGCGGTAACACACCCGACGAGGATCTTTACTGTGAACGGGACGGGATTTGGTTTCACTACGATTTTCATTCATCGCTCTGGGCCACCACCCAGAACGAACTTCGGGATAAATTAGCTGCTTGCTTAGGCCAAACTGCTGACGCTATACGAAAGGCGGATTACCTGTTCCTTACCCTTGGTTCGGCAATGGTATACCGACATATCCAAACCGGTAAGGTTGTCGCGAACTGCCACAAATTGCCAGGGTCCCTATTTGAGAAATATCTATACCAGATCGATCACATCCGTGATGATCTGACGCGGTTATTGAAAACCCTGCATAAGGTTAATGCGAAGTTAAAAGTGGTGCTCACCGTAAGTCCTGTTCGGCACACACGCGATACGTTACCGCTCAACAGTGCCAGTAAGTCTATCCTCCGTGTAGTAACCCATGAATTGGCCGTCTGGAATGACTGGATTACCTATTTCCCGGCTTTTGAGTTCATGATGGATGACCTACGCGACTATCGCTTTTACGAAGCCGACCTGATTCACCCGAACAAGCAGGCACATGACTATATTTTCGGGAAGTTTGCCGAAAGTGCATTTGATCCTGAGCTTCGCAGTTTCGTAACGAAATGGGCGCAAATCAGTAGATCGCTGGCACATCGCCCACTTTATACTGATAATAGCCTGGCTCATCGGCAATTTTTGGTCAACTTAGTAGCCGAATTAGAAACACTATCACCTTGTATCGACGTTTCGACGGAACTGGCGGAGGTACATCGTCGTTTAGAAAAATGCATGATGTACAATGAATAATGGATAATTGGGGCTACCCATTCCGAACAATGTAGCGTGGTTTGAGTAACAGCCATCCTACAGGAGCCATTTTACATTTTACATTATTCATTATTCATTTTCCATCTCCCGAATGTCTGATTACCGATTATCTAAAGAAGCCGTTCTGCGGGCGCTGAGTACCGTTGAAGAACCCGATTTAAAGCGTGACCTGGTTACGCTTAATATGGTGAAAGATATCACGCTAGGTATTGACTCCGTTCGCTTTACTGTCGTGCTTACAACACCCGCCTGTCCCTTGAAAGAGGTCATTCGCAAACGTTGCGAAGATGCTATTCATACGCAGATTGGCGCCAGTATTCAGGTTACCGTTGATATGACCTCGGACGTGACCTCCACACGAGCCAATGCCCCTACCCTGCCAGGTGTGAAAAATATTATTGCTGTTTCGTCGGGTAAAGGTGGTGTTGGTAAATCTACCGTTACCGCCAATCTGGCCATTGCACTCCATAAATCGGGAGCCAAAGTGGGTATTATCGATGCTGACATTTACGGCCCATCCATGCCTACTATGTTTGGCGCAGAGAACATCCAACCGCGTATCTTCCAGGTAGATGGACAAACCCGAATGGAGCCGGTTCAGCAATTTGGGATTAAAATGCTGTCGATGGGCTTGTTAGTAGCACCCGGTCAGGCGATTATCTGGCGTGGCACAATGGCCGGTCGAGCGTTGCAGCAGTTTTTTTCGGATGCAGATTGGGGCGAATTAGATTACCTACTTATTGACTTACCTCCAGGAACGGGTGATATTCATCTTACTTTGGTGCAGACGGTTCCCGTAACAGGAGCCATCATTGTAACTACACCTCAGAAAGTGGCCCTGGCCGATGCAACAAAGGGTTTATCAATGTTCCGTCAGCCACAGATTAATGTGCCTGTTCTGGGTGTTATCGAAAATATGTCCTACTTTACCCCTGCCGAACTTCCTGACCATAAGTATTATATTTTTGGCAAAGGCGGTGGGCAGCTTCTGGCCGATCAGTTTGATGTGCCAATGCTGGGTCAAATACCCCTCATCCAGAGCATTCGTGAAGCGGGCGACGACGGCAGGCCAGCCATAAGCATAGGCGAACCCATTGCGAGCGAAGCCTTCAAATCAGTAGCTGAAGCACTGGCACAGCAGGTTGCTATTCGCAACGCAACCATTGACCGTACTGAGCGCGTACAGGTTGCATAAACAACGTAGAAAGTATAAATTTACCGTAAATCAATTATTCAATGGAAACGGTAGTTACCAACGACCAACTAATTACAAAAATCGAACGGGCACTCGACAGTATGCGACCCTACTTGGCTGCCGATGGTGGTAATGTTAAGGTACTGGAAGTGACTGAGGATAAAACTGTACGGCTCGAATTGATGGGGTCTTGTGGCTCATGTCCTATGTCGGCCATGACGTTTAAAGGAGGCCTGGAAGAAGCCATCCTGAAAGCGGTGCCCGAGATTAATAAAGTAGAAGCGATCAATATTACGCCTGCGTTTTAAGCGAATCGGGTATGTTACCTGATGTTATATCAATAAGTCCAAAGGTGATGGGGGGAACACCCGTGTTTAAGGGAACACGGGTGCCGGTTCAATCCTTATTTGATCATTTGGAACTTGGCATTTCAGTGGATGACTTTTAGATGATTTTCCAACTGTATCCAAAGAACAGATTGTTGCCACGCTAAAAATAGCCGAGCCCCTTGCCATCAGGAGCAACCATTGTAAAGGTTAAGTAAACCTTGCCTGTACTTCTCAAACATTAGAACGCCGATTCAGGCGTTTTTTTGTTTCTTTGCAGTCTTAATATCCCTCAATTCAGTGAAAATAGGCATTTTCTTCGGTGGTCCGGCGCGGGAGCGCGAGGTGTCGTTTGCGGGTGGCCGCACGGCGTTAGCAAATTTGGATAAAGGCTTGTTTGAGCCGGTGCTGGTATTTGTCGATGGGCGTGGGCGATTTAGGCTCGTTACTCCCGACTTTCTACAGTCGCCTTCACTGCGCGAAGCCTTGCCTCAGGATGAGTCCGGTTTCTCGGTCTATGATGAGTCGCTTGCTGCGGATGTCCTCAATGCAACTTTACCCGAATTACGGCCTGAGCAGTTCCGCGATCATTTCGATCTGGCGTTCCTGGCCATGCACGGCCCTGATTGCGAAGACGGTGCCATTCAGGGGTTGTTAGAATGGCATAAAATGCCCTACACGGGGCCTGGTCTTGTCGGATCGGCGGTGGGTATCAATAAAATTCTGCAAAACGAACTGATTGCGCTGGCGAACGGTCAACAGAAAAAAACGGCTACCATCAGCCGCGATGCTTACGAACAGAGTGACAAAGCCCAGTTTTTCAAATCACTCACAGAGCACCTTGGTTTACCGATCGTTATAAAAGCTCCGCATCAGGGCTCCTCTATTGGCGTTGCCATCGTGCGCGAAGCGGACCTTACGCAATTTTGTCGGTCGGTTGAGCAGTGCTTCTTCACAATGAGCATTCAGCCTGACGGCTGGAGCAAGCTAAGTGAATGGGCTGATTTATCACCATCAGACAAGCACGAACTAGCGCAGAAAATGGTCAGCCTGGATTCAGGAATTAGTTTTCCTGTCGTGATTGAACAAACGGGTGAAGTCATTAAGCATCCAAAAGACTTTGTTACCAAACTGGACGCGTTAACAAAACAAGGTGCTGCCCCTATTACGCTGGCATCGCTGAACGCTGAAGATGAAGTACTATTTGAGGAATTTATTAGTGGCCAGGAATTTTCGTGTGGGGTTATTCAGGACGACGACCAGATTGCAATTGCTTTGCCTCCAACCGAAATTTATAACGTAACGAGTTTTGATTTCGAATCGAAGTATAAACTCAATACAACCAAAAAGCGAATTCCAGTCGGCACAACCCTAGAGAACAATCGTAAAATACAATTAGCCGTTGCAGATGTATTCTCTCGGCTTGGCATCAATGTATATGCTCGTATTGACGGCTTCCTGACACCCGCGGGAGATGTTTTACTCCACGACCCAAATACAATTCCGGGCATGTCACCTTCTTCACTGATTTTCAAGCAAATGGCTGAAATTGGTTTGAATCTGGCTAATTCACTTACGTATCTTATTCGCCAGTCACTACGGGAACGCATTCGCACGGGCAAGGATACCTTTCATCTTAAATACCTGCTAGCAGAATTAGATGGCCAATTAGCCAACCGCAAAGCGAATCCATTACCTGAGCGTGTCATCTCGTTCGGAAATAGTGATGAAGAGTTTGTAGCCGCCAAACAGCAGTATAATGAACTGGCCGCTTCTGGTACGGTTCGTCCCTCATTGATGTATATAAAAAGTAAACTGGAATCTCACGAAATTCCGGTAAATCTGCTTTTTAAAGACACTATTGATGAATTGGAAACCGCACTCAGCCAGCCACGCCATCCATTGTTGGTTGAAACAGACGAGCGTGCCCGACACATCACGGAGAGATATGTGTAAGTTGTGAAATAGTGGAGTGAGTGGAGTATGTGCAGTGAGTAAACGTAGTAAGATGCTCTACCAACTTTCTCTCACTACATATACTCCACTATTTCACTAATCACAAAAGCACCGGTTGACCGGTTCGCACAGACTCATCGCAGGCGAAGGCAATTTGCAGGCTATTAACGGCGTCCTGCATGTGGTCTGTCAGGTCAAGGTTTTCCAGAATAGCTTTCTGGAAATAGCGTTGCTCCCGGTTACACAGTTCCTGATGATCAGGTTCATCCTGCATATCGATCCATGTATCCGATTCAACAAACTGATCGTTTGCATCCAGAGCGGCTTTATGCACCCGTAATGATTCCGTTTTTGTGTGCGAATCCACGTTATCCGATTTTCCGGTCCCTCCTGCGTTTTTCGCGACAATGGATACGCATCCATCCGGTCCAATTACGTCTTTCACAAAGAAGGCCGTTTCGCTCATCATCGGCCCCCAACCGGCTTCGTACCAACCCACCGACCCGTCTTCAAACCGGATCTGTAGCTGACCGTAATTATAATTTCCAGCGGGAATATCGTTGGTGAGCCGCGCACCAATTGCGTTGACTTGTAAAGGTTTGGAGCGAGTCATCTGGCACATGACATCAATGTAATGGACGCCACAATCAACAATCGGACTCAGGCTTTTCATTAGATTCCGGTGAACGGTCCACATTGTACCGTGACTTTGCTGATTGAGATTCATCCGCATCACCAGCGGTTTACCTAAGCTCTGAGCCACTTCAACAAACTTTTCCCAGGAGGGGTGGTGCCGTAAAATATACCCTACCGCTAATTTTTTCCCAGCTTTCTGGGCCGCAGCCATAACTCGCTTTGCACCCTCAACCGTATCGGCAATGGGTTTTTCCATAAACACATGGCACCCCTGTTCAAAAGCCATAACGGCAAATGCTTCGTGCGTGTCGGGGTAGGTTGAAATACAAACAGCATCGGGTTGTGTTGCCTTTAATGCTGTTGCATAATCATCGTACAGGGTGTATCCACCACCCAGACGTTCATTTAAAACGACTTTACTGTTACCAGTAGAGACAATGCCACAAATGTCGAATCCGCCGATAGTTTTATAAGCGATGGCGTGGGAAGCGCCCATATTGCCGCATCCGACAACAAGTACCCGAATGGGTTGAGTAGGTATTGACATAATTGTTTTTAGAATCTTACGACTAATTTTCACAAATCAGGCGGAGCAAAAATACTCCGCCTGAGTCAAAGGTCTATCAATTATCAGCGAATTCAGGTTAGCGGTTGGTTATAGGTGCGGCACAATCATACTGTCGGTAGTCTGTTTCCGCTCAATGGCTAGAGTTTTTCACCAAACCTCTAGCCAACAAAATAACGAAACTGGTTTGTGAGAATCTGTCTTGGTGCCGGTTTAGGACAGTAAATAATCACTGTCAGTAAAGAAGATTCTTACGGATATTTACTAACGATGTTATTTTCTAATCCTGATGTAGTTCAGTCGTCATAGGAAATCGCAATAATTTCCATTGTATTCTCACCTTGAAGTGTCTTGAGTACAATCCGTTCACCTACATGTTTACCTAACAGTAGTCGTGCTACTGGAGCAGTAAACGCAATTCGACCATTCGTTGCATCGGCTTCATCAACACCTACAATGGTCAGCTTTCGTTCTATCTGGGTGTTTTTTACCTGATAAGTACGAAAGGTAACAGTGGCCCCAAACCGAATTACTGAGTCCTGCGCTTGATCATGTTTAGCTACAACTTTGGCCGTAGCAATGCGCTGGTTGATTGCCCCAAGACGACCATTCAGTAACGCTAATTCTCGGGTACGTTCTGTTTCATCCCGTTCACTGGTTTGCACCTGTGCGTGTTCTCGTTCCAGATCATCCCGTTCAGCTAGTAGTAGTGCAATACCACGTGGTGTAACATAATTGGTTGACCCTACTGGTAAGGGTGCGCGCGCGGGAATAACGACTGGATCGTCTGCAGATTCGTTTTTAAGAAAAGCCCTGCTCATATCATTGACCTTTTTATGTCAACTACAACAGTCCAGGTTTACCGTTGTTCAGAATTCGGTCAAAGCGAATTCAACACTAGTAAACACCGTGGATAACTATAGCTCCTAAACCAGACTCATCTTCCCTTCAGAATTGAGTTTTGACCAAAACGCATCATTATCCTTTCTTTAATTAGCCTATGATTCCAGCACCTTATACTGAGTACGCAACTGATTCAAGCCGCACGAATAACTTATGTCCGTAAGTGAACGAAGATTGTCCAGTTACGGACATTGCCAAAATAGGCACACGAACACAATTCACTGAATATCAATACTATAATTAGTTGGCACGTCCTTTGGACTACTTTGTACGAACAGTAAACAACCACTTTTTAAAACACTAAACACAATACAGCCATGATTACACTAATGAGCAAAGTAGCAGCTACCCTTCTAATGAGTGCCTCTACGTTAACCAATCCTACTACGCCTAAGGCCCTGTCTTTTGATGCCAGTGCATTTGTAACATCTACCAATCAAATTCGGGTAGCGGTAAAGAAAAATGCAGAATCCACTGTTGTGCTTACACTTAGCAACAAAAGTCATGAAGTTCTATTCAGGAAGAATATCAGCAAAAAAGAGTTAACCTATGCGGTTAAACTAGATGTCAATGATTTGGCTGATGGGACGTATGAAATTGAATTAAGTTCACGCGAAGGTAGCATTATTAAAGAGGTAACGTTACAGACCGCGCCAATCAAGAAAAGCGAACGTATTGTTGCTATGCAGTAAACCATCTTTTCCAGTCATAACAAAGCCCAGGTTTTTAAATCTGGGCTTTGTTATGACTGGAAAAGTAACTGACTTACGCTACCTGCACATTCACTTCATAATAGTCAATTGTAGGTGGCCCCGCGAAATAATCTCCCATTTTTTTAAGGATACCTTGCAGAAAACCACTCGTTTCAGCGGCCTGTCGATGTGCTTCTGATTCCCAGATTGTTACCATCAATCCTTGATTAGTAGATGGGTTAGTCAGCATACGGCTATTTTTAAAACCCTCAAGTTCTTTTAGCGCTGGTCCTACTGACGTTCTGAAATAGTCAACTGCTTCAGATATACTGTCAGGCTTTAATGGAAATTGAATGACACGTGCATACATATGGGTTAGTGGTTAAACATTAACAATAAGCATATTAAACTTAAAGCTCTGTCATTTAAACGCCGAAATCCAAAGGTAATCCGGGACAATACTATACGCTACTCTGGCACAAAATGGACGAAAATTACGAGACGCCTTTGAATTCTTCCTGCTCAATAAATGGCTGGCTCCGTAACCGTTTGCCTGTAGCTTTGTAAATAGCATTAGCAACAGCTGCACCCGCTGGTGGTAAAGACGGCTCGCCTAAACCGGTAGGTTCTAGTTCATTCTGAACGAAATGCACCTCTATTTCGGGTATTTCATTCAGTCGAATAAGTCGATATTCGTTGAAATTCTTCTGTTGCGGAACCCCATCTTTGAATGTCATGCTGCCGTACATGGCGTGGCCAATACCATCAACAATGCACCCACGAACTTGCTGCTGAGAGCCGCTTTGATTGATAACGACACCGCAATCGGCCGCGGAATAGACTTTCTGTACTACAGGTTTACCTTTCTGCATAACGACTTCACCTACCTGTGCAACATAAGATCGGTGTGAGAAGTAAACACTAAAGCCCTGTGCTAGCAGTTTCCCGTCAGCGCCTTTCTTTTTACCCCATCCCGATTTTTCAGCAGCTAATTCGATAACGCCTTTCATTCGATCAATATCGTATTTAATAGCGCCAACCGGTTTCTGTTTAGCTTTGTCCAGTAGCTCCAGCCGGAATTGTACAGGATCTTTACCAGCCGCCTGCGCCACTTCATCAATAAATGCCTGCTCAGCAAATGCGAGGAAGTTAGTAATGGGCGCGCGCCAAGGACCCGTTGTGATGGGTGACTTGTGGTCAACACTGTCTATTAATAGATTGTCAACTGCTCCTGAGGGGAAGTTATCCTCCCGCGTTGCGTTGCCAGCATTGATACTTGCACCGCGCAGTTTGTAGCCAATCATATTCCCTTGCGCATCCAGGGCGGCTTCGAAGCGATAACGAACAGCCGGACGATAGCTACCACCAGTCATATCATCCTCGCGAGACCAGATCAACTTAACCGGAGCATTGACCAATTTTGATACCTGCACAGCTTCGATCACATAGTCGGCCTTGAGCCGTCGACCAAATCCTCCTCCCATACGAGTAAGCTGAACAGAAACTTTGTCAGGAGAAATACCGAGTAGTTTAGCCGTCTCATTTCGCGCCAATTCAGGGGTTTGCGTAGGTCCAACCAATTCGACACCGTCAGGTCTTACATGCGCAAAGAAGTTCATGGGCTCCAACGGATTATGCGGCAGGAACGGGCATTGATATTCGGCTTTAACAACTTTTGCTGCATTCTTAAAAGCCGTGTCAACATCGCCATCTTTCCGTCGAACAGTTGCATTTGAACCGTCGAGCATCTCTTTGAATACCTTGTTATGGTCGGCCGTACTTTCCAGCGCATCGGCTTTCTCCCAGTCAATTTTCAGCGCATCTTTCGCCTTTTTTACCTGCCAGGTCGATTTCCCAACAACAGCCACGTTATTATCGAATGTTACCACATCGATAATACCTGGCATAGCTTTGGCTGCTGACGCATTCAGAGACTTCAACTTATAGCCAAAAGCAGGGCGTTGTATCATGGCAAACAACATACCATCCCGGTAAAAATCGAGTCCAAACAACGGCTTGCCCGTGATGATTTTCGGGTTATCAACGTTCTTTACTGTCGTGCCAATCAGCTTAAAATCTTTAATCTCTTTAAGCTTAACATCAGCAGGAACAGGCAGTTGAGCAGCTTCTGTAGCCAGTTCGCCGTAACCTAACTGACGATTACTAGTCTTGTGCCAAACAATTCCTTTGGCAGTTGTGCATTCAGAAACGGGTACGCTCCAGCGTTTGGCAGCCGCTTCGAGCAACATCTGACGAGCGGTCGCTCCAGCAACACGAAGACGTTTCCATGAATGCGGGATGGACCCACTTCCTCCGGCAACCTGCCGTTCAAATTTCTTCGTATCGAGGGGAGCTTGCTCCACAACTACCTTTGTCCAGTCTGCGTCTAATTCTTCAGCTACTATAATTGGAAAGGCCGTTTTAATACCTTGTCCAACCTCAGGATTTGGCGACAGAATGGTTATTATTCCTTGTGGACTTATGGATAGATAACTATTAAAGTCTGCACCCGCAGGAGCGATTGCTGCTATAGTATCGGGTGATGTTAATGCTTCAGCATCAGTCCAGTTAAAATTTAATACTAGTCCACCTCCGGTAAGAGCAGCTATTTTCAGAAAATTCCTTCGGTTCGTATTGGCTAACGTCTGCATGGCTATTTCGTTTTTGACGTTTTAGAAGGAGTAGACGGAGTTGTGGTCATTTCAGAAGCTACTTTTACGGCCTCACGAATCCGGTGATACGTTCCGCACCGGCAGAGGTTAGCCGTCATGGTATCGTCGATTTCAGATTGAGAAGGCTTTGGGTTTCGCTTGAGTAATGCAGCAGCCGTCATAATCTGACCAGCCTGGCAATAACCGCATTGAGGCACGTCTATTTTGTCCCAGGCAAGTTGAACAGGGTGGGTTCCATTCGCGGATAAACCCTCAATTGTTGTTACCTTAGATTTTCCAACTGCCGATACAGGCAAAACGCAGGAACGAGTGGCTTCACCATTCAGATGCACGGTGCAGGCACCACACTGTGCAATGCCACAGCCATATTTGGTACCAACTAATCCGAGATTATCACGCAGAACCCACAAAAGGGGGGTGTCTGATTCTACATCGGCCTGATAAGCCCGACCGTTAATTTGCAGTTTGAAGATAGCCATTGGTTTATTAAGTTGACTAAGAGTAGCTAAGATAAAGAAAAGGGGTAATTGTTCATGTCTACTCATTTAAAAGTGAGCAAACGCAAAAAGGCCTGTCCATTTGGACAGGCCTTTTACTTATTTCATTCAGGTGGCACCTTCCTACTCTCCCGCTTGTGACAGCAGTACCATCGGCAGTAC